>CAZQZS010000001.1:0-286175 GCA_964597895.1 uncultured Candidatus Saccharibacteria bacterium
TTCACCAACGCCGGCACCTTTACAGCTGGCAGTGGTACTGTGGTGTTTAATGATGCGAACCAGACCTCTCAAATTTTGGGGAGCACAGCATTTTATACTTTAAGTAGCACCACTCAGGATAAAGTGCTGGAGTTTGAGTCAGGCGAAACTTTCACAATTACAAACCAATTAACTTTAACCGGCGCAAACGGTCACCCAATCGTCTTAACCGGTACTGCTAGCTCACCTTGGTATATTGATATAGAGGGTTCCGCTAGTGTAGCTAGGGTAACTGTATCTTGGGGTGGTTGTGAGCCAGGATCAAATACAGTACAGCTTGGCAGTAATTCTACTAATGCTGGCAATAATGATTCTTGCTGGAGATTTATCATTGTTGGCGCTGGTGGCGGTAGTAGCGGTAGTAGCGGCGGCGCTGGTAGCGGTAGTAGCGGCGGCGGTGGTGGTGAATCGGGTGGGGAACCTCGTACCGCAGCTGCGACCGCGACTATTCAGGCTGGGGCTGTTGATGGCGTAGTGGTAACAGATGGCGGACTTGGCTATTCTACTGCTCCGTTAGTATGTTTTGAACAAGGCAGTCCTAGTTCAGAGGCAACTGGCACTGCTGTATTGACTAATGGCGTAGTCAGCTCGATTAATGTAACTTTTGCTGGAACCGGCTATCAGTCTGCTCCAACAGTCGTAATTCGCCCTCCGGGATCACCAACCGGTACTTGTGCTGCTGGTGGTGGTGGCGGAGGCAGTGGCGGCGGTGGCGGAGGCTCTCCGTAATAATCAATCCAAGAACGGCAATAAGCCGTTCTTTTGGTTTTTGGGCCAAAATGAGGTATAATGAATTATCATTGGACACTAACCGATACCAAAATTTCCCAAAAGCTTAAAGTAAAATTGTCATCAGACCAACAGAACCTTAAGACTAGTGCCGTGCTAGTTTTTACTTTAGCAGTGGCGGTAAGCGTGCTCAGTTTTGGTTGGGTGATGGCGCAAATGACTGATAGTGACACGCTGGATGTCAGCGCTGTAGTAGGCTCGCCGGCGCCTCCTGGAGGCACTGGTTCTGGTTCTAGCTCTGGTGCTACTGTAGTCATGAGCGGCTGGGCTTTTCCGGCCGCGAAGCTGACTTTGCTCAGAGATGGGTCTGTGGCGACTACATTGATTGCCAACCCTGATGGTAGTTTTCAGATTACACTGAACGGTCTGCGGTTCGGGAATTATCAGTTATCAATTTTTGCGGAGGATCCAAACGGTATTTTATCCAGCCCGCACACGATAAATCTGTTGGCCAATGCAAACCAGCCCTACAACTTTAGCAACATAATTATTCCACCAACTATTTCGGCAAGCCCCACTGTAGTTGCTATTGGTAGCCAGTATACTGTTTCTGGTTACGCGCCAGCTGGTAGTACTGTTAGTATAGAAATTCCTACTCTGCCGGCTCTTGCTACTACGGTTGCAAATTCTCAGGGTTTGTATGAAGTTTTTTTGTCCGCAAACTTGCCACCTGGATTGTATGGCCTGCGGGCTAAAGCTAGTTTGAATGGGTTTAGCAGTTTGTACAGCCGTCCAGTGATGACGAATTTTTATCTTGGCGAGCCTGGGCAACCGCCTGTGATTCCGCCGCCGCCAGCTCAGCTGGGAGTTTGCGTTGATTATAACAAAGACCGCCGAATTAATTTGATTGACTTTTCTATTTTGCTGTTTTGGTTTGGCAAAGTTCAGCCGAACCCGACCATTGATTGTAATCAGGACAACGTAATTGATATTAAGGATTTTTCTATTTTGATGTATTTTTGGACTGGGTAATGAATAAACTATTTATCACAATTGTACTCACTCTTTGTGGACTTCTACCAAGTTCAGTTTTGGCTTTGGAAATGTCTTTTGAACCTGCGAATGTTGCCAGTAACCAAGAGAAAGCATTCACCGCTACGCTAGTCGTAAATACTGACGGAGAAAGTATTAATGCCGTTGATGGAACGCTGAGCGTGGCAGGACAATTAGCCGATGGCTTGTCCATATCAGACAGTGGTTCTATTGTTACTTATTGGGTTAAGCCACCTACTTATGATAAGGCGACAAATACTATCCAGTTTAGTGGCACCATTCCTGGCGGTTATGAGGGGCAGGCAGGAATTTTATTCAGCATCATCTTACCACCTTACTCGGGACCAAGTTTAGATAAGGCAATTTCTATTGGCCAGGCCACTGCCTACATTAATGATGGACTAGGAACGCAGGCCAAAGTTCAGGCTAAACAGTTTGCAATTACCAGTCAAGGTAGCGGGCCAGTGGATACAGAAATCGCCAGTCAGTTATACTTAGACGAGAAGCGCCCCGATAATGTCCCCCCCGAAGTCTTTAGCCCACAGCTTGCCCAGGATGACCGCGTTTTTGATGGACAGTGGTTTGTAAACTTTGCTACGACCGATAAACAAAGCGGAATTGCGTATTATGAAATTCAGGAAACCCGCAGCGGTGCTTTGGATGCAGGACGGTGGAAGCGCGCCCAGAGTCCTTACCTTCTCGAAGATCAAGACCTGCATAGTTATATTTATATCGTAGCGGTTGACAGGCAGGGGAATGAGCGGATGATTAGGGTGAACCCTCGCCGGCCACTGGGTTGGTGGCAGCTCCATCAAAAAGATTTGGTTACCGGAGGAGTAGTTGTGTTGATAATTTTTGGCAGTAGCTGGTATGTTTTGCGCACGCGTCAACGTAAAATTAAATAAATGCTAAATTTATATTTTTCTAATCGATTAGTGCAAACTTTTTTGGCTGTCTTACTGGCTGGCGGTTTATGGTTGGCTTGGTCGGATTTTGCTCAAGCCGCAAATTTTTCGATTAGTCCATCCAGCGGTACATACACCATTGGTAGCACTTTTGATGTTTCGGTGTTGGTGGACACCAATGGTCAAGAGATTAACGCATTGCAGATGCAATTGTCTTTCCCGGCAGACAAACTCCAGTTGGTTTCGCCGTCCGCAGGAAGCTCCATTATTGAAATTTATACCACCCCGCCTCGCTTTAATAATAATACCGGCACGGTAGAAATAATTGGCGGGATTCCAAATGGAATTAATGTTTCCAGTGGTTTGGTGAGTAAGCTGACGTTTAGAGTCAAAAGCGTAGGGCAAGCGAGTTTGCGGTTTACGGGGGAATCTCAAGTTTTATTGAACGACGGTCGCGGGACCAATGTTTTAGAGAATACCTTCGGAGCTACCTACCGTTTGGAATTGCCACCCCAGCAGGGACCGATTGTGATTTCTGATACTCATCCCAGCCAGGATGAATGGTATCAGGACGCTAATGTGAATTTGCAGTGGGATGTGGGCTTGCCCCCAGCAGAAAATTATAGTTACACCATTAGCTCTAACCCCGAAGATATTCCCGATGATACCCCAGAAGGATCCGCTACTTCTACTAATTATAAGCAAGTACCCAGCGGCATAAATTATTTCCATATCAAGGCTTTTCGGGACGGCCGTTGGGGCGGGGTAAGCCATTACAGCATTAAAATAGACAATCAGCCGCCAGCGGAGTTTGTGATTGCCGTATTACCCTCCAGTCGGACTAATGTCACCAACCCCATTTTTGAATTTCAAACCACTGACTCTTTGTCTGGTTTGGACCACTATGAAATCAAAATTATCCCTCTGCGCGTAGAAGGCAGAAAAAATGCCGAGCTTGGCGAGCAGTTATTTCAAGAAACTAACAGTCCTTATAAAAATGCCGACCTGACGTTTGGTAGTTACGATGTAATTGTGCGGGCTTACGACCAAGCTGGCAATATCCGGGAGTCTACCCGGAATATAGAGATTTCTAGCTCAATTTTTTGGTTCATGACAGCAGATGGGGTAGCCCTGCCGTTTAAGCAGTTTGTTGGTTGGCCGGTTGTGTTTGGCTTTTTGATCTTGCTACTTTTGTTGCTATTAGTGATTGCTTACATTTTGCGCAAGTGGTACCGGTTGGCTCATGAAAAGATCGCGGCTAATCAGCTGCCAACGCCAATTTCTCAGCAGCTAGAAGAATTACAGCGGTATCGAGCACGTTACGGCAAGATTACGGCAGTGCTGGCGGCTATGATTATAATAGGTAGCCAACTTCTGGTAAATACGGCTTGGGCGCAAACAACCCCGCCTACTCCAATTGATGAAACTGTCCCTGCTGCTGGTAGCACCCAGGCGACGCCTGTGCAGTTGTCAGTTGATGACGAGGTTAATCAGTTTACCCCGCCAGTGATCACTAGTTATTCCTCTAACATTAAGGACGATGAACTGTTTTATGTTTCTGGCCGGACCACAGAGCCTGAACAAGAAGTAGTGGTGCACCTTCAAAGTTTGGTAGACGGCAATGCATATGACTTTGTAACGCAATCTGATCGCAGGGGCGATTGGACTTATCGCCATCAAGATTTTTTGGAAGGCGGTCGTTATATTCTTTGGGCGAACGTGCGGGAAGCCGGGCAACTTTCTAGCCCAAGTCCGCAAGTGGAAATGGATGTTAAGCCGGTGGCGATTAATTGGGGCAATTCACGTATTACTTACCAGAGTTTGTACTTGGGCATGATCGGCGCGCTGTTGCTGTTGGTACTCGGGTTAATTGCATACATTGTGATTCATGCGGTTTTGGTTCAACGGCGTCGTAGGGAGTTTGCCCGCAGTCTGCGGCAAGCAGAAGATTCAATTAAACGGGGTTTTATTGCTTTGCGCCGAGATATTGAAGCAGAGCTGCTGCTGGTTAAACAGGCGCATCTGCCAGCTGATATAGCAGGTGAACAAAAGGTCCGCGCCGAGCAGCTGGAAGCTGATTTACGAAATATTGAGCAGTTGGTGGGTAGAGAAATGTGGGAAGTAGAAACTTTTGAAAAACTGCCAGGCTCGCCTTAGACATGCTAAAATATCATTAGTTAGTAATTATGGTCACCCTTGGTTCCCAAAGTTACCATCTGCTCATTTTGATTCAGGATCTCCAAGAGGCTTTGGCTTCAATTAGAATAACAGTAATATATGGAAGAAATTAATTATAAAGCCATTGTAGTAGTTGCTTTAATCGTTGTTGCTCTGTTTAGCGGGGGTCTTTATTACATTATTTCAGAGAACAATAATCGTGAGGTGGCCATGAGCCTGGTAAGGGAGTACATTAGGGCTGAACCAAGCCAGCAGTTGGAGATTGAGGCAGAAATCCGCCGCAGGATACAGAAACCGCCAATCGCCATGACCAGCCGCGCCAGCTTTGATTCTTTTGAGCAACTTGTAGCCAATGCCCGGGCATGCGAAATCTATGCAGCTCAGGCTGTGTTTAGTCCGCGCGGAAGCGAACCAGATGTAAAAACCAATACCGATGAGGCTTGGCGTTATTGCATGGATCATCCCGAAGTCTTGATGCAAGCACAATAAAAACTCCCGCAGCGCGGGAGTTTTTTAATTACTTTGGCCATTTGGCAGTGAGCAGATATTTTTCTTCAACTAATTTTTCTTCTACTAACTGCTGCCAGATGACTTCTGTTACAAACGGCATAAACGGATGTAGCAGCTTGAGGTAAGTGATAAGTGATTCTAATAAGATTGCCTGAGCAATTCGTCTTTCGTTCCCATCCCCTGCTAATAATTTTTTACTATGTTCTACATACACATCTGCAAATTCATACCAGACTGAGTTGTATAATGTCTGCGCAGCCTCGTGAAGCAGAAAATTATCTAGATTTTGATTTACTTTGTCTACCACTATGGCATTATTTTTTGTCTCTGTTGAAAGAGAAGTTTCTATTGAAAGATTTCTAAGCAAACCCAAATCTCTAATCACCGACTCAGTTTCAACATCAAAGGTATCGTGATCTTTTAGTTTTGGTCTGTCTGAATCTAGATTTGCCAGTATAAACCGCGCGATGTTCCAAAGCTTATTACCAAAGTGCTTCATACCTTTGATCTTGTCTTCTGCGAGCGGAATGTCGTTACCGGCCGCGGTAGAGAAGATTAACGCAAAGCGTAAAGCATCAGTGCCGTAGTTGTCGATGACAGCTAACGGATCAATAACATTGCCTTTAGACTTGCTCATCTTCTGACGATCTTTGTCGCGGATCAAACCGTGCAGGAACACAATTTCGAATGGTGGTTTGTTGGTTCTGTAATAGGACAGCATCATCATGCGCGCTACCCAGAAGAAAAGAATATCCCAGCCAGTTTCCATGACTTGAGTAGGGAAATAGTTGGCTAAATCTGAGCCGCCCTTTTTAGCATCATTAGCCATTAAAGTTGCATAAGGCCACTGCCCAGAAGAGAACCAGGTGTCAAAGGTGTCTGGGTCGGCTTTAAGCTTGCTAGATGAGCATTTAGGGCACGTTGAGACGCTATTTTCGGTGTCTATAACCACTTCTTGGCAGTCCTCGCAGTATTTGGCAGGAATCGGAATTCCCCACCAAATTTGGCGAGAAATTGGCCAATCACGGATATTCTCCATCCAGTGGAAAAAGGTCTTTTCAAAGCGGGGATTGAGGATTTTCACCTCGCCATTTTTGACCCCAGAAACAGCCATATCTCGCAGGGATGGCCGGCCATCAGGCAACTCCTTACTCATCGCAATATACCACTGATCAATGACTTGCGGTTCAATAATGTTATTGCACTTATAACAAACTTGAACGTTGTGCTTGTAATTGTCTTCGGTTTTTTCTTCAATCAGCAAGCCTTTCTCACGGAGCTTCTCTACAATCTTGGGGCGCGCTTCGGCAATCTTCATACCTTCGAATTCGCCAGCTATAGGCAAGAGCTTACCACGCAGATCGATAATCTGTTCGAACTCCAAATTGTGGCGCTTGGCGATATCAAAGTCAGTGGCGTCGTGCCAGGGAGTAATGGTCATTACACCAGTACCAAATTCCATATCAATAGCATCATCTTTAATGATCGTTGCGGTGACTGGTCCGTTGATCCACTCAACTTGGATTTTTTGACCGTGTTCATATTGGGCATAGCGTTTGTCATCCGGATGCATAACTACGTATTTGTCGCCGAACTTGGTTTCTGGACGCGCTGTACCAATTACAAAAGGACCGTACTGAAAGTAGTAAAAAGAATCTTGCCGTTCTTCGTATTTGGTTTCCAGATCTGCTAAATTAGTTTGATGCTTCACGCACCAATTACAAATGCGGCCTGCTCGGTAAACCAAGCCGTCCTCATACATCTGTTTGAAGGTATCATAAACAACTTTTACCACTTCTGGATCTAAAGTGAAAGTGTTGCGGCTCCAGTCGCAAGAGATGCCGAGACGCTTGATGCCTTCTTCGGAGATGTGCTTGTTGTCTTGAACGAAATCCCAAATTTCTTTATAGAATTCTTCTCGCTTCATGCCGAAACGGCTGCGTCCTTCTCTATCTAGTTTCTTTTCGAATACTACTTGGGTTTCGAAACCAGCGTGATCAGTGCCTGGAAGGTATAAAGCTTTTTTGCCTTGCATGCGTTGCCAGCGAATAAGAATGTCCTGGATAGTTAAGCCTAAAGCATGCCCTACGTGCATCGGCGCGTTGGCGTTGGGAGGCGGCATAATGATCGTAAACGGATCCTGAGCACCTGCAATATTGTCCGGATTGAAAAATCCAGAGTTCTGCCACAGCTCATAAATCTTTGCTTCATGGTCAGCAGCGTTGTAATTTTTTTCTAATTCTTTCATTGAATTGGTTTAATAAAAAGACACCAACTCGCAGTGCGAGGGTGTCTAGAGTCCCAGGAGAATGTTTTGGGACGGTACCATCTAGAACTTTCACTTGATTTTGCCGAGTTGCGGTCGGCACCGACGGGCTCTACTTTTCTTGTGGAATTTCTTCCCGTGCCACTCTGGAGACAGCCAGAGTATTGGCTTGTGATTGTGCAGTAATTATAGAGTTCTTTGGTGGTCTTGTCCAGCTGGGCCATGCGGCTATAGAATCAGGCTTGGGAAGCTCCAGAACAGGCATAGGCAATTCTTCCACCAACTTTAGTTTGATTCCATAGACTCGCTCAACTGTTTTCATAAACAGACTGGTTTTGGATTGGAACACAGCTAACGATTCTGAGCTACGTAGCATCAGATATTCGCCGCTTTGATTTTCCTCCAAGTAAATCAGTGAGATGAGTCCTTCTCGGGAAAGTTCGCTGTAGAGTTCAAGGGTCTTGGGCCTAAAGGTTATCGAACGATTTTCCATTTTTCGGTAAAGTTCACCGAACACCGGCACAGACAACATCATGCCAATGCGGCGATCAACTTCCACAGGTTCTCGCTCTAAAGTGACGGGGTTGGTGCGATAGTATTGAGTATCTTCGTCAACCAGATTCAGATACTTGATTTCGGTTTGGCCTACGGCGATTACAGAAAACAATATGCTCAGCAATAAGCTCGCAAATAGATGCTTCATGGTCAATCCTCCTTTGGTATTGGTTAGTGTAGGGCCGTTTGAAGGTGATGTCAATCTAGAGTAATTCCCAGGCAGGATTAGCGGAAACCTTGGATGCTGGGACCGGCCTTACCCCGCTTCGTAAATTGAAGTAGGCAGCCAGCGCAATCATTTGGGCATTGTCTCCGCAGAGTTCATTGTCGGGGACGAGAAAATTGATTTTTTGTTCTTTGGCCATGTTTGCTAGAGCAGCGCGTAATGCTGTATTGGCAGCCACACCCCCAGCCAGAGTCACGGTTTTGATGCCGTGCTTATTAATGGCACGAACAGCTTTTTGAACCAGTACATCTACTACGGCGTTTTCAAACGACATGGCTATATCGGCTTTATGTTGTTTGCTGAGCGGCTTTCTTTGCTTGTCCAAATAGTAGAGTACTGCTGTTTTGAGACCGGCGAAAGAAAAATCAAAATTGGGTTTATCTAACATTGGCCGAGGAAAGTTAAGATCAGTTTTGCCGAGTTGGGCAAGTTTAGAAATTTCCGGACCGCCAGGGTAGGGGAGACTGAGCAGGCGCGCGACTTTGTCAAAAGCTTCTCCGGCTGCGTCATCAACGGTTTGGCCCATCACCTGGTAGTGAGCAAAGTCTTTCATTAATAAAAACATAGTGTGGCCACCCGAAACTATTATAGCCAAAGCTGGAAATTTTGCCTTGCCTGGTGTATGTGCGAATGCGGAATAGAGGTGTCCGCTCATGTGATTGGTTGGCAGTAAAGGAATATTAGTTGCAGCAGATAAGCCTTTGGCGAATTCAGTTCCTACGATTAAAGACACGACTAAACCAGGCCCGCTAGTGACTGCGATATAATCCAACTCTTCCAGCTTGAGTTTGGCGTTTTGAAGTGCTGCTTGAGTAACTGGCAAGATGTGTTCCATGTGTGCTCTAGCGGCAACTTCGGGTACCACGCCGCCAGTCTTTTGATGAATTTTGATTTGCGATTTGATTACCGAAGACAGGAATTTAAAATTTGGCTTGACCGATTTTAAATTACCCTTGAGAACGCTGGCCGCGGTTTCATCACAACTGGTTTCAATCGCTAAGATATTGATAGGCTTCATAGAATTAACTCCCCTTCCATTTTTGGGAAGGGGATGATTGCTTCATTATAGCGATTTTTTATCAAAACAAAAACCACTAAGATTAAAATAGCGGCTTTTGTATGCAGACAATCTTACATGCTTGGGGCAGAATTGTCGCTACCTTTCATGCTGTTAACAGCAACGAGGATTGCAGACAAGCCAACGAGAATGTAAACGATGTTAGCAATCATGCTTTCGCCAAGGATGGCGGCAACGAGGTTAAAGTCAAATGCGCCGACGAGTCCCCAGTTGAGGCCGCCAACTACGACTAAAATCATTGCAACGGTGTTTAGTGCTTTCAAACTACTCACCCCCTTTCGTTCGTGGGTATTTGCTGTACTTAGTATAGCAGTTTTTTGCTCTGTCAACTATTAACTTGGGGATTGCTTTTGGAGTGTTATAATTATAGTACAATGAATGCACAAAAAATTAGGCAAGCAATTTGGCGGCATCTTTACCCAATTTGGCCTCAAATAGAACATTTCTTTTTATTTATTCATGGTAATCGCCGTCAACCGTACGCTTTAGGCTGGCTAGCTCAAGGTGAAACTTTGGCAACCCTCAAAACTTATTTGGCATCCAAATGGGGGTTTGGGAACCACTTCGTTGCTTGGGAAGATAAGGATCAAGTGTTGTCGTGGCGTAAGTTAGACGGTTTTGAGCACCAGTATCATTTGCGAGTGTTTAGTGATGGCGAAATCCGCGGCCATTATGAATATACGCCAGAGTCTTCGGCTTTGATGCACTTTATGTCTGTGAAGAGCGAAGCCCGCACGAAAGACTTCGTAAAATTTTTGGGACCATTTCTATCTCATAAAAAAACTAGACATAGACTCCGACCAGATTTTGTATCTCGCAAAAAAACTCCAGAAGTCACCTATCAAAACTAAACCCCGCATGCTGCGGGGTTTAGTTATTTAGAAATCAAATAGTTCTCCCAAGAATGATTCTTTTTTCCGTTTTTTGTGGTGGTATTGGTCTCCATGACTAGGCATGGAAGGACGATAACCATGATCTGCTTCTCGGTGGTGTTCTTGTGGTTGATGGCTAGGCTGGCCACCGGCGATGAGCTTGTCTAGCTCACCACGATCCAGCCAGACTCCGCGACAGGTGGGACAGTAGTCAATTTCTATCCCTTGTCGCTCCATCATGGCCAGAGGTGTTTGGTCGTTTGGGCATTGCATAGGCGCTTGGTTAATTATCTCTGCAGCCGACCTTAGCAATAAAAAAGCCGGCTATGCCGGTTATAATTGATGCTGAGTCTTCGGTTAAAGCGCTCAATTGTTGAGACCGCTCGCTTCTTCCTCACCAGCACCCAAGGCCCAAATATACTACCATAATTTTCATAGATTTTCTAGGTGACAAAATAGAAGTCGGCTGAGCAACTGAAGACATAAAGAAAAACCTTTCTTTCATCAATCAAACCAAACTAAAAACCCCATTCAGGGGAATGAGGTTGTTAGTGGTAGGTATCGTCTGAACGGCTGGAAAACTTATCTGGCTTTAGTAAGGGAGCTATATAGTATCTATACTATGAACAAGAATCCATAAATCACCATTCCAGTTATTAACAAAATTAACGTGAAAATAATCACAAGCCCAGCAGTGTCTAATAGTTTTTGCCTTTTTTGGAACTCAGTAAAACTTTGCCATGGTCTACTTTCCCAAACAATTTTTCGTCCCCAATTAACAGCTTTTAATCTTTGAAACCCGCCATATACCGGTATGAATTGTTTTAGACCTTCTCTGGTTAAACCGTTAGCGATGAAAAACCATACCCCAAAAACTCCCGCACCAATAGAGTTGCTTTTGATAAATTTTTCTTGATCTGAGGTGAGTTGTAAAGAGTTAACCTTTTTTATCCCAAGCTGTTCATCCGTGGTATTAAAAATCGGCCTATCATTTTCATCCTTACCCATATAAGGTTCTAGGAAAGGTAGCCCTTTAATTACTTTAAGGTATTTCAACAGTAAGAGTGTACAAAAAACTCCCAAACCCACTAAACCTATAGCTTGAATGTATTCTCTATGCATAAATCCATAAATAGAACCCCAAATGGAAAATCCTATAAAAGTTAGCATGATAATTATCGTTTCTCTTTTGGTCATACGTATAATTAGTTGTTATTATTATACCCCTTTTATTTAAAGCAATAAAGTTTTCATTATTCCTTGGGGTTGCCAAAATGGAAAACCTTTCCCTCACTAATAAAACCAAATCAAAAACGCCCAAACAGGCGTTTTGTAATTTTTGGTAGCGCTACGGAGAATCGAACTCCGGTTACCAGGATGAAAACCTGGTGTCCTAACCACTAGACGATAGCGCCTCGTCCAAATTTGGCTCACTTGCTCGCGTCCGTTCCTCGCCCTTGGCTCGGCCGGCTCGCTCGCTTGTTCACCAAATTTCTCCTCTCAAACCTTCGCTTAACCATCGGGTTCGCCACGGCGCTCCTCGCTACACTCGTCGCGCCTGCTCACCACTCGGCCCAAGCAAAAGTTTGGTATGAAATCCAGTTTAAATAACTCTCGCATTTTAACAGATTTGGGGAGTTTTGGCAAGACTGTTGGTTGATTAAAAATATTTTGATACATTGAATATAATGATCAAAAGAAATTACGGCTTGAGCGGCAAACCAGTGATTCGTTCCTATCAACTCAAACGCCGCGTAAACACGCATCAACCACAATCACAGCCACAGCCTTGGCGACTGTTGATGTCAGGCTTTTTCATTGCGGGTGCATTGACTGGAGCCGTGGTAATGATGGGCGATGATTATGCAGAGGCTGAGCAAGCAGCAGCGGAACGCCAAGAGCTGATCGCCGGGGCTTCCACCACTGAATCGTGGAGTATGCCGCTAGACTTCTCTGTCGAAGACTTAGATATCGTCACAGATATGATGCCTGTCTTAATTAATGAAGTGCGCCACGAACCAACCGCGGCAGAATTAGCCAACGAAAAGCGCAAATCTGATTTGCGAGCTTACTTTGAAAGCCGTAATAGCCCGTTCACAGACGACGCTACTTTGGATGCATTTTTGTCTGCAAACAACATGAAACTAATGATCGCTATTTCTTTTGTAGAGAGCACGATGGGGAAACGTTGTTACTATAATAACTGTAGCGGTATAGGTGGTTATCCGCCAAATTTGCGTAAGTATGATTCTTACGCTGATTGGGTTCGCGACTTTGATTCTTTGTTAGAACGGCGTTATAAGGGGATGGAGCCAGAAGATATGATGGGCGTTTATGTTCAGCCGGGGAGTCCGAATTGGATTAATGGAGTTCGTCAGATCTTAGCAGAATTAGAAAAACAGGGGATTGAATAAAAGTTTATTGTTATTTTTTTGGCATTTATTTTTGTTTGAACACCATATGAAAAGATGAAGGTGTGGGGTGTGCCGCGGTCGGCAGAGCTTGCTTGTCATCAGTTCGTGACGGGTTCGATTCCCGTACACTCCACCACTTTGAAAAAGGTTCATGTGTATGATATAATGTACACGACAAGCAAGTTCTGAAGCCGTCGAGGCACGAAAAAACCACCCGTAAGGGTGGTTTTGATTTGACACAGAAAAATATTATAGTAGGATATAGATACCCCCCATAGGGGGGTTATATCATGACTAAAGAACAACAAAATTTAATAAAGCGAATTAAAACAGCACAGGGTCATCTTGGCGCAATTGCCGCCATGGTCGAAAAAGACACTTACTGCATGGACATTATTAACCAGAACCATGCTGTTATAGAAGCCTTGCGTAAAGTTAATCAGTTAATTTTGGAAGGATATTTGGGTGAGTGTGCTCTTGATGCGGTCAACCATAAAAATCCAGCCAAGCGCAAAGCAGCAGTTGCTGAGTTAGTGAAGATTTATACTAAGAAATAATATGAACGACAAAATTTACAACACTATTATAATCGGAAGCGGTCCGGCTGGCCTCACCGCCGCGTTATATGCCGGCCGTGCCGAATTAGAGCCATTGGTCATTGCCGGGCTGCAGCCCGGCGGACAACTTACCATCACAACTGATGTAGAAAATTTTCCAGGATTCCCAGAAGGTATTCAAGGTCCAGAGTTGATGCAGAAGATGACTGCGCAAGCTGAAAGATTTGGCGCCAAAATCGTTCAAGAGAATGTAGCTAGCGTGGATTTTTCTAGCAAACCGTACAAAATCAAGACAGATAGCAACGAATATCACGCCCATAGCGTAATCATCGCCACTGGTGCCGAAGTTAAGTGGCTAGGCCTACCCAACGAAACACGTCTTCGCGGTAAAGGCGTCACGGCCTGCGCGACTTGCGACGGCTTCTTCTTTAAGGATTTAGACATCGTGGTCATTGGCGGCGGAGATAGCGCCATGGAAGAAGCATTGTTTTTAACAAAATTCGGCAAGTCAGTTACGATTGTCCATCGTCGCGATGAATTCAAGGCTTCCAAGATTATGCTCAAGCGGGCCCAAGAACACCCAAAGATTTCCTTCATCACTGATGTCACCGTGGTTGATATTTTGGGAGAAGATTCGTTTACCGGAATAAAGATCAAAGACAATAAGACCGGAGAAGAACGAGAGGTTGCAGCTGGGGGTTATTTTGTGGCCATTGGGCACTCGCCAGCGGTTCAAGTTTTTAAGGACGCCGGCGTAGAGCTGGATAGCAAGGGTTACATTGCTCAAAAACAGTTTACTCAAACAAATATAGAAGGCGTATTTGTAGCCGGAGATGTCCACGACCACCGCTACCGTCAAGCCATTTCTTCTGCAGGGGAGGGGTGTAAGGCAGCTCTTGATGCAGAGAAGTATCTTACGGAGTTAAATCAAGAATAGAAGTATGTCATTCCTGGTCCCACCGCAGGTGGGAACCGGGAATCCACTAGACAGTCAAGATAATTTAATAGATCCCCGGTTCTCCGCGCTTTGCTCGGAGACCAGGGATGACCAAATAATATGAACAATCCCTTTGAATCAGCCAAACAGCAACTTCAGGCAGCGGCCGACGCAGCCAATTTGGACAAAAACAAAATTGCCGAATTGATGCACCCAGATCGGTACATTGAGGTTTCTATTCCAGTGCAAATGGATGATGGCTCCCAAAAAATTTTTGAAGGTTTCCGCAGTCAGCATAACAATGCCCGGGGACCATACAAAGGCGGTATTCGTTACCACCAAGATGTAAATTTAGACGAGGTGCGCGCTTTAAGTTTTTGGATGACTTTTAAGAATGCAGTCATTGACGTTCCTTTTGGTGGCGGTAAAGGTGGCATCATTGTAAACCCTAAGGAATTGTCTGAGGCTGAGCTAGAAAAACTGTCCCGCGGCTATATGCAAAAAATGTTTCGTAATTTTGGCCCGGAAATAGATGTTCCTGCCCCAGACGTAAACACTAACGGCCAGATTATGGGCTGGATGCGCAACGAGTACGAAAACCTCACCGGTACTGTCGCTCCAGGAGTTATTACAGGCAAAGCGATAGAAGATGGCGGCAGCGAGGGTCGCACCGAAGCAACCGGGTATGGCGGGGGGTATGTTTTGCGCGAAGCTTTGAAGGCAGGGTTAGTGTCGGATGATCGCAAGACTATCGCTGTGCAAGGGTTTGGTAATGTGGCGACTTACTTGGCCGAGTATGTCAAAGAACATGGATTCAAGGTGGTCGCTTTATCCGACAGCAAGGGCGGAGTGTATAACGAAGCTGGTATTGATATCTCTGCGGCCGAAGCACATAAAAAGGCCACAGGCTCTTTGAATGGCTTGGAAGGTGCTACTTCTATCACCAACGAGCAGTTATTAGAACTAGATGTCGAAGTTTTGGTACCAGCGGCATTAGAAAATGTTATTACTAAAGTTAATGCTGCAAAGATTAAAGCTAAGCTGATTTTGGAAATGGCCAATGGCCCAACGACACCTGAGGCCGACCAGATTTTGCAAGATAATGGCGTTGTGGTAATTCCAGATATCTTGGCCAATAGCGGTGGCGTCTGCGTGAGTTATTACGAATGGTATCAGAATATGCATAATGAAAAGTGGGCCAAGCAGGATGTTTTGGCCAAGCTTGATGCGCAGATTACCAAGGCATTTGCAGATGTTCTCGCAGGCTCAAAACAGCATGCTACTTCACTTAGAACAGCAGCCTATATAGTCGCCGCCGAGCGAATTATCTGAGAAATGTAAGAACAAAGCCAGTCGTTAGACTGGCTTTTGAGTTGCGTCAATTGCTTGAACAATGAAGCGTATAGCAATGGTTGCTTTCTGTTGCTCTCTCTGTTCCAGGCAAACAAATTTTTGGCCAGCAAGAATAGCATACGGTATTTGACTGTCTAAGCGGTAAACGCTGGTGCAGCCAGGTTGCCTGATTTGCATCGTGGACTGCGTGCCACCTTGCATACACCATTCAAAGTAGTAGCGACTGGTTCTAAAGTGCACAAAGTCGCATTCGCCAAACTGGCCGGGGTAATATTTAACAAGATCAGGATTAGCTTCAATGTCCTCCGCGATCTTATCAAGGGTTGTTATTTGCGGGCATTCCTTGCTCATAACACTACCTCCGTGAAATTTTTTCTAGTATAGCATGTTAAAATTAATATATGTATGACGTCATTATTATCGGCGCCGGTCCAGCAGGCATGACAGCTGCCATATATACAGCGCGCAAAAAATTGAACACCTTGGTTTTAGCTAAAGAGGCCGGAGGTCAGATGGTGTGGAGTAGTGATGTCGAAAACTACACTGGCTTCAGCATGATCACTGGGGCCGACCTAACATTAAAATTTCAGGAGCACTTATCCAGTCTCAAAGAAGATTTAGAGGTCAAGCTCGGTATAGAAGTGGTTAGTATAGAAAAGAACATTACCAGTTTTGAGGTTGGCGACAAGCAGGGTAATCAGTATTTTGCTAAGACAATTATAATTGCTTCTGGGAAAAACCCACGTCATTTGAACATTCCTGGTGAGAGTGAATTCTATGGTCATGGCGTGGCTACCTGCGCAACCTGCGACGCGCCTCTTTACAAAGGAAAAGATGTCGCAGTGATAGGTGGTGGAAATTCTGCTTTGGACGCAGTTTTGGCCTTGTCCAAAGTGGCCAAAACTGTGGCGGTTGTGAATATTAATCAAGCTTTATCTGGTGATTCAATTGTCAAAGAAAAAATTGAACATTCCGGTAATGTAAAAATATATAATAACACCAAAACTTTGTCTGTTTTAGGAGAGAAGGCCGTAACAGGTTTGGAGATTCATCAATTTGGTAAAGACAAGGAAATATTGACAGTGTCTGGAGTGTTTGTGGAAATCGGCTATGAGCCAAGCATTGCTTTTGATCAACTTACTAAAAAGAATGAAAAAAACGAAATTGTCGTGGACGGCAACTTGCAAACTAGCATACCTGGAATTTTTGCCGCCGGCGACATCAATGACGCCTGGGGCGAGCAAATTATTATCGCCGCCGGCGAAGGCGCCAAAGCTGCCATGGCCGTGAGCAACTACTTGAACCGACTAAAGTAGTTTGCTAAGATAATTTGCTAAAGGAGGAAACTTATGGATACTTTTAAGGGTTATTCGGAGAAGTATTTAGGAGATTATCTACTGCTTGGCTTAAAAGCCACAGCTTTGTGGTTATGCACTGCCATGTTTGTCAGAAAGATCCATATAATGTCAGACGTCGCTCTGATTGGTGTATTGATTCTCGGCATAGTCGGTTTAACCAAAATGTGGAAATTAACCAGTAGGCACAGTAATCAGATTTTCCTTAGACCTGCTTACTTGGCATTTCTTGGGGTAATGTGCGGTTGGGGTATTACTACACTTGACTGGAACGTCTTGTCTGTCGGCCTCGTGGCTATACTGCTGATCCCGATTAATTTGTTTATCGGACTTATGATTTGCTGGTTAGCTTTCGAACTTCGACCCATAGAAAAAAGGACTCAGTGAGTCCTTTTAATTTTAGTTATTTACGCGTTCGACGTATGCGCCGCCTTCGCGAGTATCTACGCGCACGACATCACCTTCTTTGATGAACATTGGCGCCTGCACGCTCAGTCCAGTTTCAAGCTTGACTGGCTTGGTAACGTTACCACCGCTGTTACCGGTTACTCCTGGAGGAGCTTCTATGACTTTAAGATCAACTTTAATCGGCAGTTCTATAGAAACAGGTTTGCCGTTAAATCGCAAGATGATTACTTTTAAGCCTTCGGTCAAAAATGGTTCTTGTTCGGCTGTAATCTCTTTATCAAAATCAATCGTTTCAAAAGTTTCGTTATTCATGAAGTGGGTTCCGTCCTCATCCGCATAAAGGAAATTGGCGTTTTCGCGGGTGACGTCGGCACCTTCAACTTTTTCGCCGAATTTGAAGCTGTATTCTAAAACTTTACCAGTGATGACGTTGCGTAATTTTGCTTGCATTACCGGTTTACGTTGGGCAGTGCGCATGCGGTTAGACCAGATAACCTGGAAAGGTTCACCGTTCATAAGCACAATAGCACCTAGTTTTACATCGTTAAGATCCATCGTTTTATTACTTATATTTTTCTAAATATCTTTATCATTTCCGTTCAGGCGAGAATCAATTTTTGATTCTAGGATTTAGAATTTTTAATTGCAAATTTGCCGCCCACTTTTTCGGGGGCGCTCTCATCCGCCTTACGCCCGCCTAACAGCGGGCTATGGCGGACTGGCGCTAGCTTACCCCCTCTTAAGTGGGTGGCGGAGAAGTGAAATACAATTAAGCGGCCACAAAAGGCACGAGTGCCATGTGGCGAGCCCGCTTTAGCGCGATGGTAATCATGCGCTGGTGCTTAGGGCAAGACCCAGTGCGGTTGCGGGATAAAATTTTAGAGTGTGGAGACATGAAGCGGCGCAAAGTTTGGGTGTCTTTGTAGTCTACAGTGCTAACTTTATTAGCACAGAAATAGCAGACTTTTTTGACTGGTGCCGCGTCACGGTCTCGATTGTTCTTATTGTAAGCCATAGTTATAATTGATAATAGTACAATGTCATCCCTGGCGCCGAAGGCGACTGGGGATCCATTAGCTGTGTAGTGGATTCCCGGTTCCTCGTCCCGCTTTGCGGAACTCGGCCCAGGAATGACAAATTTGGATTTAAAAAGGAATATCGTCTACATTAATGTCTTCGCCCTGCTGAATAGTAGGGAGTTCTTCTACAGGTTCTGGCTGAGACATTGCTGATCCAGCCATTGCGCCTGCGCCTGCACCGGCACCTGCGGCTGCATAGCCTCCGCTGGCACTACCGTCACCACGACCGCCATCTAACATAATCATGTTATCAGCGATAATTTCGGTTTTGTAGTTCTTCTTTCCGGTCTGTTGGTCGTCCCAGCTGCGGGTCTGCAAGCGGCCTTCAATATAGACGCGCTGGCCCTTTTTTAGGTATTGAGCAGCAATCTCGCCGAGTTTACGCCAGAGCACCACATTGTGGTATTCAACGTTTTCTACTTTTTGGCCAGTTTGCTGGTTGGTGTAGACGAAGTTAGTAGCAAGACCAATCTGACAGACGCTGGCGCCAGAAGGTGTAGTCTTGAGTTCTGGATCACGGGTCAGACGACCGATGATCATTGCTTTGTTTAAATCCATATTCGTAGTTCCGGTTTCTTGGCCGCAGTTTTCTGCCCGGCAAAGCCGTGCTTGCAAACTGCTTTTGGCCGATAGCTTTGTCGTTTTACTGCGCTGCTCACTTTGCGTACTTACCAGTACGCGCCGTTCGCTGCTCGTAAAATTCCTCGCTCTCGACCAAACCAAGGAACCTTGGTTAATGGTTTAAGTTTAAATTCTTAAGCGACTTCTTCGTTGAGTGCTTTTTCAATTTCTTCTTCCAACTTTTCGTTGGTCACAGGCGCGGCCTTTTTGGCCGACTTAGCTTCTTTAGCAGCAGGAGCTTCGCTTGCATCTTCTGCAGGAATGCGTCGCTTGATTTTGGACTGCACGATACGGTCTTTTTCTAAGCGTTCTAGGTGCTCGTCAATGTTGACGATGATGTGTCGGATGATGTTCGCTTTTTGAGTGCGAATCTTGGCATCCAATGCAGCAAGACCTTTGCCTTCCATGTCAAAATTGATTACCCCGTAATGACCGTTACGGGTCTTACCAATTTGGTAAGCGAGTTTCTTTTTGCCCAATTGTTCGTGGGCAAGGTTCTGTCCGCCAAAATCAGCAACCATTTGCTCGATTTGGCTAGACGTGGCAGGTACCTGATCATCAGATACGCTAGAGGCGAGAATGTACATAAGTTCATATCTCGGCATAAGGAATTTCTCCTTATTCCTACGCCCTATTTGGCGCAGGAAACATTAATTAATTGTACAATCTTGGCCTTGGCTAGGGGATTGCCTGGTTCTATATTAGCAGAGCTAAATAAAAAAAGAACCAAGAAAAACCTAAATTTGAGCCAAAATTTCCTTAATTCTACCTAAAATCTTTGGTTTTGGCAAGTACCAAAAAAGACCCATTTGGGTCTTTAGACATTGAAGAGAAAGTGTACCACATCGCCGTCTTGAACGACGTATTCTTTGCCTTCGGTGCGGAGCCAGCCTTTGGCTCGGGCATTGGCATAAGACCCAGCCTCTAAAAGCTTGTCCCAAGCAATGGTCTCTGCGCGGATGAAGCCGTGTTCAAAATCTGTGTGAATTACCCCGGCAGCCTGCGGCGCTTTGGTACCGGCCGGGCAAGTCCAGGCCTTGCTTTCTTTTGGACCGGCAGTAATGAAGGTGATCAATCCCAAAGTTTTGTACGCAGAAGTAATAATCCGATCCAGGCCGCTTTCTTTCATACCAAGTTCATTCATATATTCGGCGCGGTCTGCGTCTTCTAGTTCGGCCAACTCGCTTTCTAGTTTTGCGTCCACGACAATGGCATTCTCCGGCAGGGAAGCGGGGATGTTTTCGAACTGATGTGTGTTCATATCAAAAGTTGAATTGAACGCATACAAGAACGGTTTGGTGGTTAGCAGTTGAACTTCTTTAGCAGCTTCTTTTTCTTCTTCGCTCAAGGTGACTGTGTTGGCCATCTGACCAGCTTCTAGCGCTGTTTTGTACCGTTCTAAAACACCTTGGCGAATCTTCGCCATCCGGTCACCAGACTTCACTTGCTTCGCATTAGACTCTAAGCGTTTTTCCACGTTGGCTAAATCAGCCAGCTGAAGCTCGATTGCAATAGTAGCCATATCACGTTCGGCGTCGACGTTGCCAGCCACGTGAATGATGTCATTGTTACTAAAAACGCGAGTCACTTCCATAATGGCGTCTACTTCGCGAATGTGAGATAAAAATTGATTCCCTAAACCTTCACCTTTGTGCGCGCCGGAAACCAAACCAGCGATATCCACGAACTCTATAGTAGTTGGAACTATCTTTTCAGATTTTTCTTGAGCTGCTAATTTAGCAAGGCGTTCATCGGGTACGGCAACAACCCCAACGTTTGGATCGATGGTGGCAAAAGGATAGTTCGCAGCTTCAACCTGCGATTTGGTGATGGCGTTAAATAAAGTGGACTTACCAACGTTTGGCAGTCCAACGATTCCGATTTGAAAGCTCATAACTTGAATATTGTGCCTGAAAACGGTCGTTTTGTCCATCGTTTAAGTCTGCTACAATAATAGTGTCCGAATTCTACTTAGGAGGTAATGAATGAGAGATCATTGTCCCTACGCACGTCGATTCCGCACGAGATTTTATACCACGCCGGTACGCAGTTTCGTACCACCATGGATGCGGCGATATAAACGACGTTGTTGATCTTTATCTTACCGAGCCCTGCCAATCGCGGGGCTTTTCTTTTCACTTATTGACATTGGCCCGAAAATTGAGTATAGTGTTAATTACCGCCTAGCAGTTTTTGGTGTATCGAATAGGGGATGTGTCCAAAATTCAAAATAGGAGAAATATAGTGTATGCAAACTGCTTCTGCCCAAGTCGTGAGCCTGATGGAAAGTGGTACGATCGGATTGGCGAGCCTTAGCCCGTCGCTCAGAGAGTCTTTAAAATCGTCGCTTAAAAAAGATTGTTGTCCCGACATGAAAGACAGCGACGTCGAGAAAGTGTTTCGGAATATCCTCGGTGCAACCACGTTCGACGTTAAGTCGCACGGCATGCCCGATGACGGTTACGTCACTTTCGAGAGCGTGATCCCCGGTCACAAAAAACTTTTCGTCACTTCCCGCATGCGACTGCAGCAGTACATTCGCGCATGAACCCCGCGGCCCAGCTTTTACAAGCTTGGGCCGCTTTCTTTTTCCACATTGCCATTTGATATAATAAAAGAAAGTCTGGAGGGACTATGGCACAAATCAGTTCAGCACCTTTTATCTATATCAAAGAGGTTTGGTCTGAGCATCAGGCCGAATTCTATGAGCGCGAAGCCGAATGGCTGTTAGCTAATCTTGGAGGGCGTCTGCGCAAGCAAACTTTTCGGAGTAGCGAAGATTTTGCTCTAAGTATTCTTGAATACCTCTTTGCTACAAACTGGTTTCGATCGGTCCGGCGCGGGCGCTGCCAGGCAATTATCTTGGAACGCAAGCGCGGGCAAATGTTTTTCGTTATTCGTATGCAGGATATTCCTGCGATTAGAACTTGGGCAAATCGTCGGCATCAAAGTCGGCGACACCTGAGGAGAAGCGTGTGAAAACGCGCTTTTTAGTTTTTTGCATGATTGACAAGATAATATCAATGGCTTATTATAGTCAGTTAGTATAAAGTGAAGAAAAATTTAAAGGAGTGGATTATGAGTGAAGTTGCAAGTACTTTGGCAGGCTCGCGGAGTCCGTATGAATTTGGGAAATCTTTAGAATACTCGGTCAAGCTAAAAGTTGATCGCAGTATAAGCGCGCATGATCGGTTGAGTGCTACTTTCGTCGGCGGCCGGATTTTATCTGGCACATTCCAAGGGATTGAGCTGCTTCCGTTCAGAAGCAATTTGCCGGATGAAGTTGAGCTGGTGTTTTTTCCTGTCGAAGGGTATTGCGAAAGCGCCAAGCATGAAAGGGTGAGGCGCGGATTGGTTCAGGATATTGCTGCTCAATTTGCCTACAATGCAATAGATCCCAACTTTGCTGACTGGCATGATAACGTTGACCTGTGGCGAGGCAAAAACGGACAATGGGAGTTTGTTAGCTTTTGGAAGAACGAAGACGAGGAATACAGCCGGGTTACTTTCGGAACTCACGGTGATAGTATTAGGATCTTCGATCGTCCGCCGGTGGCCTGCGGGATTCGACTTCCATCCATGGGTTCGACATCTTTGGTATAGCCGGGGGTGCTTGCTAGTTACTACCCACTGCATTTGCGGTGGGCTTTTTATTTCCCTTTTCAGGCATCAGTTCAAATTGCTATACTATGCAATATGAACGTAGAACCATCCATTTTCAAAGCTTACGACATCCGCGGGATTTACCCGACTCATTTAAATGAAGAGACCGCATACGCGGTTGGTCGTGCTTTTGCGACATTAATGATTGGAGAAAATCAGGGCCGCCAGCTAACTGTTGGCGTGTCCAGAGACATGCGTGTTTCATCTGAATCACTAAAAGCCGAGATGATTCGTGGCATCACTGACACGGGTGTGAATGTGGTAGACATGGGTTTGCTTTCAACAGGCGCTTATTATTTTGGCGTGAGCTATTTTAATTTAGATGGTGGGGTTGAGATTACTGCTTCCCACAATGGCAAAGAATATAATGGTTTTAAAATTGTCCGCACTCGTAGTGTGGCTATGGGAGGTAAGACAGGTATTAGCCAGATTCATGAAATTATTTCTAAAGATACCTTTTTACCTGTCACCGATAAAAAAGGAACTGTGGAAGTCAAAGAAGGTGTAACTGATTTATCTATCGATGAGTTTTTGAAGTTTACTCCTAACCATAAAACAAAGCCTTTAAAGATAGTATTAGACCCTGCCAACGCCATGGGTATTGTCGATATGGACGCATTGTTTGCTAAGTTTGGGGAAGACTGCGAACTGATAAAAATGAATTACGAACTGGATGGCACATTTCCAAACCATGAAGCTGATCCTTCTAAGCCGGAGAACCGCGTGCAAATTTCCGAGAAGGTTAAAGAAGTTGGTGCTGACTTAGGCATTACCACGGATGGTGACGACGACCGTATTTTTATAATCGACGAAAAAGGTGATACCATCCCATCTTCTATTTTGTACACGCTCATGGCTAAGATTGAACATGAGGAGAATCCGGGCGAACCGCTAGCTTACGAGATTCGTTTAGGTAATCTAATCGAAGAAGAATTCCCGGACGTTAAGTTGGTCCAGACCCCAGTAGGACATTCACTGATTAAAGCCGAGATGATTAAGCATCATGCTTTGTTTGGCGGTGAAATTAGCGGTCACTACTTCTTTCGTTTGCCATGGGGAACCTACGAAGCACCAATGCTTCTTGTAGTTAAATTCCTCACATGGCTGTCTACCCAAAATCAACCGTTGTCCGAGTTAGCCGCGCCTTATAAACGTTATGTTTCTTCCGGAGAGATCAACGCTTCGGTGGGGACTCGTACAGAGATTGAACGAATTATTTCAGCTGTAAGAGAGAAGTATAAAGACGGCGATGAGATTACTATCGATGGGGTAAAAGTTTCTTACCCTGACTACTGGTTCAGCGTGCGCGCTTCCAACACAGAACCGTTAATTCGACTAGTAGTTGAAGCGAAGGACCGTGGTGTAATGGAGCAAAAACGAGACGAGCTACTTGCCATGATCAAGTCAAATTAAGCCGGACCTCATTGGTCCGGTTTTTTTTGATATACTACGCTTAAGGAGGGATTATGGAGATTAGTGAAGACAGAGTAATCGAAATTATGCGCATCGGAGCTGAAGTTCCAAGTTTTCATTCAAATCTGGTCAAAATAGTTGAAACCAATCCCCAGTATTCTTTCATAGATGATTTAGGGGAAGCGGCTTTACCCGGCCTGCGAAAATTATTGGCCGAAGACTTCGATGATCACTTGGTGGTTGTTTATCTTCTTGGTAAGCACGAATCCAATCAGCCTGATATTCCAGAAGAGAGTCGCGGGCGAGTGAAGCAGTTACGACAGATTTGGCTGGAGTTTTTCAGAGAAAAGAATTTTGTTTAAGTAGGAGGGCTTATGCTTACAGAAAAGCAGATAGATAAAGCCGCAAAGTTGGAAGCCTTGACTAGTGGCTATCATCGCACTGGTTTAACTGCTAGCTGCGCGCCGCAAAGATGTCCGATAGTTGTGGCTAGTTCGGAGGAGGGCGAGAAGAAAACTGCAAAGGTGTCAATCAGTTTGGAAGAAAATCCTGTCACAGGAGAACGACGCCTTGTGCAAAAATATCGGAGGGAAGATGTATAGCATAGAGACATTGATGGATATGATTTTCACCGAAGCTGCCGATGGTCCAGCACCGAAATGCATGGATAAGATGACTACTGCGGAACTTCGCGACATGCAAAGGCGAAGCGCTGAAACATACTCCAGGTTGCCGCTAGCTAAATCTGCAAAACCGAGAGTTTTGAAGGCTCGCGTACTCCTAGACGATGAATCAGGAGGAATGCGCATGCGCTTTGTCTGAATCAATCAGAAATAAAAACGGCCTAGCTTACAGCAGGCCGATTTTTTGTTTAACTTCTTCCATTGTTTTGCTGGCAATTTCGCGGGCACGCTCGGCGCCGTCTTCGAGAATTTTGTCGAGTTTCTTTTTATCTGCCAGTAGAGCAGATTTTTTCTTGCGGAAGTCTGCAAAGTAGTTTGAGACTGACTTAGCAAGTTCGGTTTTTAAATCGCTGTAGCGAATGTCGCCTGATTTTTGCGCTGCAACAAACTGTTTGTGAGTGGCTTCGTCGCCGAAGTAGGCGAGGAGATCTAACAGGTTCTGCGCCCCTTCAGGAGTGGTCACAGCCTTTTTGAGTTTTGCTTCAATTTCATTCGGTGAATCATCTATATATAAAGGTTCGTCACCGGTTTTGCTCATCTTCTTTGCCGGGTCTTTGAGACTCATTATGCGCAGCGGCTTTTTTACAAAAGGCTGAGGCTCTGGGAAAGTTTGGCTAAATTGCTTGTTGAATTTCCGAGCGATTACGCGAGAGAGTTCGATGTGCTGAACTTGATCTTCACCAACAGGAACAAAATTGGGTTTGTACATCAAGATGTCTGCAGCCATGAGCGCGGGGTAGGTGAGGAGTCCTGCATTAACAGAATCCTTTTGTGCGCGACCCTTATCTTTATATTGGGTCATGCGTTCTAATTCTCCAATCGGTGTGATGCAGTTAAAAATCCAAGCTAGTTCGGCATGTTCTAAGACATGATTTTGAATGAAGATAACTGACTTTTTTGGATCAAGTCCTGCGGCGATATATTCAGCGGCAACTTCAATTGTATCTTTGCGAAGTTGCTTTGGGTCGCGGGGGACAGTAAGGGCATGCAAATCCGCGACAAAAAAGTAGCATTGCAGCTTACCCTCATTTTGAATGTCTATAAATTGCTTTAACGCACCTAAGTAGTTGCCAATATGCATGCGGCCAGTGGCCTGCACGCCGGAGAGAATCGTCTCTTTTTTCATAAAATCATTATACTAGAAAATATTAACATTTCCTAAGACTCAATTATGGTTAAATTAGCTAAGCATTGATTTTTTAGTCTATAATTGGTATAGTTGGAAATCAATTTAGAGGAGGGGAGAATATATGTCACAGGTTGTCGTGGACAATATTATCAAAGGTAGTCTGGAGGATTTGGCGGTTTTAATGGCAGTGTATGGAATCAAGGCCGCATCGGATGGCCAGGATTCAGTAAACAATAGGCGAGGCAGAATCTTACGAAAGAAGGTTGAGTCTGCCAAAGCTCAGCTTGAGGATGACCGGGATTCTCATGCTCGGTATCAAAGAAGTTTGGGCGCGAACCGAATACACTCTGCTGAGGAAGAGGTTTCAGAAAATGAAGCCTATGCCATGGCTCGGGCGGAACTTGATTTAGAACTTGAAAGGGTTCGCATGTGGCGAAAAGAAGGACTCGACTACAAACAGTGCGTGGCCGAGATGCACAAATTCTTAGAGAAGTAGGAGGACAGAATATGTTAGTTGGTTGCCCAAATTTTATAGAGTGTGCAAGGTTCGTTTCACTGAATGAAGATGGGGTTATTGAAGAGCATGACTATCTACTCAAAGGTAAGTTCAATCGGCTTCCAGGGTTATTTACAAGCAAGAAGTGTAAATTTTCCAATATGGAATATCCGGATTTGAGCAAGATTCAAAAAGCTTGCGATATTTGCGGTCGAATGCTAATTCCTCGTCATGATCAATCTTTACCTCAACACTATCCTGACTCAAAGACAACTTTTTCTCCGGAGGGTTATTGTGGTTCCGGTGTTGGATCTGGTCGTGGTAAAGTCAAGCAACGAACCAATGCAAGGCACTACCCATAACCAAAAAAGCGGCGAACGAATAATATCGTTCGACCGCTTCTTTTTTATGCGTGTGTCATTCCGGGTCCGCTAAGGCGGGCGAAGAATCTCACGGAGATCCTTCGGTCGCATTGCTCCCTCAGGATGACAAAGAAATTTCCAGGAATGATAATTGTTTTAAACCTCGATTACCACTGGAAGAATCATTGGACGACGCTGTGTCTTTTGGAACAGGTATTCGCCGATGTCATCGCGGATTTTTTGGCGGAGGTCAGCCCAGTTAGGCTCACCAGTTTTATTGCCATTGCCTTCAATGATCTTTCGAATTTCGTGTTTTACTTCACGAACGAGTTCGTCGTTGTTTTTCATATACACGAAACCGCGAGAGAGAATTTCTGGTTGGTTAATCATTTTGTTGGTGTGACGGTCTAAGGTTGCAATAATCACGAACATACCGTCTTGAGCCATAGCTTGGCGGTCGCGAATTACAACTTCACCAACATCGCCAATACCGAGACCGTCAACGAACACGTAGCCAGAAGGCACTTTTTCGTTTAAGACTTTAGCTTCGCCACGCTGATTGATTTCCATAATTGAACCGTTTTCAAGTAGGAAACAATTCTCTTCGGGGATACCAATGCTTTGTGCAAGCTTAGCGTGAGCTGCAAGCATGTGTAGTTCGCCATGAATCGGCACGAAGAATTTTGGCTTTACCAGCTGCATCATCAGTTTGAGCTCTTCTTGCTGGCCGTGACCACCAGTGTGAATGTCCAAAATTTTGTTGTAAATAACGTTGGCGCCGAGGCGGGTGAGGTTATCTAGAACAGTGACGATTGAGCGTTCGTTGCCAGGGATAGTGGAAGCAGAGATTACTACTGTGTCACCCTTCTTGATTTTTACGAAACGATGCTCGCCGCGTGACATGCGTGCCAATTGTGAAGATTCTTCACCTTGACCGCCAGTGGAGAGAACCAAAATTTGGTTGTCGGGATACCGGCTGGCTTGCTCGGATTTGATAATAATCTTTGGCTGGATTTTTATGTAACCCATGCTGACAGCAGTTTCTAAGGTAGAAACAATGCTGCGGCCAGTTACAATAACTTTACGATTGTACTTTGCGGCTAAATCAAATACCTGTTGAATACGGGCGATTAAGCTGGAGAAGCTTGTAAAGACAATACGGCCTTTAGCATCTTGAAAAATGCGGTCAATAGTACGTCCGATTTCGCGTTCAGACTGAGAATAACCAGGCTTAATAGCGTTAGTTGAATCGCTCATCAAAGCGAGCACGCCTTGGCTGCCAAAGCTGGCAATTTTGTGGAATTCAGTTTGTACTTCGTTTACAGGAGTGTGGTCAAATTTCCAGTCACCAGTGTGAATCACCTGCCCAATTGGAGTGTTGATAGACAAACCGACTGAATCCGGAATATTATGGTTTACCGCAAAGAAGCGTACCTGGAAAGCGCCGGCAGGAACTGTGTCATCCAAACCAACAACGTTAAGTTTGGCACGGCCAACCAGATTAAACTCCTCAAGGCGCTTCTTAATCATGCTGGCAGACAACTTCATGGTATAGATTGGAGGATCACCCAGCTTGGCTAGCAAGTAGGGAATAGCCCCAATGTGGTCCATGTGTCCGTGCGTTACGAATAAGCCACGAATATTCTTTTTCTTATCTTCCAAATATTTGGTTTCCGGAATGATGTAGTCAATACCAGGGGTGGTGTCGTCAGGAAAGGCAAATCCAGCGTCAACGATAATGATATCGTCGCCGAATTCATAGGCCATCATATTGGCTCCGACTTCCTCCAAACCGCCAAGTGGAATCACGCGCAAGGTATTGCGCGATACGGTATAAACACTGTTGGAACCTGAAGCAACGCGTTCTAAAGGTTTGATTTTGCTTTCAGTTGGCATAATTGGCAAGCCGCGACTGCGGCCACCACCAGTACGCCCGCTGCGAGCTGGAGTTGCAGACTTGCGCGCCGCTGGGCGGCTGGTTGGTCTGCTGGGTTGGGCTTTGCGGCTTGAGGCCTGTGAGCTAGTTGTTTTCTTAATCATAGTTTGAATTCAAAGACGAAAGCCTGCGCATTGTTCTGCATTAGACTGCCCTAAAAAAGTTTGTTGAGCAGTAGCATTAAGTACAGAATTTTACACATCCGGAATGCGCCTAGTAGTTCGAGGCGCTCAGTAAAAACTTTCGTCTTATAGTTAATTTTTGTGTTATGTCAGAACTTTTTTGAACATATTTTCTTAAGATAGAATATATTCCGGAAAAGTTCAGTAGAACCCAAAGATTTTCTAATTGGCAAAAAACAAATGTCCCAATGAAAAATAGGGGATTCTGGAATCAGTGAAGTGGCTTCCGGGGCCGCCTTCGCTAATTGATTGCTGCAAAATTTTGCAGGCAATTAACACATGAATGATTACTTCAGAGAAATAACAACTCATCTGTTAATTGAATATTTGAACAAAATCATTATATCAAGCAGGTGCTAGTTTGTCAATCAATTTTAACGAAACTTTGCTTATTTATGCTGGTTTTATTTGGTGCCGAGGGAGGGAGTTCTCCTCATCCGTGCTCATGGCGGAGGACTTGACCACCTCACGCTGTGCACAATTCCACTTTGGCAAGCTCAGTGTCATTTCGCACGACGCTGCGGCGGCCCCCGACGCTTCCAACCTGCCACTGGCAGCTTGGAAGCTGTTTTCAAGTCCCTCAACATAAAACAACAGCCAACCATGAATGGTTAGCTGTTGTTTGGTGCCGAGGGAGGGACTTGAACCCTCACGACCTTGCGATCATACGCACCTGAAGCGTATGTGTCTGCCAATTCCACCACCCCGGCCTGCGCCCCATTATACCGATTAATTACCCACTCTTCAAGACGCGCTTAGTGTCTAAGTACCAGTCGCGCAGATTAAAATAGCGGACAGTTTCATCGTGCATTTTAGTTACTGTAAAGCCTTGGATTTTATCGTTAAGCGCATATGTATATACCGACTGCACCAAGAAGATCGCCGGCAAATCTTGTTTCATGATGTTATGGAGTTCTAGATATTTTGCATCGCGTTCTTCCTTCTCCGTTGTGGCGCGTGCTTCGCTGATTAACTTATCCACGGTTTGATTGGAATAGCTGGATAAGTTTAATCCAGGCGCTTTGGTCTGACTGGAATGCCAGAATACGAATGGGTCCGGATCGGCACCCAGCTTGTGCGCAAACAAGAGCATGTCGTAGTCGCGGGTCTGAATGTTCTGTTCGTTTAGTTCTCGCGTTGGTTTTGTAACTAATTCAATTTCCACTCCGAGTTCGCGCCATTGTTCTTTGAGCATTTCTGCAGCGCGCCTGTTTACCCAATTTTCGTTAGTCACCAGCTTAAACTTTAATTGCTGGTTGCCCTTTTGTCTGACAGTGCCATTCTCTGGGTACAACCAGCCAGCTTGTTCAAGCAAATTCTTGGCAGCCTCAAAATCCTGAGCTGCATCGTGTTCAGGAAGATTTGCAACCTGCTGGGAAAGTATCGGACTTTCAATTAACAGTCCTTGACCTTCAAATACTTCAGATAAAATTGCTTCTTTGTTGCTAGCTAAGTTGAGCGCCTGTCTGACCTTTGATTCACCCAAGCTCTTTACTGTGGTGTTAAAAAATAGCGCCTGATATTGGGGAAGCGGAATCTGGTGAACATTTAGGTTCTTAGTAGATTTTTCTATACTGACGCGGTTTTCAAACTGGTTATATCCAAAACCGTCAATCTGGTTGCCATGCAAGGCTTTTAGCAAACTCCCAGCGTCTTCAAAGAAAATAATTTCTAGATTGTCCAAGTAGCTTGGACGAGAGTGAAAATTTGCAAACGACTCCAGCAGGATACTTTGCACGCCGCCGCTGGTCAACTGCTCAACTTGTTTAATTTTGTATGGCCCGTTACCGATTGGTTGAATGTTGCCTTGCGACAAAACAAATTCTTGAGGAGGTACTTTATTCCATATAACCTCGCTGATGATCGGTAAGGTTAGGTTGTTTAAGAATGGACCAGACGCAGCTTTCAGGTTGAACACAACCGTGCGTTCATCCGCGGCCTCTACGGTGGTAGATAGCCAGTCAGCGCGTCTCGGGCTGTTGTATTCGGGATTCTGTAAAGTCTTGATTGTAAACACAACGTCATTAGCAGTTACGGCAACGCCATTATGCCACTGGGCTGGCCTGAGTTTTACGGTGTAGGTCTTCTTGTCTTCTGAAATCTCAGGAAAATTTTCTGCTAAATCAGGAACAACATTACCATTTTCATCATAACGGTATAAGCCAGCATAGATTAAGTTAACCAACGCACGGTCGGTACTGCTGGTCGCGTAGAGTGGATTAATGAATCTTGGTTCGCCAATAATTCCTTCTCTATAGGTTCCGCCTTCGCCGGGGACTACTGCAGTGTAGGCTTGCAGGAAATTTTTGGCTGCAAACACCGAACTTATCAATGCAACAATTACCAGGATCAGCCAAAACCGCTTTTCGGTTTTTCCCATTAATGAAAAAACTCTCCGCAATACGGAAAGTCGGATTTGTGGCAACAGCCGCATACCTTCAAGGATGCGTTTACTTTGCACAGTCAAATTGTTACTAAATCCATTCACTTGTTTTATGTACGAGACAGTACTAGCGATTTAGCAGTACGATAGTCAGGCTGAGACCAGCGAATAAAACACCCAGCACGATAGTCGCATAGAATAGCCATTTATCGCTGCCGCGTCGTGTGGTAACTACGCCACCACCACCAAAAATATTTGATAAACCGGAAGATTTGTTTTGCAAGGCCACGCTGATAACCAAAAGTACCATTACCACCATATCTATGATTGTCAGAATATACGCCAAATTTCTCATATATTTTGTCTCAGAAAGTTAAAAATTAAGCTTGGTTATTATAGTAATTATGGAGCCTTGTGTCAATCTAGAGTTTGTTCTATAATGTTCTAATTGCAGGAGGAACTTATGAAGAAGATTTTGAAATGCTTGGTTAGTTTGTTTCCGGACAGCTTAGTTATTGGACGATATTGTAAGGTGGGATCAATCTATGGGGACTTAGAAAGCTACTCTTACATGGGAGAGATTCCAGGCTTACGAAATTGGTTGGCGAAGTGGGTATTTTGGGAAGAAGAAATTGTTAGGCGAGGATACCGAGCAATTTCTCTGGATAACTTTATTCTGTACGGAGGGGGATATGTTAAGAATCCACCCCAAGTACAGCTGCGGCTTTTAGGTGAAGAGCCTAAATACCATGCCAGAATCCGGCAAGAGCAGCTCGCCTTAGGTAAGCCTGAGGGCTGTAAGGTAAGGCAACACTTTGACGGTTCATTTACAGGATCGTATACAGTCCCTTCAACTGAAGAGTAACAACTCAGTTGCGATGGGTGTGTTGCTCGCTATCGTTAGACTAATTGGCTTTTTATGCTTTGAGCTTTAGCTTTTCCAACTAGCTTAATCAGCTCTTCAATCGGCGCGCGTTTGATTTGATCAACCGTGCCGATTTTTTGTTTGAGTAACTTTTTAGTTTTTGGGCCAATTCCAGGGATTGTGTCTAAAGCAGATTTTACAGCTTGCTTGCTGCGCAGTGATTTATGGAAAGTAATACCAAAACGATGCGCTTCGTCGCGAAGCCTCTGGAGCATTTGCAAAACTGGGTTGTCGTGGCTTAAGATAATGGGCTGAGATTTTCCTGGTACGAAAATTTCTTCTATCCGCTTGGCAAGGCCGATTACCGGAATGTTCAACTTGGCTTGTTTTAAAACTTTCACGGCCACGCCCAACTGACCTTTTCCTCCATCAATTACTAAGAGGTCTGGTCTGGGCCAAGCGTCTGCTTTATTTTTTGGGTTCACTCTTGCCAGCCGGCGTTCTAACATTTCTCGCATCATCAGGAAATCATCAGGACTTTGCTTGCGGGTAATTTTAAATTTGCGATATTCACTTTTGATTGCTTGACCATCTTTAATGACCACCATACTACCCACAGGATTTGTGCCTTGGGTGTTGCTGATGTCATAACCTTCTATGCGGCGGGGAAGCGCCGGCAGCTTGAGCAATTTTTTTAGGCTACTTAAAATTTCTTGGGTTAAGTCAGCATTGCTGGCTTGGCTGCGTTGCCACTTGAGCAGATGCTCTTTTGCATTGGTTACTCCCATTTGCACAAGCTTCTGCTTCTCTCCTCGGCTTGGGGCCGCGACTTTTACCGCTTGCTTGCTTCTGGTGCGCAGTAGCTGCTCTAGTAATGCATGGTTGGGCAGCTCAACTTGAACAGAAATCTCTGTGGGAAGATCAGTTGCTTGCGCATAATACATTTCCGTGAAAGTTTGCAGTACCTGAGCGGCTCTCTGGTTTTCCGGGATGGCCAGCATGTTGTTGTAAATAAAATTTTCTTTATCCTTAAGTTTGCCTTCCCGAACCTTAAATAGATTTACAGCCGCCGAAAGATTGTCGGTGAAAACAGAAATGATGTCCCAAGAAACTTTCCGAGCCAAGACCGTAAGTTGTTTTTCTTCTAGAACGCTAATAGCCATAAATTCATCTCTCAGTCTCGCCGCTTTCTCGAATTGTTTGCGTTTGGATGCATTCTTCATCTCTGACCGTAGCTGTTTTTTAATGGGCGCAGTTTGCCCGGACAAGAACAGGGAAATTTTCTGTAAATGCTGCTCGTATTCTTCCAGGCTCATCAATCCAATGCAGACGCCAGGACAGCGGTGCAAAAAATAATAGAAGCAGGGGCGCTTGCCGACTTCTTTGTTGGCGCAAAAATGAAAGACGCGCCTAACTAAATCCAAAGTTTGTCCAATCTTTTTGGTAGAGGAGTACGGTCCAAAGAAGCGATCTCTGCTATCAGACTTTTTTTCTACTTTTCTGACGTAACTAATCTGCGGAATCTGGGTGCTGTGACTGATGTTTATAAATGCATAATTTTTATCATCGCGCAGCATGATATTATACGGCGGCATATACTCTTTGATGAGAGTATTTTCCAAAAACAGGCTTTCCAGTTCGCTTTGGACAACGATGTAGTCAAAATCTACCGCTTCTGCCATCAAGAAGGGAAGTTGAGGGCGATTATCAGACTTTCCGAAGTACTGTGATAGCCGAGATTTTAGCCGCTTGGCCTTACCCACATATAAAACAACTCCTTTATCATCAAGGAATTTATAAACACCGGGTTTTTGCGGGACGTCTTTAAGTTTTTCTCTTAATTGACTCATACCCTTATTATAGCTAGAATACGCCCTAGAATAAACGGAGGGCATATGTCAGAAAAAATCAGTAAGGTGCAACAGTGGTTGATCCGTGAACTTAAATATGGATTAACGCCGAATTTAGTTTTTCATTCATTCCTGTTTGGTGTGCTTACAGTGATAGCGAGCCGAAACATTTATGATTACTTGTTAGGATGGGGTACGATCCTGGGATGGTCTATCATCCTAGCCTGGATGGGGTTACTTTTGTTTCTGTTATTCCACATCCAAAAGGCTGATCAGTACCTGACTGCACAGAATGAGACCTCTGGTCTGGTTCGTAAATGCCTAGAGCAGGTTGAGCTATTTCGCCCAAATTTACAGAGCGGTAAGGTGTATACTTTGACAGAAGGGTATTACACCTATGATGTTGCGAAGTCTGTAGCAAGGCTTCTGGAAAACTCTTTAGGTCTCGGCCGTGTTGATCCCAGCCCAATCAACTATACTGGAGGAAAATATTTTGTGAAAATTCAATTGCACTGTGATGGTAAACTTCCGCAACAAGAGCTTACGGGGTAGGCTCTTGTTTTTTGTTCAAAATTCTGCTAGCGTTATTAAAGTTTGATATTACATCTTATAGAACCATGCCCAAGAAGATTACTAAAAAAACCGCTGATTCAAGCACAAATTCTGAGCACAAAATTGTGATTCGTGGCGCGCGGGTACATAACCTAAAAAATGTAGATTTAGATTTACCACGTCATAAATTGATCGTGATGACGGGCTTGTCCGGAAGCGGCAAGTCTTCATTAGCTTTTGATACCATTTATGCCGAAGGCCAGCGCCGCTACGTTGAGTCTTTATCCGCTTACGCCCGTCAGTTCATTGGCTTGATGGATAAGCCAGACGTGGATAAGATCGAAGGCTTGTCACCGGCAATTTCCATTGACCAAAAATCAGCTTCGCACAACCCTCGTTCTACTGTTGGTACAGTTACAGAAATCTATGACTACATGCGCTTGCTGTACGCGCGCATTGGCATCCCACATTGTCCGGTTTGTGGTCTTAAAGTAGAAGGGCAAACGCTTCAAGCCATGGTAGATAACTTGCTCTCTATTCCAAGCGGTTCTCGCGTCATGCTTCTTGCGCAAGTCATCAAGGATCAGAAAGGCGAGCATAAGTTAGTTTTTGAACAACTAAAAAAGTCAGGCTTTTCCCGTGTGCGCGTTGATGGGCAAATGATGGATTTATCAGAAGCCATGAGTTTAACTTTGGATAAGCAAAAGAAGCACACTATTGAGGTGATTGTTGATCGTCTGGCTATTAATTCGGACGATCGCGCAAGGCTTTCAGAGAGTTTGGAAAAGACTTTGGATTACGGCGATGGCGCAGCTTTAGTTTTAGTGATGAAAGAAGATACGGTTAAAGAAGAGATTCCTTTGTCGCAAAAGTTTGCCTGTCCTAAAGGGCATGCGATTAGCTTAACTGAGCTTGACCCTCGGGAATTTTCGTTTAATAGCCCTCATGGAGCTTGTCCGGACTGTAAGGGGCTTGGCACCAAGCTGACAGTGGAGCCAGATTTGGTGATTCCCAATCCAAAACTCACTTTGGCCGAAGGAGCAATCCGTCCCTGGAGCAAAACCACTTCGCGCGTGTCATGGTATTCGCGGGTGTTGGAATCAATCGCCGATCAATACGGTTTCTCTGTTAGCGTGCCTGTTAAGGACCTGCCTAAAAAAGCGATAGACATTATCCTTTATGGCACCGACGGTAAAAAAGTTACTATGCCGACCGAAGGCGGCCGCACCTATCAAGCAAATTTTGAAGGAGTGCTGGCTCAATTAGAACGACGCTGGCGAGAAACTGAATCAGAATATATGCGCAGTGAGATAGAAAATTACATGCGCATCCGTAAGTGTGCAACTTGTGGCGGCAAACGCCTCAAGCCAGAAGTTTTATCGGTAACCGTTGGCGGTGAGGGGATTGTAGATGTGTCCAGTAAATCAATTGAAGACGCAGCAGAGTTTTTCGACAAGTTGCCTAAACAGTTGAATGCCAAAGAAATGGCAATCGCCAAACTGATTTTGAAAGAGATTACCGCGCGTCTGCAATTTTTGCTAGATGTCGGTTTGTCGTATTTGTCTTTGGATCGCGGTGCCGATACATTAAGCGGCGGTGAAGCACAGCGTATCCGCCTGGCAACTCAGATTGGCTCCGGCCTCACCGGCGTCCTTTATATTTTGGATGAACCTTCAATTGGACTTCACCAGCGCGATAACACCCGGCTGTTGGCTACTCTTAAAAATCTTCGTGATTTAGGTAATACCGTAATCGTAGTGGAGCACGACGAAGAAACCATCCGCGAAGCAGACCATGTGGTAGACATTGGCCCAGGAGCTGGTAAGCACGGCGGAGAAGTGGTGTCTCAAGGAACTCCGGCGCAAATTGAAAAAGATCCTAAGTCAGTAACTGGCCAATACCTCGCTGGTAAAGAAGAGATTGTCATTCCAAAGCGTCGCCGTAGCGGGAACGGTAAGAAGCTGCAGATTGTAGGGGCTACGGAAAATAATCTTCAAAACGTGAACATCGATATCCCGCTTGGCAAGTTCGTTTGTATCACCGGCGTGTCTGGCAGCGGTAAATCCACATTGCTTAATGATATTTTGGCAAAAGCCTTGTCAAAGTATTTCTGGAACAGCAAAGATGAACCTGGTGAACACAAAAAGCTTCTGGGTATAGATCACATCGACAAGATGATTAATATTGACCAGTCGCCGATTGGCCGCACTCCGCGCAGTAACCCAGCTACTTACACTGGCATCTTCACTTACATCCGTGATCTTTTTGCTGACACTCGCGAAGCTAAGATGAAAGGCTACAAGGCTGGTCGCTTCAGCTTCAACGTTAAAGGTGGTCGCTGTGAAAAGTGTCAGGGTGATGGTGTTATTAAAGTAGAAATGAATTTCTTGCCGGACGTGTATATCACTTGTGAAGAATGTAACGGCAAGCGTTACAACCGCGAAGCTTTGGAAATTCATTATAACGGCAGGACTATTTCTGATGTATTAGAAATGACCGTTGATGAAGCTAAGCAGTTTTACGCTAATGTTCCTCCAGTCAAGCGCAAGCTTGATACATTGTCGGAAGTCGGTTTGGGCTACATGCACCTTGGCCAGAATGCTACAACTTTGAGCGGCGGCGAAGCACAGCGCATCAAATTGGCTACTGAATTATCACGGGCTTCAACCGGCCGTACATTGTACATTTTGGATGAACCGACGACTGGCCTGCACTTTGCCGATGTAAAACGACTTATTCATGTGCTCAATCAGTTGGTAGAAAAAGGCAACACCGTAATGGTGATCGAACACAATTTGGATATGATTAAGACTTCTGATTGGATTATTGATCTTGGCCCAGAAGGCGGAGACAAAGGTGGCCGCATAGTGGCCTCTGGCACGCCCGAGGATGTAGCCAAAGTCAAAGGCAGTTATACTGGTCAGTACCTAAAGAAAATGCTGAAATAAAAAAAGTAGCCCCGCTTCGCAATTTGCAAAGCGGGGTGTTCTTATAAAAGCGGGAAATGACCGCTGATCAAGCCAGTAATGAATGCCGAAGGTGCTTCTAACTCATGATTGTCGGCAGGACTGTCAGTCTGAGATATTTGCTCATTTTGAGAGATAAGCACATCTAGCAAGACTTCTTTGCAGACAGATGACTTACTCATTTCAGGGTTTTCCAATACTTGTTTGACGACTTTGAATTTGGTCAGACGCTGCTCAGCTGAAGTTTTCATCGGTCCTCCTAAGGTTGAAATTTATTTCCGATAATTTAAGTATATCAGGGAGGTGATTTTGGACAAGTTTATGCCCATCAAGGAGATTAATAACCAGTAATCTAATTGATGCGTAACAAAGATTTGATAGATTACTCCGAGTGAAAGGATGATTGTGCCCGTCATCATAGCCACACGATTGGCCACGCGGCGGTGGTGCAGATCGCGCTCGTCTTCGGCTTTACCTTCGCCGACTACAGACATGGCCACAACATATAAACCCAGAGCAACGCTAATGCCCAGCATAGTACCCATACCCATTGTTTCGTTGGATTGATTTTGAGATACCAGATATCCAGAAACTATGGCGAGGAACACAAGCAGGGATAAGTAATAGAAAATTAATTTCATAAGTTTAGTTTAGCAAATTATTGGCGAGAAAATATTTTTTCTATAGGGAGCTTGAAGTGTTCGGCTATTTGCATCGCCAGGAGCAGTGACGGCACATAGTTTCCTTTTTCTATGGCGATGACGGTTTGGCGAGACACACCTAAAGTTGCCGCCAAGTCTTCTTGGGTGATATTCTGTTCGGTACGCAGTTTTTTAATTTGATTCTCTATCATGTATGTAGTTGATTAAAGCATCTGGCTTTGTCAGTGTGAGACAACATAGGAAAAGGGAGGCAGATTCGCGTAGCGAATCATAGGAAGGAAAAACCTCCTCCTGGGTTTTTACCTCAAAATGGTTTTAGCCGAATGTAAAAGTAAAGATTTCAATACCGCTTTCTGGCAGCTCAATCTCTAAAGTATGATTGCCTCCCTGGGCTGCTTCGTAAAGAGGGTAGAGATCAGAAGATCCCACCGTCACACCTTTTAGGAGCTGGCCGTCAATATAGACCTTGATTGTTACCGGTTTTAAGCTTTGCGCCACCATAAAGACTTTGGCTGCCGTAAAGTTTAGGCGCAGCCGGCCGTAACCATTGGTATGGACCACTGCCTCCTGGTCAAAGCGCCAACGTCCTTCTAAAGCAAACTGGTTTTTGCTTAAGCGCTTGGGAAATGCGTAAATTTGCTCTTGGGGTAGCGGTTGCTCAGTCCCGCCAAAATTCTTTAGACGCAAACTTCCCAAATAAATTTCTGGGGTTCCGGCTTGATTTGATTCTGCCACTGGCGGGGGAGTAAACTCTCCTTCTAGTCCAAGTAAAGTACGGATAGCTTTCTCGGTCTGTTCATATTGTCCTTCTCCAAAATGTGTGTAGACAATTTCGCCGTTTTTATCTATTAGGTAGTGGGCAGGCCAAAACTGATTTTGGAAAGCGCGCCAAGTTGCATAATTGTTATCCTGCGCAACAGGATAATTAATACCGTAACGCTTAACCGCAGTTTCAACATTGCTGGCAACTCGTTCAAAAGCGAATTCCGGCGTATGAATACCCAAGACTACAAAGCCTTGATCCTTGTAAGTGTCATACCAGTCGGTAACATAGGGGAGAGTCCTGATGCAGTTAATGCAGGAGTAAGTCCAGAAGTCTACCAAGACGACCTTTCCCTGTAATTCCGCGAGCGTTACGGGATCGCTGTTGAACCATTTTTGCAAACCCGTCAGCTCGGGTGCAGGGCCGAGATTACGGAAGTGAGGTTCTTTTGGGGAGGCTGGAGCCTGCTCATTACCGGCTTTTGGTTCTTTAGCGCCAAAAGATAGATTCAAAAATGTTCCGTCGGGGTTCCGGTATTGCAAAAACAGGCCGCCGCCGATGAGCAGTACAACCAGGATTAAGATATAGGGAAGAATTTTTTTGAACATTACCGATTCGGATTGATGAACTTAGTTTCTAGGCTGCCAAAATCATAAATTTCCAAAATTTTGGCTTGTAGGACTGTATCATAGCCGAAATAGATAGCAACTGCCATCAAAATAATGGCCACGCCAAAAAATTGTTGGATACGGACCGTGTACGGAGCAATGGCGCGCACTTTTGTGGCAGCTAGCTGCCCACCATAAGCAATGACTAGCATTGGCAGCGCTGCTCCAATTGCGTAGGCGCCTAACAGCACGGAGGCGGCTGCGAGGTCTGTTCGTGTTGCAATTAAAGTTAAAATTGAACCCAGGACAGGTCCAGCACAGGGCGTCCAGATTATTCCTAGAATTACCCCCAAGACCAGACCGCCAAAATTGCCATTGCCAGCTGCTCGGCTCCAGCCAGTGGCTTTAGTAGAAAATCCACTTAAGTAAGCAGTGAGTTTCTCAAACGGAGTTGGCCAAATCATCAACAATCCGAAGATCCCTAACAGCACCACAGCGATGTGCCTTAGATTATTAGGATCTATTTCTAAGGCCGTTGTAATGTAGGACAGGGTTAAGCCAAGAACAGCAAAAGTTAAAGCAAAACCTCCGGCAATAAACAGCGGCCGAGTTTTACTGCCGCCAATGGAACTCCCTAATAGTATGGGAAGTAGCGGTAGAATACATGGCGCGCCGATTGTGAGCACGCCAGCGATAATTGCGAAGATGATTTCAAGCATAGGATTAAAGGCCGTTTGCACGGCCAAAATAATTATTTAATGTTTTTGAGCAGGGTATCAATATCGCCGCTGACCCACTTGGTGACCAGATTTCCGCTGCCATCAATTTGGACAAAGGTGTGCTGGGTAGTAACTCCGTACTTTGTTTTTAGTTCAGTGTTTGAGTCGTAATCAGTTTTTAATACCGTGACGCCTGCAGGGATTTTATCCATACTGGATTTGAACGCGCTATCAGCGGTTCGGCAGAACGGACACCAAGGCGCATGGAAGAATAGAACTACCTTGTTACCAGCGTCTTGTTCGGATGAAACTGTGCTGGCTGAATAATCTTTATAACTGCCAGATTTTTCCATCATCACATCACTGGATTCCAATTTGTCTTCTGACATCATTTTCTGGTCATCTTTTGCCATCATGGCTCCATTTGTGTCATCAGGAGTATCATCCTTTGCTTCCATCATGGCACCGCCAGTGGATTGTGTTGACGCGACTTCAGAATTAGGTCGGTTATTGACCACAACTGCGGCCCCGATGATTAGGATTAATGCGGCTAGGCCAATCCAAATATATTTTTGATTCATAAAACTCCTTTATTAATTGTTTTAAGTATAACTGCTATCAGTATAATGTCAAGTAGACTTTACATTGATTTATACACAGACTTTATTTATAGTAAACTTTAGTTAAATAAGGAGGAAAATCATGACGGAAAAGAAACCCTTCTATATTAAGATTGTCGGGGCCAAGATTAGGACATACCCCAACCGTTCCAAAATTCCCGAACTAGACCCGGTTGAGATAGCCGACCAGCACTTTGTAGATTTCAATTCTGCTTACGCCTTTGCCGACAAAACCTGTCGTAGGCTCAAGCAAGAAAGAAACTGGCACTGCTGCGACATTACGGTTGTAGAGCATGTGCCTGTCAAGAAAGCCATATATGGACTGCACTGGCAGCAGCTAAAGCTCATCATTGACCCGTTTTTTAGGAGCAACTGGACTTTGATCATTAACAATCCGTTGTTAATCCAAGCTCAAAGCAAGCTTGCTCTTAATAACTATGCTCTTTTGGTAAACATCCTTTGCAGTTTTCTTAGAGCACATTGCCAGGATTTTGTTAGCTACGAAAAGGATGTGCGCCGCAGTGATCTTCAAAGTTACCAGCTGGCGCTGCACAGCTACCTTGTTGAATATTATAAAAACCATCCAACTTCTTCTGGGTGTGTACAAGATGTAAGCGACCCGGCCGAAATGGGGAAGTAAAGTTTTTAGCACTCTACTTGACAGAGTGCTAATTTTTTTATATCTTGAAAATACAGCGCATTAACCAATTATAGTGATGCCTACAAAATCAGAAATTACGCCAAGACAAGCCAAAGTTTTGGCTTGTATCGTAAAGTTAAACAGCGAGACAGGCAAGCCCGTGGCTTCCAAAGAACTAATTGATAAAGGCTTTTTTGATGTCAGCGGCGCAACCTTGCGCAACGAAATGCAGGCCTTGGAGGAAGCAGGGTTGATTACCCATCCGCACACTTCTAGCGGACGCATTCCCACTGACGAAGGCTTTCGTTACTTTGTTAACCAGCTCATGGGCCATGTGGAGCTGTCTATGAAAGAACGGCAAGCGCTCAAGAAGGAGATACTTAAGCTGCAGGCTGTGAACGCCGAGATCGGCCGCCGCCTGGCAAAGATGCTATCTGTGCATTCATCACAAGCGTCATTCGCAATTTTGCCAGAAGAAGTTTCTTCCGTGGGCATCTCCAACATTTTGGAGAGCGATCAGCTGCCAGTAGAGGATGCCAAAGAGATTGCGAAATTTTTTGACAACCTGGATGACTATGCTGAGCAAATTATTTCTGACTATGCCGACAAAGAGCCGCAGACATTCATTGGTAAGGAGTTAACCCTTTCTAAAGGCAGTGATTATTCCATGATTGTCTCTGGCGTTAAATTACCGTCAGGAAAGAAAGGCGTAATCGGTTTAGTTGGCCCAAAAAGCATGAAGTATCCCAAGAATATTTCTTTGATGGAATACATTACCAAGTTTTTGGGAGGCGGCGGAGCCGCAATACTATTAATTTCAATTACCAGATAGATGGACAACGAACAAGAAGACAAGTTGGAGTTTGATGAAGCTGGCACGGCTCGCCAGCTTCAGGAAGCTAAAGAAGAGGCTCGTACCAATTTAGCCGGTTGGCAGCGTTCGCAAGCAGATTTTGAAAACTACAAGAAGCGCGAAGAAGCTAAGCAGAAAGAAATCTTAGAATTTGCCAAAGAAGTTACCATCGTAAAGCTGTTGCCGACTTTGGACAGTCTCCAGCAAGGCCTCAAGCATGTGCCGCAAAATGTTGATGAAGCTTGGCTACGCGGTGTCAACGGCACACTGGCTCAGCTAGATAAAGTTTTAGCCGAAATGGGAGTAAAGAAGATTGAAGCTTTGGGGAAACAGTTTAATCCGAATTTTCACGAAGCTGTCCGCGAAGTACCTGGAGAAGAAGATGGGGTAATCGTAGAAGATTTACAAACCGGGTACGAATTAAATGGCAAGGTCATCCGGCCAAGCCAGGTAGTAATAAGTAAAAAAGTATAATATGAAAATTGCTCATAACCCTTGGGAAAGACCTGATCAACAAACAGCGAAACTTTCACCCAGTGCTCAGAAGAAAAATATTATATTAAGATTATCTTTATTGGGGTTAGTCGTATTGTTTAGTATTCTATACGCAATTTTTAGTTAGAAAGGAATTATTTTATGTCAAAAATTATTGGAATCGACTTAGGAACAAGTAACAGTGCTGCTAGCGCGATTGAAGGCGGCAAGCCTGTGATTATTCCAGCCGCTGAAGGAACTTCTGTAGGCGGTAAAGCTTTTCCGTCTTACGTGGCGTTCACTAAAGACGGCCAGCTGTTGGTAGGTGAGCCAGCTCGCCGCCAGGCAGTAACGAATCCAGAGAACACTGTCTTTGAAGCCAAGCGAAAGATGGGAACTTCTTTCCGTTATAACATCAACGGCAAAGAATATTCTCCGGAACAGATTAGCGCGTTCATCTTACAGAAGATTAAGCGTGACGCCGAAGCCTATCTTGGCGACAAAGTAGAGAAAGCAGTTATCACTGTGCCTGCGTATTTTGATGATGCTCAGCGCCAAGCTACTAAGCAAGCTGGTGAAATCGCAGGTCTAGAGGTAGTCCGTGTGATCAACGAGCCAACTGCAGCAGCCTTCGCGTACGGCATTGATAAGAGCGGCGCGCAGGATCAAAAGATTTTAGTGTTCGACCTCGGCGGCGGTACTTTGGACGTGACCATTATGGAATTCTCAGAAACCGAAGAAGACGGCAAACAGCAAGCTACTTTTGAAGTTAAAGCCACTTCCGGTGACACTGCACTCGGCGGAAAGGATATGGACCAGGCTTTGATTGATTACATTTTGGCTGAATTCAAGTCTCAGAGCGGCATTGATATTAGCTCCGACAAGATGGCTATGAATCGTGTGCGTGAAGCTGCTGAAAAAGCTAAGATTGAACTTTCTACAACACTAGAAACCGACATTATTTTGCCATTCATTGCGCAGAATGAATCTGGTTCACAAAACTTAGAAATGAAGCTCACCCGCGCCAAGCTGGAAGATTTGGTAAAACCGATTGTCTCCCGCATGCGCGCGCCAGTTGAACAAGCAATTAAGGATGCTGGTTTAACACCTCAAGCAATCGATAAGATTATTTTGATTGGCGGTCCAACCCGTATGCCAGTTGTTCAAAAGTTTGTGGAAGATTATGTTGGCAAGCAAGTTGAACGAGGCGTTGACCCAATGGAGGCTGTGGCAAAGGGCGCAGCTGTTCAGGCAGGCGTGCTTGGCGGCGACGTGCAGGGCAAAGAAATTTTGCTCCTCGACGTAACCCCTTTGACTCTTGGTTTAGAGACTTTGGGTGGCGTGCGCACTCCGCTAATCGATCGCAACACTACAATCCCAACTTCAAAATCCCAAGTCTTTTCTACTGCGGCAGACAACCAAACTTCTGTACAGGTTCATGTTTTGCAAGGGGAGCGCGAGTTCGCAGCTGACAACAAATCCCTGGGAACCTTTAATTTGGACGGTATTCCGCCAGCACCACGCGGCGTCCCACAAGTGGAAGTAACTTTTGACATTGATGCTAATGGTATTCTCAAAGTTACTGCCAAGGATAAAGCCAGTGGCAAGGATGCGCACATTACCATTCAGGGTTCAACCAACCTTTCTAAAGAAGATGTGGAAAGAATGAAGCAAGAAGCTGAAGCGCACGCTTCAGAAGACCGCAAGCGCCGCGAAACCGTAGACGCGCGTAACGAAGCCGATACTTTGATTGCTGTTTCCGAGAAAACTTTAACTGACGCTGGTGATAAAGCCAATGCCGAAGATAAAGCCGCTGTAGAAACCGCCATTGCCGAGCTTAAAGAAATTAAAGATAAAGATGATGTAGATGCAATCAAGGCCAAGATTCAAGCTCTCTCTACAGCTATTCAAAAAGTAGGAGCCGCGATGTATGAAAAACAACCTGGCGATGTGGGTACAGTTGATCCAACCGAAAAAGAAATCCCAAGCGATGACAAACCAGTTGATGCTGAGTTCAAAGAAGTCCCGAAAGACGAACAGTCTAAGTAAAATGAAAAGCAGGGCACGGGATAGTGCCCTGCTTGAGGGTATTCCGCTCTATGGTAGGACCTGTGATTCATTTGAATTTCTGTTTATCAGTTTAAGTTGAGCGGCGGTTGGGTCAGAGAGATGTTTTGTAGAATTTCAGTTTCTACGAACCTAAGGGCCCCTTTCCCTTGTTTAGGATCACCTCCACAGGGGTGTGCCTGGCGCTTGGGAGTAGCGAGATGCGAGGTTTTTGCGGGGAGAGTATGGCCGACTGATTGAATCGTCTGGCCAATCGCATCTTTTCTTCCTTAGTTAGAGTCATTTGACCCATGACTTTTATCATAATATTGGAGACCTCCTAAGTTTTTTGAGAAGCACCTTTATCTTATCTGAAATTATTAAAAAGTAAAATATGGCCCAAAATAAAGCCCCTGGACAGCCAGTTCAGATTAAAGCCAGCGATGAAAAATTAGCTGGTAAGTATGCTAACATGATGCAAGTGTCACATACTCGCGAAGAGTTCGTTTTGGATTTTGTGAATTTAATTCCGCCTTCTGGACAATTGGTGTCCCGGGTGTTAATTAGTCCGGCTCATGCCAAGCGCATTGTGGCTGCTCTAACTGACAACATTAAGAAGTATGAAACTCAGTTTCAAAAGATTGCTGAAGAAGGAGCCGATAAGCCAAATTTTGGTTTCAAAACCGAATAATCAAACAGCCCTGAATTTCAGGGCTGTAGCTAAAACAAAACGGAAGCAAGGTAGCTGAACTGTTGTCGAAACAAGTGGGGCAGGCATCTTTAGGTAAGCTAAATGGGGTTTATGTGTGTCTGTGCGGGGCTAGCTAGCTTCCATCCCTCTTACTAATTTCTATAATTATAGTTTAGCATTCAATAGATCATTTTCAAGAAGGATCAGTGGAAAACTTTACATGACAGGCAATTATTACGACATTTTAGGTGTTAGCAAGACAGCCAGCGCTGATGAAATCAAAAAGGCATACCGGAAGTTAGCTCATAAATACCATCCGGACAAAGGTGAGGGTAATGACGCAAAGTTTAAGGAAGTCAATGAAGCCTATCAGGTTTTATCGAACGCCGAAAAGCGTGGTCAATACGATCAGTATGGTCAAACTTTTGAGCAGGCCCAGCGCAATGGTCAAGGTTTTGGTGGCGCCGGCGGTCCTTTTGGAGCCGGTGGTTTTGATTTTTCTGGTTTTGGCGGCCAAGGAGGAGTAGAGTTTGATTTGGGCGATATCTTTGGCGATATCTTTGGTTCGCAGCGCAGCCGGCAAGCGCGCCGAGAGCGCGGCATTGATTTAGAAATGCCGTTAACAATTTCATTTGAAGAAGCCGTGTTCGGAGTGGAAAAGAGTATTACTTTGGAAAAGAAGGATGCTTGTCCAACTTGCGAGGGCAGCGGTGCCAAGGCGGGAACAAAGGTGATTACCTGTCCGGTTTGTCATGGCCAAGGGCAGATTCGCACCCAGCGCCGGACTATTTTGGGCAACATTGCTACCTCCACGACTTGTGATCGCTGTGATGGTTCTGGGAAGATTCCCGAAGTGCCGTGCGAGAAGTGCAGCGGTGCTGGCATATTGCGTCAGGAGAAAACTATTGAGGTAAAGATCCCTGCCGGCATAGATAATGGCCAGCGCGTGGCAATTCGCGGAGAAGGGGAAGTTGGTTACCGCGGTTCCAAATCAGGGGATCTGTATTTGGCTATTAAGGTTAAGCCGCACAAGGACTTTCAAAGACAAGGTTTTAATTTGCTCAAAGATTTGCCTCTGAGCTTTACGCAGGCAGCGCTTGGGGCAAAGATTAATGTAGACACCTTAGACGGCAAGATAGAACTGAAAATTCCGGCTGGTACCCAGCCTGGCAAAGTATTCCGGGTGGCTGGCAAAGGTGTGCCAGTAATCAATTCAGCCAAACGCGGAGACTTGTACATTACCGCCCGCGTTGTTGTGCCAAACAAGCTCACAAAAGAAGAAACTGAGCTTATTAAAAAGCTCGCTGAATTAAGCGGCGAGAGCGTAGAGGTTAATAAAAGTTTTTGGGACAATATTAAAGATAGTTTTTAAGTTAAACCCCGCCTCAAGCGGGGTTTATGGTATAATAGATAAAACTTCAATTAGAAACAAACGTGGAATTTTTTAGCAATCTTAGTGGTTTAGCGCAGTCCTTCAACTGGCATTCGCCGTCGTGGGATTTGTTTATTTTGCTATTTTGGGTGGTAGCTAGTGCGATTTACGCGTTCAGCGCCGGCAGTGGCCGGATTTTAACTATCCTGGTGAGCGTTTATATGGCTCAGCTGTTGGTGATAGAAATGCCGTTTTTGGCCGAAGCAGTATCTGATCGTGCCAATATCGCTACCGGAACCCTACAGCAGCTTGCGGCGTTTGGCGTCTTGTTCATTTTGCTGTTTATATTTTTGAGCCGCTACGCATTTAAGACTTCCATTGATGGCCGAAGATTTACTGCCATTGGTTTTGGTTTAGTGTTTGCTTTTTTGCAAATCGGGTTGCTGATCAATATTATTATTGGTTATCTTCCGCAAGATATTCAAGACAATTTTTCACCTTTGATTAGCATGCTGTTCCTGCATCCGAATAGTAATTTTGTGTGGCTGATTTTGCCAGTAGTATTTTTGATTCTGCTCGGCAGGTTTATTTCTGAGCGCAGCGAGATGTAGCTAGTTTTCCCAACGGGCAAAGATGCCGGTTGATATCATTCGACCGGTTTTTTGTTTGAGCGTTAATTCGCCAGCAGAAATTTTTCCGCTTCGCTCAGACATAACATCTTCCACAATGTTTTGCAGGGCCAAAGCTGATGAGTTAGTTGCATAACCATTGATAAGTAAAAATTTGGCGTTAGGAGAGAGAATCTGCTCGCAAGATTCTAAAAGTTTGGGTACATCGCGGTTAAACTTCCAAGTTTTGCCAGTAGGCGAATGACCGAAGGCAGGCGGGTCCATAATAATGCCATCGTAAGTTTGGCCTCGTTTAAGCTCGCGCTGTACAAACTTTAGCGCATCGTCCAAAATCCAGCGGATGCTTTCTTCTGGCAACTTGTTAAGCATTTGATTCTCTTTTGCCCAGGCAATTGCCGGCTTACTAGCGTCAACGTGAGTGACTAAATGTCCCATGCGCGTGAGCACCATGGTTGCTGCACCAGTGTAAGCAAACAAATTTAAAATTCGCAGCTGAGGTTGGTTTTTGGTCAAATCCATCATCCATTCCCAGTTAGCAGCTTGCTCTGCAAAAATCCCAGTGTGCTTAAAAGGCGTTAGCTTTGCCAAAAATTTTATGTCAGGACGAAAATAAACTTCCCACTGTTCTTGCAGACCTGGTTTTTTATTCCAGCGCCCGCGTTCTCCTGAGGATAGGAATTCAGCATCCACATTGTCCCACTCAGCTTGGGAAAGCGACGGTTGCCAAATGATTTGCGGGTCAGGCCGCTTTAAGCGAATGTTGCCCCAGCGTTCTAGCCGAAAACCATGACCAGTGTCTAGCAGTTCAAAGTCTAAAAATTCGTTAAATGTTTCCATTGTCATGAGATAATCTTAACATAAAAACCGCCAAATGGCGGTTCTTTTGGTGGGTCCGGTGGGGCTCGAACCCACGACAAATGGCTTAAAAGGCCACTGCTCTACCAGCTGAGCTACGGACCCGAGTTTAGTTATAAATACTAACAAATTTTACAACATTTCTGGGTTTTATTCAAGCCTTGGGATGCTATAATTTAACCAAAGCTGAAGTCATGATACAAAAACAAATTGTTATATTGGGAGCAGGGTTTGGCGGAATTGCCGCGGCAAAACACTTGTCTGGGCTAAATCCGAAGCTGCAAGTTACAATCATTGATCAATATCCGCACCACACTATCCATGGACAGCTTTACGAAGTTGCCACCAGTCCTGATGAGATGGTTGATTTAACCGAGCTGAAGCGCAGCGTGGAGCTTCCGCTTAAAAACATTTTTTCTGGTGATAAAGTGAAAGTTTTGATTGGCAAGGTTGAGCAAGTGGACTTAGTCGCTCAGACTTTATTGGCGGGCGGTAAAACAATTCGTTATGATTTTTTAATCTCTGCCTTAGGGGCTGGACCGAATTTTTTTTCTATTCCTGGCGCAAAAGAATATTCTCTACCGTTTGGATCAAGCTATGATGCATTGCGAATTCGTTCGGCGGTAGAGAGCAGCGTGGCTTTGGCAAAAAATAGCCTCAAACACGATAATGTCAAAGTGCTCATAGCTGGCGGGGGAGTTGGCGGAGTTGAGATTGCAGCAGAACTTCATGGCATGTTGGATTATTTGTCATGGCGGGAAAATTACCCGCGTCATAAAATGCAGGTGACTATTGTAGAACGCAATGACAAAATTTTGGCGATGTTTCCCGAACCGGTAATAAATAAAGCGACGCAAAGACTTGCTGAGCTAGGAGTAGAGCTACAGCTAGCAACAGCCATTCAAAGCATTAATCAACATACAGTTCTTACGGATAAAGGTGAGTTGGCTTATGATGTGTTAGTTTGGTCGGCAGGTGTGCGAGCCAATCTTTTGCCGACTAAGCAAGAGCTGCCTCTCAAAAAAGGCGATCGGATTGAGGTTGATGAGCATTTCCGGCTTAAGCAGTTTCCTAACGTATTTATTTTAGGCGATCAATGTTGCCGTTTGGATAGCAGTGGTAATCCGTTGCCAGGAACCGCTTCACAAGCTATAGATCAGGCGGAATTCGTAGCCAAAGCTGTAGCGGCTCAGTCTCAGAATCAACAGGTGCCGAATTATGCTTGCAAATCATTTCCATACTTAATTCCGCTTGGTCCAAAGTGGGCAATATTCAGCAGCAGCCACCGCATCATTACCGGCTACCTCGGCTATTTAATTAGACAACTGGTTTGGTTAAGGTATTATGCTTCTGTGATTGGTTGGCGGGCTGGAATTCACCAGCTTTGGCGCACCGAGGAAATATATGGAAGGAATGATTAATGTCTAGCTATTATCGTTTAATCAAACAACTTCGCTATGGATCGCAGTTTGCGATTTTGCTGGCGGTATTTGTATTCTCTTTGGCAGCTTACTCCTATTTTGTGGGCACGCCTTATTTTGACGTTTTTGAGCAATGGGCTCAGCAAAATTACTGGAACTTAGTAATCTTTTTAGTGGTGCTCAAAATTATAGGGATTATCTGGCCGCCGTTGCCTGGAGTAGTTCCTCTGATCGGTGCTATCCCAGTGATTGGCTGGTTTCCAGCCTTTTTGATTGATACCATTGGTTATATGATTGGTTCGGTCATCGCATATTATTTGGCGAATCATTATGGCACTGATGTAATTAGAAAATTATTCGGACAGGCTGGGGTGGCAGAGGTGGAGAAGTTTAAAATCAGGCCGGAGCGTGAATTAGAGGCTATTGTGTTAATGAAGATTTTTGGCGGCGGTATCGGCGAGTTTATCAGTTATGCGGCAGGGCTAACCAAAGTGAAGCTAAAGAATTTTATTCTTGGTAGTATCATTGCCAGCGTGGTTGTAGGCATCCCGTTGTTTTACTATTTTAATTTTGCCTTATCGCAAAATAATTTATTGTTTTCGTTAGTTCCTTTAGGGGTGGGCGTTTTGTTATTTTACATTATGCGCCGCCGTTACTTTGATTGGCAATAAAAAACCGCACTTCGATTAACTCAGTGCGGTTTTTTCTTCATCGGTTTGAGATTTTCTTGTTGCCTTCTTGGCAACTTTTTTCTTTGCTGTTTTGCGTGCTGGTTTCTTGTCACCCTTCGGAGTTGGGGGATTGTCTTTCCAATTCTGGAATAATTCCATGAGTTCCGCTTCTGATTCAGGCTTCTTGTTCATGATCAAAGTGCAGTCTGGCCAGCGGGTGCAAGCGTAGAATGGTTTGCCGCGACCGCGGCCTTTCTTTTCCACAATATCGCCAGGCTTGTCTTTGCGGTCCTCTGTTTCCAGACATAGCGGACACTTAAAGCCAGTTTTATTCCAGATTTTAGAAATGCCTTTGCAGTTCGGATAATCACTGCACCCAAGGAAGAATCCAAACCGGCCGCGTTTTACGTTCATTGGCTTGCCGCAAATCGGACATTTTTCGTCTTTGGTCTTTTCTTCTAGGGCCTTAATCTGCGCGGCTTCTTCTGGCATTGGCAGAGTTACTTTACTGCCTTCTTCCGGACAGGCCAAGAATTTACCCATGCGTCCATACTTGATAAGCATTGGTTTGCTGCAGTGCGGGCATGGTGTTGTAGAAACTTCTACCTGCTTTTCTACTTCTTTTTCTTTTTCTATAAGGTGCTTTTTGAAAGGAGTATAGAAGTGTTCAATGACAGGAACCCATTTGAGCTTGCCTTCAGCGATGTCATCAAGCTCGCCTTCGATTTGGGAAGTAAAGTTAATATCTACGATTTCTGGGAAATGCTCTACCAGCATGTCGGTGACAAGATTGCCTTCATCTGTTGGGGCATACTTCTTGTCTTCTTTGGTGACATAACCTCGTTCTTGAATCGTAGTCAGAGTTGGCGCATAAGTTGAAGGACGTCCAATACCATGCGCTTCTAACGCTTTTACTAGTGTCGCATCTGTGTAGCGTGGAGGCGGTTCGGTAAAGTGTTGAATTGGGGACAGCTCATGAAGTTTTAGGGTTTCGCCGACTTTCAGCTCTGGCAAAGCGCCTTCTACTTCGTCTTCACTCTTTTCGTCTGTGCCTTCGGTGTAAGCTCGGACAAATCCATCAAATTTAATCACTTGGCCATTAGCACGGAAGGTGTAATCTTTAGCAGTGATATCAACCGCGGTCTGGTCAAAGATGGCTTGCTGCATTTGGGAGGCGATAGTGCGTTTCCAGATTAAATCATAAAGCCGTCCGGCATTGCGATCTAGCTTCAACTTCATGTCTTGAGGTAGTGCAGCAAGATTGGTTGGGCGAATCGCTTCGTGTGCTTCCTGTGCACCTTTGCTCTTGTTAGAAAAATGACGCGCTTCTTTGAGGCCATAGTTTTTGCCGAACTCCTGTTCAATTACTTGCTGCGCTTGAGCTAAGGCAGATTGCGCTAAATTCAAGCTGTCGGTTCTCATGTAGGTAATGTGACCGTGTTCGTACAAACTTTGCGCCACAGCCATGGTTTGCTTGGCACTAAAGCCTAATTTTCTTGCGGCTTCCTGCTGCAGGGTTGAGGTTGTGAATGGGGGAGAAGGATTACGTTTTACTTCTTTTTTGGTTATCTCAGCAACTTTGTATTCAGCACCATCTAAATCAGAGGTAATCTGTTTTGCATCAGCTTCATTGTTAATTCCCATCTTGCCAACGGCCTTGTCTTTGATTTTAGTGAGCTTGGAATTAAATTGCAGTTTATCCTGAAGTTTGGAAAGCAGGGCTTCAATGCTCCAGTATTCTTCGGCTTTGAAAGCGTTAATTTCGCGCTCGCGCTCTACGATTAAGCGTACTGCTACAGACTGCACGCGTCCGGCGGACAAGCCGTACCGGATTTTGCGCCACAAGAATGGCGACAGTTCGTAGCCTACTAATCGGTCCAGCACGCGGCGCGCTTGCTGAGCATCCACTAAATTTAGATCAATGTCGCGTGGGTTCTCTAACGCTTTATCAATAGCAGTCTTCGTGATTTCATGAAAAACGATGCGCTTAATCCGCTTATCTTCTTTCCCGTCAACAATTTGTTTTTCGTTGCCCAAGCCTAAAGCTTGCACTAAGTGCCAGGAAATAGCCTCTCCTTCGCGGTCTTCATCAGTCGCCAGTATAATAGAGGAAGCCGATTTGGCCATCTTTTTGAGTTTGGCGATAACTTCTTTGGCTTTTGGGGGAATGGTGTAGTTTGGCTCAAAGTCGTTCTCAACATCAATAGAGAGCTTAGATTTTGGCAGATCTCGGACATGGCCAAAACTGGCTTCTACTTCGTAGCCAGAGCCTAAAAATTTTGAAATTGTTTTCGCCTTGGTTGGCGACTCTACTATAATTAACTGTTTAGACATAAAAATTTGAATTGATACAAATGGGAGTTTAGCTGAGGCTTGGCTGCTTTGTCAAATTTTAACTGTGGACAGCACAAGAAATCGTCTTTATAATATACGCAAAAGGAGGTGGGTATGAAGCGGACATCCGATTATCAGTGGGTTTGGAGATTCATTGCCGGCGCTTTCGTTTTTGGTTTGGCATTGACGCTCCAGTTTTTGGACAGCATGCACGTTGTCTTTCCATCCGTATTTCGATTAGAAGAGTCCATGTTTGACCGGGTACTACAAGAGTCGTATTTGTTGATCGGATTGCTTGTGGGGGCAATTTTGATTGATTTGTGTATCGGTCGTTTCAGTCGAACTTCCAGGTAGCCTAACGCGGCGTGATCACATTTGTGATTGCGCCGATTTTATTTAAGATTTTTTGTTTCTCAAGTTCATTTGCCAATCTTGGCTGCCCATAATTTTCTATAATCACTGGGATCAGCTCAATTTGTTTAAGAGTAGCTGGCTTTGGCGTGCCTTGCAACTCCGTTGTGCACACAAGATTGATTTGCTCGGTGCGAGACAACGGCGTGGGGGAGTTGGGATGAAGCCCAGGATGGCACAGTCCCGGCTTGGTTAATTTGATTTTTAACATTAATCCTTCGCGCGTGTCTTGGCTCCACATTTGGTCAAAAACAAAATTTCCTAACGAGTAAAAAATTTGCTTGCCTTTATATTCTTCTATGGTTTGAATCCAGTGCGGATGGGAGCCAATCACTAGATCCGCACCATTGTCTATGGCGGCTCGGGCAAAATTAGTCTGTTGATAATTTGGCTCGCGAATATATTCTGTTCCGGCATGCATTGTCACCACGATAAAATCGCTACGTTGCTTTAGAGACTGGATTGATGCTGCGAGCGCTTCTGTGTCTTTGATATTGGCAGTGTTTTGGCTATCCAGCGTTCCATCGGAATCTATCGCGCCATAAGTTGCGCCGATGAAACCGACGCGAGCTCCTTTGATAGAAAAGACTTGTCCCATCCAGGCTTCGGTTTGGTTTTCACCGGCCCCCACAGCAACAATTCCAACCTCTTGCAGTGCAGTTTTTGTGTAGCTTAATCCTGCTTTGCCTTGATTCAAAATATGGTTATTGGCCAAGTTTAATACTTTGAAATTATATTGGGCAAGGCCCGGAAGAGCCCAGGTAGGAGCGTTAAAAATAAAACCGCTCTCAAACAAGTATTGATCAGAACCGCTAAAGGGCGATTCTAAATTGCCAAAATTAAAATCAACATCCCAGCGCAGCTCGTTTTCTAGCGAACGGAAAGGCCAATAGGCGTCTTTTTGATTAGCATGCATCTTATTGGCAACTTCTCGTGAAAGCATGATATCTCCTACGGCATTGAATGTGACTTCTGTGTCAATATTTTCTAGGCTGCCTTGCTGGTCAAGAGTCCATTGGTAGTATTCTTCCAAAGAGCCACTGGAAACCCCGCCGTAGAGAGGCGATGATGTGGCTGTTGGGTTTAGTATTTGCACAGATAAAATTGCTGCAGCCGATAAGCCGAAGATTGCTACAGCGCCGATAAAAATTTTGGGATAAAAGTTCATGAGATAATTTGATAAAACTGGGGGTGGATTTGCGTTATTTTGGCTTTGAGTTCCAAAGTGCTTAAAGCAGATTGAAGTTCAGTGGTGCTTAGCTGGGTTGCCTCTAGAAGCTGTTCAAAGCTTTGCTGTTCAGTTTGCATATATTTTAACACAGACTGCTCAACGGCACTGAACTCAGCTCTATTATTGCTCGGCTTAGGCTCTATGCCGAGCTCCTCTAAAATCACAGAGCTGTCGGTGGTTATGGTCGCGCCATTATAAATTAAAAGGTGGGTGCCGCTGCTTTGCAAAGAAAATATTGACCCAGGTACTGCCAGAACTTGCCGGTTGTATTCTAATGCCAAATCAGCGGTGATTAATGCGCCGCTCTTCTGTGCTGCTTCGGCAATTAGTACGACCTTGCTTAAGCCAGCAATGATTCTGTTGCGGGCTACAAAGTGAAATTTTTGCGGCGGCGTTCCTGGCGCGTACTCAGACAGTAGTAATCCATTATTTTGTAGGATGTCCTGAGCGAGTCTAAAATTTTCCTTCGGAAAGATATTGTCGTCGTCTATGCCGCTGCCTAGTACAGCAATTGTGCTTAGGTTATTTTGCAGCGCGGCTTGGTGTGCCTCGGCGTCAATGCCATAGGCTAGTCCCGAGACTATGCAAGGCTCTGCACCAGACAATCCGCCAACTAGTTTTTGCACGGCCAACTTCCCGTAGCTTGTGGCGCGCCTGCTACCAACAATTGCAAGCGTGGTAGCGACTCTCAGTAGGTTAAGATTGCCGCGGCAATATATTATCAACGGGGCATCAGGAATCTGTCTGAGTAGGACAGGGTAGCTATCGGACAAGCAATCAATGGCGGTGACTTGGAACCGTTTTAAAGTTTCCTCAAATTCTTTAATGGTATGCACTCGGCAGTTGTCAAGGAATTTCTGTGCTTGGCTGCGGTTAAGTCTAAGCTCTGCTGATATTTGCTGCGCACTTACTGCGTTTAAAGAACCCTCTCGTTCAGACAAAGACATTAAGGAATCTATTGTCGCCCTGCTGGGGTGTCCGATTGATAGAGATAATATATAGAGAAGATAGGTTTGCCTGTTCATAGCAATATTTTGGCAAACCTTGGTCAAAATAGATTCAATTTTGGGTAATTTTTGCCTTAATTTCCTCTAAATATTGACAAAACCACACTTTTAGGGTATACTTCCAGCACGAAAAGTTTTGATGATTTGTCTTCAGCACCCTACTTGTAAGTCGCGATAGCGGGGATCATCCCTCCTATTTCTCCGCCAGTAGCGGTTAAGTAGAGACTTCGCAGCGATTGCTGTGTGCCTCTCACTTGCAGGTGGGGTAGTGAAGATAAAAACTATCAAACCATCTTCTACTGTTTGTTCATGAGGCTTCGCCGCTTTGCGGCTGCAGATTCATTCTCAAACAGTAGCAGATGGTTTTTATCTTCTGGGGAGTGAGGGTTTTGGAATACAGTTTCGGAATAGCTTCCAGGTATCACTGTGCCTTTTATCTTCTGGGAAATATGGGTTTTGAAAATGCGGATGCAGATTGGTTCGTAAACAAAAGTAGGATTTTTATCTTCTGAGAGGATGGGAAAACTAAAACCGGCCTGGGCCGGTTTTAGTTTTGGAGGAATATTTCTATGAGCTTATTTGTTTCGGGAAAGATTCTTTCTTGTAAAGTTTTAAGTTCTTCATCGGTGAATCTTTGCAGAACGAATTCATCGGTTGGCAGCGGGGAGTCGGGCTCGCGGGATTCTACGCCAATGCGGATGCGCGCAAAGTCTTTGCTGCCCAATTCGTCAATGATATTCTGAACGCCGTTGTGGCCGGCGGCGCTGTTGCCGTGCGCTTCGCGCAGGGTTCCAAAAGGTAAATCTTTTTCGTCATGAATTACTAATAAATCGTATTTGCAGTCAACTTTATAGAAGGAACTAATTTCCTTTACCACTTCGCCAGAGAGGTTCATAAAACTTTGCGGTTTGACTAAGAATATTTTTTCGCCCCCATTATGGTATTCGCAGATTTGCGCATCAAACTTGCTTTGGCAGGCGATCACATCCCGGTCTTTCATAAAATAATCCAAAGCCAAAAACCCCGCGTTGTGACGAGTGAACTCATATTTGTTTCCTGGGTTTCCTAAGCCTACGACGATTTTCATAGTGGTAGTATAGCAAATTTCTTGACACGGGCTCGTATTCAAATAATAATGAAACAAATTAGAGGAGGTGTTATGCATCCAGGTAAAACTGCACCGAGCGAGTACGTGAAGTTTGTCGATAAGATCGTGGTGTTCTATCTTGCCGAGGACATGGAAACATATCTCTGGCAATTAATCCCGCGAACCGAAATTGCGTATATCGACCGAGAGCGATACTTGTTTTACGTTAACTGGCCTTTGGACAATTATGTCCATGGCGGTTGGTGGGGCAAGAAAGTTAGCGAACGATTGATGTCCATTTACAATTCCGTCATCGGTTGGCTTGTGAGGGTAAGTAAGACTTATCATTTGCAAGCATGGAGTAGAGAACGTGCCGCGTGCGTCCGATCGATTCGTCGTCGACTACTTCGGTTGATAGGCCGTTATTCCAATGGTGCCATGATCACGCCGATTTTTCGCAAGTATCTCGACAGCTTCTTATCGGCCATTAGTCACAATGTTTCAGTGGTATTCCAAACAGCTTCTGAACCGGAAATATTGCCTGATTCAGTCTTTGTTTGTTAATCTTTCGGCTCGGATTATTCCGGGCTTTTATGTTATACTCAGAGTGTCATTAATTTTTTTATATGTTGAATGAACGAAGAAATATAGATATGGGTTCTGACATCTCCGATATGGTTGAGGGGATGAAGGATGAACATATTAACGAAAGCCAAGAGCATGTCCGCGAAGGGATTGACCAAGCCCGCGATCTTATTAATTCCGAAGTGCTAGATTTTAACACGAAGTTTCCAGTAATCGATATCACTAATCATGAACAGATGCTGGCAATCCAAGACTATATTATGGGAGTGTACAAGAATGATTCTGAGGCTGGTAGGGAGTTGTTAAAATTATTGAATGCTGAAACAGCTAGGCAGTTGCCGGCTGTGCAAAATCAAGAGCAAGTTGATTTCGTTAATCAAGTTGCTAGTCAGCTTGAAGGTATGACCGGTGAAGATCTGGATGCTGGTATAGAGAAGGCACGGAGCGCGCATTCTTAAGTAATTTAAAACCGCTTTGCGACAAGCTTGAGGCGGTTTTTAGTTAGGCTTTTTTCGTGAGGTGAATTTTAATGGGTGTTCCCCAGAAGCCAAGTTTTTGTATTATTTGCTTTTCTAGATATCGGCGATATTGCGTGGAGATTGCTGCTGGGTGGTTGACGATCAATTCAAACATTGGAGCGAAGTTGCCAATTTGGTTTAAGCCGTAAACCTTTGGGGCTTTCTGATCCAGCATGCGGCGTGGTGGGTTTTTTTCTAAGGTGTATGCCAAGAGTCTATCCAAATCTTCTTGGGTAATAACCTTAGCCCGAGCATCGTAAATTGGCTTGAGTGCCTTTAAGGCTTCTGTTAGGCCATCGCCAGTTTTCGCAGACACAAAGAATACTGGAGCAAACCACAGAAAAGGGAAGTGCTGAGAGACATAATCCTGAAGCTGTTTTTCGTCGCCGTCAAACTGATCCATTTTATTCACGACAATCACCACGCCGCGGCCCAAGTCTAGGATTTCTCCGGCAATTGCCTGGTCTTGCTTGGTAATAGGCTCCACTGCGTCAATGACGAACATCACTACCTCGCTTTTGCGGATTGATTTAAAAGTTTGGAAAACAGAATAGACATCAGGTTGGGCTTGGCGGTAAGACTTCTTTTTTAAACCAGCTGTATCTATCAGGGTAAAGTCAGTGCCTTCAAAGTTTATCTCCACATCAATTGCAGTGCGTGTGGTTCCAGGGATATCCGAAACTACGACGCGTTCTTCGCCCAAGATTTTGTTGACTAAACTGGATTTGCCAACGTTAGGTTTGCCTACAATGGCTACAGGAATCCCAACTGGTTTTTCAGGCTTAGGGATTTTTAATTTTTTGAGCTGTGCGGCAACCTCATCTAGTAATTCGCCGATGCCGCGGCCGGTTTGCGCCGAAACAGGGAAGATAAGTTTAATGCCTAACCTTTTCCATTCTTCACCGAATTCGCGCAAAGCTTTTGGCGAGTCAAGCTTGTTGACTGCGAGCACCACAGGCTTAGAGGTTTTGCGAAATTTAATTAAGGCTTTTCTGTCTGTGGTGTTGCTATCGGTTTTGCTGTCTGCAACGAATAGAATTAAATCAGCTTCGTTTAAAGCTTGATCAATTTGGGTTTCCAGTTCGGCCTCCAACTCTTGTTTGTGTCCATAGGTTAGCCCGGCTGTATCTACCAATGTAAAATCCACTCCATTCCAGGAAGTGTCTATGTACTGACGGTCGCGCGTAGTGCCTGCTACATCAGAAGTAACAGCAGCGCGCGTGCCAGCGATCTTATTTAGCAGGGTGGATTTTCCAACATTTGGTTCACCTACTATGGCAACTATAGGTAATCTATTATTTTTCATAGAAGTTTATTATCGCTACCCACTTTAGAGGGAGTAAGCTAGCGCCAGCCGGCCATAGCTCGCTGTCAGGCGAGCGAAAGGCCGGTGAGAGCGCTCCCGGAGAAGTGGGTGGCTTAACTGAATTCTGAAATATATTTAATTAGAATCTCCCAAAATAACTATCACATCAACTTTGGTTGGGTCAATTTTAATTCCAGGTGGAGCGAGCGAAACCTCGCTGGCGTTCAACCGGTTTTTGATTAATTCAATTGTGGCAGCTTTTTGGTTTACAGGATAGACCACATTCTGCTGCAAGGCTTTGCCAGTGTAAATCACTTTATAAACTGTTAAGCCATTGGATGTTAATTCTTGTTCTGCCTGTTTGTAAAGTTGTTGTGAAACTGAGCTGTCAGCTAACCAGACAACGGCTTTTTCGGCCAGGATAGCACCGCTGTCAAAGCTTTCTTTAAAGAAGGAGATGATGTCTTCGGTTCTTTTTCCTGCGCAAGTTGTTAAAACAAACGCGCCGCTTTCTTCCAAAATTTTAGGACAGATTAGGCCCGTGGCAGGGTCCAGGCTCAGGCTGACCACTTGTTCTGAACCAAAGTCTTTGGTTAGCGTGTAAAGCCGGATCAGTTCACCAGGGGTGAGGTTAGTATGGAAATGATCGCCGATAATTGTGAATAGCTCGTTAATCTTACCGGCATCGCCGACAATATTTAATGACACCAGTTTGGTTTTTGCTGCTTGGATAATCTTTTGTTGCCGCGCGCTACGAGCAAAATCGCTACCTTCAGCTCCAGCAGCATGGCGTGAGCGTGCAAAAATGAGGGCCCGTTCGCCATTCATGGTTTCCATACCTTCCGTGAAGGTTACGGGAGGTAAGTATCCTTGCGAATCATTCGGGAAAGTATAATCCGTGAAGGTTCTGTCAATTTGCACATCAACGCCCCCAAGCAAATTGATCGTCTTTTCAAATCCGTCAAAGTCAATAACTGCAAAGTAAGGGATTTCCAAACCAGACATTTTTTCTACAACAGCTATAGATGCTTCACCAGCTTTGTTCCAGTCATTGGTGTCGCTGTAAGTTTGTGCAAAGACTGCGTTAATGCGACCTTGGCCAAATTCCTTTGTGTTCACTAAATAGTCGCGAGGTATGGAAATCAGAGTCGCTTTGTTTTCATTTGGCTTGAGCTGCGCCACCATGATGGTGTCAGAAAGATATGGTCCGTCGTGTCCAGGACCGCCGATGCCGAGGAGGAGCACATTAACCTGACCTTCGTTTTCACCAATTAGCTTGCTGCCACTGCCTAGGCTGAGCAGATCAGAGATGCGGCTGGTCAGGCTTTGACTATTGCCTACGAAGATTTTATCGGCCAAGCTAGTGGATCGCATCAGCACAAATCCGCCGAGGCCGAGCGCCATTAAAATCATCACAGCTATGATGATTTTTAGGATGCGGCGGCTTTTGCGTTTTGGCGGCTGAGGCTCAGATGATTGGGTTGGGAGGCGGTCGTCGCTCCAATTGCCAAATCTTACTGGGCCAGATGGGCTGCTGGAAACGCTTTGGCTGTTGATTCTAGGGGAACGTACTTCCATTTTTGTACTCCAAAGCTGTAAAATGACTTTGCTATTATATCGGAAATAGAGATCAAAGTTAAGAGTAGATTTTGATAAAAAAACGTAATTATTTCTACTTGCACCCAGTTTGTGGCAGTGTTATAGTTCAAATGTTATTTGTAATAATATGCAGTATCGGGCAGAGACGCGGTACTGTTAGAAACAAAATATGTCAGAACAAAAAATTGTCATAGAATCTGCTGGCGAAAACGAGCAACAGCCTGCTGCCGGTTCTTTCCTTTGGGAGCTTGTCCGCATAGTTATCATCGCTTTCGTGTTGATGGTTGGATTTAGAATCTTTGTTGCTGAGCCGTTTGTAGTTTCAGGTTCATCAATGGTTCCGAATTTTCATAATAAGGAGTATTTGGTAGTCGACAAGGTTAGTTATCGCTTTAATGAGCCAAAAAGAGGTGATGTGATTATTTTTAAATACCCGAAAGATACTTCTCAGTATTTTATTAAGCGCATTATTGGCCTGCCAGGCGAAAAAGTTCAGATTGATGATGGCAGGGTAATGGTGTTCAATGCAGAGTACCCCGACGGCATTACTATTACGGAACCCTACCTGACTAGTAACGATGCTACTTTTGGTAAAACTGATATCGTCAGCTTGGGGAGTGATGAGTATTATGTTTTAGGAGACAATCGACTTGCCTCTAGCGATTCGCGTGTTTGGGGTATATTGCCGAAGCATAATATTGTAGGAAAGGCATGGTTGCGCGCATTTCCGATTTCCGAATTTGGGTTCCCAAAGTTTCCCGAACCTGTCTTAAACTAAAACTCAGTTTCATTCATCAATAAACTTCATTTAACCACTAACTGACAATGCCAAAGACCGCTACGAAAAAATCCGCTAGTGTTACCAAGCCGGGCAGCATGAACGGCTTGCGAGATATTTATACTCAATCTAATCCTCATTGGCATGCGATACTTAAGCGTTTACGCAAGACTGGCAAGTCGTATGGGTTCTTGCCAGTAGAGACACCGATTGTTGAAGAAGAAAAGATTTACACTGATTTGTTTCGCGATCAGCCCCAAGTACTGGAGCGGACAATTTTTACTCAGTTGGGCACAAAATCTGTAGCTTTGCGTTCCAGTGTCTTACCTTCGGTGTTGCGCTATTATGTCCAGCAAAAATTGTTTGATGAACAGCCGATGTCTAAATGGTTTTATGCCGGCAACATCATTGAGCAGGACGAGCGCCAGGCCGCCCATCTTAACTACCAATTTGGTTTTGAAGTGCTGGGTGATTTTAACCATCTTTCTGAGGCCCAGGTCATCTGTGCAGTATGGGAGTTTTTGCAATCTTTGGGCTTACAAAATTTACAACTAGAAATTAACATGGTTGGCGACGGCTCTAATAGCGGTTATCAGAGCGTACTAAAAGATTATCTTAAGAGCAAAGACTTTGATTTGTGCGACGACTGTGTGGCTCATTGCAGCGGAAGAGTGTTTAATGTTTTGCGGTGCAATAATTTGAACTGTCAATTGGTTGTTGCCGAAGCACCCAGCGTGTTGGATTACCTAGATGAGCAATCCAAAACTTATTTCACCAATGTTTTGGAAGCTTTGGATGAATTAGGTATTCCGTATCAGCTCAACCAGTATTATGCTGGCCCGACAGGGACTTCTAGGACTAATTTTGTTATTCGGTATGGCGCAGATAAAGATCAGTTAGTTCTGGGCGAGGGCGGTCATCACGAGTTATTACTCAAAAATATTGCCGGAAAAGTTTTACCAGCTTTCGGATTTGTTGGCAACTTGTCTGCGATTGCGAGAACTATGGAATTATGTGGTGTTGAGCCCGAGCCAGATTACAGCAACGAAGTTTTCTTGGTGCCGCTGGGCGAATTAGCTTCCAAGAAGAGCTTGCGTTTATTCCGCGATTTGGTTCAACATAATATAAAAGTTCACGACCATTTTGGCGTGGAAGGGGTTAAAAACCAGCTCAAAGCTGCCCAAGAGTTTAAGGCGCCAGTTGCCTTGATCATGGGTCAAAAAGAAGCCTTGGACGAAATGGTGATTCTCCGCGATGTAAAATCAGGCATGCAGGAAATCTTTCCTTACGAAAAAATTATTGACGAAGTAAAAAAACGTCTAGGACGGTAACAGGAAGTAATAACTAAGAAGTAAATAGTAAAAAGTGGTAGAGCTTTGAATCCTGTAGCCCCTTACTTTCTACTTATCACTATTTACTACGCACAATTTTAAAATACCAATATACCATCATTACTTATTAAGCTATAAAATATTATGGACACTCAAAATTGCGTATTTTGCAAAATCGCGAGGCATGAGCAAGTCGCCGAAATGCTCTACGAGACTGATACGCACTACGTAGTGCGCGACATTATGCCTAAAGCGCCGATTCACTTCTTGGTTATTCCTAAAGAGCATATTGAATCGGTTAATCATCTGCCGGAGGATAAGTCGGGTTTGGTTGGAGAGATGATTGTGACTGCTAAGAACCAAGCCGCTTTGCAGGGGATTGGCAGCACTGGGTATAAGTTAGTGTTCAATGTTGGTAAAGATGGTGGACAGGTCATCCCGCATTTACATCTGCATGTCCTTGGCGGTAAGCAAATGGAAGAATAATCATAAACCACACTGTTTGAAAAATAACCCGGGCTTTGCCCGGGTTTTAGTTTGACCAGTTCGGCAAAATAAGGTATAATTACGACATATTTAAAGTCGGGTGCCTTCAAATTTAACCATTTGAGGCAGTGTACACTATAGAATTGAGGTGAATTTCATTGGTAGAAGTTAAGAAGAAAGAAAATGAATCCTTTGACAGCTTGCTCCGCCGGTTCAATCGCAAGATTCAACAGAGCGGTGTTTTAGTGCGTGCGCGTAAGACGAGATTTTTTGAACCAACCAAGAGCCGCAATCTGCAGCGCACGAATGCTATCCGTCGCAGCGAACTGCGCGAATTACGTGAAGAAATGAAGCGCACTGGCCGTCCGGTCAAAGCCGCTAAGAAAGGGCAGCGCTAATGGAACTTTCCATGCAGGTAATAGAAGCGAAGTTAACCGAGGCTCTAAAAGCCAAGGATCAAATTGCAGTTGATACACTTCGTGGACTAAAAACCAGAATTACTAACGAGCAAATTAACAAAGGTGACGCTTTGGCCAGCGATGAAGTATTAGCGTTGGTTAAATCCGAAGCCAAGCGCCGCAAAGAGGCTGTGGATGCATTTACGGCCGGCGGCCGTAGCGAAGCAGCAGCAAAAGAAACCGCAGAATTGGATGTGTTGAGCCAGTTTTTGCCTGAGCAGATGAGCGAAGAGCAAGTGGCTAGTAAAATAGATGAAGCAATTAGCGCAAATGGCTGGACCCAAGCAGACTTCGGAAAAGCTATGGGCGCACTGAAAGCAGAATTTGGCAATAATGCGGATGGCGCGCTAGTCGCGAAAGTACTGAAAGCCAAGCTTTCATAAAATTCTAAATTTAAAACAAACATTTAATGCCAAGAGAACAATACATAGTCGGTCTTGATATCGGAACCCAGAACATTAGGGTTGTTCAAGGCAAAGTAGAAGAAAACGGCCACGTAAATATCATTGGCGCCAGCTCAGTTCCCGCAGTGGGGCTGCGCCGCGGCGTTATCGTTGATATTGACGAGGCCGTTTCTTCTATTTCTAATGCTTTAGAGCGGGTTGAGCGCATGACAGGCGTACCAGTTGGCGCAGCTAATGTTGCGGTGGGCGGCAATCACATCGCCTGCGTTGATTCTAAAGGAGTGATCGCAGTATCAAGAGCTGACGGCGAAATCAGCGAAAATGACGTTGTGCGCGTGATTGACGCATCGCAGGCCATTTCCATTCCGCCCAATAGAGAAATTATTCACGTCATTCCAAAAACCTTTACTTTAGACGGACAAGCTGGCATTAAGGATCCCTTAGGGATGACTGGTATCCGTCTTGAGGTTGAAACCATCCTTATTCACGGTGCAACTCCGTTCATAAAGAATTTACAGAAAGCTATTTTGCAGGCTGGCGTGGAGATTAATCAGCTAGTATTGTCGCCGCTTGCGGCAGCGAGTGCAGTCCTGTCTAAGCGCCAAAAGGAGCTGGGTGTGGCTGTGGTGGATTTGGGAGCGGGGACTACTAGCCTGGCCGTGTTTGAAGAAAATAACTTACTGCACACAGCGATCGTTCCTGTTGGCTCCATGCATATCACCAACGACATCGCTATCGGTCTGCGCTGTACAATTGACACTGCCGAAAAGGTTAAGCTGATGTATGGCCAAGCTTCTGCCAAGCTAATGGACAAGCTGGCCGAGGTAGATTTAAACCGGCTTGATCCAGAAGAAACCGCTGTTGTCCCTCAAACTTTAGTGGGCGACATCATTGAGGCTCGCCTAGAAGAAATTTTTGACATGGTTGTTCGCGAGATGAAATTAATTGACCGTGACGGCAAACTCCCGGCCGGCATTATTTTGACTGGCGGTGGCAGCGCTTTGCCAGGAGTGGTAGAATATGCCAAACATCGCTTTCGGCTGCCGGTGGCGATTGGTGTCCCTACCGAGATGGATACAGTGATTGATCAAGTCATTGATCCGTCATTTGCAACTGTCGTCGGCCTTTCCCTCTGGGGTGGTGGCCATTCTACTGGCGGCATGAATTTCAACTTTTTGGGCCCAATTCAAGGGTTGTTAAATCACAAATTTGTGCTAAAATTGAAGCAATGGGTTAAGTCATTTATGCCTTAATCGCAGCCGAATCGCTCAAAAATAAAACGAAAACGCAAAAATAACAACTGACACTTCAGGTGTCGTCGTAAGTGCGACAACAGGATCGCTTAGAGGCTTTGACTTACACCTCAGAATTACCTGGTCGTATTGATACCTTCCAACTCTCGTTATTTTGCGTTTTATTATTTATACTTAGGAATAAAATTTAACCAGCTCACATGAAAAAAGCCATGGAAGTTAAACCAAAAATTGAGACTTTTGCCCGTATCAAAGTTCTTGGTATTGGCGGCGGCGGCACTTCAGCAGTTAGCCGTATGTCTGAATGGGGGATCAAGGGTGTTGAGTTTGTATCAGTTAATACCGATGCCCAAGCTTTGCATAATAATCAAGCCGACCGTAAGGTACATATCGGTAAATCAATTACTAAAGGTCTCGGCAGTGGTATGAATCCCGAATTGGGTCGTCAAGCTGCCGAAGAAAGCCAAGAAGAAATTGAGGACGCGATTGCTAATGCTGACATGATTTTTATCACTTGTGGTTTAGGTGGTGGTACCGGTACTGGCGCTGCGCCAATCGTTGCCGAGCTCGCTAAGAACCGCGACATTTTGACTATCGCGGTCGTTACTAAACCATTCACCTTTGAAGGAAGCAAGCGCCGTGAGGTGGCTGAGACTGGTTACGATAATCTAAAAGATAAAGTGGACGCGATTATTTCTATCCAGAACGATCGTATTTTACAAATTATTGATAAAAAGACTTCCATCATGGACGCCTTTAAGACCGTAGATGAAGTCTTGCGCCAAGGTATTGCTGGTATCTCAGATTTGATTACCACCCATGGTTTGGTGAATGCAGACTTTGCCGACGTGCGCACGATTATGCAGAACGCAGGTACCGCTATGATGGGTATCGGTTCTGCGTCTGGTGAAAACCGTGCGGAGCTGGCTGCAAAGGCTGCAGTAAATTCCCCGTTGCTGGACATGACTATTGATGGAGCTAGCGGCGTTCTATTTAACATCACTGGCGGCGGCGATCTTGGAATGTTTGAAATTGACGAAGCCGCTAAGGTTATCACCAAGAATGTTGATCCAGATGCAACCGTCAAGTTTGGTACCGTAGTGGACGAAAGCATGGGCGATGAAATCCGCATCACTGTTATTGCAACAGGGTTTGATGAAAATAATCGTCGTGCCGCGCCGATTTCTTTCTCGCCGGTAGAAGATAGGGAATACACTCAGAAGCCTGCTCCTGCACCAGCTATTAACCCTATTTTTGAGGATGAGGTAGCCGAGGTGGAACCTACAGTGCGTCGTCCGCTGTTTAAGCCAAAACCAGTGGAACCGGTTCAGTCTATGAGCGACGATACGGCAACAGACGATGAGCTGGATATTCCTGCGTTTATACGTAAGAAAATGAAATAATCTACACCCCGCCACCAGGCGGGGTTTTTGTTAATTGAAATCTGGTTTTGGAAAAACGGGGTAGGGAAGTGGAAAACTCTGGCTTTATTTCAAAAAGTATGCTATAATAATAAAGTAATAAGACTCTGCGAAACAAAAACAAAGTTCAGCTATGTCCGAAAAACCATATTCATCCTATATTAAGGATCATAAGAGTATGATCCTGAGAGATTATTTGGCCGTTGACCGCACTATTCTAACCAATGAGACTGCATTTATGGCTTATGTCCGCACCTCATTGGCACTCCTAGCAGCCGGCGTGTCTTTGATCAAATTTTTTAATGACCCTGTCATGCATGTATTGGGTTGGGCGTTTATGGGGGTTGGTACAGTTCTAGCTATGTATGGCTATAATCGCTACCGTCAGGTGGATAACTTAATGCACCAGGTCAAGGGCGACATAATGAATGAACACATTAAGGGCACAAAAAAGGCCAAAGAAGTGTCCAGTTGGGCTCTCAAGCTGTTCCGCAAACAAAACTAAACGCCGTCAGGCGTTTTTGTTATACTAAAAATACCATACGGATTAGCCCAAGGAGGAATGTAACAGCCAACAATTATAATTTTCCAGCAGAAGAGCATGCTTCGGTTGCGGATAGCGCCTATATCATTGAAGTACAGGTGGAAGCTCTAAGAGAGTACTGTTTGTCCCATTTTTTTGCGCATAATCACTGAAGGTACCGATCGTGAATCTTTAGAGTCTGAACTATTGCCCAAATTTGGGTATGTAGCTCAGATAAGTCACGGAGAGCTGACTACATCCAAACCGTTCTTGTTGTTAGTTTTGAATGAAGGGGCTTTGATTGATGGTTTGATTGTGGAGTTCAAGGACTGCGCAGAAATTGAGATTCAACTTGTGATTGAGGAAATTATCAACGTTGCTGGACGAGTAATTGATTTTATTGCTCGGATGACCGAATGGGAGCTCATTGGAGATCTGAATACTGAGTGTTATTTTATTGAACACTAGCCACGTTTCTAGCGCGTGGCTTTTTGTTTTGCTGATTGTCTTGATATAATTTCTGTATGACAAGAATTGAGCCAAGAACATTAAAAGGCTTTCGCGATTATTCTGCTAATGAGCAGTTTGCGCGGCAAGCCATGTTTGCCAAAATTCAAACTGTGTTTGAGCAGTTTGGCTTTTCGCCATTGTCTACTCCAGCTTTGGAATATAAAGAGATTTTGATGGGAAAATATGGCGACGACGAAAAATTGGTTTACTCTTTTAAAGATAATGGCGATCGTGATGTTGCGATGCGTTACGATTTGACAGTTCCTTTAGCACGCTACGTGGCGCAGAATCAAGGCTCCTTGCAGTGGCCGTTCAAGCGCTATCAGATTGCGCCAGTGTGGAGGGCAGACAACCCTCAAAAAGGCAGGCTCCGCGAGTTTTATCAGTGTGATGTAGATGTTGTTGGTAGTGATGCAGAACTGGCAGACGCCGAGGTGATAGCCTGTGCCGCCAAAGCTGTAGAGGCGGTTGGGGTAACTAACTATAAAATTTTAATCAATGATCGAAGTATTCTTTCTGCGTTTTCTGAGGATGCGATTCGAATTTTAGATAAAGTCCAAAAAATTGGTGTAGATGGGATGGTCGCAGAGATGCGCGAGCGGGGAGTGAGTAGTACCGAAATAGAGCAAGCGAAAAGTTTGATCGGTGGTTCTAAACCAACAATACCGCAACGACTCTCAAGGGTGATCAGCCTGCTTCAGCAGTTTGGTCTGAAAGGTCAAATAGAATTTGACCCCAGTATAGCTCGGGGGCTGGATTATTATTCCGGGACAGTTTTTGAAACTGTCCTCCCGGAGAAGCCTGAGTATGGCAGTATTTGCAGCGGTGGCCGTTATGACGGGCTGGTTAATAATTTTTCCGAAACCCCATTGCCAGCCGTTGGGGCTAGTATTGGCATAGATCGTTTGTATGGAGCGTTGGATGAGCTTGGATTATTACCAAGACCAGAAGTTAATTCGGTTCTGATTGTAAACGTAGAGGCTGAACTGACCGCTGATTATGTTCAGCTGGCTGCGGAGCTGCGAGTGAATGGTTTGGCGGCAGAAGTTTATTATGAAGCCGCGAAGCTTGATAAGCAATTTAAATATGCCGAGCGAAAAGGGATAAATTGGGCTGTCATCATTGGCAGCGCCGAAAAATCCAATAATAAAGTTCAGCTTAAGAACCTCTCAACTCGGGAGCAGCAGGAATTGAATAAATCAGAGTTACTGGATAAATTGGCTTCTTAATTTTTTCTGGAACAAAATTTGAACAGCCGGAATTACAATTAGTTCATGGCTGTTTTTATTTTGCCTGGTTTGTGTGTAGGGTTTTTGGCTGGATTGGTTACAGGGTTATCAGTTGCCTTGCCCGGCTTGGTGGTGGCCGGTCTATTGGCAGGGTTTTTGTCTGCCGTAATCTTAGCTTGGCGCTATGAAATTAAACTGCTGTTCGTAGTTTCGTTATTTTTTATTGGCCTCAGTTTTGGCGCGATGAGCTGGGTTAACGCTCAGAGCGTTAGCCAATATAGCCAGCTATATAATCAGGAGGTTGTTATCAAGGCTAAGGTTTTATCTGAGCCAGAAACAACCTCTGGCGGCAATCAGGCCGTTTATTTACAACCAGAAAATTTTTCCCAGCTGGTACGAGTTAGCTTGTTTAATTATGCCTACGTCAAGCAAGAACAAACTGTATTAGCTACCGGCGTTCTGAAACAGCCAGAAAATTTTAGCGGCTTTAATTATGTGAAGTATTTGCAGTATCGGGGTGTACACGCAGAATTAAAACGCGCAAGAATTTATGTTATTGATGCTAAACAAAATTGGCACGAGGAGCAACTGCGTGAATTACGCAATCGCATTATCCGTCTTGCCGAACAGCGGTTATCTGCGACTGGCTCGGCGATTGTTTTAGGTGTACTAGTCGGGCAGAGGGATAAATTGCCAGATGGTCTCCATGAATCTTATCAACGGGTTGGCCTAATCCATATTTTAGTTGTCTCTGGTTACAACCTCACTATCTTGGCCAGCGGCGTAGGGGTGATGGGTTATGTGCTGGGCAGAAGATTAGCCGACGCGACCGCATTAACCATGATTTGGTTGTTTGTAATTTTAGTTGGAGCGGAAAGTTCGGTGGTTCGTGCTGGTATCATGGCGAGCGTACTGATTATCTCACGTTCAATGGGCAGAGTTACCGGCTCATATTTGCTGCTGCTCTACGCAGTGACTGCGATGGCTGCGATAAATCCATTACGTCTATTTTATGACATCGGTTTACAGCTAAGCGTTGCCGCAACTTTTGGAGTGTTGACTGCTAATCACCTTAGAAGGGTTCTTAATAGAACTGGCAGCTGGGGCGAGCTTATCTGGAGTAGTGGCGGCGCAATTCTCGCTACGGCGCCGCTAATTGCTTTATATTTTGGTACTTTGAGTCTGATGGCTCCCGTAGCTAATCTGTTAATTTTACCCATGATTCCTGCCTTGATGCTGTTCGGCGGCCTTTCTCTCTTACCGCTCATGGGTCAGTGGTTTGCTGTCATTGGCGAACTGCTAGTAAGTTTGCAAATCAACATAGTCCGCAGGTTAGCAGAATTGCCTTTCAGTCAGATAAATTTTACCCTATCAATTGAAGGATTATTAGCGTATTATGCCTTCATTCTGGCTATGCTATCTTTGTTCTATAACTATAAAAATACTAGGTTGAAAAAAACTGCCCAAACTGATACGATGACTAAAATAATAATCTAAATACATGAATAAAAACATCGCTTACATAATCATTGGTGTGATTATTGTGGCTGTAGTTGCATGGCTGCTACTTCGGAACAATGATAATACTGAGCAATTAAATTCTAACCAAACAACTAATTCCATGAATCAAACCGATACCCCAACTCAAACCGAAACTACCCCGCCGACAGCCACTGAAACCATTGAAGGCAACATGGTGGTAATGGAGGTAAAAGATTTTGGTACCATCAAAATTCAGCTGAACACCCAAGCAGCTCCACAGACTTCTGCTAACTTTTTAAAACTTGTCCAAGAAAAATTCTATGATGGTTTAACTTTCCACCGGATTGCCAAGAACTTTGTAATCCAAGGCGGTGATCCTAAAGGTGATGGCACCGGCGGTCCTGGCTACACTGTTCCTGCAGAAATCGGCCTTAAGCACACTAAGGGCGCGATTGCTATGGCAAGATTAGGCGATCAGGCTAATCCTACCAAAGCTTCATCGGGTAGCCAGTTCTATATTGCTCTAAATGATTTACCAATGCTTGATGGCGAATACACAGTATTTGGCCAAGTCGTAGAGGGGATGGATGTTGTAGAAAAGATTGGTGCTGTGCCAATTGAAGCTGGTCCGTTCGGTGGCGAAGATGGCCCGCCCCAGAGCCCAGTAGTGATTACATCAGTAACAATTTCTAAATAATATGAGTCACGAAGAAACAATTGAACGAACTTTGGTTTTACTAAAGCCTGACGCAGTTGATCGTGGTTTAGTAGGGGAGATTACCACCCGTTTTGAACGCGTGGGTCTAAAGATTGTCGGTATGAAGATGCTGGTCCCGTCTCATGACCACGCTTCAGGCCACTACACTGAGGACTTGGCTATTCGTCGCGGCGAGCATGTTCGCAACTTAATGATTGATATGCTGATTTCCGGTCCAATCATCGCCATGGTTCTAGAGGGCATTGAAGCTGTGGAGTTAGTGCGCAAGATGATTGGCAGCACCGAACCCAAAGCTTCAGCTCCTGGCACTATCCGAGGCGATTATTCTCATGTTTCTTTTAAGCACGTGGACAAGCACAACTCCAAGCTGTATAATCTGATTCACGGTTCGTCTAGTGTAGAAGAAGCTAATCAAGAAATTTCTGTGTGGTTTGATGCAACCGAATTGGTTGAGCACGAACCAACGTACACAAAGAATACTTTAAATAAGTAAAATAAATCCCGCTATGCGGGTTTTATTTTTTGCGGAAGAAAGTCGGCAGTGGAGGAATGCGCGAGGAAATGTCTTGCAGCTTGAGCTCGCGCACTCGCTGGAAAATGCCTTTATCGTTTTCTTGGAGGTATTTGCGAATCAGTGATCGCGCGTGACTGGTCTTAGCCACTACTAACCAATCACGCGAAGGCGTGGCTGCCTTTTTAGATTTCAAAATTTCTACCACATCGCCTTGAGCGAGCTCATCGGTAATTTTTGCAATCTTGCCGTTGATTTTGGCACCCATCATTTGGTAGCCCAAATCAGAATGAACAGCAAAGGCAAAGTCAATCACGCTGGCACCGACCGGCAAATCTTTTACGTCGCCCTTGGGAGTCAGCACAAAGATACGGTCTTTAAAGAAATCTATTTTTAACCCTTCCAAGAATTCTTCTGGGTGGGCGGCCATCTCTTCTTGCCAAGCGCGTAGCTCTGCGAACCAGGTTTCGCCTTTGTTTAACTCTTTTGGCTTGCCCTTTTCTTCATAGAACCAGTGGGCGGCAATACCGCGTTCAGCGGTCTCGTGCATCAAGTCGGTGCGGATTTGCACCTCAAATACTTCTCCGGACTTATCAAACACGGTGGTGTGAATGCTCTGATAGCCATTTGGTTTTGGGGTAGCGATAAAATCTTTTACTCGTCCGGGTACCGGATTGAAGTGTTTGTGAATGATGCCTAAGGCTGCGTAACAATCCCCAGTGGAGCGGGTGATAATCCGGAGCGCGTGCAGATCGTAAATTTTGGTAATGTCGTTTTCGTAGCGCTGCAGCTTTTTATACAAAGAATAAATGCGCTTGGTGCGGCCGGTTATATCTTCAAATTTTATTCCTTCTAGTTTTAAGATCTGCGACAATTCCTTTTGCATCTCTTTAATGTTCTTGTCGCGCTTTGCAAGTTCTGTTTCTAGGGCAGCTTTAGTTTCGTTATATTCTTTTGGCGAAACAATTTGAAAAGCCAAATCTTCCAGCTCATCTTTCCATGAACCGATACCGAGGCGGCCGGCAATCGGAGCGTACATTTCTAAAGTTTCCGAAGCGATCTTTTGCTGCTTGTCTTCTGGTAGCGCGCCCAGGGTGCGCATGTTGTGTAGCCGGTCTGCGAGCTTGATGAGCATTACCCTTACGTCTTGCGAAGTGGCAATGAACATTTTTCGCAGGTTTTCTACATAGTACTCATCTTTGCTGTTGCGCAGGCGCACGTGGCCGAGCTTGGTGACGCCATCTACCAGACCCGCGACTTCATCGCCAAACTCTTTTATTAACTGCTCGTGAGTGGTTTGAGTGTCTTCGGTTATATCATGTAGAATGGTTGCGCAAATGGTCGCGGCGTCCGGAAAGATTTGCCCCAAAATAGTTGCTGCAGAAATCGGGTGCATAATAAAATCTTCGCCGCTTTTGCGCTTTTGTCCTTTGTGCGCTCGGGTGCCAAATTCAACAGCTTTTTCTATTAATCCCTTTTCTTTTGAGGAAAATTTATGGGGAATAGACTTAAAAATATCCTGCATATTTTTAGTATAACAAGTTTGAACTCGAGCTGTAACTAGGTTATGCTGGCTGTATGCCTGAACTTCCAGAAGTGCAGACCGTTGTGTCTGAGTTAAACAAAAAATTGCGTGGACTAAAAATCAAGCGCGTAGCTGTTCATGCGGCCAAGCTGGTGAGCGTTGGTCCGAATACAGTGAGCAATATCCGCGATGTGCCGCAAAAAACCGTTAACCAATTTGTAAAATTTTTAACTGGTCGGAAAATTGTTTCTGTTAGCCGTAGAGGTAAGATGTTGATCTTTGATTTGGACGGACCTTTGTGTATGTTGGTTCATTTAAAGATGACTGGTCAGTTTATTTTTGAAGATAAAGCTTTGGCAAAAAAGACTGGCAGTAAGTATCGCTTGCTTAATAAAGCGACTGCGCCGCTAGTAAAGCTCCCGAGTAAGCATACTCATGTAGTTTTTTATTTTACGGATGGTTCAACTTTGTACTTTAATGACATTCGCAAATTTGGCTACTTGCGCGTGGTGTTAGATAAAGATATGGAGAAGGTAAAAGAGTTCCGTGAATATGGTCCAGAGCCGCTGGAAAAAAGTTTTACCTTTGAAGTATTGCGCGATGCTGTAGCTAACCGCAAAAAGATTCCAATCAAGTTGGCCTTGATGGATACGAAAGTTGTGGTCGGAATCGGGAATATATATAGTGATGAGATTTTGTATCATGCTCGCGTAAAGCCGGATCGTAAAGTGGAAAGTCTAACCACGCGCGAGCTCCGTGCGATTTTTGACCAGATAAAACCAGTCCTCAAAACTGGGGTAAAGTATAAAGGTTCAAGCGTGGGAGATTTTGTCCGAACAGACGGCAAATGGGGGAGCATGGGCAAGCACCACTACGTTTATGGCCGTAAAGGGCAGCCCTGCTTGGGCTGTGCTACAATAATCTCAAGTATAAAACTAGGCGGAAGAACTGCCTCTTTTTGCCCTAAAGAACAGCTCTAGTGTCATTCCTGGCGAGGCCGAAGGGAGAGACCGGGAATCCACTATTTAACTAATGGATCCCCGGTTCCCCTGGACTCGCTCCACTCGCTCGGGGCCCAGGGATGACACAAAACCTTATGGAAAACGAAACACACAAAATCGAAACCCCACAAACCCAAGAGCAAATGCTGGCCGAGATTCTGGATAATTCCCGCAAGACCAAGCAGTACATGAAGTGGCAGTTAATTATTACCGTGGCACTGGTCGTTATTCCGATCGTTGCTATGGTGGTGATTATCCCGATTGCGCTTTCTACATTATCAACCGCTTATCAAACCGTGCTTCAATAAGTTTAACGTCATTCCTGGGCCGAGTCCGCGAAGGGGAACGAGGAACCGGAATCCACTAGGTAATTAATGGATCCCCGGTCTCGCCTAAGGGCTCGCCTGGGATGACAGGAAAGAAACTATGCAAGACGATCGCTGGCAACAATTTATAGAACTGGCCAAGGAGCAGTTTGACGACGTGGAGGTTTCCACCGAGGATCTAACCGTGCAAACTGCAGATGGTCCCGAAGTTCGCGGAACTATAGATACACTTATTTTTGAGCGCGATGGCGACCGTTATAAGCTGGAGCGAGAGAACAAGCCGATCGTTCTTGAGCGAAAAGAGCACTTTGCCAAGCGTGCCACCGACACCGCGCGCGTGGAATATAAATTTTCCGACACCGAATTCTCACACAAACTAAGAGTTTATAAAGAGAATGACGCCGGTGATTGGGACGAAATCAGCGCCGATAGTCTCGGACTTTAAAATATAGGATTTGCCAATCCGCCACCCACTTTAGAGGGAGTAAGCTAGCGTCAGCGGCCCAGTCAAATCTATGCGGATTTGACTGGATCAGCCGCGAGAGCGCTCCCGGGGAAGTGGGTGGCTAAAGAAAAATTTTTACAGATATTTATCGTATTTTTGGTGGTATGTTATCAGATCGAATCATCCAAACACTTAAATTTTTTGATTTACAAGATTATCCGCTCACAGCGCTAGAAGTGGAGCGGTTTTTGATTGCCGATAAGCTTCAGCTTAAGAAGCGGTTGGATGAGAAATATGAATTAACAGACTCTGCTAACCCGCCTAGTTCTGTTCATTTGGATACGGTATTACTGCAATTATCAGCCCTGGTTCAGGATGGGAAGATTATGCAGACAAACGGATTTTATACCCTGTTGAATAGACAGCATTTAGTAGAACAGCGCCTGGCTAATTATCGGTTTGGTTTGGTTCGCGAAAGATTAATCCGCCGCTATATCTGGGCGACAAAGCACCTTCCGTTTGTGAGAGGAGTGGCCTTGGGCGGTTCGCAGGCTATGGGTCTCCAGAAAGCCACAAGCGACATTGATTTGCTGATTATTACCGACCCCAACCGCATGTGGGTCGCGCGCACATTTTTGATGGCATACTTTCAGCTGTTCGGTGTCCGCCGCTATCAAAATAAAATCGCCAACAGGTTTTGCTTGAATCATTATTTAGGCCAGCCTAGAGAAGTGGATGCTGAACGTAACTTGTATAAAGCTATGGAGTACAGCCGTTTGCGACCCCTGGTGTTAACTCATACGATCAATGCTTTTTTGCGCGCAAACTTATCATGGATGAAATTGTTTTTTCCTAACATGACTGTTGGCCAGACGGGTGATGGGTCACGGTCACTGCTTCAAAGCTGGCTGGAATTTGCTTTTAAAGGTACTTTTGGCTCTTGGCTGGATAAACAGCTTAGTCGCTGGCAGAGCTCGCGAATTCGCCAAGATCAGTTTGTATTTATACGCAGTGATGAATTGAGTTTTCACCCCGAAAGCAAACACACTGAGCTGCTTCAAAGTTTTTTTGCAAAATGAAACCGCCGAAAGGTGGTTTCATTAATTATTTGGCTTTTGCATATCCAATTGTATGAAAATTGGATAACGAAAAAGGCGATAACGTAGATTATATCGCTCGCTGTCTGTATCCGAGGCTATTTCTTTTAGATGGCTCAAACGGTATCCGATATCCAGTAGCGCGTTGGTCTGCTCTTCTAAAGTGTAAAAATAAGAAATCAAGTTATGGTTCCAAACGAACGAACGGTCTTTGGCTCTCACATATTCTTGATATGGGCGGAGCTTTAGTAATGGGGTCTGTCTCAGTAAAAATCGCAACCAGCCACGCTTCCACACCCCCACAGGATAGGCGTAATATGGGTTAACAGTAATGAACAGCAAGTGACCGCCAGGTTTGAGAGCATTGTACATGTTTTTGAAAACTTCTATCTGCGCGTCTAAATCCAGTGCTACAACGGCCATAGAGAGGATAATATAGTCAAAAGTTCCTGCGTCGTAAGGTAGGGGTTTGGTAAAATCAACCACATCGAATTTTACATTTGGGTATTGTTCTTTACCCGCGCGGATTAATGGCTCCGATGAATCGCAGCCGTACACATTATTCCAACCGGTTTTGGCTAGATTTCCAGCCAACCAGCCTGGCCCGCATCCAGCATCCAGTATCTTCACAGTTTGATCTTGCTTAAATCTTGAAACCACAGCCTCTGTAAGGACCGGCATAAAGGTTTCTGCATCTTCGGAGGCGATAAAATCTAGGTAGCTTTTTGCTCCATCCGCAGATTGGTATGATTGGGTGCCAATAGGTTCAGTCATAATTAGTTTGTTTAATTTAACCTTAAAATTATATCACAAGGCTAGACAACGGTTTTTATCAAACAGAAAAAGTTCTTGACAAAGTCTGTTATCACTCATACAATAAGAGTGCTAAAAAGCTCCCTCAAGAGGGCTTTTAATCACCCACACTTTCCAATATAATTAAGCAATTATTAAGGAGTCATATGAAAGTAAAACCATTAGGAAATCGGATTTTGGTAAAGCCTCTTTCCACCGAAGAAGTTACTGCCTCTGGAATAGTACTTCCTGATAGCGCAGAAAAAGAAAAAAAGACCCAAGGCGAAATTGTGGCCGTTGGGAATGGCGAAGATGTTGCCAAGCTCGGCCTCAAAATTGGCGATAAGGTTGTGTACGGAAAATATTCTGGCGATGAGATTGAAGTAGACGAAGACGGAAAAAAAGTTGAATACAAAGTATTAAACGTCGGAGAAGAGAAAGACGAGAGCGACGTGCTCGCGGTATTAGAATAATTAATGTATTAACCCACATTCACACTTGGGCCGAGTGGTGAGCAGGCTTGAGAAGTGTAACGACGAAAGCCGTAGCGAACCCGACACGAGCTTGCTCTGGCAAAGCCAGAGCATCGCGAGCAAGGTTAAGCGTGAATGTGAGAGGAGAAATTGGTGGAGACCGCTAGCGACACAGCTTTGCTGGGTTGCGAGAGGTCGAAGACAATTTGGACGATATGGCAAAACTAATCAAGACTGGCTTTGAAGCCAAGCAAGCAATCAAAGAAGGCGTAGACATCGCCGCAAACGCAATTAAGGTTACCCTTGGTCCAACCGGCAAGGCGGTAATTTTGGATCGCGGCTATGGCAGTCCAACCATTTCTGACGATGGTGTAACTGTTGCCAAGGATATTGAACTAGAAGACAAATTTCAAAATATCGGCGTTGAGCTAATCAAAGAAGTGGCCAACAAGACTAACGAAGACGCAGGTGACGGTACTACTACTGCAACCGTGCTCGCTCAAAAGATGATTGAGGAAGCTTTCTCCGAACTAGAACGCAACACTTACAAAGCCAACGATCTTAAGCGCGGCATGGACAAAGCTGTAAAGTTTGTAGTAGAAGAGCTTAATAAAGTAAAAAAAGAAGTTACCAGTCGCGAAGGTATTGAGCAAGTGGCGACTATCTCATCTTTAGACGCCGAAGTTGGCAAGCTGATTGCTGAAGCCATGGAAGAAGTCGGCAATGACGGCGTTATTACCGTAGAAGAAGGGCAGAGCATTGGGATTGAAAAAGAAGTTGTTAAGGGTATGCGCTTTGACAAAGGCTTTGTTTCTTCTTACATGGTAACCAACACTGAGCGCATGGAAGCCGTTTGGGAAGATCCCTACATCTTAATCACAGACAAAAAGGTTTCTAGTGTGCAAGAGATCTTGCCTTTACTAGAAAAGATTGCGCAAAGCGGCAAAAAAGAATTGGTGATTATCGCCGACGACGTAGAAGGTGAAGCTCTAACTACTTTTGTTTTGAATAAGCTCCGCGGCACCTTTAGCGTGCTCGCTGTCAAAGCCCCAGGTTTTGGCGACCGCCGCAAGGAAATGCTCCAGGATATCGCTGTGTTAACTGGCGGAACTGTGATTACTTCAGAACTCGGCTTAGCTTTGGATAAAGCCGAAATCAATCAATTAGGTCGTGCCCGCAAAGTTGTGGCCACCAAAGACCATACTACGATTGTGGACGGAGCAGGGGACCAGGGCGCGATTACTGAGCGCGTCAACCAAATCAAGGCCGCCATCAAAGAAGCGACTTCCGATTTTGATAAAGAAAAACTCCAGGAACGCATGGCGCGCCTTGCCGGTGGTATTGGCGTAATCAAAGTCGGCGCGTTCACCGAAACCGAAATGAAAGCAAAGAAGTTCAAGATTGAAGACGCTTTGAATGCGACCCGCGCTGCAGTAGAAGAAGGTATTGTGGCCGGCGGCGGTAGCGCTCTGGCCAAAATCGCGCCAATCTTAGAAGAAGCCATCTCTGGCAGTGATTACTTCCAGGAAAATGAAAAGCGCGGCGCTATGATCGTACGCAAGTCTTTGGAGGCTCCTCTAAGACAGATTGCAGAGAACGCTGGTGCAGAAAGTTCTGCTGTTATCAAATTTGTGCAGAAGACCGGTGGGCACGCTGGTTACGACTTCGCTCACTATGATGAAATGAAGTGGGAAGAAGGCAAGAAAGAAGATATGATTGCCAGCGGTATCGTAGATCCTGTAAAGGTAACCCGCTTGGCTTTAGAGAATGCTGTGTCTATTGCTTCAACTCTAGTCACAACCGAAACGATTATTGTAGACAAGCCAGAACCGAAATCAGCTCCAGAAATGGGCGGCGGCATGCCAGGCGGCATGGGTGGTATGGGTTTCTAAAATAAGAAACGCTGCGAGATTGCTCTCGCAGCGTTTTTAATTCTTCAGTGGATATGGTAACTCCTTACCACTGGCGGACTATGGTAGACTGTGATAAACCCTCTTATGCTGTTAAGCAGTTCTTGACCTTTTAACCGGTCTAGGGTTAATTCATGAATATTTAATTGCGCCGAAGCGGCTATGGCCTTAACGTTATGCCAGTCCGATTGCTCTGGCAGCAGAAATTGAGCAGGAATGTTTTTCTCTTCTAGAAATTTACTGAGATTCTGTTCATTTGAGCAGTCCCGTTCCGAAAAGCTTTTGAGGCTGATCAGGATATAGGCCGGGGTTATCTCCAGTAGCCACTCTTTGACATCTTGCAAACCCCTTTGGGTCTGAATGTCACAATCAAACATCACCCAGCGATAGTCGCTGTGTGCGTCACTGATTTCTAAGCGGTCTAGTAACCGCCGAGAATCAAGACTAATTACGCAGTAAACCGACATATTTTTCCTCCAATTCCATGTAGTAAGTTAGCGTGTCAGGGTTGACAAAACAGTATATATTAGATAAAATGTTATGTCTAGCCTAAGAGCTAGCTAAATTTTACCACTATTTTGGTGGACTCGGGCTCCTGATTTCGGTTACTCGGATTGGGGGCACTATAATCGGCCAGATAATAAATTGAACGTTAGTCCTCGCTCTGCGTTGCAGAGCTGCGGGTTCACTCTCAATTTATTATCTGGCCTATTTAGTTAAGGTAGGGATTCGGGGGACTCGCCGTACTGCGCACGGCTCGGCTATGTAAGTGTGAGTGCGGGTTCGCTCTTAATCAAACATTTGGCTCATTTAGTTTTGGAGAGGGTGGACAACTGGTTTGTTTCTCTTTGGCTAAAATGAGATAATGCAGTAAAGTTCCCACGCAGTACTTAAACAAAATAAAGGAGGCAAAAGAGATGAAAAAACTTGTATTTTTGTCCATGTTCTTCTTGGTTTTGTTTTTGCCTCCTGTTGTTATGGCGGATGGTAAAGCGAAATCAAAAAAGAAAGCTGTTGGATGCAATAAACTTCGTGGCAAAGCGAAAGTTCGCTGTGAAGCTCGCATCGTCGCTGCTCGCAAGCGTGCCGAAGAAGCCCGCCGCCGGGCGGCAATCGCTGCCGAGAACCGTTTGCGCGCCGAGGTAGCCAAGAATATTTCTCAGGATAATTTGGAAGGTGAAGACCTGACAATCCGCGAGAAGGTGATTCAAGCGCTAGACGGCAAAGCTGGAACCGCAGTGGTTATGGAAACCAAAACTGGTAAGCTGCTTTCGGTAGTGAACCAGGATTGGGCCATCCGCCGAGGGTTTGAGCCCTGCTCAACTATTAAGTTAGTAACGACTGCAGCCGGTCTTAGTGTTGATGCCATTCCTGAAGATAGCGAGGAATCGCAAATTGATTTGGAAGAAGCCTTAGCACGATCTCAAAACGGCTACTTCCAGAAGCTTGGCAGCTCATTTGAGTACCAAGATTTTGTAAAAGTCGCCCAGCAGCTCGGTTTAGGCAAACCAACAGGTGTAAACGAACCGCGTGAATCGCCAGGCCGATTACCGTTGGTAAAAAAGACTTCGCTGGTTTTCTCCCATGGGTACGGCTTTAAAGTGACTCCTATTCAAGCGGCTGTGATGGTCTCCACTTTTGCCAATCGCGGCCTAAAGGTAACGCCTTTTATTCCTAAAAAGAATCCTGATGGCACAATGCCGGAGCCAAAAGTCACCAAAGTGGACTTGCCGGAAGATGTGTTGGATGGCGCAATTCCAGGAATGAAGGGCGCTGCCGAATACGGTACAGCCCACCGGGGAGTGGATGCTTCCAAAGGCATTGCTGGTAAAACCGGCACTTGCCAAGGAACTGGACTATTTGCTTCGGTTGCTCCCATCAGCGATCCAAAGTACACCGTTGTGGTCATCACGCGGGGTGCAAGTGGACGCGGAAGAATAGCCGCAGCAATTGCTGGAAAAATCTATCAAAGCATCATGCCGGAGCTTGAGATCCGGAAGCCTTCAGTTGAGGAGGTAGACACGCCGAGATTAGGTATTTTACAGTAACTTTTCATTTCTTCAATTCTTGTCAGCTTACGGGGAGCTGGCAGGTGGCGAAGGAGCTGATCGTATCCGCACGATCAGCTCTTTTTTAATCCATTGACTTATGGCCTGATTTAGCGTATAATTATCACATTGACTTTAAGATTAAAACAAATTTTTGCTTGGGCCGACAGGTGAAGGCGCGACGAGTGTAGCGAGGAGCGCCGTAGCGAACCCCAAGGTTAAGCGAAAATTTGAGAGGAGAAATTGACGAAGACAGCTAGCGGACAAGTTTGCTTGCCTGCGAGAGGTCGGAGACAATTTTGACGACATGGGAGTTCCAAAGAAGCATAAAACCCGTAGTGGCCGCGACCAACGTCGCAGTCATCACGCCTTAACCGCCAGCCAACTGGCCAAGTGTAAGAATTGCGGCAGCCCAACTCAGCCTCATCACGCTTGTCCAAACTGTGGTTATTACAAAGGACGCAAGGCTTAAGTTTGAACCAGCTATTACGAAAAGAAACAGCGAATCGCTGTTTCTTTTCTTTGCCCGATTGCTTTGTCAGAAGCCTGCGTTCGGCTTCGCCGTAACTTTCATTACGCCTCCGCCGAGCCTCGGCTTCTTGCGCGCACTCGGGCAAAATAGCTAGGTTCTAGCAGTTTGTGGATATTTAAGTTAAACTTAACTATATGGCCAACCGACACTTACTTAGAACCATAGCCCTTCAATCTTTGTTTGAGTGGGACTTTCATAACCGCCAAGGGGATTTGGCGGATATTTTGGACAGAGTATCCAAAGAGTTTTCTCCCGACCAAGAAGGGTTGGAGTTTGCCAATGAGCTGCTCATGGGCGTAGTTAATAATATAGACGAGCTTGATGCGGTGATTGTAAAGCATGCTCCAGAATGGCCAATCGAACAGATTACTATCATTGACCGTAATGTTTTGCGGTTGGGGATTTATGAGCTTCTTCACCTTAAAGAAACTCCGGCTAAGGTAGCAATTAACGAAGCTGTAGAAATGGGCAAGCGTTTCGGCGGGGAATCATCGGGCAAGTTTGTTAATGGTGTACTCGGCGCTTTGTTTAAAGAATTGCCCGAGGCTGAACAATCCTAAAACCATAAGTTTGCACCTCGCGATTGCGAGGTGTTTTTTTATCCCAGTTTGAGTTTTTATTGACTGTGTTTTGAACAGCGCCATGCATAATTACAACAAGATAATCAGAAAGGAGTATTATGCAACAAAAAGTATTGCTTTGGTTTACAGCATTGGCTGTAGCTATTGGCAGCATGGCTGGTTTGGCTGTACAGACTGCCCGGGCCGAAGTGGCGGCTCAGCCGATTGTTATTTCGGCAGTTCAAGTCTCCGGAGGGGACGGCTTTGTTAATCAGGATTTTATAGAGCTATATAATCCGAATCCGTACCCAATGGATTTAAACGGACATCGATTGGTAAAGCGTTCCGCAAATGGCACTGCGGATAGCTCAATCAAATCATTTTCGGCAGAAACAATCATTCCGGCTTATAGTTTTTATCTGTGGGCCAATTCTTCCTGGTTGGATATTGCTGTAGTGCCTGATGCTACAACTTCGGCTACACTAGCCAACGATAATGGCGTGGCTTTGCGCCAGGGTGCATTAGACACTGGGACGATCATTGATAGCCTAGCTTGGGGAGAAACTAGCAATGGTTTTGTAACTACAGGTTTATCTAACCCCTCGGGAGGAGAATCTGTAGTCAGGCAAGATTTGTTTGAGAATCTTGGCTATTTTCTGGCTAGCAGCAGCCCGCGAAACAGCAGTGTTCAAGTGTTGCCAGATCAAATCCCTGAGCTAACCGATAACGCTCAGTGTGGTGTAGAAAATCATTCTGTCCAAGTAGCGCCTGGTCAATCCTTGCTGCTGAACCTTAACTTGGTAAATTTAGGAAACACGGTTTGGAGCAGCTCAAATTATTTTGTCCAGCAAAATTATACTTCTAGTGAGCTACGAATAAGTTTGGGCAAAGATGTAAATCCTCTAGAACAGATTACGCTTGCTTTAACTCTATCCGCACCCGTACAGATCGGAGAGTACTTTTACCAATGGCAGATGAATTCTGGAGTACAGCTGTTTGGGGAGGTGTGCTCAATGACCGTGACGGTGCAGGTGGAGGTGCCGGATGATCAACCAGGTAGCCAGGCCAAGACAGTTCAGATCACCGAATTTCTGCCTAATCCAATCGGGGAGGATAATGGTTTTGAGGTGGTGGAGTTACATAATTTTGGCAATACTGTAATCAACTTAGAAAATTGGGTTTTAGATGACGTTTTAACAGCACCTTTAAGTTCAAATGCATTTGTCCTGGGAAATCAGACATTGGGAGCAGGGGAATATGTTGCCATAACGATTCCTTCGGGCAAATTTGGCTTGAATAATAGCGGGGGAGATGGTTTAGGCTTATTTGACCAAGAAGGCGAATTAATCAGCAAAGTTACTTATACGAGCACGGCCCCAGAAGGTAAGTCGTATAGCTTGATTGGCGGTTCTTGGTACTGGTCAGCGCCAAGCCTGGGATCGGTTAATCTAGAATTGCCGTCAGATAATCCAGACATTCCCGATGATTCTGATGACGAAGCACCACCTGTTGATCCTGAGCCTGATGATGAGTCAGTGAATTATGAACTGATAATTTCGGAAATCTACCCAGCGCCCAAACCAGCGCAAAAGGAGTTTGTGGAGATTTATAACCCCAGCGTTTCATTGGTAAATCTGTCGGCCTACAAACTAGTTATCGGATCTAGGGCACAAGTTTTGCCTGATGTAGATTTGGGGAGCGGGGAATATTTTATACTAACCGGCCAAGATTTAAAGCTTCCTTTGGCAGATTCAGGGAAATTAATTCAACTGCAATCTCTTTCGGGCGAGATTATAGATGAAGTTGAGTATCCAAAGGCTCTTAAGGGGAGCAGCTATGCTTGGGCTGAGGATAGTTATGTTTGGACTTTAACGCCAACTCCTGGACAAGCTAATCAACTGACTGTGTCTGGTGAGGGTCGCTCAAGCAAGGCTAAGCCTGCCAAAAAAACTGTGCCAGCAAAAGTTGCCAAGCAGCCCATAGCCGGAGTAAGCGAGACTAATCAGGACAAATTTCCTCAGGAAATTGCTCCAGCTTTAGCTCCTCCAGCCCAACAACCCAAGGCTAACATTATCAATGCTATAGCCATTGGTTTTGCAAGCTTAAGCGCTGGTGTTTATGCGCTGTATAAATTCGGAATAGCTGGGCTTTAGTCAAACAATTTTGCGTGTTAAAATGTTCATATCTATGGAATATCTCAAAAAAATCTGGAAGTGGATAGAAATCGGTATAGGGTTTGTAATTAATAGCCTCGGGAATCTCATTCTGCCTGGTTAGAAAATTTATTTTAGGTATGTTATAATTCAGAAAATCAGTAATTTGATGCTTTATGAGTTTGAACAAATCTGATTTAATTGAGGTTTTGGCAGCCCGTTTGTCTATCACTTATACAGAAGCCGAACGCATGCTTAATGCCTTTATTAATTTAATCTACGAATCGCTCAAAAACGGCGAGAAAGTTAACATTAGCGGCTTTGGCCAGTTTAGCGTTTCTCATAGAGCGCCACGCATTGGTGTTAACCCGCGTAATCCTACCCAAAAGATAGAGATTCCAGAATTGAACACCCCAAAGTTTAAAGCCGGAGAGGCTTTTAAAGAAGCTGTGAAGTTAAGAAAAAATTCTAGCCATATACAAGAATAAATAAAACCGCCGTAAGGCGGTTTTATTCTAATTAAGAAAAAAGCACCGAACGAGATGTCTTTTCTTTGGAGCGGGTAAGGGGAATTACGCGTCGGCTTTCTGCTGAAAGCCTCCTTGCCCGGGGTTGCGGAAACCTGCCACTGGCAGCTTTCCGATCGTTCGCTTTCGGTTTTCTCTGCAGAGAAAACCTCAGCTCACTTCAACCCGTTCGATTCCTCTATAATCATTCCAAAGTAAAAGCCCCAGCTATCGCTGAGGCATTTACTTTGGAGCGGCTAAGGGGAATGTCGCGTCGGCTTTCTACTGAAAGCCTCCTTGCCCGGGGTTGCGGAAACCTGCCACTGGCAGCTTTCCGATCGTTCGCTTTCGGTTTTCTCTGCAGAGAAAACCTCAGCTCACTTCAACCCGTTCGATTCCGCTAACTCACCAAAATAAAAAAGTACCAGGCAAGCTGATACTTTTTTATTTGGAGCGGGTAAGGGGAATCGAACCCCTATCATCAGTTTGGAAAACTGAGATAATAACCATTATACGATACCCGCAATCTAATGGTGATCAAATTTCTGCTTGGGGCAAGTTGGAGCAGGCTCACGGAGTGTAGCGACGGGAGCCGTCGCGACAACGCAGGTTAAGCAGAAATTTGTAAGGCACAATAATGCGGAAGGTGGAGTGGGTCCGCCAGGGGCGGGCACACGCAACCTGCAGCATTAATTGGGCCGTGGTCGGGAACCCGGGACTCGAACCCGGAACCTCTCGGTCCCAAACCGAGTGCTCTAGCCAATTGAGCCAGTTCCCGAAGCATGATTGCCTCAAATCTACATATGTTACCGAGCCACAGCCATCTAAGGCTAGAGGCACTCGGTGAGTGCACTATCTCTTGGTCTGCCTTGGGCAGAACCCAATTGAGCCAGTTCCCGAAGCATGATTGCCTCAAATCTACATATGTTACCGAGCCACAGCCATCTAAGGCTAGAGGCACTCGGTGAGTGCACTATCTCTTGGTCTGCCTTGGGCAGAACCCAATTGAGCCAGTTCCCGTCGCACATATACATCAAATACAAGTTATTCTACTAATTTTGTCGTAAAAAATCAAGCTGGATTGACATTTATAGGATTAATCTGTAAAATGATATAACTGATTTTAGGTTCGGCAATTGGCCCGTATTTTGTTCAAAGGAGGAAACTAACATGTTAGGTGGAAGGCAGATCTTTGGTTTGGCGGTTTTTGTTTTTGTCGTCGTATCGTGGGTCGCATGGTACGATTGGTCGAAGTTTTATAGTTCGGCTTGTGAGGAGTGGGGATCGTCTGCTATTGACTGCAACAGCGAATCCTATCGTCCTGCCGATAAGGTCAAGCACTTGCACGAGTATGTGCGCAATCCTGGTAATGCCAAAAGTTTTCAGCAGTACCAACAGCTGGATACAAATAGAGTTAAGTACTCCGCCGCTGTCCTCAAGACAGACAATGGGGTATATTACTTGAACGCTTTTCCAGATTCCCTTCAGGTTTTGTTTGTAAAGAATGGAATGCAAGATCCGGAATTTGGCTGGCAGGATTTTGATGCCGACGGCACCATTGATTTTGCCACCAGGAGGTTGGTCGATAAGTCACCTCCAGTAGTCTACGATTCCGAGATGGGCTTAAACCGTGACCTTAGACCCATATTCCAAGCTGCTTACTCTATGCACGTAGAGACCATCACTACCAGGCTTGGCCTGTAGGCGTTAGCGGTCGTTGTTAACGGCCGCTTTTTTATTTTGACTTTATATTGGTAGATCTCTGCGCAGCTTGCACAAACAAAACTTTAGCTATTTTTAGGCTAGATTATGACTTTTAAGCCATTTTGCAAGACAATTTGCTCGGCCAGACCTTCAAGCTAACCGTGAATATACCCCCATAATTAGTTGACCTTTTTGGCCAGGTATTTTATAATATATGCACAAATGAAAAAGATTGGTTGCCAATTAAATAGCAATCTCCAAATGCGCAAATAAGCGTATTTTTGCCAAATCTCCGTATTTTGGCAAAAATCTCCATATTTTGCGTGTTTTTTGTTACCAAAGTTGGCCCAAAGTAGTAAACATATATACATTAAAAAATCAGCCATTTTTTGTAACAGCTTACTAGTATAGACGTCTAATTTACCGTAATCTGACAATCCTAGAAACAAACACCTAAAAAATCGAGTTTAGAGTAATGCCTGACAGACAGGTATCACCCTGAACTTGAATTGTGTCATTCTTGGGCTCTACCCTGAGCTTGTCGAAGGGGAGAGAGCCGGGATCTATAATTTATGGATCCCCGGCCGCCGTCGGCGCCAGGGATGACAACTAAAGAATTCTCGGGCGTGAACCGGGATTCCACAAGTTCAGTTAGTTCTTTTTAGTTATTGACTCATTTTGTACCGTTTCTCAAAAGGTGACTTACGTATTAATCACCGAGGCCGGTTGGTAGTCTGAGTTAGCGTTAGATTCCTTGGTCCTAGATCAGGGAGGCCTATGCAAACTCGCGGCGCTCTTGCAGCGTCCTGCCCACCCGTTTTGGCAGTAAGTATCCTTGGTCGAACTTTTGGGAGCGAGCGCGTGCGAAATGAATTATCAATAATCGGTCTATGTTTGAAATAGGCGAGCGTGAACTCTAGAGCTCGCTCGAAACTAACAGATATAGCTCGTTAAACCTAATTAATATTTTTTGAATCTTTTATTGATTATCTCAATTGAATAATCAAGACTGGTATTCTCTCTCTTGTCCTAATGAACAACGAAAGAGATTCTGCCAGCCCGATTCAAAAAATGGAGTATTAAATGTCTTTATTTAAGAAAATTGCTGTTGGTGTATCTACAGTAGCTCTTCCTGCCTCTATGTTTTTTGGCAGCGCTGCTGTAACCAAGGCTGCTACTGCTGGTGGAGTTTACTCTACCCCAGACGGTACCGTATGGTTCGTCACTAAGGATATGCAGAAGCGTCCTTTCACTAGCGCAGGTGCTTTCTTGAGCTATGGTTTCTTAAACTTCTCTCAAGTTACCCCAGCTGACGCTAGCGTAACCGCTTTGCCTACTGGTAGCTTCATCGCTCCAGCTGACGGCAAAATCTTCTGTGCTACCGAAACCAAAGGTACTGACGTAGCCGGAGAATGTGCTCTAATCACTGGAAGCAAGAAAGCTTCCTTTACCTCTGCTGCTGTATTCGCAGCACAAGGCCACAGTTTTGCCCGCGCAATGTATGGTGACTCTTCCTTCTTGGAAAAGACCTCTAACATCAGCGACGGCAGTGCTGCTCACCTTCCAGGTGTGTTAGTAAACAACGGCGGCACCGTTCAAATGGTTGTCTCCGGTGGTCTATGGGGTATCCCATCTCAAGATGTGTTCAACTCTTGGGGCTACAACTTTGCTGACGTAGTACCTGCAAACTCTGCAGATACCGCTAAGAGCCAAGTTGGTGTAATCCCAGCTCGTATGGCTGGCGAACTCGTTCCTACTGGTACTACCGGTGGAACTCCTGGTCCATCTGATTGTAACGTTGACGGCGTAGCTGGTGACGTAACTATCACTTTGGGTAATGAATACTCTGATGAAGAAGTTGGTGAAGGCCAAGAAGAAGTACCAGTAATGGACTTCGATGTTGAAGCTGATGATGATTCAGATGTAGCCGTTACTTCTGTAAAGGTTGAATTAGAACAGACTAACGCTGCTGACTCTGACGACATCACTGATTACATCGACGAAGTTGTAATTATGTTTGGTGACGAAGTAGTAGGTTCTGCTGATGCAGACGACTTCTCCGAAAACAATGACCGTTACAGCAAGTCCATTTCTTTGGACGATTGTGTAATCGTTGATGCTGGTGAAGAAGAAACCTTCACTGTTGCTATCACTGCATTAGAATCTTTGGATTCTGCTGACATTGATACCGATGTTTGGGATGTAGAATTAGACTCTCTCCGTTTCGAAGACGGTGATGGTGTAACTACTACCGAAACTCCAGCTGCTGACGCAATTGACCGTGCATTTGATTTCGGTACTTTTGCTGCAGTAAACGATGTTGAATTGACTATTGCCCTCGCTGATTCAGACGAAGGCGATGCTATCAATGACGCACACGTTATCGACATCGATGAATCTTCTGATACTGACGATGTAGAAATTTTATCTTTCACCATGGAAGCTACTGGCGACTCTGACATTAATGTCACCGAAATTCCAGTAACTATTACTACCACTGGTGAAACTGATGAAGCTGTATTGTTAATCAACGCCACTCTTTGGATGGATGGTGAAGAACTAGCTTCTGAAGATGTACCAACTGGCGGTGCTGTAACCTTCGAAGACCTTGACATTGATGTAGAGGCTGACGAAGAAGTTGAGCTCGTAGTTGCAGTTAGCATTCAAGACACTGACGGTGCAGCTGACAATGGCGACACCGTACAAGCTTCCGTTACCAGTGGTAACGTTGATGCTATTGAAGCTGAAGACGAAACTGGCGAAGATGTAGCTACTACTGACCTCGAAGGTTCTGCAGTAGGCGACACCCATGCCGTTTACGATGCTGGTATCATGGTTGATTTCGTTTCTGCAGAAGCAGAACGTACTTTCACCGCTGACGCAGCGACTGAAGATGATCAAGGTACTTATGAAATCGTATTTGAAGTAACTGCCTTTGACGGCGACGCTTACATCGACACTTCTTGTGAAGATGACAACGGCGCTGACGCAGCTGGTCAAGGTACAGTATTTGATATTAACTCATCTGCTGGTACCCCAACCGGTGGCAGCACATGTCTAGTAGACGCTGCAGGAACCGTAACTGGTGATGTAGTAGGTACTTCTTGGCGTGTAATTGAAGGTCAGACTCGTGAATTTACTTTCACAGTAACATTGACCGCTGACTCTACCCCAACCGATGGCAATCACCAAGTTATCTTGGAATCCATCAACTGGGATAATGAAGCTGGCGGTGTAGATGCTACTCCTGACTTCTTCTACAACTTCAACATGGATGACTTCAAGACTCCATACCTGTTCTTGAACGGTATCGCGTAATTGATTCATCTATCGCCAATAGCGAACCTAATCTGCTAATGGCATAGTTGTACAAAACCCCGCCCGAAGGCGGGGTTTTGTTTTGCCTGCTAAGCACCATGCGAGGCAGGTTTATTCATACTCTTCGCTGTATTGATCAGCGAGGATAGATATTTTAGCGTCAAGAATTTTCTGTAAGGCCTCATCATAGTCTGCTCCATCCATTTCGTCTATAGCTTGTTCAAGTAATAGCTCTTCTTCCTGGGTTAACTCTGTATCTTTACTGAGTTCTACAACATCATTTATTTCGGATTCAACTAACTGTTTTTGCTCAGTTTCGTTCGCACTTTCGATAAACATATCCAGCTCATTTTCTATCTCTATATCTATGGTTTGTTCGGCTAAGGCGATATCTTGGCTTTCTGTTCCTGCTTCGGAAAATAATTCATCCTGAGCATCTAATATGGCTGCCACTTCCACTAGCTGATCAATTTGTAAAGAAGGGGATTGTTCCGATTCATTTAATACTACCTCCAGAGCATAATCTTCTATATTTTCGGAAATATAGCTCAGAGTTTCTGAATCCAGCTGCTCTGGTGAAGAGTTTTGCAATTCATTTAGCCTTTCGTGAAGTCTTTCAGTAGCAAATTCGTTTTGCTCCTGCCACGGGGAGGTGAGCAGTTCTTCTGCAGGCTCAATTATCATAATTTCTACTCCATAAAGCCAACCGCCGGGTCGGCTATTTTGAGCTGCATATGTGAGCGGGGTGGCAATTAATATTAGCAAGAGTGCTACGCTCACAGGCATAGCCACTTTGCTCTGCAGAAGCTGATGAATTAAGTGACTAATCCCGCTTGGCTGGGCTTTATCGCTCCCAATCACAGCAGTCAGCATTTGTTCCTTTTCCTTGGCCGACAGCCTAGTTTGATTGGCTTGTTCTGTAAATTTTTGTAATGGGTCAGTCATAAATTTTTTTAATCTTCTCTAGTCCTCGTTTGATTTGCACCGAGACTGTATTTTCTTTGCGGTTAAGTATTTGGGCAATTTCTTGAACTTGCATACCTTCTACATACCTCATAAGTAGCACATCTCTGTATTGTGGATCGATAGATCTAATTTTTTCCAGCACTTCATTTTGAAAGACTATTTCCGAGACATTGGCTTTCTGGTCGGGGATGTCGAAGCCAGTATCTAGTAGTTGGTTAAGGGAAATCTCTTTATTACCTTTGCGGATTTCGTTGATAAAAATGTTCGCCGCGCTACGATAGAGGAAAGCTTTAGGGTGCTCCACGGCATTTCCCTTTTGCAGATACTGCCAGAAGTTGGAGAAGACATCTTGGGTTAGCTCTTTGGCCCTTTCCCGGTTCGCTAATTTAAAATACAGATACCGAAATATAGCATCTGCGAATTCGTGATAGATCTTTTCGAATTCTGCTTGGTCCAACCCGTCTCCTTTATGAAAATAAAAATCCGCTTATTTCCGGATGATTTTTATTGTCAGATTTTCCGGTTTTCTGTGTCTTTAATTACAGAGGCGGACTTCCGCTTACATAAATCAAGACGTGTTTTGGCTGGGTGTGTTACTTCGCGCTCATTATAACTCACTAATGTATTTCTGTTAAGTTTGCCGTCCGCCTCTATCTAAATCTTGTTGACTTGTCAGGGGCATACGGATCACCGGACATAGCTGGTGATTGGTCGTGCGTATGTGTTCATTACTTTGTCTGCACAAGCAATAAGCAAGAGAGTATAAAGTTTTTGCGATAACTCTAGATAGTCGCTAATTCATTAATATTCTGTTGAGTAATTAATTATGTTTTCTATAATTATTGATTGTCGCAATTGAGCAATCAATTATGAAGACCCTCTAACTTTTGGAAGAGGGTCGCAGTTATAGAAAACGGAGTATCTCATGAAAACTTTTTTAAGTAAAATAGTAACTGGTTTTTCTGTTGTTGCTTTATCTGCAACAATGTTGGTTATGCCGGCTGCTGTAACCAAGGCTGCTACTGCTGGTGGAGTTTACTCTACCCCAGACGGTACCGTATGGTTCGTCACTAAGGATATGCAGAAGCGTCCTTTCACTAGCGCAGGTGCTTTCTTGAGCTATGGTTTCTTAAACTTCTCTCAAGTTACCCCAGCTGACGCTAGCGTAACCGCTTTGCCTACTGGTAGCTTCATCGCTCCAGCTGACGGCAAAATCTTCTGTGCTACCGAAACCAAAGGTACTGACGTAGCCGGAGAATGTGCTCTAATCACTGGAAGCAAGAAAGCTTCCTTTACCTCTGCTGCTGTATTCGCAGCACAAGGCCACAGTTTTGCCCGCGCAATGTATGGTGACTCTTCCTTCTTGGAAAAGACCTCTAACATCAGCGACGGCAGTGCTGCTCACCTTCCAGGTGTGTTAGTAAACAACGGCGGCACCGTTCAAATGGTTGTCTCCGGTGGTCTATGGGGTATCCCATCTATTGATGTATTCAATTCTTGGGGCTACAACTTTGCTGACGTAGTACCTGCAAACTCTGCAGACTTAGTTAAAGAACAAATTGGTGTGATTCCTGCCCGCCAAGCTGGTGAATTAGTGCCGACTGGCCTTACTGGCGGTCCAACTCCTGGTCCAAAGGATTGTAATTTGGATGGCTCTGCCGGCTCAATTGACGTGGAATCTTCATCCATTTACAGCAATGAAGAAGTGGGCGAAGGGCAAGAAGAAGTTCCTGTAATGGCCTTCCGTGTAGAAGCTGATAACGATTCCGACATTGAAATCCGCTCTATCCGTGTTGCTTTGGAACACACTGGTTCTGGATCTCAGGACTTAGACGATTACGCAACCGAAATCACTGTTTGGCAAGGCGATGATATGGTAGGTTCTGCAGATGTTGATGAATTCACCGAGAATAATGACATCTTTACCAAGACCATTAACTTGGATTGTGCAGTGATTGATGCAGACGAAACTGAGGAATTCTCGGTAGCTGTTTCTGCATTGCGCAACATTGACTCCAATGATTTGGATGAAGTTTGGAACATTGACGTGACCAGCATCCGCTTTATGGATGGTGACGGCGTGACCACTACTGAATCCCAGTCTGGCCTGGATCAAGACTTTACTTTTGTGGATTTTGTCACTGCTGCTGACGTTGAACTTCGCGTTGCTCTTAATGACGACGAGGAAGACATCAATGACGCGCATAACATCTTGGTAGATGAAGACACCACCACCAAGAATGAGCCAGTATTGGCATTCACCTTGGAAGCTCGTGGTGATTCTGACATCACTGTGGATGAAATCCCAGTGTTGTTGACCACTGATGACGATGATATGGATTCTGTAGCAACTACTGCTCATCTTTATCAGGGTACGACAAAGTTGAGTACAGAAACAATTACTAGCAGCAATACTGACCATGACAATGATGCTCAAACTGCTCTGGTTATCTTCGATGATCTCGACTTTGACATCGACGCAGGCGATAAGGAAGAGTTCCAGGTTCGCTTGGATTTTGCCCGCCGCACTGTAAGCACTTATGCTGAAGGTACTACCGTCCGTGCAGAAATCACTAGCGCCTTGGCTGATTCTGACTTGGAAGCCGAAGACGAAGAAGGTAATGATTTGAGCTCTAGTGAAATCAGTGGTTCTGCTCTAGGTGAAGACCACTCCTTGTTTACCCAAGGTATTCAGGTAGAAGTAACTTCTAAGCAAACCAATGTTAACACTAACGACGGAGCAGACAACGATTCTGTGGAGTTCGTTTGGGAAGTTACCATTACCAACATTGGTGATGAAGATGTATTCATCAATGCCGACAATGCCGATGTAGTATCTAGTGATACTGCAGCAGATGTTGACACTTTGTACGCATCTGAGGACGGTGCAGCAACTCTTGGTAGTTTCAGTGGTACAATCACTGATGAAAATGCAACCGAGTCTACCGCTAGTGCCGGCAACTTTAATGGTGAAGTGTTCTACAAGATCGCTGCTGGCGGTTCGGAAGACTTTACCATCACCGTGACTGCGACTAACAGCGCAGGTGCAGGTCAGGTTCGTGGTTGGTTGACTGCCATCGAATGGACAACCAACATTAATGGTGGGGTAGCTGAGTCTTATACCGCTAATCTGGTTCAAGATTCACGCACACCATTCAAGCTGGTAAACTAAGCTCTATCTGTTGAGCTAGCTCCCTAGCTTTTGTATAAACCCCGCATTAGGTTTGGCAAGTTTGCGGCCTAAGCGGGGTTTTACTTTTTCGTTTATAATTAAGGCAGAAAACATTTTCTAAAAAGTGTTACATTTTTTGCTCAGTGCAGTTATAATAGTTAGTATGGAACCACAATCAAACATTCAAAATAATTCAAACAACCAAAATAATCTCACCAAGGATTTGCCAAACAAGAGTTTCTTGTCTCGGTATTTTTGGCCGTTAATTTTAATCTTGATTATTGCCTTGGCTACAGGCTATTGGCTTAGCCAGAAGGATCGGGCAACTGACCCAGATCTAAGTCTTTCACCAAACGAAGTTGAACAGCTGCCAGCTGATCAGCAGAAGGGTGTATTAGAAAAGCAGTTACAAGATTTATTGGGGCAGGAAAAAGCTCTAACATCAGAGTCAGACCGCGGCGATAGATTCACAGTTTACATTCAACTTGGCGAAGTTTATACAGCCTTAGGGCGTCACGATGAAGCTTTGGCTGTATTAGACAAGCTTAAAGAAGAGCGCAGTGGCAATACTCGGCTTTGGATGACCTATGCCCAGGTATATAAAAACAAGAATAGCTTGCCAGAAGCACGTGCTAATGTGCGTATGGCTTTAGATATTGATCCAGAGTTAGCCCAGAACTGGCTGTTTATGCTTGGCATCCTTGAGGATTTAGATAAACCAAGCCAGGAGAGTATTTATAAGGAAGCCCTGCAGCGAAGTGGTAACCTACCAGAAATACAAGCAGCATATCAAGCTTGGCAGCAAAGTAATCAACAATAAACAAAACCGCCTTCTAGCAGTTTTTCGCTATTTGGTTTCTTGAGAAATTTTTCAGTAAATCTTGTTCCCAAAAATACATTGACTCAAGCCTGCTCTGAAGGCTAGAATAAATTACTAACCAACTTTTGAATGCTAACGAATCAAGATATTGAAAAATTAAAAAGCGTTTTTGCTACCAAAGAGGATTTTGGTATTTTCGCAACCAAAGACGACTTTAAATATCTAAAAATCAAAATTAATGGCATAGATTCCAAACTTTTGAAGCTTAGAGAGGAAATAAAGAGCATCGGGTAAAGAGACATAGAAGATATCACCGCTTTATCAAAAAGTATTTTGAATCATGAGGGTCGTATTAAGATATTGGAGCGTCGGGTCAGACGCGGAATAAAGAGATCAGTATAAACTGCCATTTAGCTGTTTTTTTACATGATATTTATAATAAAAATAATTTTTTTGTAGTTTGTATCGTGCAGGTATTGTAGTAGCTGGTATAATCAATTTCATAGGAATTAATTTAAATCATATGACTATAAAAAAGTGTGATGTGTGCCAAAATGATATTCCAGATAAGTCCTGGTTTTCAGTATCAATCCGTTCCATAGCTATCTTTTATGATTTATGTGATGAATGTAGTAAACCTATCAAAGACTATTTGTTTGAAAATAATTTATCTTTAGAAAGATAGTATCGACATTTGGAAAAAGATAACTAAATATGTTATAATTTAGTCATAAATTCGCGCACAGGGCGGGAAAATTTTAGAGTTAGAAACCCAAACAAAAATGGTTACAGCTGAGCTCAATCAGCTCCTCAAAAAAAAGCGCATTGTTTCCAGTTCTGCTTTAACTAAGCTGGAAAAAGAATTCTCTGGACTCAAGCAGCCTATGGCTTGGGAAGATTTTTTGTTGGAGCAAAAAGCTCTCACCGAAGACCAGCTTCTTAAAGTCAAAGCCGAGGAGTTTGGGGTAGAAATTGTTGATTTGCATGATAAAGATCTTGCTGAATCTGTGCTCAATATGGTTCCCGAACCAATCGCGCGACGACACCACGTGATTAGTTTTGCCAAAACCAAGAATGAGCTGTCTTTGGCCATGACGGACCCAAGCGACTTGCAAACTAAAGAATTTATAAAAAAGAAAACCGGCTTGGACATTAAAGTTTTTTTGATCGGCAAGAGTTCGCTTGATCACGGTCTGTCAAAGTATCACACCAACTTAGAAGGCGAAATCAAGCACATGGTTGATGAGGGCAAGCCTGACGCAGCCGGCGGTACAGATGAAGTTGGTGATGAGCTAAAAAAAATGGCTCAAGAGATTCCGATTATCCGCGTGGTGGACACTTTGTTGGAATATGCCGTAATCGAAAAAGCTTCCGATATTCATATTGAGCCACAAGAAACTGCAGTGGTCGTGCGATATCGTATTGACGGCGTACTTCATGATGTCATGACTTTGCCTAAGCCAATTCAGGCGGCGCTGGTTGCGCGCATAAAGGTGTTGGCAAACCTTAAAATAGACGAACACCGTTTGCCGCAAGACGGCCGCTATAAAATAGAAAAAGACGGTTATAAGTTTTCTTTGCGTATTTCTACGATTCCGATTTTTGATGGTGAAAAAGTTGTAATTCGGTTACTGGATGAATCCACCAAAGCTATGAACTTGGAGCAGTTGGGTTTCTTAAAGGAGCAGTTGGATATTGTCACCCGGAATATCAAAAAGCCTCATGGCATGATGCTAATTACCGGTCCAACTGGAAGCGGTAAATCTACGTCTTTGTATGCTATCTTGACTATCCTTAACACTAAAACTGTTAACATTTCTACCATTGAAGACCCTGTGGAATATCGTATTGTCGGTGCGAATCAGATGCAGGTCAACCCAAAAATTGGCCTGACCTTTGCTGTAGGATTGCGCGCTTTGCTTCGCCAAGATCCGAACATTATTATGATAGGTGAAATTCGCGACCAAGAAACTGCCGAAGAGGCCATGCATGCGGCCATGACCGGGCATATCGTGCTGTCTACGTTACACACTAATTCGGCCGCCGCTGCTCCACCGCGCCTAATTGATATTGGGATTGAACCTTACCTGATCGCTTCTACTACCAACGCCATCATGGCCCAGCGTTTGGTCCGTGTTATTTGTCCTGATTGCAAAGCCGAAGAAAAGCCTGATCCTGCTACGTTTGAATCTTTGGGTAAGCAGTTTAACTTAGACGCCTTAATGTCAGTGTTGGCCCGCTTAGGCTTGTCTGGTTCGGCTAAGTCTCTTGCAGACATGCCGTTTTATGTTGGCAAAGGCTGTGAAAAATGCGGCAACACCGGCTATAAGGGTCGTATCGGTGTTCATGAAATTTTAGAAAATACTCCAGAAATTGAAGATCTAATCGTAAAGCGTGCTACAGCGCAAGATATCGAGGTTGCCGCAGTTAAAAACGGCATGATTACCATGTGGCAGGACGCCTTTATTAAAGCCGTGCAGGGCCAGACCACCATAGAAGAAATTCTGCGCGTAACCAAAGAATAAGCATGCCAACTTTTTTATATACAGCAGCCGCTAAAGATGGTAAACAGCAGACTGGCACTATAGAAGCTGCTAATTTTTTGTCAGCAGGACATTTGTTAAAAGAGCAGGGTTTGATCCCTATGGATTTGCATGAGCAAAGTACAGGGTTTGACTGGCAAGAATATTTGCAGGGCTTTGCCACCATTCCGCTTAAGGCCAAAATTGCTTTTATTCAAAATTTGGATTTACTGCTAAAAAGCGGGGTAGCAGCGCCGCGGGCCTTAAGGATTATTGCCAAGCAAACTGCTAATCGCAAGTTTCGTGGCATTATTGATAATTTGGCTACAGCTGTAGAAACTGGTAAATCCCTGCACGAAGCTATGGCTGAGTATCCAAATATTTTTTCGCATATCTTTATTAGCATGATAGAGGTAGGGGAGCTGTCTGGTAATTTGGAAAAGAGCTTAGAATATTTGCGAATTCAATTGCAGCGCGAGGCAGATTTAAAGTCCAAAACAAAAGGAGCAATGATCTATCCGGCGGTAATTGTGTCGGCCATGATTGTGATTGGTATTGTGTTGGCTATATTTGTGCTGCCTAAATTAACCGCCACGTTTAAGGAATTTAACACTCAGCTACCAATCTTAACTAGAATTGTAATTTTTATAAGTGATTGGATGGCAGCCAATTCAATTGTTGTAGTAATTGGTTTTGTGGCTTTGGTAGTGGGTGCGGTGTTTTTTTTGCGAACCCCTGCTGGCAAGCGCTCCCTGGCTTGGTATTTACTGCACATGCCAATGATCAGCCCGATCACAAAAAAGATCAATATTGCCAGGTTCTCCAGAATATTGGGTTCGCTCATGAAGTCGGGCATATCGGTAGTGCAGGGCTTAGGTGTTACCGCTGACGCGCTTAGTAATGTGTATTACCAGGAGGTGCTAGAGGATACGGCCGAAAGCGTGAAGCTGGGCAAGCCGCTTACGGAATCCTTAGCCAAGCACGATAAGCTATTTCCGTTTATTGTTACCCAAATGCTCGCTATAGGCGAGGAGACTGGTAACTTAGAAGATATCTTAGAGCAGTTGGCGCAGTCTCATGAGGCGGAAATAGATGAAACCATGAAGAATTTGTCATCCATCATTGAACCGTTGCTGTTGTTGGTAATAGGTGTTGTGGTTGGTTTCTTAGCGTTGGCATTGATTATGCCAATTTATAATATTACGCAATCAATCTCTTAATTTGTTATACTTTTATTAGCAGATGGGGTTATTTAAGAAAAAACATCATTACATTGGACTGCATATTAATAACCACGCCATAAAGGCGTTGCAGTTTGATGTTTCTAAATCGCGAACTAAGTTGCGCGGCTTTACCAATGTTGTCATGCCAAAGGGTATGATTGTTAGCGATGAGTTTGCGGATGTGGCCGCTTTGGCAGATTTTATTTCCCGCAGTTTCAAAAAACCACAGCACGGTAGTTTTTCAACCAATCGGGTGGTGGTGGCGATACCAGAATCGAAATCATTTGTACGTATTATTCCGCTTCAAAAAATGAAAGAGTCTGAGATTGCCAATGCTATCTTGTTTGAAGCCGAAAGTTATATCCCACTACCTATGGATCAGGTGTACTTTGATTGGCAGGTGTTGCGGGAAACAGACGGTGGTTTGGAGATTTTAGTAATTGCTTCACCAAAAGCTTATGTTGATAAGTATATTTCGGTTTTAGAGTCATCTGGTTTAAAAATTGCTGGCATAGAGACCGAAAGTCAAAGCGTGGCTAGGGCGCTGGTGCCACCATCCGTGCTTGAACCGATTTTAATCGCGGATATGGATGCTTATAAAACTGCGTTAGTAATGGTTCAGGGCGGCACATTGCAGTTTACTTCGTCGGTACCATTAGCTGGAAATAATTTTACAGAACGGCTAGCCAAAACTTTGTCTATTAGCCAGGCCGAAGCAGAAAAAATTAAACGTGACGTTGGCTTTGCCAACACTGTTGAGTACCCAAATTTGAAAATTCAGATGTTACCGGCCCTAGAGGATCTGGCGGCCGAAATCAAGAATATTTTACGTTTTCACTATGATCACCATCAAGATCATATCGGTAGCTTGGTATTGACTGGCGGGGGAGCAAAGCTTCAGCATATTGCCGAAGCTTTGGAGACCATGATGGATCAGTATGCGCCGATAAAAGTAACGGTGGCTAATCCATTGGAGCATATTCCCAATTATCGCGATGAAGCGTTGGGTCCTTATGAAGCCTTAAGCTATACAACGGCCATTGGTTTGGCAATGTGGGAGTTGACCTAAATGAAGCGGATTAATTTATTACCACAACACAAACAGGTTGAATTATACTACGAAGATCTTTATCATAGCGTCAACGCTCTGGTGGCCTTATCTGCTGTGATTTTGTTGCTTGGCGTGGTGGTTCAAGTTGGGGTGTGGGTATATTTAGACCGTAAAGAAGCGCGCTTAGTTGCCGAGGTGACTGAACTGCAGCAGGTAATCAATAAAAGCGAAAACGCAGAAGTGAAGCAGGAGATCAAGGATATAAACGCTCAAATGACCGATTTTGACAAACTGACGACTAGCTCGCCTCAATGGTCGAAAGTCTTAAAAGCTTTTGCCGGTTTGGTTCCTAACGGGGTGTTGATTAACAACTTTATTTCGGATTCAGAAAGTCAAGAAGTGGAGATTAGCGGGTATAGCCCCACCCGAGAACAGGTGATTGAGTTATACAACAATATTAATGCTAGCAAGGAATACTTTAAAGACATTAACTATCCTCTTGAAAATGTTGCCAAGCCGACTGATGTGACTTTTAATTTTAAGTTTTATATCCAAGATGGAATATTAACCCCGACCGAATAAATGTCTAAAGTAAGTTCCAGAGTAAAACTTTTTATTTCTATTATCTCGTTTGCTGGTTTTGCAGCACTCATGTTTAGTTTTGGTTACAGTATTATGGAAAATCGCAATCAGTCTAGGCTAGAGATTGTCAATCAGAAAAATCTGGAGCTACTAGTTTTACAGCGAGAACAGCAGAATTTTGAGCAAGGTAAGCGGGACTTGGCGACCTTACTAGAAAAACCTTATCCACCGCAGGAGTTGTTTAGCCGCGATACTAAGGTGGTAGGGGAAATCCGTACTTTGGAAGCCATTGCTGCACGGTACAGCTTGGATTTTACCTTGCAAGTTGCTGGTTCCGCCCAAGCAGCCCCCAAGGCTAAAGGTGTTAGTGGGGAATTGCTGCAAATTCCTTATTCTGTCACAGTGAGCGGACCATTCAATAATATTTTAAAATACATTGAAGCCACCGAGCATGCCAATTTTATTAACCAGGCACAAGCAATAGAGCTCACGGCAATTTCAGATGGTAATACTCGAGCCACCATTAATTCCCAATTTTATCTGACGCCATGAAATCTCTAAAACGCTATTTAGATTTACGCAAATTAACCGAACTGCTTGCAACCAAATTTGCCTTGGTGCTTTGGTTGGTTTTGGCTTTGGTCTTGCTCGGCGAGGCCTGGGTAATCAAGGGTTCTTTGGATAAGATTTTAAAGGCTAATGATAATTCACAGGTTGGTAATGCACAGGTTATTCGAGTTAATTTTTCCTTGTATGACGTAATTGAGAAGCGTTTAATAGATAATCAAACCTACCTGCCTCCAGAGCCAACCACACGCGATCCTTTTGGTGTGAAGTGAACTGAGTAGCCATCGCATGGATTCTACAAGGACCTATCTTTTTAGCCATTTAGATATCTAATTTAAAACAACAGGGTTGTCTGCTAAAAGCCTCGTTGATCGGGGTTGCGGAAACTTGCCACTGGCAGCTTTCTCGATCGTTCAACGCGAATTTTTCTGCAGAAAAATTCTTGCTTCACTTCAACCCGTTCGAGTCATTCCTAGGAAAACCATAAAAAAATTCCGAACAAGTCGGAATCTTTTTTTGGTGGGTCGGGTGGGACTCGAACCCACGACCGAGTGCTTAAGAGGCACCTGCTCTACCAGCTGAGCTACCGACCCTAGTTTGTAAATACCGCGTAATTATAGCAGATTATAGGGAATTTTGCAACGGATGCGGCTATTTTAGAATTTTTTAATGAAATAATCGTTGGCAAACTGCAGCTGTTTGGGCGTGCCAACTGGAAGCCAGCGAGTAGCACTAACAAGATTGACTTTAGTATTCAGTGCCAGTTTCGCCAAGGTGTGGGGGAGGCTATATTCAATACCATTTGGCACAGGCACATCAACTAAAGGAATAGAGAAGAACTCTTCTGTTAAGAAGTAGGCACCGCAGTTAATCAAACTGGATTGGTCACTGAAACCACCGAAGCTATTGTCTTCATTGCGGACTATTCCATAATTGCTAGTTGCTTGGCTCTGCCAAACTAGCATTGAATTGGGGAGTGCGATGAGCTGTTCTAGATCTTTCTTCTCATAAAGGTCATCGCCATTCAAGACCAAGAAAGGGCTTTGCAATAAATCTTTAGCCCTGTGCAACGCATCTCCAGTGCCTAGGAGCTCGGTCTGTTTGACATAATGAATTTGCTTAGTGTTCCAATAACTGCCAAAATGTTCTACGATTTGCTCGCCTAAATAGCCAACCACGATAATAACCTTGTCTATACTGCTTGGCAAAGCGCCGAGCGTATATTCCAACAAAGGCTGATGGTTGATTTCTATCAAAGGCTTAGGGTGTTTTTCGGTGAATGGCCGGAGGCGCAGACCTTTGCCGGCGGCGAGAATGACAGCTTGCATATTTTCTAATCCCAAAGGTTCCAGCAGAATTTGGTACAATTAAATTACAATTAATTGGAGGTGTGATATGGGTTGCGCTCGTGATAACGAAATGGTAGTGGCTGGTCGGTGTGCCGAACTACAGATTCCATACTTTGCTCCAAGCAAATATCAGTCTAGAAGTTGGCATAAATTGCTACCAGTAATGAATTTGCTATTAGGCGCTTTTGTCTTTACTGTTTATCGGTTACGATTTTTGATTTAAACGGAACTTCTGTTCCGTTTATTTTACAATCAAAAAGATTGATGGTGCTCTCGGTAGGATTCGGTCACCTCCCGCTACTCTCCTCTCCTTCGACAAGCTCAGGATCGTCGAGTAACGCTGCGGCGACCCCCGCCGCTATTGATTGCTCCAAATAGTCGCAACCAATTTCCGCTTGCGCGGAACCGCTCTTTTTCTTATCCTGCTGTGCAATCAATCATTTATCATCTACGATGAGAAATGATTGATGGTGCTCTCGGTAGGATTCGAACCTACGACCCCTTGTTCCGAAGACAAGTGCTCTAATCCACTGAGCTACGAGAGCGAGTAAGAATCCCCGTAAGTTTAGCTCAAAATGGCTTCTAAATCAATGCTATAATCTAGCTATGCTAACTTTACTTATTGGCCAAGATATCTTCGCAAAACAGGAGTATTTGGACGCAGAATCAGACAAACACGGTGCAGAGGTAGTAAAATATGATAACATTGCCCAGGTGCCGAATTTAGTTAATCTATCTGGGGCGAACCTGTTTGGTGGGGCCACGGTCCATGTTTTAATCGGGCTGTTAAAAGAGTATGAATTGCCAGAATTAGAGAAAGCTGCAAGCAGCGAGAGCCTGATTTATTTCTGGGAGGATTCGGTAGATAAGCGGCTCACGAAGACTAAGAGCTTAGCAAAAATTGCCGCTATGCAAGAATTCCCGGAACCAGATGCCAACTCGGCCAGTGCCTGGATCATTAAGCATGCGGGTCAGAATGAAATTAAAATCCAACCTTCTGCGGCAGCTGAGCTCGCAAAGCGTTTATTAGGGGAAACCAAGCTTGCATTGCCTGTGGTCGCTGCTCACAATGAATTGTTAAAGCTCGCAAGTTACTCGGGCGATAGGGCCATTACCGTAGCTATGGTAGAGGAGCTAACCCCGCGCGATTTAAGCATTGATATCTTTGGGTTATTAAACCATATTGCTTCTGGGAATAAATCTTTGGCTATGCAGGCCATTAAAAATTATTACGACAACTCCAGTGAAGATGATAAGGTGCTAACTATTAGATTAGTAGCCTTAATGTCTGATCAGCTGCGCAGTTTGTTGATTGCTAAACAACTTACCGAGCAGGGTTTAACAGAACAGCAGATTTTAACTGCCACTGGCTGGAAGAGCGGACGTCTTTTTGTTATGAATAAGCTCGGGCGTAATTTTAACCAACCACAGCTGAATACTAGCCTTACCAAATTATATAATTTAGATAAAGAATTAAAGTCTTCTACATTGCCGCCTCGCGCGGTAATGGATATGATTGTAGCTTCAATTTGATTTTTTGGGGCATTTCTGCTATAATTACTTATATGACTACCAAGAAGCGCACGCTTTTAGTTTGCACAGCCATAGCAGTTGCTGCAGCTCTAACTTTTCCAGCACTTGCTTTATTAGCATAAAAAACCGTCCTTAGCGAAAGCCGAAGGACGGTTTTTTAATTGCTGCGTTTTTCTCTTTTACGCTCGTTGGGATCGAGCAGTCGTTTGCGGATTCGTACGCTTTGGGGTGTGACTTCTACGAGTTCGTCGCTGCCAATGTATTCTAAGGCAAAATCTAACGTAACTTCACGCGGAGGAACCAGAATGATGCCTTCGTCAGAACCGGAAGCTCGCATATTAGTAAGTTTTTTGCCTTTGCAGACATTAACTTCAATGTCGCTCTCTAAAGCATTCTTTCCGACAACTTGGCCAAGGTAGACTTCAGTGCCGGGTCCGACAAACATCACGCCGCGCTCTTGGGCATTGTTAAGACCGTAGGCAGTGGTTGTGCCAGCTTCGGAGGCAATCAGAGAGCCATGCTCGTTGGTTGAAGTGTCAATGTCGTGGGCAGGGCGATAGCTGTCAAATAAGTTGTTGATGACTACAGTACCTTTAGTCCGAGTTAATAACAGGTTTTTAAGACCGATTAAGCCTCGGGTGGGAATAATATATTCTGCATGGATATCACCGCTCGCCGCTGTTTCTAGGGTTTGCATTTCGCCGCCACGCTTGCCGATTTCTTCAATCACTGCTCCTTGATGCTCGGAAGGCACATCAATTGTTAAGTATTCGTAAGGTTCTTTCTTAACTCCATCTTCTTCGTGGAAAATAACCTGCGGCTGGGAAACCTGCATTTCAAAACCTTCACGACGCATAGTTTCTATTAAGACAGCTAAGTGAAGTTCGCCGCGTCCTGAGACTAAGAATGAATCCCCGGTGGCTTCTTCTACGCGCAGGGCTACGTTGGTTTCTAGTTCGCGCATGAGGCGGTCACGGATTTGGCGGGAAGTTAATAGTTTACCTTCGCGGCCCGCAAACGGGGAAGTGTTAACGCCAAAGGTCATCTTAATGGTTGGCTGTTCAATTTCTACTGGAGGAATCTGGCGCGGATTGGTAGTGTCGGTAATAGTGTCGCCGATTTGCACGTTGTCAAAACCGCCGATAGCAACAATATCGCCTGCCGTGGCGCTGTCTACTTCTGCAGTGGCCAAACCTTCATACATCAGGAGGCTGGTGGCTTTGCTGTTAGTTTTACTGCCGTCGCGGGAAATTAGCGTTACGTTTTGGGCTTTCTTGATGTCGCCAGAGGCAATTTTTCCGATACCGATTTTGCCTTTGTAGTTGTCGTAACGAAGAGCGAGTACGAGCATAGCAAAAGGTTGGTCCGAAATAGTCGGCGCTTCAATGTTGTTGATGATAGCGTCAAACACTGGGGTGATGTCGCCAGGTTCTGTGCCAACAACTGCTGCTTGAGCTTTAGCTAAGTCAGTATGAGCGATTCCTTTTACGCCACTGGCATAGAGAATCGGAAAGTCTAGCTGTTCGTCAGTTGCACCCAAAGACACAAACAAATCAAAGGTTTTATTTACTACTTCGTCTACCTGTGCGTCCGGCTTGTCTATTTTGTTGATTACCACAATTGCTTTATGACCAAGCTCTAGAGCTTTCTTCAGTACGAACTTGGTTTGAGGCATCGGGCCTTCTTTGGCGTCCACTAATAGCAATACGCCATCGGCCATACGCAAAGTACGTTCTACCTCGCCGCCGAAGTCAGCGTGGCCAGGAGTGTCTACGATATTGATTTTGATGTCCTTATATTTAAGCGAAGCGTTCTTAGCAGTGATGGTGATACCGCGTTCCCGTTCAATATCGCCTGAGTCCATGATTAAAACTGCGTCAGTATCCTTGACGGTTTGAGTGGATTTTAGCATCGCGTCTACCAGGGTGGTTTTACCGTGGTCAACGTGAGCAATAATGGCAACGTTGCGAATATTATCTCTTTTCATAAAAAAATGCCCCGCCCTCGGGGCAATCCAAATTACTGATATATTTTAGCGCTTTTATGCTTAATTGTCAATATTTTGTTATACTATAAAGACTTAATATGAAACTTATGAGTACAACCAAACGACTCCATTCGGTCAGTTTTTTAGTAGCCCTGCTACTAATGTTTTTGTTAATCGGTTGGATTTTACATCCATTTATTAATATCGTGGCCTTTGCCATCATCGTGGCGATAATTTTTCACCCGCTATATAAATTCTTTTACCGCCGGCTCGGCAAACCAGCCATTGCCAGCTTACTTACTGTATTAAGTATCTTGGGATTAATTGGATTACCAATTTGGCTATTTGGCCACATCATCATCTCTGAGCTGATTAATTTGTATGATCGTTATCAGTCTGGAGCATTTGTGATTGATCAGAGCGAGATTGTGGCCAGTTTGCCGCCCCAGGTTCAAAACTTTATCCAGAATTTTAGCCAAGATATTAATAACTTTGTCGGCCGCGTTTCAAACCAGCTATTTTCTTCTGTTACTTCCATTCTTGGCAATGTGGCAAGTTTTGTGGTTGCCTTTTTTGCTTTCGTGTTCACAGTTTACTATTTGCTTAAAGACGGCACAAAGATTAAGCATGTCCTGATGGATATTTCACCGATTTCTAGCCGACAGGAACATCAACTTATTGATAAAATTGTGGCTGCAGTAAATGGGGTAGTAAAAGGTTCATTCTTGGTTGCGTTTGTGCAGGCTGTGGTGGCAACAGCTGGTTATGCGATTTTTGGTTTGCCAGATCCATTTGTGTGGGGTGCGTTCACATTTGTCGCTGCATTAGTGCCGAATGTTGGTACTGCGCTGGCATTGGTCCCGGCAGTAATCTATCTCTTAGTTACAGGTCAAAATCCTCAGGCACTTGGCTTGGCTATTTGGGGAGCGGTTGCTGTGGGCTTGGTGGACAATTTTATTGGCCCGCGTTTGGTGGGTAGCTCTGCCAGGCTGCATCCGGTGCTGGTATTGTTGTCTGTCCTGGGCGGTTTGCAGTTCTTCGGAATCCTCGGATTTCTGATCGGCCCGATCATTATGGCGATCTTTGTAGCTATGATAGAGATTTACCGCGATGAGTTTAAAGATTATATCAACGCAAAATAAATGATTTGGCTGTACGCAAGTTTAATAGCAGCCGCGCCTCTATATATTTGGCGGTTTGAATTAGTTGGCCTGCCAACTAATTTTTTCATGGTTTATGCGTTTGCAGTGGCTTTGGTGGGAGGTTTGACTATTGTATTTCGCGGTCAAACCAAATTGGCATGGCAAGTATCAAAAGAACTTCCAGCTGTGCTAAAATGGAGCGTTTTGGCTTTTTATTTGGCTACGGTGATATCGCTATTTGTCGGAGGATTGGATTTGCCAAAGTTGGCCCAGTGGCTGGTACTTTATGCGCTGCCGATAAAGTTAGCTGGACAATTTTATTTTTTCTTACAACAACAGTCTGACAAAAAAGCAGTGGTCTTAGGTATTATTTATGCTTTTTTGTTTGGTTCAGGTATTGCCGCGTTGGCGCAGTATTTTTGGCTGATTGGGTTGCCCCAGGACTGGTGGGGAAATAGCAATGAACCTAAACGGGCAATTGGTTTCTTCGTTCATCCAAACAATTTAGCATTATTCATAACACCATTATTGGCTTACTCTGTGCCGGACTTAAAGCTACGCTTGGAAAAATGGTGGAATTTTGGAAAGCCAATTTGGTCGCAGAATTTTCTGATCGCTTGTGCTTGGCTCGGGGGAGCAGTGGCTTTATTGCTGTCACTATCGCGCGGCGGCTGGCTGGGCATGGTTGCTAGCTCGGCAATCTTCGTTTTCTGGGCAGGAAACAAGCGCCTGCGCTTAATAGCTTTAGCCTTGGCAGTTATCATCATATTAACAGTCGCAGCTGTGCCGAATTTGCGATATCGCGTAATTCTTCCTTTCTACGGAGAAAAGTCCAGCGTGGCGCGGCTTAGTCTGTGGGATACCGGCAGTAAGATGATAAAGGATTCGCCAATTTTGGGACAGGGAATTAACGGCTTTAATTATAACTGGGATAAGTTTAATACTGATCCGAATCTGGATCATTATAACTTTCCTCATAATTTTATTTTGAATACCTGGATTGATTTAGGATTACTAGGCTTATTGTCTTGGCTGACCATTACCGGCTGGGCGATATGGTATGGTTTTCGCAATCGGGCTAAGCCATACGCATTTGGACTGCTACTGTTTATGATTGCTCTTTTGGCTCATGGACTAATTGATATTCCGTATTTTAAAAATGACCTAGCCATGATTTATTGGCTGGTCATTGCTTTGGCCTTATAGAAACCTGCTTACGCAGGTTTATTTTTTAATAAGTACAGCGCACCCCATAGTCCGGCCATATCATTGAGCCCGGCAATTTTAATTTTTGGTACAGTAAAATAGTTTTTAGAAAGAGATGAGAGTTCATCTGATAATTGTTGGAGGCTCCAACCTTTATGGAAAGTCTTACCCCCACCTAGCACGACAATTTCTGACGGCCACATTAACAGACAGTTAAACAATCCTACAGCCAAAAAGTGAACTTGTTCTTTTGGGGTAGGGGAATTGTCCACTAAGTATTCCCAGTTGGTAAGTGTTTTAAAGTCTATAATTTGGTGTCCTGGCTCAAAGCTGCCTTGTCCTGCGAGCTGACCATTTACCATCCAGGATCCACCTAGTCCGGTACCGACAGCAATGTAAAGCACTTGTTTAAAACCTTTTCCTGCACCCAAATTGGCTTCCCCCAAGCCGCCTAGAACAGTATCATTTTCTAAGTAGATTGGCCGGTTAAAGTGCTGGTGAAGTTTTTCTACGATTGGAAAGTCAATCCATTTGGGTAGATTTTGTGCAGTGTTGAGTGCGGATTTTTGTTCGTTGAGCACTCCCGGCAAGCCTCCGCCAATGGCTTCAATCGGCTCTCTGCCCGAAGCATCCTCTATCAGCGTGATAAGTTTTTTAATAGCTTCTTCGGGGCGCTGCGGCGTGCGTACAATTATTGGCTCGCTTAAATTGCGACCATCTATACTGGTCGCGATTCTGATTTTTGAACCGCCGATGTCGAAAACTATCTTCATATTAGTTGTTACGAAAGATTGGTTTAACTGTTTCTATGAGTGAATTGTCGTTATGAGTTTTAGCTAACCAGTACCACCATTCTGCACCCCAGAAATAATGCTGCTCTAATCCCGATCTTTTGGCATACTCAATATTCTCAAGCAGAATGTCAGAATTCATTAAGCGCTTGTGTTCTTCGTAAGGAGTTTGGACTGGTCCCGTGCCGGCAAACCATGGCTCAGCTTGAAGCTCAACCCCAAAGGCCCGATTGGCGCCACTAAACATGCGCACCCAACCTGCTTTTACGCGATAGGTCCACGCCGGCAGAGGATAGGTGGTATAACGCCGCTCTTTGTCCAAATATACTTCGCGGTACATTGTCGAGCCAAAGATATTTATGCCTGTCCAGGCTGTGGGCAGCCAGGCGCCTTTCTCGCCGCTGTCTGTGCCAATCACTGGTCGTGGGTCAAGTTCATGGATAATTGCCAGTTGCTGTCTGTATAGCTCGCGTTCAGATACAGGGCAATCTTCGCCATAATCAAAGAATGGCTCGTTTTCCAGTTGCCAGGCAAAAATATTGTCATAAGTTTGAAAGTGAGTGACAGTGTTCCGGACTTTGTTGAACGTGGCTTCTACTTTTTGTTGACCGTCCAGAGTTTCCCACCATTCTGGCACGTGGCATTCAGGCCAGCGCGGCAATTTTCGTCCTACCGCAAGAATGATTTGCACATCGCGCTCTTTGGCGATAGTCAGCAGTTCGTCTATTTCGCTGAAGTCGTACTGGCCTTGCTGGGCTTCAATATCGCTCCAGTAAGCTGGTAGGCGAACGTATTTTACCTGCAGCTCGTCCAACATTTGGGTAAATAACTGTTTTGGTTCAAAACCCAAGCCACGAGCATGGCTGGGAGAAAAGTTAATTCCCCAAACTGGATCATTTGTAACAGGCGCGGCAAAATACCCCGCTGCTATCAGGAGGGAAAGGGCAAGAATGATGCCGAGGATAATTTTTGCAATTTTTTTTACCATTGCGTCAGTAAAATTAGGCCAGCGCTAATCATGGCGATAGCAAACAGTTTTTGGAAGATGATAGCCCTGGTCACTTCTTCTTTCAGGATTTTTGGGAAATACTTGGACAGCGCCACTGTGCCGATTAACAGCAAGGCATACTGCGTGCCTTGCATGGCATTGACGATAGTTACGCTTCCCAAACTGATTGCGTAGTTTTGCAGAAAGCCAGCGATACTGCCACTCACCCGAGCGCCGTAGTAAAGGTATTTGCTACCAGTGGAAGTTTGCTTCGGCGCATTGAATACAGCTTTGCGAACATCTTTAGGAATAAGAAAGCTTAAGGCTACAGCAAAGAAACCTAAACGCGTCCAGATCAGTCCCGAAACTAAATTGTAGTTGTCAAAAATGTACTTCGTTAAAACGAACGACAGCGCAAACAATATTGCGGCGATCACGGCGTTGGTAAGCGCACGGGAATGCCAGCCAGTCTTTTCTTGTTTGAATGAGATTAGTACTGCGCCGCTAACTAAAAAGGCGAAAGCTGCCAGCTGGGTTGGCAGAAGTCGTTCGCCTAAGATTAAGTACGCAAATAATAGAGTAAACACAGGCACCAGCCCGCCTTCAATCGGTAATATTCTTGAAATAGAAGTTTGGCGAGTCGCTTTGTATAAGAAGTACAGTGCCCAGACAAAAGTCGCGCCGCCGAACAACGCCACAAAAAAATCCGAGAATGAAATTAGCTTTAAGCCAAACGGAGCCAACACCAAAGTGAGTGGACCGGTGATGCCGATGTAAAATGCGTATACTGCCGGCGAGCGAACTTCCTTGGTTAGTAAAAATTTATCAATGATGCCATTAATCGCGTAAAGCGAGTAGGCGATAATGGCTATGGTGATATAAAAGCTCATACGATTTGTTTAAAGATGTCTGCACTTGGTCTGATGGTGCGCTTTTGGTTTTCAAAATTAACTTCCACTAATCCGAATTTGGGGTCATAGCCGTCGTGCCATTCGTAAGTGTCAGTGAGTGTCCAGTAAAAGTATCCTCGCACATCTGCTCCGTCTTGGTTGGCTTTACTGATCCATTCTAGGTGTTCGCGAATATAATCCTGTCGCATGTCGTCGCGGGCGTTGGCTATGCCATTCTCTGTTATGTAAATAGGTTTGTTGTAGCGCTTATGCAGTTCCATAACGAGATAATAAATACCTTTCGGGTAGGTGCGCCAGCCCATGTCTGATTTCGGTCCCTCTAAGTTTTTTTGCTTGATGCCATCAAGGCCAACCGACAAAGAATGATAGAAATAATAGTTGAGTCCGATGAAGTCAAGATGATCTTTGATCATATTTAGAAACCAGTAGTTACCGTACCAGTCATTAATTTTTACTGCCAGACTGTCTAAAAAGTTATCCTTTCGGTACGCTTCGTTGTATACGTTGTTTTTAGCAATCCCGATCTTCGCTTCTGGTTGAATTGACTTTATGGCCGAATAAGCTTGGCGGTGAGCTTTGGCTAAGATTGTAAAGTGGGCTAGTGCGGTTAAGGGGTTTTGCGAGAAGGGCGGCCAGAGCCCTTTGATGTAACCCATGTAGGTGAGCACTTCTGGTTCGTTGATAGTGTTCCAGAGATCAATTTCTTCGCCGAGCTCTTTTGCGATCAGTTTTGCATAACGTACAAAGTAACTTACATTTTTGTGTGAAGTAAATCCACCCTGTTTTGCAAACCACTGTGGAAGCGTAAAGTGAAACAGCGTGACCATGCGCGTGAGTCCTTTGGCTTTCATGGTTTCTAGTACACGGTGATAGTGCGCGATTGCGGCGACATCAAATTGGCCTTCTTGAGGTTCTATACGGCTCCACTCAATAGAGATGCGCATAGCATTGAGTCCGATGTTTTTGGCTAGATCAAAATCTTCCTCAAAGCGATGGTAATGATCTGTTGCCAGGCCTGATTTAGGGAGTTGGCCTAATTGTTCAAAAGCCCACCAATCATTGTGCGAGTTATTGCCTTCTACTTGGTGGCTACTGGAAGCCGCACCAAGCAAGAAACTTTTCGGTAATAGTATTGGTGTTGGTTTCAAGTCAGTCATTAGTAATTTAATTATACTATAAAATGTGCAGTTTTTTTTGGGACATGAGCTATCTAATTATATGTTGTAAGTTCCTTGCTAAGATGTAAAAAATATGTTATAATTATATTAACTTAGCAGTTTTACTGCCTAGAAATAGAAACAAAAATACAATTTATCCTAAAGATTATCTGCAGTCTTAAGCATTTCTTTTTGAGTCTGCTGCATCTTTGTAGCGTTAAATGAAAAGATTTTATTGGTTCACAATATTTGCGGTCGCGACTTTGGTAGCTGTGGGGCTAGTGGCTCGGTACTTGGACTTGCGCTATATTCCCAGCGGCGCGGATCAGCAAGTGATAGAAATTACAGCTCGGACTACTGATACTTATGTTGATGCAACTTCTGCAATCAGAGATGGTATAACTCAACTCTCCTCTGGCAATGGGGGAGTGTTATTTTTTGGTCCTGGTAAATATTTAGTTAGAGAAACAATTGTAGTACCTTCAAATATCACTATTCAAGGCGTCGGCGCTGGTGAAGTTGGGCCAACAATGTTAATCTTGGGCACCGACCAAGATATGAATGCTTCTGGTGTGGCGTTGTTAGAAATACAGCCGGGCGCGGAAAATGTAATCATTCAGGATATTGAATTGCGCTCCATGACTCCTGGTCCAAATGTTTACCCGCGGTATGATACTGTTAGGATTCGTGATGAGAACACCACAGCTATCCGTATCCCTGGTGGAAGCGCTACGACTCGTAATTTGCAATTCGAAAATGTCCGCATCGTTAACTTTACTTACGGGATAGATGTTGGTGCGAGTGATGGTAATAATTACAGTATCAGGGATGTGAAAATCAAAAGTTTATCTAGCGGTGTTAATCACTGGGCTATGCGAGTGCGTAGTACTAGTGCTACTAATTGGGATCTACAAAATTTTAATGTAGTGGAGATGCTGGAGGGACAGAATGGTATCTTGTTTGAACGAGCCGGTAAGATGAGTTTTATGCAACTATCTTGCGCGTCCACTTTGCACAATGCTGCGCTGTGCTTAGATATTAGGGAGCGCTCTGGCGAGCTTTATTTTGTGCAAGCCCATGTAGAGGGGCCAGCTGAAGGCTTTAGGGTAAAGCAACAAAGTTCTCAGCCAATCTATTTTGTAAATTCAGCTCTGGCAGGTTATGTGGAGCAAGAGAGTGTAATTTACAGTCTCGCCAATAGGTATTGGTCACAGCTGTCATCTAATCGTATTCATTTCACTGGGCCAGGCAGTAGTTCTACGCTGTACAGGTGCGGTGATGTATTTACCAATGGGGCTCCGAATCCGCTTGAGGTTTTACCGGCAGAGTTGTATCCAGGTCTAAGCAGTCTGCCAGAAGAGTGTAACTTTGACCTTAGTTCAATAGCGGTAAATTTTGACACTCACACAGTACCATTTACAGCTTTAGATTGGATAATTTCTGGGAACAGTCCATCTGCTGCATATTTAAATGTGCGAAATTTTGGTGCAGTTGGTGATGGCGTGACAGATGATACAGCCGCCTTTCGTACAGCTTTGCAAGAGGCCGGTTTTTGGTACAACAGTACGATTGTCGTACCGAATGGCATTTATCGAATCTCCGATACGCTGGTGCTAGACGACGGGATTAGTATTGTTGGGGCAGGGAATAGCACACTTTTCTTTACAGCCACGGATAAGCCTCTGTTTTTGGTAAGGGCGATGCAGTCAGACACGATTATTAAACGAGGTATTTCTTTGCAAGCTCTACAAATAGAGCAGGCTAATGCTTCTGACCTTGGCCAGACTACAGCAGTTGAACTGTCCGGCAATCGCGGGGCGGCAAGCGATTTTATATTTGAAGATTTAGTGATTAGCAATTTCAATAAAGGCATCATTGTGAAGAATGACAGCGGTGCATTTGATGAGCAACAGCCTCAATTTGATTCTATTGCGTTGAGAAATTTAATCTTCTCTAATAACAATATCAGTATAGAGATGAGAGATCAGAATGCGTCTAATTGGAATATTATCAATACCCAAATTCAATCCATGCGAGTTGGGCAAACAGGAATTAAAGTTGATGGAGGACATGTCGCGATTTCAGATTTAGAATGTGATGGACAATCAGCGCAGAATAAAGCCGAGGCCTGCATACATTTGTCTAGGCATAGCAATGTGTATGTAGAAAGAGTTCAATCCAGTAACAACAAATTTGCTATGTATGTGGAATGGCCGATCGGTTACATGCCTTTCCCTGTAGTCGTGAAAGACAGCGACTTGCGCGATGGCTTTTACGCAGCAGGAAAAATATACTTGCTTAGCGTTAACAATATTTTTACAGACAATGGGCAGGGCGATCCGTTAGGATCGCAGGCTACCTTTTTTAATTCTTCTGGCTCAGATAATCCAGCCAATGTTTATCCTGGCATTGATAGTCGCGTGCGCTCATGTAGTGATGAGTTTCGGACTCTCCAAGGAGAACCTTCTGTTAACCCGCCATTTGTTGGGTTAACTAACGCACCAGTAATATGTTCTGCAGTGGTACCCCCTCCGCCACCTCCCACTGACACCACTGCTCCAGTGATGAGTAATGGTGCACCAAGCAGTAACCAGCCAGCTGGTACCACTCAGGTAGCTATGTCTTTAACCACTGATGAATCAGCCACCTGTAAGTATGGCACAGCTACTAACCAAACCTATGCCAATAAACCTAACACCTTTGCAACAACCGGAGCCACCACTCACTCAACTACACTCACAGGCTTAACCAACGGCACATCTTACACCTACAGAGTAAGATGCCAAGACACTGCAGGCAATGCTAACACCACTGACTTAGTTATCTCCTTTGCTGTTTCTAGTCCAGCAGGGGACACCACCGCTCCAACTGTCAGCTTAACTGCTCCAAGCGCTAATGCCACAGTCTCTGGCTCAAGTGTCACTGTCTCTGCCTCCGCCTCCGACAATGTCGGTGTAGTAGGAGTCCAGTTTAAGCTAGACGGCTCTAATCTTGGAGCAGAAGATACCTCTTCTCCATACAGCATCACCTGGAACACTACCACAGCTTCTAATGGCACTCATAGTCTAACTGCAGTAGCTAGAGATAGCGCTGGCAACACTACCACCAGTACTGCGGTCTCAGTGACTGTTTCTAACACTATCCCTCCTGCAACTGTAGCTAACCCAAGTATCTCACCTAATGGCGGCAGCTTTACGTCTAGCCAGCAAGTTACTCTCTCTACTGCAACCACTGGTGCATCTATTAGATATACTACCGATGGTTCAAACCCAACCTCTTCTAATGGCGCTCTCTACAGCAGTCCATTTACTATTACCTCAACTACTACCATTAAAGCTATTGCTTACCAGACTGGCTCTACTGATTCAGCTGTTACCTCAGCTACCTTTACTCTCAGCACTCCACCATCATCTGGCGGAGGAGGCGGCGGAGGAGGCGGCGGAAGCAGTAATCGTCCTCCAAGCACTCCTCCTGGTACTCCTAATCCTCCAAGCACCCCTTCACCATCTGGTGTAGTCCTTCCTCCTAATGTGATTGCTGGTCAAACCATCAAGTTCCCAGATAGCCCTGCTGTCTACTTAGTTCAGTCAACAGGCCTGCATCCTTTTGACACTTATGCCTCGTTGCAAGCCTATCAAGCAGTCAGTGGTGCTGTCATCATCACAAGAAGCGGAACTGCCTCTACTTATACAGTTTCTCCAGTTTTCGCTCGTACCATACTAGATCAGGGTGGTAATCCGGTTCCTAGCAGCTCTCCACCTGCCAATGGTACCAACTTTGTCTGTTCTGGCAATCCAACTATTTACTACATGCATAATTCACAGAAGTTAGCGTACAGTGAGCTAGCTTCGTATCAGGCGTGGAATGGTAACAGCTTTGCTGGGGTAATAAGCTTACCTGTTAGTACTTGCGCGACAATTCCTAGTGGCGGGATTGTACCGATGCCAGAAGGTAGTATTGTAAAAATTCCTGGCGGTCCCGAAATTTATAGAATTGAGGGTACAACTGCCAGACCCTTTACAAGCTACTCTGCGTTTCTAAGAGACTCCGCAGGCAAAATTACATACACAATTTCGGTTCCTTACTTGCATACTTACTCTCGGGGAGAAAATATTAATTAACTGAAAAAGCTAAAACCGCCCTTTTGGGCGGTTTTAAAATGGCAATTTCATCGGCACATCAATGGCGATGAATTCTGAATCAGCTGAGGCTTTAATTAGAATATCTGCTTCGTCCATAATGCGTGCTTGGTCTTCTTTCTCAAACTCAACCCCATTGATTGTAAGTTTTCCTTGTTTAATATAGATGAATAAACCGCGATCATTTTCTAATTGGTAACGAATTGTTTTGTCTGAATCAAGTTTGGCCAAGTAGATTGTGGATGCGGTGCGGATTTTGATTGCGTCTGGTTTGTTTTGCCCGGAAGCAACTGGTATCAGCTGATTCATCGTCATATTGCTAAATCCCTTTTGGGCATATTGGGGCTGTTGATTTTGCTCGTCGGGGAAAATCCAGATCTGGTAAAGATGTATCGGTTCTTTCTGCTGGTTGACTTCGGCGTGCGTAACGCCAGTGCCTGCAGACATGTATTGCACCTCGCCGGTTTTGATTTGGCCAGTGTTGCCCAGGCTGTCCTGGTGGGTTAGTGTGCCTTTATGGACGATTGTGATGATTTCCATGTTGTCATGGCTGTGCGCGCCAAAACCAGATTCGCCGTCTATGTAGTCATCATTAAATACGCGCAGTGCGCCAAAGTTCATATTGCCTCGGTCGTGATACATGTTGAACGAAAAGAGGTGGTAGGTTTTTAGCCAGTCATGCTCGGCTTTATAGCGATTGCTGGCTGGAATTTTTCTAATCATAATATGAGCATAACAAAAAACCGCCCTGAAGGCGATCTATTGCTGGGGTGGCTGACGGGTTTTGAACCCGCTGCCTCCGCTGCCACAGAGCGGCGCTCTACCGATTGAGCTACAGCCACCATATAAAATAAAAACTCGCACACAGCGAGATGTTTCAAGACTCATATCTGCTGTGCCAGATAGGGATTAATCCGAAGCCATTATAGCCCAAAAAAAGCGCCGAGTCAATCGGCGATTTTTTATTCATCATCATTATACGGCTTGCGTTCTAGAAAGAAACCAGAACTGGCTTGCGAGATTTTCTTTAGTGATTGCGGCGGTGCTTTGCGGCCGCGTTCATAATCTGATTGTCTGCGTTTGCGTGTGCTACCGGAGTTGCTGTCATAGGGCTGGGCATGACTGCGTCGCTTTGAGGGGCTTTCTGGGCGCCTTGATCGTTTTTCCGAACGTTCGCTAGAAGGCGCATACTGCCGTGAACTGTTTCTTGGTTTGGCGTTCGGTCTTTGGTGTCCGCGTTCGCGCGGGCTTGGTTCGTAAGGCAGTGATTCGCCCTCAGGCAACGAGGCCGGTGTTTTTGAGACAGGCAAGGATTTCCGAATCAGTCTTTCAATTGTGTTGATGTCCCGTTTTTGGTCGTGCGTGGCAAATGAGATGGCATGGCCAGTGCGATCGGCACGGCCGGTGCGGCCGATGCGATGCACGTAATCTTCGGCCTGTTCTGGCAAGTCATAATTGATAACCAACTCTATGCCGGTAACGTCTATGCCGCGGGCAGCGATATCTGTGGCCACCAAGATTCTATATTTTCCAATTTTGAATCCGTTCAATGCTTCCAGTCGCTGGTTTAAAGTGCGGTTGGAATGAATTTCGGTTGCAGTTTCACCGTGATTGCGGATGGCTTGGGCAATTTTTTTTGCGCCAAACTTGGTACGAGAAAAGACAAGTACGCTTCCTTTATACTCTTGTAAAACTTTTTTTAGTAACGGCAGCTTTTGGTTTTTTGCAACAAAGAAAATTTCTTGCGTAATTGACTTTGCGGCAATGCCTGCCGGCGCAACTTCAATTCTGAGCGGAAGCTCCATATAAGTATCGGCAATCTTCATGATTTCGTTAGGCATTGTTGCAGAGAATAGCAACATCTGTTTTTGCTTCGGCACTGCTGCTAGGACTTTTTTAATCTGTGGGGCAAATCCCATATCCAGCATGCGGTCCGCTTCATCCAGTACCACAATATTTGTCTGCGTTAGACTCAAGGTTTTTTGCTCAATATGATCAATCAGGCGACCAGGCGTGGCGATGATGATATGCGGTTTGGTTCGCAGCGCGCGGAGCTGTTTGCCCATGGCTTCGCCGCCGATGAGAATCGCAGTTTTTAAGCCTAGTGAACCGCCGATTTTCTTGAGAGAATCGTTAACTTGTACGGCTAACTCTCTAGTCGGAAGGACTATTAAGCCGCGGCTTTTGCCGCCGCTTTGGGCCAAACGCTGAATCATCGGCAGACCAAAGGCTAGGGTTTTTCCGGTTCCAGTTTGGGCAATTCCGATTAAATCCTTACCTTCAATAGCAGCAGGTATAGACTGCTGCTGAATCGGCGTTGGGGTTTTAAAGTTGTGTTTAGCAAGAATATCCAGAAGCTTTGGCGCAATACCGAGGTTTGCGAAGCTGCCAGAGTTTGTTGGCGTTGTCATAAAGATGGAAAAAGCTGGGCAAGCCAGCTTTAAGATAAGTTAAATTGGTAAGCTCATTATAGTGTAAACTTGCGGATTTAACAAGCCCTAAGGGATTAATAGCAATGGATCAATCCAGTCTTCTAAATCTTCTTTGGCCGTCACATAACCCAAGATGTTTATGGTTGTGCCGCGGCGCACGCTTAAGTGCAAATGCTTGCGCGCGTCATCAGTTTCTATACCAGGTTCACCGAGTCTGGCAATGTATTGCCCGGATAGTAAAGAATCATTCATACTTGCGTTAACGCTGGCTAGAGCGATATGTCCGTAGATTACTTGAATAATTTGATCATTGATCTGGCATTGCTGAACCGCATATCCGCCATAACCAGATGCTGTGCCTTTGCGTTTGAGCGGACCGCTACAAATCGCCTTTACGCTGACTTGTTGCTCTGATTCATTGCCGATAATTTCAAAATCTACGCCGGTGTGATAGCCGTCAAATTTATCTGGCTGAACAGGGGATGTCTCTGGTGTAATAAAAATCCCGAATGGTTTTTTAGTAACGCGGGATTTGGCTTGCGGGAGCGGTTCAGTATAGCTTTGAAGGTCATTGTGGAAGCGGAGGCTTTTGAGGAACTCATCAAAAACAGTTTCGTTGAGCGCGGGATTGGCAGCAATAACGAAAAAAGTGCTGGGGTTGGTGTCGGCATAGCGAACGTCTATCAGCTTATGTTGTTCGTTCCGCCAGGCAGGCTGTGAAGGAAAATTGGCAGCCTCAGGCTGTTTGACAATTTCATAACGGACAGCCGCGTGGTTGCCAAGAGTTGTTTCTTCGCGCGACAGAATGTCTACTGTATTAAGGGTTAAGAACGAATTAGCAGAGAAGTTGCGGATAAAAATTTGGGATTTGTCTAAACTTGTTTCGCCGGCGACATTCGGGTTATAAATGTTCAAACTGTCGTTAGCCGAAACATATTCAACCTCCCAGTCGTTAGATATATACCCAGAAAACTTATATGTGTCGTCAAAATTGCTGAACTCAACAAGTTTTGTGTCGGTGGAGGTGCTTAGTGTCGGCTGACTAGTCACACTTTTGTCGTCAGAATTTTTAGAATTTTTCTGCTCAGGTTTGGTAAAATAAACAGTACTAACTATCCCAGCGCCTACTAAGGCAAATACGATGATAATTGGCAGGACTTTTTTCATATAAAGTTAGTATATCAAGTAATTTTAATTATAATGAAACAAATATCCAAATATATTTTGGCTACAGCAATGGTATTCGGCTTGGTGATGCCCCAGCCTGCTCTAGCGCAGCTCTCAGCAATTAGAAGCATAATTTTTCCTGTGATAGGGACGGTGACTTACTATGACGATTTTGGAAATGCACGTGATGGCGGAGCCCGTAGTCATGAAGGTAACGATTTATTTGCAAAAAAAATGACCCCGCTGGTCGCAGCGGTTGACGGCACGATTGTGAATGTGAATTACCCGGAAGAAAGTTGGGGCATGGCTGTTACCATCCGCGATAAAGATGGCTTCACTTATCATTACATTCATATGAATAATGACACGCCCGGCACTGATGATGGTAATGGTGATGGCATTAATGCCTATGCAGTAGAAGTAATGGAAGGTAATAAAGTGGTGAAAGGTCAATTGATTGGTTATATCGGCGATAGCGGTAATGCTGAAACCACGCCGCCGCATTTGCATTTTGAGATACGCCAGCCTGACCGGCAAGCCTTTAGTCCGTACCAGAGTTTGAAGGCGGCTACTAAAATCACTTCACCTGTTCCTGCGCCAAAACAAGACGGTGAAATTTTGCCTTACGAAGAGTTTAATGGCGGGGCTTCTTTAGCCGCTGCCAATCTAGACAAAGACGAAGATACTATTGAGTTGGTAACAGGAGCTGGCCCAGGCGGCGGCCCGTTAGTAAAAGTTTTTGATGAAGCCGGCAAACAGCTTGCTGCTTTTTATGCTTATGATCCAAACTTCAGCGGGGGAGTGGATGTTGCGGCCGCAGATGTTGATGATGACGGCGTAGCCGAGATAATCACCGCACCAGGCCCAGGCGGCGGCCCGCATATTAGAATTTTTGACAGCAAGGGTACTCCAATCAATAATAGTGCAATTAAAGAATTTTTTGCATATGATACCAACTTTACTGGAGGTGTATTTATAGATGCAGGAGATATAGATAATGACGGAGTAGCCGAGATTGCCACAGGAGCTGGTCCAGGCGGCGGCCCGCATGTCAAAATTTTTAAACCTAACGGCAGCGCGATTAAAGATTTTTTTCCTTATGACTCTAATTTTCGTGGGGGAGTAGATGTTGCGGTCATTCCAGCTGGGCGCAGTTCTTCCAGAAATTCTCGCATTACACCTGGTGGTGTTGTTACCGCACCAGGCCCAGGCGGCGGCCCGCATGTGCGTATCTACGACGAAGATTTTGTACTGGACAATGAGTTCTTTGCCTATGATGGAAACTTTAATGTTGGTCTCAGGGTTTCTGCCGGTAATGCTGACACGAGCGAAGCCGGGATGGAAATCGCAACCGTGCCGGCAACTAGCGGTGGTCCGCATGCTAAGCTGTTTAGCCGCAGCGGCGAACAGATCTTTAGTGGCCTGATTGAGTTTGAGCCATGGTGGCGCGGCGGTTATGATATCGCGTTGCATGATGGCGGCGGGTACAAGAGCAGTTTCGGGGGTAGACGAGCTAGCGTGCGTGAAGCATCTTTTCGATCATTCAGTTTGGATCGTGATTGGCGCGATAGAAATTAAATTATGGTACAAAAATCAAAACAAAATCTTTCGCCATGGCTTCATTATTCAGCTTGCGACCGCCCGGTTAAAAAACTATCAGAAGACGAGCAGGTAGAAGTGGCCATTACTGGTGCTGGGATTGCGGGCGTTGCCAGCGCTTATTTTTTACTCAAGCATACAAGCATTCCTAGAATCGCTTTGGTAGAAGCCAGGCGTGTGGCTCATGGGGCCAGCGGCCACAACGGCGGTTTCTTGGCGACGTATTTTGAGCGCAGCTTTCGTGACTTGGTCTCTGAGTTTGGTTTGGACATGGCCAGTAGCGGTCAGCGCGACATGGACAGCGCTTGGGATTTGCTAGATCAAATGATTGCTGATACACATATTAACGTACCAGTTCAAAAATTTACTGGTTACACAGCCATCCAAACCAAAGAGCAAATCTTTGCTTTTTTGGAAGACAATAGACTTCGTACGCAGGGCGGCTTGCCAACCGAACCGATGTTGATTTCAGACACTCAGTCTTGGCTCGATCAAATTCCAAAAAAGTATCAGCCATTTTATACTCTGGCGAGTCATGCTGATATTTTGGCATTACTGCAATCAAAAGACGATAGTTATATCGGATTACTGCAAACCCCTAAAGGCACAGCCAATAGTGCGATGCTTTGTGAGCAATTGGTTTGCTGGATGCTGGAACGTTATCCCGAACGCTTTCAATTATATGAAGAAACTAAGATTGACGAGTTGGTCCTAAAGCAAGACTTTGCTGTGCTCGCAACAGACGGCGGCCAGAAAATCACTGCCGGCAAGATAGTCCTATGTACCAACGGTTTTGAAAATTTTAAGATTGTTAACGAAAATGGGCCGGAGATTGACAGCAAGTTTCATCACTTGGTGCGTGGTATTGTCGGTTATATGGCTGGCTATATAGAAGATCGTTTGGTGCCGGCAGGGGAGACCAGCTTTCTGCCGAAAGGGATGACTAATCCTAGACGAGATATTTTTTCTGAGGAAGCATATTTTTATTTAACAAAGCGTCCTATGCAAATTGATAATCAAAGCTCAACTTTGGTTTGTTTAGGTGGCCCCGAAACTTTACTAGAAGATACAGCAAATTATGATCATCAAGAGCCTTATCCAGATTTTGCTTTACACCAATTTAACAATTTTTTGCAAAAAACTTACCAGTTAAAAGTTCACGATAGACTGCATTATAGGTTTTTATGGCACGGCTTGATGGGTTTTACACCTAATGGAGTTCGTCTGATTGGTCCAGAGCCAAGGAATCCGATTTTACTTTATAATCTAGGTTGCAACGGCGTGGGTTTATTGCCATCTATATTTGGCGGCCGTAAAATCGCCAGCTTCCTGGCTGGCGAAAAGCTGGCTCCGTCTATGTTTGATCCGCAACAATAAAACTCAGAGCAAACTGAGTTTTAATTGTGCCGCAAATGTTCGGTGTAGTAGCTCATGTTGGCTTCGGTTTTTTTGTGCGGATTAAAGATATTCTCTGGATCAAAGATTTTTTTCACCTGTTTGAACAGGGCAAAGATTTCTGGACCGTACATGTGTTCCAAGAATGGACCGCGTACTAGGCCGTCGTTATGTTCGGCGGTAATAGTGCCATCATATTCCTTAACTAAATCAAACACTGCGTTACTCATTTCTACTACTTGACGGCGGTGTTCTTCGGTGGATAAGTCAATTAATGGAATAATGTGGAAATTAGCATCGCCTGCGTGGCCGGCTAGAGTTGAAATAAAGTCTGGATACCGCTTGATAATCTTATTGAGTTTAGGAATAAAACTTGGCAGCTGATCAGGGTGGACAGCAATGTCTTCAATGAATGGCGCGCTGATTTTTCGGGCATTGTGCTGACGCAGTAAGTTGTAGCTTTCACGGCGGAATGTCCAGTATTTTTGGGCTTGCTCGAAAGTTTTACAAACTTTTACGGACAGATTGAAGTGTTGGTTTAAGTTTTGGGCAGCTTCGTGAGCGGCTTTGGCGGCTTGTTCTTGGGTTGGTGCAGTGAATTCTGCTAACAATACCAATTTTGGTAAACCACCAGTCATAAAACTTAACATGTCCGGCAGGAATTGCTTTAGTAGTTTAAGCTTGGAGCCTTTCATTCGCGATAGCATCTCTGGCCAATACTTAATTGCCAATCGAAAAGTTTGATCGTCAAATACTTCAAAACTTTCTGGCTTAAGTTCGTTCACATGGTTGATGATCTCGCCAAGCAGTTTAAGGTCATGCAGGTAGAAGACAATTAGCTGGCGGCCACGTTCAACCGGTACAAGCTTCCACTTGATATTGGTAATTATTCCCAGAGTGCCTTGCGAGCCCACAAATAATTTGGTGAGATCAAAAGTATTGTTATCCCATACATCCCACAAAAAATAACCAGCTGCATTCTTGGATGTCGTGGGTTTGGCTTTTTGGATTTTTTGGAAGTTGTTGCGTACGAGCTCATAAACTTGTTTATAGAGTCGTCCTTCAAAATCGTCTTTGGCAATTTTTGAGTCTAGTTCAGAAGAGGTGAGGGGTTTGATGTGGTAGGTATTGCCGTCGGCTAAGACTACGTCTAGTTCGACTACATAATTTTTTACTTGCCCGAACTTAAAAGTCTTTTCACCGCCTGCATTATTGCCAACCATGCCGCCGGTTGCGCACCAGGCTTTGGAAACAGGGTAAGCCGGCATAATCACATTCTTGGCCAGTAGCCTGGGTTCTAGATCGCGGAAGAATACTCCGGGCCCGGTTTCTACTGACTCATTGGTCAGGTTATTTATATGATTGAGGTGTGCTACATTCACAATCAAAGAATCATTGATACTGCCGCCAGTCATATCTGTTCCGCCAGCGCGGGGAGTAAGGGAGAGCTCTGGAAATTTTGCTTTGTTTGCGTTTACATATTTTACCAAAGCGCAAACATCAGCGCTGTCTTGCGGACTTACAACGGCAGTCGGATGGATTTCAAAAATGCTCGCGTCGCGAGAGAATTTTGTGAGGGTTGCTTCGTCAGTTGTAATTTCGCCTTTAAAATTTTGTTTCAAACCGTCTAGGTCCATAGCTGTATTATAGCAGATAGCTTGACAAATCGTTAAAAAATGCTATAATTTAGATGAATTAAATACTCGTGGCAGGGAAGTATTTTTTTGTTGCTGTAATTAATCAAGGAAGGGAGTCCTATGGCACCTAAACATCAAAAACCAGTTGTGAGCGGGGTGGAGCGCTTGGCGGCTAAGTTTACTGCCTGGCTAGGATCTCCGGCATCTATTATTGCCCACACCTTTGTTTTTATTGGCGCGTTTGTTTTTGTTTTGCTCGGCACGCCTTTAAATACTGTGTTGCTGGTATTAACGACTGCTGTTTCGCTTGAAGCAATTTATCTGGCGCTATTTATTCAGATGAGCGTAAATAAGAATACACAAAGCTTAGCCGAAGTTGAGGAAGACATTGAAGAAATCGCCGAAGACGTTGAGGGGATCGAAAAAGACATTGATGAAATCGAAAAAGACATTGATGAAATCCAAGAGGATGTAGAAGAGATCGAAAAGGATGATGAAGATGATTTACATGATGCTGAAACAATGAAGACTCTTTCTGAGTTGCAAAACCACATGATTACCATCACCAAAGAAATTCAAAACCTCAAAGAACAGAAAAAATGAATTGAGTTATAAAGAAGCGCCAGCTAGAATGCTGGCGCTTTGTTATTCAATTGGCTTGCTGACAAAAGTGGCTTGGCCTAACGAGCTATTGGCTTCGTATTTTCTTGTCACGATACCCAGTAGTGTTTCGCCGTCACGCGAGTAGATGCAGCCTCCAGAGATGCCGCTGTCTACGTATTGTGCGGAGATAATTTTCTTGTCGGTAAGCACTCGCTTCGTGTTTTCATCAACAGCGTCACTCAGGATTTTGCCAGGCTGGACTAATGTACTGAACCCTCCCGGACTACCAACAATGATGATATCGTGGTTATCACCAAAGCTATTGTAGTTGTCTAATTCGGCATGCCGTTTATCAATCTCGGCAAAAGTTGAGAGTACTGCTAAATCCAGTTCTTGGTTTCTGATTGGGTCGGATATTAATCTGGCCCTCTCGTCATTTACTGCAATCGCTGGGTTAGCGTTCAGGTCTCCCAGGCAGTGGAGCGCAGTTAGTACGTAACCTTTTCGGATTAAACAGCCCGAGCATTGCGAACCCCCGGCAGTCACAGTAACTGAGCGGTTTTTGGTCTTAGCTTTCACTTCTGGTGGTATATCAAACCAGGGCTTCACAGTGAGCTGGGGTAATTGCACGGGAGTGAGGCCAAAGAAATGTGCCGTCACCATACCAAGACCAAAAGTTATCACCACAACCATCACTCTCAAAAATATGGACAGCTTATTGTTCATTTTGACCTCCTGTCTAGTTTTCAGTATTTGGTATTTTTATCGTAGCATATACGGGTTTGTGGATAAAATCCTTTTATTAAAAAAACTATATGGGATAATATAGCTATATTTAATTAACACAAAAATCCATGGGTAATTCTAAAGGAAAATTTTTGAATTATTTTACGAGACAGCATTTAATGCTTTTATTGCTTTTAGTGGTCGCTGCAGGGGGATTAGTGTATTGGCGCTATTATAGTGCAAATCCTCCGAGTGCATTGTATTCTAGTGCAGATGAACAGCCTCCTCACTGGTCACATACAGAGGATTTTCCAGTTAGCATACCTTTGCTTAATCATACTTCTTTTCAGTGGCAACCCCCACTCAATAAGGCTTTAGGTATTTGGGAGTCAAGTGGTTTAGTTGATTATGAAGAACTTGCTGGAGGCGATTTTGAGTGTTATCCAATCAGATTAGATCCAGAAAAAATGAATATTTGTAATTTTTCTGAGTCAGGAATCTATCCAGCCATCGCAGCTATGTACGTTGCCCCGAATGGCTATATTCACGGTGGCACTGTCGCGCTCAATGATTATTATCTATTTGATCCCAAGTCAGAATATGGTAATGATATTATTCGTCAAAAAATACTTTGCTGGGGATTAGGGTGGACTTTTGGTTCCCCGATGAGATATCTGGATCCCAATGATGCTAAAAGTTGTATGAATGCGTTTTATACCGTAGAGACAGCTGCGAACATGCAAGAGCCAGATGAGTATGACTATCGCGCCTTAAAGAACATCTATTCTCATCAGGGTATACCATCTTCTAGTGCTGTGACTTATAAAATGCAGCAAGCCAATGTGCTCTTGAGTCAAAATTATTTTGGTACACTTGATGCAAAACAAAGTAATGAGCTTGTAGACTATTATGTTATGGATTTAGGTGAGGGGTTTGAAGTGCTTGTTATGGGAATAAAAAATATATCAGGAAGCGTTACAAAATAAAAAAACCGTCCTGGGGCAAGCTCAGGACGGTTTTTTTATTTGCTGGCCACTTGTTGTCGCCAGAGGGCGGCATAGAGACCGCCTTGTTTGAGGAGTTGCTCATGGGTACCACTTTCGGCAATGGAACCCTTTTCGAGTACGTAAATAGTGTCAGCGTGAATAATGGTGGAGAGTCGGTGCGCTACCAGTATGCGGATTAAATCAGGGTGCTGTTTTTCGATGTCTTTGATTGTGCTGGTAATGGATTCTTCGGTAATGGAGTCTAGACTCGAAGTCGCCTCATCGAAAATAAGGATGTCAGGGCGGCGGAGGAGTGCGCGGGCGATTGCTAAGCGTTGTTTTTCACCACCGGAAAGTTTCAGGCCACCCTCGCCAATTTTTGTATCTAAGCCTTTTTCACCGCGCTCGATTAAGCTTTCCGCGCTGGCAGCTCGCAAAGCATCAATAGCTTCACCATCAGTCGCATCGGGGCGGACAAACAACAGGTTTTCGCGAATAGTGCCAGCAAATAATTGCGTATCTTGAGCCACCAAACCAATGCGATTACGCAAAGCCACTAAATCAATTTCCGTGCTTGGGATGCCGTTGAATTTTACTTGGCCGCCAGTGGGGTGATACAGACCCACAATCATTTTCACTGTGGTGCTCTTGCCGCTACCAGAAGGACCCACAAATGCTACGGTTTGTCCGGAGTTAATTTTTAAATCAATCGCATTTAATGCGTGATCATTTCCTGACTGGTAACCAAAAGAAACTTTTTCAAAGCTGATATCCTTGATATTTTCCACTGGGCGCGGATTCTTGGGGTGATCTTCTTTTTCCTGGTCGAGAATTTCTTCAAGTTTTTCTAGGCTCGCTTTAGCTTCTTGATAAGTGGTTGCTACATTGCCGAGTTCTGAAAGCGGGCCAAACACAAAGAATGAGTAGAATAATAAGCTGAAAAATTCACCCAACGTAATCGCTTGATTAAAAATTAACCAGAGCATTAAGAAAATTAATCCGGAGCGGAAAGCATTGATGATTGTTCCTTGAATAAAACTGTAAGTGCGGACAATGCGAACTTTTTTAAGTTCTAATTCAAGGATTTTGTCGTTGGTAGAATTAAGGCGGTCAATTTCTTGGCCTTCCAGGCCGAGCGACTTCACTAATTCAACGTTGCGCAAAGTTTCTGTGGTACTGCCAGCTAAAGCTTGAGTTTCGGCTACTATTTCGGTCTGAGCCTGTTTGATTTTACGGGTTAGGCGGAAAGTAATTATGCCAAGCACTGGAATCATTACCACTAAAGCTAAACCGATCTGCCAGTGCACAATGAAAGAATAGATGAGTACGAATACAACTCCAACTAAAGTTAAGAAAACAATATTGATAAATTGTTGGATTAAGCGTTGACTATCTTTGCGGGCGTCTTGAAGTTTGGATAAAAATTCACCGCTGCGTTGATCTTCAAATACAGCGTAGGGGAGTGAGAAGGAGTGAGTGACAGCGTCGTTATATAATTTGGCGCCAAGTCGTTGGGTAATAACATTCGTGTAGTAATCCTGGAAAGTTTTGGCAACCCGGGACACGAATGCTACTGCCATGATTCCAAGTAGTAATAACAACACGCCTTGCACATAATCACGCGCGCTAAGTTCTGCAAAGCGATTGGCATAGTTATCTACAATAACTCGAAAAATTTGCGGGTCTAGCAAAGAAAAAACCTGATTGATGGCTGCTAAAACCAATGCGGCAGCAATCAGGCCTTTGTAGGTTTTTAAGTAGTTCCAAAGTAATCTCATAGGTTTGAATTATACTACAAATATTGCTAATATGCCTAAAATCACAGGAGGTGAAATATGATAGGTAAGTTGCTGTGTTGGCTAGGTCGTCATAAGCCCCACCAGGAACCATTTCATCGGGAATTGCTAAAAGACGAAGGAAGCTTTATTCTTTGGAGTTTCGCGGTTCAAAAAGGCATCACCAAATGCGCCCGAGAAGGCTGCCAAGTTGAAATTAAAGTTTATCGTAGTGGAATCTGCGGGTCAGGTGGAGACGCGTCGCCGTGGCGAGAGCTTTCGGAGGAACTAGAAGCACACATCGATCGGTTGCCCGTATTATAATTTTAAAAGAGGCGCAAGCCTCTTTTTTATTTGCTGACGATGATGATGTCTTTGTCCAAAGTGTTAACTTCTTTGGTGGAATGTGAATAATTACCGGCAGCCGCTTCAACAGTGTCAAAAGTATATTCATAATTTTCGCCGCGACGCGTACCAGGGTCATTGGTGATAAAATAATCAACGCCGTTTTCGGTGTAATAGCCAGTGATTACGAACATATGGTAGGGCGGACCTGGGGGAGTGAAGTTAGGATTACCTAGTAGTTGTCCTTGCGCCGGTACAATCACTAACTTTCCTTCAGCTAAGGCTTGCTTGATTGTGTCAGCATTAAAAGATTTGATTTCAGTTTCCAAGCCATAAACTTGCTGGGCCATGCGCGCAGTTTCTGGTGTTGTGATGCTAAGGTAGTAACCGTAATTATCCTGTTGCCACTTTGTGAGCTTGGTTATTTCTGCTTCTACGGTAGTAGGGGGTAGGGAAGTGATGTCGTTAAAATAAGCCCAGGCCATAATGACGCTAGCTTCCTCGCAAGCTTCGTTATGAAGTTCGTCCCAGTTGCCAGTAGGTGCCTGCGAGGTAAATGGAACTGTTAGTTTCAACTCCTCTGGTAGAGACGTTGTTTCAGTTGGCGTTTGTTGGTTTGCGGGAGTTTCTTGCTCAGTAGATATGGGTTGCTCGGATAACTCAGCAGTAGGCGAATTATCTTTTAAAATAAAAACTATCCCAGCTATCAGTGCCAGTGTAAAGATAGCCAGCCAGATCGTTTTGGCTGTTTGATTTATTTGATGCATTAACATGCTTATAGAATATCGCTTTTCTGGACTTCAATATACTCTCCGGGAGCGATATTGGGCAGTTTGAGCTTATTGATGCGGACTCTTTTTAGATTATGCACGCCTAAGCCGACAGCATTAAACATGCGTCTTACTTGTCGTTTTTTGCCTTCGTGCACAGTAATGTAAATTTTGCCGCTGCGCTGTTTTATAGCAGCGGGGGAGGTGAGACCTGTTGGCAGTTCAATACCATCACGCAGCTTTTCTAGCTGAGCTGGCTTAGGTTCGCCATCTGTAATGACTTCATATTCTTTATCATGCTCGTATTTAGGGTGGGAGAGCTCTTGCGTTAAATCGCCGTCGTTCGTCAGTAATAACAAGCCTTCAGTATCGTAGTCTAATCGGCCGACATTATGCACCTTAGTTCGTAAGTCTTCTGGCAGTAGGGAAAATACAGTCTTGCGTCCCCGTGGATCGCGTTTGCTAACCACAACGCCTTTAGGTTTATTGAGGGCGATATAAATTTTTCGTTCAGAATGCTTTACGATTTTACCGTAAACTTTTACCTCATCTTTTTCTGGATCAACTTTGTCGCCAAGCTTGGCTTTGCGTCCATTAATTGAAACTTGGCCAGACTTAATAAACTCCTCGGCTTTTCGCCGAGAAGCTATCCCCTGCTCACTTAAAAATTTTTGAACGCGTTCTTGCATAAATTATGAGCCTGTGACCACAAAGATAATCATAAAGGCGATGATTACGAATAAGAGAATCCAGCCTAAGGTATAACCTAAAAAGAAAAATGCATCTCGCTTTAAATTATTTAAAAATAGATAGACAGGGCGACCGAACACGAGGATGGCCATAACCGCAACCGAGAGTACTAATAACAGCAGCATGGCAATCGGGGCCATAAAGGTATCAGGGGTGTTGGCGAAGTACTTTTCTAGATTGGTCATCAGGGTGACGACTAGGCTGATGTAGACAACTACGCCGGCGGCGTGCCCAAAGCTATGTAAAAGCATTTTTGATTTGTTCATAAAACTCCTTTGTTACATAATTTTGTAACGATTGGGTAATGGTAATTGTAACAATCATATGGTAGCTCCGGCTGGGATTGCACCAGCGACCGCGTCGTATCGGGCTTCGCCCGTGCGACGCCAACTTTCGTTGGGTCGCAACTCAGCTTCGCCGATACTCCTTTAACTTTCTTACTTAACCTCGCTTTACTCGGCCCAAGTAAGAAAGTTGTCCATGAACTCTTGCTGGTGGCCTCGACTGGGATCGAACCAGTGACCTTGGGCTTAGAAGTCCCCTGCTCTATCCAACTGAGCTACGAGGCCATCAGCAAGAGTTCATTAATTACTCGAAGCCCCTGCTCTATCCAACTGAGCTTCGGAGCCGTGATGCTTATATTATAACAAAAACCGCTGTTTGCGGTTTTCGTGGTGCACCCGACAGGATTCGAACCTATGACCTCTCGCTCCGCAAGCGAACGCTCTATCCAGCTGAGCTACGGGTGCACGTCGTAGTTTTCTTCGGGTTTACGAAATCGGCTAAAGCCAATTTCTACCGCCCTCCGTAAACTACTCCTGTCACATTCACGATTAACTTCGCTCTGCTCGGCCCAAGTGTGAATGTGGTCTAGAGTAACAACTAAAGAATTATAATGAAAAATAGAGAATTAATCAAGCTCGGCTTGGACGACTTTTTCAGCTTCGGCAGCGGTTTTGCATTCGTATAATTTTGCGCGCAGTTCGGCAGCGCCGTCAAAGCCATGTACGTACGCTTTAAAATGGCGCTTCATAACATCAAAGTGTTTGATGTTATTAAATAATTCGTGATAAAGCCTGACATGCTCAAGTAGAACTGTTAATTTTTCCTCACGGTTTGGTTGGTGTTCAGAAAATAGCCACGGATTTCCAAAAATTGCCCGACCCATCATCACTCCATCACAGCCTGTTTCTGCAACTTTCTGCTTGGCTTCTTCCACTGAACGGACATCTCCATTGCCGATAATGACCGGCCGGGTTTCTGGCGTTGTCTGTGCGTGGATAAATTTCACAATTTCTAGCATAAGCTCCCAGTGCGCTGGTACTTTGGACATTTCTTTGCGTGTGCGCAGGTGAATTGCAATTGCGGCTGGCTGTGCTTCTAATAATTTACCGATCCAGTTTTGCCAATCTACTTTAGTATCGCCAATTCTAATTTTGCAGGATACTGGTAAATCCCCAGCGCCTTCTTTAGCAGCTAGAATAATTTCTTTGGCGAGTTCGGGTGTGTGAAATAAACCGGCACACGAACCTGTTTTAATAATTGCTTTGTCGGGACAACCCATGTTGATATCAATACCGTCAAATCCAAGCTCACGAGCCAGCTTGGCTGTATCTTTAAACTTGTCTGGTTTGGTGCCAAAGATTTGCGCCACTACAGGATGCTCGCCGTCACTCAGCCAGAGGTGATGGATAAGCTTTTCCCGTCCGGCACTCATCAAGCCATCAGTTGACACAAACTCAGTATAAAAGACATCTGGCTTGCCATATTTGGCGATGATGCGGCGAAATGCTTCGTCGGTCACATCATACAGCGGCGCCAGAGCCATAATCGGTTTAGGTAAAGTTTTCCAAAAATTCTTAGACATGCCGTATATTTTACACAGAAATTGAAAATAAAGAAAGGCACCACGAATGTGGTGCCTAAATACCTGCTTAATTGTAGCGGATGAAGAATTTTCCTATTACAGAATTACGCTCATGCACTTGGCCAGAAAAGAATCTGGAATAGTCCAGTCCTCCCCCTAAGCATAGTCTGTTGAATCGGTATCCGATCATCAAGTCTAAATTGCCGATAGTTCGCTTGCCTGGCTGAATTGCGCCGTTATCCCAAATTATTTGAGCTGTTGGCTGAAGCCAAATCCGACCGAGGCTGATGCGGTTTTCAATGCCGCCAGAAACTGTATATCCTCTGTTGATTCGGAACCCTGCTTCTGTAGGAGTAAAGTACTCCACTTTGGAAAACAGTTCTGTGCGTTCAATTCGCGGCCGGGATTCCGATAGATCAATTCCTGCTTCGTGGAGCTTGGCGTTAACCCCAGCATACACCGAAGAAAAGCGCCTTGTTCTGGTGTAATGGTATGAACCACCTACTTTGAGATCAAAAGCTTGGCTTAGTCGCTGGTTGCGTTCCACCGCAAAACCTAGGTAATGATTGTTTAAAGTTTGCTTGCTGGCAAAGCCAAACAGTGACTTGAGTTCGGTTCGGCCGTAGCGGTCCGCTTTGCTGAACTGGGCGCTGGTTAAGCTCACCGGCGCATCAATCAGCGACAGTTTGTTATCCGTTTCGAGTTTGCTCTGGAAAGTGGCAGTAAAAGAAAGCTTCCACTGGGGTTGATTTTGCTCTGAAGGCGGCCAGTCTGTCGGCGTTTCAAAGGTGATGTCTTGGCAGCGGGCTGCAGCGTACAAAACCACAAGCAAAATGACAAGCACGAAAAATCTGCCTATGTTGGTAATCATCCGGTAGTTCCTCCTGTTCAGTTGTCGGGTCAGATTACAATTATATCTGACGGAAACCCGAGGTCAAGTCACCTAGGTGCAACCTTTCAAGCTAGTAATGACCGGATTTAAGGTTATTTTTTATTGTGAAATTTTTTATGCACGTCTCGCAATTGCTGGTTTGTAACGTGAGTGTAGATTTGAGTTGTTGTGATTGAAGCATGCCCTAAAAGAGTCTGTACGCTGCGAATATCTGCCCCATTTTGCAATAAATCAGTCGCGAACGAATGGCGAAAGGTGTGCGGCGTAACTTTATGCATGATTCCCGCCAGCATGGCATATTTTTGAACTAACCTCTGCACACTGCGTGCGGTTAGTCCTGGCACTTTATTATGACCGCCAACGCTTTCCATTTGCCGCTCTACGGTATTGCCAATTTTTGAATGGCTCACAAACAAAGCTGGGTTGTTATCATGCCTTTTCTTTAAGTAAGACTGAATCGCTCTAATTGCTTCTTCGGACATAAAGGCCAGGCGCAGCTTGTCGCCTTTGCCGCGTACAGTGAATTCGCCGCTTTTAAAGTTTAGTTGAGTAATTTTTAATTGAACTAGCTCGGAAATACGGATTCCGCTAGAAAACAGCAATTCTAATATGGCGGCATCGCGCAGGCGGTTCATTTCGATCTTTTCTTCTGCTGTGGCGTCTTTAATGCGCTGGACTTCTTCGTTTGTCATTACGGACACCTCGCGGCTGGGATTCTTGGCTAATTCTATTTTTTCTGCAGAAAGGGTATTTACGTCTCGTTTAGCCAGGTATTTTAAAAAGGCCCGAACAGCGATTACGTGGTAGTTTTGCGTAATGAGCTTTAAGCGGCGGCCTTTGTCGTCCTCAAACCGGTTTAGATATAGACGGAAGCTCCGCACGGTATCTAAATTGATATCTTCAGGTCTAAAAATGCCATTTTGTTTGCAAAAATCAGAAAAGCGGGCGAGATAGTGCCTATAATTGCGGATTGTTAAATCGCTCTTATTTCTTTCTATTTCACAGTAGTCTAGGAAGTCCTGGATGTACTTATCTATTTTTGTTCTGTTTTCGGCCATTTTATTTTAATTTCTAGATAGAATAGGCTACTTTGATTATATACCCGCGTCGTAAATTATTCAATTGTGCGACAAGGACCAAAACTTGCGATTTTTAGCGATAATTGTTATAATTGCTTTGTAATTAACCACGCGCTGGAAATATACTGCCAGCGTCGTGAAGAAGGATTAAAGTATATGTTAACTAAAAAGGAAAAAGACGCGATCATTAAAAAGTATCAGGTCCACAAAGATGATACTGGCTCCCCTGAGGTACAGATCGCTATTCTTACCAAAGAGATTGAGCAAGTCAGCGAACACCTTAAGGAACACCGCAAAGACAATCACTCTCGCCGCGGACTTCTGAAGATGGTTGGTAATCGCCGCAGACTGCTTCGCTACCTAAAAGGTGAAGACCAGACTCGCTACGAAAAGATTGCCGACAAACTCAAGTTAAAGCGCGATTCAAATTAAAGATTCTAGCCTCATCTTTTTAGGTGGGGCTTTGTAATGTTTATGGAAAATACCAACACTAATCCCGCATTAGATGCGGAAGAGTTTGAAAGAATTTGGATTTCTTGCAACGAAGGCATTATTAAAGACATCATGGCGGATTCGGATATAGAGCAAATTAAGCAAGAAGTTCGCAACAAGGGCCATGTAACTGACGAACATAAAGATCAGTTTATTCGTAAAGTCAACGAAATCAAGAACAAGCATATCAATAAACAGTTTGGGGATGTAGGCACCGAAGACTATACCAAATTTATAAGACAGTGGGAGAACTGGCAGAGATTGCGCGGCAAGGATCGGCCAAAGCCCGAAAATATGTTTGAAGATAATATCAACCACTTGTTGTACGGCAGTACACCAGATCCAGATCTGTTTTTGCGCGACTTTAATATCTACACTGATATCAATTAATTAACGCGCCGATCTATAATATAGACCGAGTAGAGTAGGAGGTTCCCAAGGTATTGCGCCGTAAGCGGCTCAGCACTTTGGAAATCTTCCCGCTCGGATAAGGATTGGCGCCAAGGACATTTATGACCTCACAAACCATTACCACCCAAGTTGGTGGCAAAGAGTGGAAGTTTGAAACCGGCAAGTTAGCCGGTCAGGCCAATGGCGCGGTTTTAGCACGCCTAGGCGATACGGTAGTACTAGCTACTGCAGTTATGAGCAAGCAAGTTCGCGAGGGGATGGACTTTTTCCCATTGCTCGTGGATTATGAAGAACGTTTATACGCTGCTGGAAAAATTAAAGGCAGCCGCTGGGTCAAGCGCGAAGGTCGCGCCACCGATGAAGCTATTTTGACCGGCCGTATTATTGACCGCACTCTGCGGCCAATGTTTGTTGACAACATGCGTAACGATGTACAAGTTGTTGCAACTGTTTTGTCTGTGGACGGTGAAAATGACCCCGACATGGTGGCTGTAAATGCTGCGGCAATGGCGCTGCATATTTCTGACATTCCTTTTGACGGGCCGGTAGCCGGTGTCCGCGTCGGAAAAGTAGACGGCCAGTATGTAGTCAATCCAACCAACTCTCAGCGCGAGCAATCTGATTTGGACTTGATTGTTTGCGGTACTGCCGTGCACATCATTATGGTAGAAGCAGGGGCTAATTTGGTGCCTGAATCTGATATCGTTGGCGGAATTGAATTTGCCCAGGCGCATTTAAAGGAGCTTACTGATGTCCAAGCTGACTTCCATAAACAAGTTGGTAAAACCAAAGCTACTCCAATTATCAAAGAATATTCTGCTGAAGTAATGGAAAAAGTAACAGCCTTGCTTACAGACGATAAGATTGAGGCTGCTGTTTACGTGCCTGTTAAAGCGGAGCGCGATATGAACATCCAGAATCTGACAGCAGAAATTACAGAGCAAGTTAAGGCAGAACTTGGCGAGCGAACAGATATTAACATCGCCAAAGAAGTAGCAGGTAGCGTTGATAAACTTCTCAAAAAGTATCAGCAAAAGCAAATTTTAGAAAACGAACGCCGTGTGGATGGTCGTAAATTAAACGAGACGCGCTTGATTACCGCTGAGGTTGGCGTATTACCTCGCGCTCACGGCAGTGCTTTGTTCACTCGCGGGGAAACCCAAATCCTAACCGTGGTTACGCTCGGCAGCAAAGGCGATGAACAGTTGTTGGATGGCATGGATGATCCAACCGAAGGCCGGGCCAAGCGTTACATTCACCATTACAATTTTCCTGGCTATAGCGTTGGTGAAGTTTCGCCGATGCGCGGTCCAGGCCGCCGCGAAGTTGGTCATGGCGCGCTCGCTGAACGCGCAGTAGAAATTGCTTTACCAAAACAAGAAGACTTCCCTTACACTATGCGGCTCGTGTCTGAAACCATGTCTTCTAACGGTTCTACTTCCATGGCGTCTACCTGCGGTTCAACACTCTCACTTATGGATGCTGGTGTGCCAATCTCTACTATTATTGGTGGTGTGGCTATGGGTTTGGTCATGGATGAGAGCAATCCAGAGAAATTTAAAGTTCTAACCGATATTGCTGGCATTGAAGACTTTAATGGTCATATGGACTTTAAAGTAACCGGAAATGAACAGGGTGTTTCTGCTCTCCAATTAGATATCAAAGTAAAAGGTTTGACTGCAGCAATTTTGGCGCAAGCTTTAGAAGAAGCCAAGCCAGCTCGTATGCACATTCTTTCCAAGATGAAAGAAGCTTTGTCTGAACCTCGTCCGGAACTTTCACCTTATGCTCCTCGGATTGTTTCCTTTATGATCAAGCCAGATCAGATCCGCGACGTTATCGGCAGTGGCGGGAAAACCATTAACGGCATTATTGCGGAATGTCCTGGCGTCAAGATTGATATTGAAGACGACGGCTTGGTAATGGTAGCTTCAGTTGATGCAGAAATGGGCCAGAAGGCTGTAAAGATGATTAAAGATTTAACTCGGGAGATTGCAGTTGGTGAAGAATTTGAAGGTAAGGTTGTTCGTATTATGGACTTTGGTGCGTTCGTAGAAATTCTACCTGGCCGTGATGGCATGGTGCATGTTTCGCAGCTTGCTAACTATCATGTTAATAAAGTAGAAGACGTCGTAAAGTTGGGCGACATGCTCAAAGTAAAAGTTCAGGAAATTGACGATCAGGGACGCATTAATTTAACACATAAGCCTTACGCACCAGCTCCAACTCCAGAACAGCTGGCAGCGGCAGGTGAGCGCGGCGGCCGCGGTTTTGACTGGAAGCCAAAGTTTGGCGGCGGTCGCGGCGGCGATCGCGGTCCGCGTGGCGGCGGAGCGCGAGACGGTCACCGTTCCCGTGCACCGCGTCCAAATGGCGCTAATAGATAAACTTAACTGGGCCACAACTGTGGCCCTTTGTTAACTTCATGGCTTATTTTGATATTACAAAAAAAGACCCCAACTCCCAGGCCCGACTCGGGGTTATTCATACTGCGCACGGCGATGTGCAAACACCGCAGTTTTTACCTATTGGCACAAAAGGCACAGTAAAAACTGTCACCAGTGAAGAACTAAAGTTTTGGGGCGCGACCATGGTGCTGGCCAATACTTATCACTTGTGGCAACGCCCAAGTGATGTTTTGGTTTATAAAGCGGGTGGCCTGCACAAGTTCATGAACTGGAAAGGCCCGATTTTTACCGACTCTGGCGGTTTTCAAGTTTACTCATTAGCGAAGATGCGCAAAGTCATGGAAGCGGGTGTGTTATTCCAATTTGATTTAGATGGTAAGCAAGAAATTCTTTCCCCAGAAAAATCCATTCAAATTCAAGCTAACCTAGGTAGTGATATTGCGTTAATTTTAGATGATTTTCCTGGCTACCCATTTGAGTATGAACGAAGCAAGCAGTCAATTGAATTAACCGAGCGTTGGGCGGAACGGGCAGTGCGTGAACACAAACGCATTGTTGAAGATGGTGATCCTGTTAATCCAGGTCAAAAGTTGTGGGGGATTGTTCAAGGTGCAAGTTTTGAAGACTTGCGCAAGCAGTCTGCTGAAACCATGGCTAATTTTGGTTTCGAAGGTTTTGCTATCGGTGGCGTGGCAGTTGGTGAACCGCACGAAGAAATGATGAAGGCTATTGAGTATGCCATTCCGTATTTGCCAGAAACAGCGCCAAAGCACTTGCTTGGCGTTGGAACGCCTTTTGATATTGTCCAAGGTGTGGCGCGCGGATGTGACACTTTTGACTGCGTTATTCCCACCCGCGAAGCTCGTCATGGCCGTCTATATATTTCTGCAAAGGACGAAGCAGGTAATGACGGCTATCAAACTATTGATATTCGTCTGGAAAAGTTTAAAGAAGACTTCACGCCGATTGATTCAACTTGTAATTGTTATGCTTGTTTAAACCATACGCGCGCTTATGTCCGACATTTGATGACTAGCGAAGAGTTGTTAGGAGTCAGGCTAGCAACAATGCACAATTTGCGTTTTTATTTAAACTTGATGGAAAAAATTCGCAAAGCGATTGAGTTTGATTATTTTGATGATATGATTAAAAATTTCCGCGACCTTACCAAAAAGAAGTGATATAATTTTATTATCTAGTTCAGTACAAGGGGAAATCTCAAACCGTAGGAGGTCGACCATGGGATACAATGACGATAACCGGAACGATGGTGGTGTTGTGTTGATTATTTTCGTCATAGTTCTTGCCTTCTTAGTGATTTGGTTAAAGCCAGGGTTTTTTGCCCAAGTACCGTCCAAACAGAGCGCTGTTAGCTATTTCACAGATAGGTGAGTCCCTCGAAAAGTCTCTAGTGAGGCTTTTCTTTTCGTTTGCGTGGTTTTTTGCTATAATTCCTTCATGAATACGCCTGATTTGATGGATAAAATTGTCTCCCTGGCCAAACGTCGGGGTTTTGTATTTCCTGGTTCCGAAATTTACGGTGGCCTAGCTAACTCATGGGATTATGGTCCTTTGGGTACTGAACTAAAGAACAACATCAAGAATTTGTGGTGGAAGCGCTTCGTGCAGCAGCGCGACGACATGGTAGGGATTGATGCGGCTTTGGTGATGAACCCAAAAGTTTGGGAAGCTAGCGGTCATTTGGCTACTTTTACCGACCCGTTGGTTGAATGTAAAAAGTGTAACGAACGTTTGCGGGCTGACAACTTGCCCGAAGATTTAAACTGCGCTAAAGGCGGTCAGCATGAATTTACCGAAGCCAAGCAATTCAATTTAATGTTGAAAACTTTCCTTGGTCCTGCCGAGGAAGCAGCAAACGTGGCTTACTTCCGTCCGGAAACTGCACAGGCGATGTTTGTTCAGTTCAAAAATATTGCCACAACTTCTCGCAAACCCATACCATTTGGTATCGCTCAAGTTGGAAAAGCTTTTCGTAACGAAATCACTCCAGGAAATTTTGTGTTTCGAACTCGCGAGTTTGAACAAATGGAAGTTGAGTATTTTATTCCTCACCCAAAAAGCGATGAAGAGTGGAATAAATATTTTGAAATGTGGCGTGTGGAAATGAATAAGTGGCTTAGTGATGATTTGAAATTAAACATGGATAGCGTTCATGAAGTTGAAATTCCAGAAGCCGACCGCGCGCATTATTCTAAGCGCACAATAGATTTTGAGTTTGATTATCCATTCGGCCGTAAAGAACTTTATGGTCTGGCCTACCGCGGCGATTTTGATCTGAAGAATCATCAGGATGCAAGCGGCGAAAATTTGGAGTATACAGATCCTCATACCAACGAAAAATATTTACCGCACGTGATTGAGCCGAGCTTGGGCGTGGACCGCAGCGTGCTGGCAGTGCTCTTGTCACACTACCATGAAGACGGCGAGGGCGATGATAAGCGCGTTTGGCTCTCTTTGCCAGCTAGACTCGCGCCTTATAAAGCTGCGGTGTTCCCACTTCTCAAGAATAAGCCAGAATTAGTAGACAAGGCTCGCTCTATATATGATGAGCTGCGCAAGCATTTTAGCGTGGCCTGGGATGATCGCGGTAACGTAGGCAAGCGCTACTTTAGCCAAGATGAAATCGGCACGCCTTATGGCATTACCGTTGACTTTGAGACTTTAGAAAACAACACTGTTACAATCCGCCATCGCGACACCATGCAGCAGGAACGTGTTAACGTGGATGATCTAAAGAATAAGATTCAAACTAAATTAGAAGAATAAATGAAATATCACAAACGAGTTTTAAAAAATAAATTAACTATTATCGAAGTTCCTTCCACTGATGCCGAAAGCGTAGTGGTGGATTTTTTTGTGAAGACAGGTTCGCGCAGCGAAACAGCAAAGGAAAACGGCATCTCGCACTTCCTGGAGCATTTCTTATTTAAAGGAACCAAGAAGTATCCAAGCGCTATGGCGATTACCGAATTAGTAGACGGTATTGGCGGCGAAATGAATGCCAACACTGGCAAAGAACATACCCAGTACTTCATTAAAGCTCATCATAGCCGCTTGGAAATGATCTTTGAAATTCTCACAGACATGATTCAACAACCGTTGTTGGACAAGCCGGAGCTGGAGCGAGAGAAAGGTGTTATCGTAGAAGAAATTAACATGTATCAGGATAGTCCTCGTTCGGTAGTAGCAAATTTGTTAGAGGAGACGATGTGGCCCAAGCAGGCACTGGGCAGAGATATTGCCGGCACCCCAGAAACTGTGACGAAATTTACTCAAGCTATGTTTAGAAGTTATCTTGAACGCCACTACCAAACCGGCAACATGATAGTTGGCATTTCGGGTAAATATGATCGCAAGAAACTAAATTCTCTCATCAAAAAATATTGGGAAAAAATTCCAGCCAAAAAGTTTAACGGCTGGGATAAATCCAAAAACCATCAAACTGAACCACGCGTAGCAGTGAAGTTTAAGGATACTCAGCAAGCTCACTTTGACTTGGGTTTTAAATCTTTTGGCTACGATGATAAGCGCGGCCGGATTGCCGCGGTACTCAGTTCGGTGTTGGGCGGCGGCATGAGCAGCCGGTTGTTTACAGAGATTCGCGAGAAGCGGGGATTGGCCTATTATGTTCGCGCCGGGCAAAGCGCCTACATTGATACCGGTGTCTTTGATATTTCTGCTGGAGTCCAGGTGGCAAAGTTAGAAGAGGCAGTTGCGGTCACTTTGCAAGAATTGGATAAAATCAAGGCCGGTGATATTTCGGATAAAGAGTTAGTCAAAGCCAAAGAGTACTTAAAAGGCCGCACTACTATATATTTGGAAGACAACCAGGCTCGGCTTGATTGGTTTTTGGAGCAAACAGCATTTAAGAAGGAAGTAAAGACTCCGGCTCAGGCTTTTAAGGAAATTGATAGCGTGACTAAGGCGGAGATAGTAAAAATCGCCAAAGACTTGTTTGTGCCAGAAAAATTGAGTTTTGCCGTGGTCGGCCCATATAAAAAACCGATGGAAGCCAAAATTAACAAAATTATCCGAGCATGGGCAAGCAAATAGCACACTCTCTGATTGGCTGCCACGTTTCTATTGCCGGCGGGTTATTTAATGCGCCAGCTCGCGCTAAAGAACTAGGTTGCGAAACTTTTCAGATTTTTAGTCGTAGCCCGCAAGGTGGGGCCGCGCCAACAATAACCAAAGACACCCAGCAGCAGTTTGCGGCCGAGATGAAGTCTGCTGGTCTGGATACCTTTGTGATTCACGCGCCGTATATTTTAAATTTTGGCTCAGGCAAAAAATCCACCTTTCATGGGTCGGTAAACTTGGTTCGCACTGATTTGGAGCGGGGCAGTCAGCTCGGCGCTAAGTATGTGATGTTTCATCCCGGCAGTTTTAAGGACCTCGGCGAAGTGGCTGGCATGAAGCAGGCAAAAGAAGGCCTAAAACAAGTGCTGGATGGGTACAAAGGCACCACCAAGCTGCTCATAGAGATTTCGGCAGGAGCCGGCAGCGTGATCGGCGATACTTTTGAAGAATTGGCCGAGCTGATGAAGCCGATCCGCAAGAACAAGCATTTCGGCGGCATTTGCTTTGATACCCAGCATGCCTTCGGCAGCGGTTATGATCTGCGCGATGAGGCTGCAGTCAAGAAATTATTCAAGCAATTCGATAAAGTCATTGGTTTAGAGTATTTTGCCATGAGCCATGTCAACGATTCCAAGGTAGAATTAGGCTCCCATCGCGACCGTCATGAGCATATTGGCGACGGGCATATCGGCAAATCCGGCTTCAGCGCTTTCTTGGCCGAATTATCTCGTCGTAAAATGGAAATTCCCTTGATTCTGGAAACTGAGCATGATAAAGTTGAGTCAGATATTAAATTACTCAAGGTTTTAAGAGATAAAGCCAAGAAATAAAAGAAAGGTCATATGGGATTCATGAGCGAGATAGCGCCAGGATTTGGCGCAGAGGTAACAAAGAATTATCCAGAACTCAAATTAGTCGATATCAAAGAGATGTCGGAAATGAGTTATCATCGCAATAATTTTGTTGAATTAGGAAAAAGCGTTGATCCCAGCTTTGAAGCTCCGGAAAGCAACTAGTACACACATATGGACGAAAAATTAGAAAAAATCATACATTTGATTGAACAGTCTGCGCTTGATAGAACAATCAAAGATATTTTAATTCGCGACATTCAGAACGAGGGGTTGACTGATTTTTTGCGTGAACAGATTCGCGTCTACTGTTTGGAAGGCATTAAGCAACTTGATGCCCAGATGGCTGAGGCTAAAGCAGCTCTTGAAAACAATCCCGACCAATCATCCGAAAATCCAGCCTAGCTGGATTTTTATGTTTTGATATAATTTAATTAATGGAATATCGTTTAGACAACTCAACTAAGATCATCCTCCGTGTGGTGGTTATTTTGCTGGTCTTGATGTTTTTGTGGCTCATCCGCGATATCGTGATCGTAGTTCTGCTGGGCTTAGTGTTGGCTTCTGCTATGGAGCCGATGGCAGATTATTTTCACAAATATAAAATCCCGAAATTTGTCAGCGTTTTGGCGGCCTACATTTTAGTATTTGGCCTCTTTGGTTTAGTGGCAGCATTAATGGCACCTCTAGTAGCGGATCAGGCGAGAGTTTTGGCGGCTAATTTACCGGCCCTGGCGGTTGAGCTTCAGGCGCGCTATCCAAACCTAACTATCTTGTTTGGTGGGGCCAACTTGTCTGCCATTGTGGATGCGCTGTTATCCAACAGCGGTTTTGGTAGTAATTTATTTGACCGCACTTTAGGTTTGTTTAATGGATTGGTAGCAATTGTCACTGTGTTGGTAATTTCCTTTTACTTGGTGGCTGCCGATCGCGGCATGAAGCGTTTCGTCGGTGAATTGGTTCCAAAACAGTATCAAGACACTACAGTTCGCCTGATTGCGAAAATTCAGAGAAAAATGGGAATGTGGGTTGTTGGCCAGTTTATCTTGAGCGTCTTTATTTTTGCTTTGACTTATATCGGATTAAGTATTTTAGGGGTAGAGTATGCTTTGGTGTTAGCGCTGATCGCTGGCTTGCTGGAAGTCGTGCCATATATTGGTCCGTTCGTGTCAGCGATACCCGCGGTATTTTTTGCATTAATCCAGAGCCCGCCGCTCGTAATCGGTGTGATTGTGATGTATATTCTAATTCAAAAAACCGAAGGCTATATTTTAGTGCCAAAGATTATGGAAAAAACTGTTGGCACTTCGCCTCTGGTCGTACTACTAGCTTTATTAATCGGGTTTAAATTGGCGGGGATTTTGGGCGTCCTCTTGGCTGTGCCTTTGGCCGGGGCGATTACTGTGATTTTGCAAGAATTCTTTCATACTCAACCAGCCAAAGCCGAAGGCTAATCGGCTTGTGAGTGCATAGATAAATAGCTATAATAAAAGAGCTCAATTTAGAGCTTTTTTACGTATATGAACAACAAATTTTTCGTCACTACCGCAATTGACTACATCAATGGCAAGCCTCACATTGGCCATTCTTACGAGAAGGTCGCAGCAGATGTGCTGGCCCGTCTTTATCGTGCACAAGGAAAAGATGTGCGTTTTTTGACAGGCACAGATGAACACGGCGCCAAGATTGAGAAGTTTGCCGCGGACTCTGGTTTGCCAATTGAACAATTTGCTGATGAAGCAGCTGCGGGATTCAAGCTAGCTTGGGATAATTTAAATTTGAGCTACGATCGATTCATCCGCACGACCGACGAAGATCATGTCAAAACTGTTGAAGAGCTAGTCACGAAAATTAAAGATAATGGATTTTTGTACGAAGCTGATTATGAAGGCTTGTACTGTGTTGGTCATGAGGCGTTTATCACTGAAAAAGATTTGGTGGACGGCGTTTGCCCAGAACACAAAAAAGCGCCGGAGTTGATTAAAGAAAAAAACTGGTTCTTTAAAGTTTCTGCTTTCACAGACACTATCAAGCAAAAAATTGAAAACAATGAGCTTCAGATTTATCCAGAACATTCCCGTAAAGAAATTTTGGCAATGCTAGAGGAAGGCTTTAATGATATTGCCGCAACTCGCCCAAATGTAAAGTGGGGAATACAAGTTCCTTGGGACAAAGAGCAAACCATTTATGTTTGGGTTGATGCGCTAATCAATTATTACACTGGCGGTAAAGATTTTTGGCCGGCAGATGTTCATGTGATTGGTCCGGACATTGCTAAGTTCCATTGTATTATCTGGCCAGCACTACTGCTTGCGGCAGGTTTGGATATTCCGAAAAAAGTTGCGGTTCATGGCTTCTTAACTTTAAATCACGAAAAAATTTCTAAGAGCACAGGCAATATCATTGATCCAAATGATTGGGTGGCTAAGTACGGTGCCGACGTTGTCCGTTACTTCTTGCTCCGTGAAGTTCCTTTTGATGCTCATGGCGATATTAGCGAAGAAAAGTTGCGCGCTCGCTACGAAGGCGATTTAGCCAATGGGTTAGGCAACTTGCTGAGCCGGATTACAAACTTAATCGAAAAGAATTTGGACGGAAAGGTTAATAAGGATTTAGCCGAAGTTCCTGACACAGAGAGCTTAGAATCAGCAGAGGATTACGAGAATTTCCGGTTCCACGATGCCTTAGCAAAGATTTGGCAGGATGTTGCATTGGCCAACAAAATTGTAGACGAACATAAACTCTGGGAATTGCCCAAGACCGATGCAACAGAATTTGAAAAGCACTGTGCGACAGTTCTTAAATTACTTGAGCGTACTGCTTGGCATGTTTTGCCGGTAATGCCGACTGTATCTCAAAAAATTCTGGATTCAGTAACGGCTGAAAAAATAACTAAGGCTGAACCATTGTTCCCGAGAATTGACTAATGAAATATATCGACACCCACACTCACATAAATTTGCGCGCGTTTAAAGACGACGCTCAAGAAACCATTCAGCGTTCGCTTGATGCGGGCGTTGGCGTGGTTAACGTTGGTACGCAAATTGATACCAGTCGGCAGGCGGTTGAGCTCCTTAAGGATTTCCCAGAAGGCGTTTGGGCTGTAGTTGGTTTGCACCCATCTCACACTTACACGCATGACTTTGAAGACGAAGAAGAAGTAAAATTCAAAACCCGCGAAGAACATTTTGATGCAGATTTGTACCGCGAGTTGGCAAAGCATGAGCGTGTGGTTGGAATCGGGGAGTGCGGCTTGGATTACTACCGTCTTCCGGATGACCGTGACCATAACGAAATCAAGCAACTCCAGCGCGCAGCTTTTGACGAGCAAATCAAGCTTGCTTTGGAATTAGATAAAGCACTTTGCATTCATTGCCGTCCGAGCGATGGCACAGTTGATGCTTACGAAGATTTATTAGAGATTATCAAAGAAGTGAAAGCTGGCAATCCTGAGTTGCGTTTTGAAGTGCATTGCTATACCGGCGATGCTGCCACTGCAAAAAAATTTGTAGATCTTGGAGCATACATTGGACTGAACGGCATCGTGACTTTTGATAAAACTACTCGCAGCGAAGAGGTGGTTAAGGCTGTGCCTTTGGAAAATATTATTCTAGAAACAGACGCACCATATCTTACTCCAAAGTCTAATCGCGGCAAGCGCAACGAACCTAGTTTTTTGCCGGAGGTGGCAGAACAGATTGCATACTGGAAAAACATTTCCATAGACGAAGTTGCAGAGCAAACCACAAATAACGCCAAAAAACTATTCAACATCTAAATGGAGTTAGAACAAATTTTTAAATTCATCAAGCTTACTCATGACTTTCAGAAAGTAGAAAGAACGATTTTTGTTGCCGGTACCAACAGGAATGAAAATGATGTGGAGCATAGTTATCAGCTAGCTTTAGTGGCCTGGTATATAATTTCAACCTATAAGCTGTCTTTAAATATAGATTTGGCGATTAAATACGGGTTGCTGCATGACTTGGTAGAAGTTTATGCAGGAGATACTTACATTTTTGATAAAGACCAGTCTGTTATAGATAGTAAAGTTGAACGCGAGTATAAAGCTTTAGAAAGGTTAAAAGATGAATTTCCGGAGTTTTCCGAAATGACAGATTTAATTGTTCAGTATGAAAAGCGGGAAGATGAGGAAAGTAAATTTATTTATGCTTTAGACAAAGTTGTGGCACCTATTAATATTTACTTGGACGGCGGTAAACTGTGGAAGGTTAAAGGGGTAACCTTTGATGAATTAGTAAATAATAAAACTCCAAAGGTTGCGGAGCATGCTGAAGTGAAAAAATATTTTGACCAACTGCTTGTGTTGTTAGAAAAAGAAAAACAAGAATTATTTCACCAAAATGAAAATTAATTCTCCGGAAGTAGCCGGGATAGAAGACGGCAGTTTTGAACGCCCTTATATCGCGAGTCGGCTGTCGCGCGAGGAGGCTTTGAATTATCCAGATTGTCCAGAAAAGATTCTAGAACAGTTGGAGCTGTTGCCGGTAAAATATGCATCTCTGGACGGCAAGTTTTACGAGGGGCAGTTAGTGATTCATAACAGGCTGGTTCAGGATATTAAAGAGCTGTTTGAGTTTTTACCGACCTTGCCTGATAACTTTCATTTTCCGATAGAATCCATAAAGCCAGTGATAATGTTTGATAATGATGACGAGGCTTCTATGCGGGCTAATAATAGTTCAGGTTTCAACTATCGAAACATTGAAGGTCAAGAAAAACTTTCTAATCATGCTTACGGCCTAGCGATTGATTTAAATCCGCGTCAAAATCCAGTGATGATTGAAGGGCAAGTTACGGAGCCTGGTAACGGTTCATATAATCCAGAAATTCCTGGCACTTTATTTGCCGAACACCCAGTGGTAAAATTCTTAAAAGAGCGCGGTTGGGAGTGGGGCGGTGATTGGGTGCAGAAAAAGGATTACCAGCATTTTCAGAAGCTAATCAAACTTGATGAAGAAATATAATGCACAACAAATAGAGAAGAAGTGGCAAGAGCTCTGGCAAGAACAAAGCTTGTTTGCAGCATCTGAATCCGGCGATGCAAAAAAGTATGTTTTAGTAGAATTTCCTTTTCCTTCCGGCGAAGGCTTACACATGGGACATGTCCGGCCCTATACTGCGGCCGATGTCTTGGCTCGCTATTACCGCATGCAGGGCAATCAGGTCTTGTTCCCGATTGGCTGGGACGCCTTTGGCCTGCCTGCAGAAAATTACGCTATCAAGCATGGTAAGCATCCTGCCGAAACCACAGCTAGTAATATTGCCAACATCAAAAAGCAGCTTCAGCGCTTTGGATATAGCTTTGACTGGAGTCGTGAAATCAACACTACTGACCCGAACTATTACAAATGGACGCAGTGGCTGTTTTTGCAGTTTTATAAAGCAGGGTTGGCTTATGAAGCAATCGGCTTAATTAACTGGTGTCCTAATGATAAAACTGGCTTAGCCAACGAAGAGGTCATTGCTGGCCACTGCGAGCGTTGCGGCGCCAAGATAGAAAAGAAAGAGCTGCGCCAATGGTATTTAAAGATTACTGAATATGCAGATAAGCTGCTGAATGGCTTGGCTGAATTACCGGATTGGCCAGAACAGGTGTCTCTACAGCAGGCAAACTGGATTGGAAAATCAGTTGGAGAGGAGATTGATTTTCAAGTTGCGGGTCAGTCTGAAAATATCAAAGTTTTTACTACTCGGCCTGATACGATTTTTGGTGCTACCTACATGGTGCTGGCGCCAGAGCATGAGCTTGTTGCCAAGCTTCGCGATTCAATTTCCAATTACAAGGAAGTATCAGACTATGCTCAGTCTGCTGCAGAAAAAGACGAACTAGACAGAACTTCAGAGACCAAAGAAAAGACAGGTGTAAAATTAGAGGGTTTAGGCGCGATTAACCCTGCGACAGGAAAAGAAATTCCAATCTATGTTGCTGACTATGTGCTTGGCGGATACGGTACGGGTGCGATTATGGCAGTTCCTGGCCACGACGTCCGTGATAGAGAGTTTGCAGAAAAATTTAATCTGCCTATTATTGAGCTGCAAGAGTTTGCCGAGTTTGGCAAATACGGCACGTCTAAAACAACTTACAAGCTGCGCGATTGGGTGTTTAGCCGGCAGCGCTATTGGGGCGAGCCTATCCCGCTAGTTCACTGCGAACAAGACGGCGTCGTGGCCGTACCCGAAGATCAACTGCCAGTGCTGCTGCCTGAGGTAAAAAATTATGAGCCAACCGGTACTGGTGAATCTCCACTTGCTGCGATTGAGACTTGGGTAAATACCACTTGTCCAAAGTGCGGTGGACCAGCAAAGCGCGAAACCAACACAATGCCGCAGTGGGCTGGAAGTTCTTGGTATTTCCTTCGCTACACCGATGCGAAAAATGAGGCAGAGTTTGCGGCGAAGGATAAAATGAACTACTGGTTACCAGCGGACTTATATTTTGGCGGCATGGAACACACCACTCTTCATTTATTGTATTCGCGTTTTTGGAACATTTTTTTGCACGATCAGGGTCTTGTTCCTGTGAGAGAGCCTTATAAACAGCGCGTGCCTCATGGCATTGTCTTAGCGCATGACGGTACTAAGATGAGTAAAAGCAAGGGGAATGTAGTTAACCCAGATGCCATTGTTCAGGAATTTGGGGCTGATACTTTGCGTATGTATGAGCTATTTTTGGGCCCGCACGGAGCCAGCGTCTCTTGGAGCGACCAAGGAATCGTTGGCGTAGCGAGATTTTTGGACAGGCTGTGGTACTGGGCAAATAAAGTTGAGTTTAGGGAAGACAGTGAGATGTTGGTCGGCAAACTACACGCGTTAATCAAGAAAGTCACTTCAGATGTTGAAAGCTTTAGTTTTAACACGATTGTTTCTAGCTTAATGCAGTTCCATAATGAAATTAAAGACGAGGGCATAAGCAAGGAGTCGGCTTTGCAGTTTATTAAACTCCTTTCACCTTTAGCGCCGCATATCGCCGAAGAAATCAATCAATTATGGGGCGGGGAAGCAAATCTACAGCTGCAAGACTGGCCGAAGTACGATGAGAATAAGCTTCAGTCTGATACAATTAATCTAATAGTACAAGTTAACGGCAAGGTCCGTGAGACAATAGTTTTGCCTGTGGGTAGTACCCAAGAACAGGCAGAGCAGGTGGCGTTGCAGTCAGAAAAAGTTCAAGCTGCGCTCAATGGTCAAAAGCCTCAGCGGGTTATCTACGTAGAAAACAGACTCTTAAATTTGGTTCTCTAAATAAAAGGCCTAAAACAAAAATAAATGCTATTCAACTTCCATTTACCGCACTATTTTGCAACCAAGGTTCGCAGTGAAATAGAACATCTTTACGCATCCACAGCGATTGGAAATTTGGCCCAAGCAATGATCACATTGTTTGAGCCTATTTTCTTATACCAAGTTGTGGGATTGTCTGTTACAGAGGTGTTGTTGTTTATGGCTGTGGTCTACGCTTTTTATATTGTACTGATCCCTTGGGGCGCCAAGATTGCCAGCAAGCACGGCTATGCCCATTCAATTTTTTACAGCATTCCTTTTCAAATTTTATTCTGGCTGGCTTTGGTTGGTGCACAGTATTCAGAATGGATGTTGTATGCGGCGCCAGTCTTGTTTGCTATCCAAAAAACTTTGTTTTGGCCGGCTTGGCACGCGACATTGGCCCGTTTTGCTGATGGCAGGCAGGTAGCCAGAGAATTTTCGTTTATGTACGCCATTATGAGCCTAATGCAAATTTTGGGGCCATTGATGGGCGGTTTTTTGGCTACATTCCTGGGTTCAAATTCAATTTTTATTATTGGCTCTATTATTTACGCGTGCAGTGCAGTACCGCTTCTGTGGACATCGGAAGTGTTTAGTACCAATAGTTATTCATATAAAGAAACTTGGGCGCTCGTAAAAAAATATCCTGGCCGATTTATTGGTTATTTAGGTTTTGGTGAGGAGTTATTGGTACTCACCGTTTGGCCCATTTTTTTATTCATGCTTATTCAAAATTATCAGGATACTGGCACTTTGGTAACAATCGCTACGCTAGCTGCCACCGGTCTGGCACTTCTTACCGGTATATATTCGGACGGTCACAGTAAGCGGCGGATTTTGCGAATCGGTAATGTGCATTATTTGCTGTCGTGGCTGGCCCGCGTGCCAGTTGTGACCGGCCTTGGAGCTCTATTTGCTGATGGGTTCTCGCGCGCTGCAAAGAGTATGGTGTTCGTTCCGCTGAGTGCAGTGACTTATGAGCGGGCCGAAGTAAATGGAATTTTACCTTACGTAGTTGGTTTTGAACAAGTCTTATCAATTGGGAAATTTTTAGCAGCGGTGATAGGAGCGATTGCTTTCGCGGTTACCGGAAGCTTTATTGTTTTGTTTATCATCGCCGCAGTCTTCACAGTTTTCTATTTCTTTATATAAAAAAGACTCTCAAAATGAGAGTCTCAAATTTGAATCAGCTTACTTTGCAGGCATATCATCCTCATCATCCAAACTGTAGGGCAGGGTTTCAGTTTGATAGGTGATGCGGTAGTCATGGCAGAATTTTTCTATTGCTCGTTGAAGAATTTCCATCTGTGCTTGATTGGAGATTCTTGATTCAAAGCCAAAGGTTTTGGTTTTTAAATCAGCAAAATTGCTCGGAAGCAAGCTATCAAATTTTTCTATTTTCAAAAAATTCTGAAATTGCTTGGATAGTTGTTCTTCCATTTGAGTGAATTTAATCAGAAAGCCTTTGCCTGGGTGCTTGATTTGGAATAGCGCTGTTGTTCTCATATATCCTCCTCTTAGAACCATGCATCATATCGCGTTTATTAGGGTTTGTAAACCCACCCCGGTTTGCTAAGATTATTAGGTATGAATTATCAATTTTTAGAACAGGCTGACGGGCCGGTTTTTGACATTATCAAGGCTGAGCAACAGCGCCAGAAGCAGGGGATAGAAATGATTCCTTCGGAGAACTACGTTTCTGGAGCAGTTCTTGAGGCTTTGGGCTCCGTATTTACTAATAAGTATTCAGAAGGTTACCCTGGGAAGCGTTATTACGGCGGTCAGGAAAATACCGACCAAATTGAACAGCTGGCCATAGACCGCGCCAAGCAGTTATTTAATGCTGAGCATGCTAATGTGCAGCCGCTGTCCGGCGCGCCTGCCAATATCGCAGTTTACTTTGCGTTGCTTGAGCCCGGCGACACTGTTTTAGGTATGGATTTGTCGCACGGAGGCCACTTAACCCACGGCCATCCTGTTACTCACATGGCTAAGCTGTTTAATTTTGTGCGTTATAAAATGAAGGATATCGCTACTGGTGAAATTGATTATGATGAACTTCATGAGATTGCGCTACAAGAAAAGCCTAAAATTATTTTGGCAGGCTTCTCTGCTTATCCGCGAGAAATTGATTACGCCAAACTAAAATCAATTGCGGATGAAGTTGGCGCGATTACTATGATGGATGCTGCGCACATCGCAGGATTGATTGCGGGTAAACAACTTCGCAATCCTTTTGATGATGGTTTTGATATTGTAACTACCACAACTCATAAAACTTTGCGTGGCCCTCGCGGTGGCATGATTCTTTGTAAAGAACAATTTGCTAAAGCAATTGATAAGAGTGTTTTTCCGGGATTTCAGGGTGGACCGCACATGAATAACATTGCAGCTAAAGCAGTATGTTTTGGTGAAGCTCTCAAACCAGAGTTTCAGAATTACGCTAAACAAGTATTAAGTAATGCTCAAGCGTTGGCCAAAGCTTTGGAAGCTCAAGGCGCAAAGCTAATTACTGGCGGTACGAGTAATCATTTGTTGTTGGTTGATGCGGTGAGTTCTTGGAATGTTCCAGGCAAGCAGGCGCAGGAATTATTAGATAGTGTGGGGATTACTTTGAACATGAATATGATTGCCGATGATCCACGCAGTCCAATGGATCCAAGTGGGATTCGCTTGGGAACTCCTGCGATTACTACCCGTGGTGCAAAAGAAGATGACATGACTAAGATTGCTGAATGGATCGCGCAGGTTCTTCAAAGTCCAGAAGACTCAGAATTGCATCAAAAAATTAAATCGGAAGTGCGCGATTTTAGCACCCAATTTCCAGTACCGGGAATCTAGTGATGAAGATTTATTTCGCAGGCTCTATCACAGGTGGTCGAGCTGATCAAGGTTTGTATTTACAAATCATCGAAGTGCTTAATCACTATGGGGTAGTTCTTACCGAACATATAGGCGATAGTTTACTCGGGGATGGTGGGGAAGAATCCGATGTGTTCTCTATATTTAATAGAGATGTAAGTTGGTTAGAATCATCAGATGTAGTTGTCGCAGAGGTAACTCAAGTTAGTATGGGGGTTGGATACGAACTTGGTATTGCAGAGAAACTAGGCAAGAAAGTGATTTGTTTATATAGACCAAAAGAGAAACGGATATCAGCAATGGTTTTGGGGAATAAAGCGTTTACAGTTTTGCCTTATGAGACAATACAAGATTTGCAAGTAATTTTTGAAAAAGAACTTTCATAATGGGAATTATTCAACCAATCATATTAGGATTAGTACAAGGGCTCGGGGAGTTTTTGCCGATTTCTTCCTCGGGTCACTTAATCGTAACTTCTTGGCTGCTAAAATGGCAGGATCAAGGCTTGGCTTTTGACGTGGCTTTGCACTGGGGGACATTGATTGCGGTGCTAATTTATTTCCGGCACGATATTCTTCAGCTGGCCAAAAGCTTTTTTGCATCACTGATTCCTTCAAAACGCAATTTTGTTGCCGATCCTAACCAACGCATGGCGTGGCTGGTAGTATTAGGCACCATTCCTGCAGCTTTGGCTGGCAAATTATTTGAAGACCAAGTAGCTACCATACTGCGTAGTCCTGTGACTGTAATCATCACTCTAACCATTGGCGCTTTGATTATTTTTGCAGTGGACCGCTGGGGCTTAAAAGTGAAGCATATGCATGATCTTACCTGGAAAGATGCCTTGCTGATTGGCATCGCTCAAGCAATATCAATTATTCCAGGGGTATCGCGGAGCGGTTCTACAATGGTGGCGGGTCTAGGGATTGGCTTAACCAGACAACAAGCGGCGCGTTTTAGCTTTTTACTTTCTGCGCCGATTATATTAGGCGCCGGTGTGCTAGAGCTGCCAGCGATTTTTGCGCAACCGAATTTAACTAGCGTGGCGATTGGGTTTGTTTCTGCCGCTGTGTTCGGCTTTGGGGCGATTCATTTTTTGATGCGCTATGTAGAAACCCGCTCATTTGATATTTTTGCTTGGTATCGCCTTGGCTTAGCTGCCTTAATTTTAATTGTCTACTTATGGCGCTAGTGAATTTAGACCAAACCGCCTACTTGAACTGGCAGAAGCAATTACAAACTAACAGACTTTATCGTTATTGGTGGCAGTTTTGGAGTAATTATTCATTTGTTTTTTTCCTAGGTGCCGGTGCTTACTTAGTATTTGTGTCGGATCAGAATATTGATGGGATTTATGCAATCATAGGTGTGATGACTGCTTCCTTCGTAGCAGCGCGTCTAGTAATTACTCAAGTGATTAATTTTTTTTACAAAAGACAACGCCCTTATCAAAAATATAATTTGGATCTAATTACTTCCAAGTTTTTTTCTATGCGGGATATTCATCATAACTCATTTCCTTCAAGGCATAGTATTACTTATGCTTCGGTGGCTGGTAGTTTTTTTGTGATAATGCCTGCGCTTGGCGTGGTGTTATTATTTGTAACAATGATAACTGGAGTTGCCCGTGTGATCTTGGGTTATCACTGGCCAACAGATATTATCGGTGGGGTAATCTTGGGCTCAATTACGGGCTATTTTATGACCATTCTCGGGCTCGGCGTGTTCTTTACCTAACTGAGTGAATTTGCTAGAATTACAAAGTTAAAATCAAATATTGTTTAGGGCCGAGTGGCGGAATTGGCAGACGCGCACGACTCAAAATCGTGTATCTTCGGGTGTGAGGGTTCAACTCCCTCCTCGGCCACCAATCTCTGGTAAACTCGCGAAGCGAGGTTAACAGGGATTGATCTAGTGGAGTTGAAGAAAAGCGGTTCTGCCAAAGGCAGAAACTTAATGCGACTATTTGGAGCATTAAGTAGCGACAGGGGTCGCTGTAGCGTAATTCGACGAAGCTCCATGAGCTTAGCGAATGTGCTGAGGAGAATAGCGCGAAGTGACCAACTCCCTCCTCGGCCACCAAATATAATGAACCAATTTCCAACAAACACACATTTAAATAGCAACAATCAAGCTACACCAGATAGTTCTTCTGGTGTTGTTTCTATTTCACCGGCTGTTGCGCCAGTGGTAGATCAAGAGCATTCCGAAAAGGTTTCTTACTCCGATAGTACGATTCAAGAAATTGAATTAGCTCGAGTTGTGCCAAATCCGTTTCAACCCCGCAAAATTTTTAACCAAGCAGCATTGGAAGAACTTGCCAGTTCTATTAAAGAGCACGGCGTGATTCAACCGTTAGTAGTTACCGAAACAGATAACGGTTATGAGTTGGTGGTTGGGGAGCGCCGATTCCGCGCTTCGCAGTTGGCTGGTTTGCAAAAAGTTCCGGCAATAGTTAAGAAGACTCTGCAGGATCAGACTAAACTGGAAGTTGCTTTAATCGAAAATATTCAGCGACAAGAGCTGAACGCGATTGAAGAAGCCCAGGCCTATCAGCGCTTAATTGATAAATTTAATCTTACTCAAGAACAAGTGGCTCAAAAGGTAGGCAAGGCTCGTCCCAGCATTGCCAACACTTTGCGCTTATTAAATTTGCCTGCAGAAATTCAGCGTGCCATTATTGAAGGCAAGATTAGCGAAGGCCATGGCCGCGCAATATTGAGCTTGCCGGATATAGAAAAGCAGCTTCTTATGTACCGTCAAGTTTTAGAGCAAGGTCTGAATGTCCGCCAGGTGGAAGCCAAGGTTCGCGAATTGGTGCAGCGTCCTAAAATGGATGCAGTCATGCCGGATCCAAAATTGATGGCTATAGAAACAGAGCTGCGCGGCAAGCTCGGCACTCAAGTAAAAATTCAGCGCCAAGGCCGCGGCGGTAAAATCATGATTGAATTTTTTAGCGACCAAGACCTGGAAGATATTATTCACAAAATCGCAGAAGAAAAATCTGCCGATTCCGATAGTTATTTAGTGGTCTAGCTTGCCGGGCTGTAGTATATCGGTCGGAATGTGACTTTGCCACTTTCGATGAAGTAGTAGCGCTCAAAATTTTGTCCTTGCTCTGTCGGGGTATAGTATACCGGTAGTACGCGCCCATGGGGTGGGTGTAGACTGGGTTCGATTCCCGGTACCCCGACCACAACCATTCAACCGCCGTAAAGGCGGTTTTAAAGTGGTATAATTAGAGTAATTAATTATCGCTTATGACATTTGAAGAATATCAGAAAAAGGCAATGGAAACCGCGTTAGAGTACGGTGAACAGAGTTATAATTATGGCGGTCTAGGCCTGGCCAGTGAGGCCGGTGAAGTTGCCGGAAAGCTAAAACGTGTGATTCGGGAAGGCAATAATACTATTAGCGAAGAGATGAAAGCGGATTTAAAAAAAGAACTTGGCGATGTGCTCTGGTATGTAAATTTTTTAACCACTCAGCTTGGCTACACGCTAGAAGAAGTCGCGGAGGCAAATATCGAAAAATTACATAGCCGCAAAGACCGTGGTCAGCTAACCGGACAAGGAGATAATCGCTAAGATGATCAAGCGGGACAAAAGTTTATTCATCCGCAACTTTACTTTTGGAGTAGAGGATAGTTTAGTTTCTACTGTGGGTCTACTTGCTGGCATTGCAGTGGTTGGTGTTGCCAAAGAAACAATTATTATCACTGGTTTGGTTTTAATTTTTGTTGAAGGGTTTTCTATGGCAGTCGGCTCATTGGTATCTGAACGTTCGGTTGAGGAATACGAACGCAAGACCACCTCGTTTCGTAGTCCATTCCGCGCTTCTATCATCATGTTGTTATCTTATATTCTGGCAGGGATAATTCCCTTGGCGCCATATTTTTATTTTACTGGAAGGCAGGCTTGGCTGAGTTCAATTGCTTTATCTTTGGTAGCGTTGTTTGTCTTAGGTGCCATTAACGGGCGTATTGCAAACAAAAAAATGTTTGGCGACGGCGTGTTTACTTTGGCTATGGGTGGGGTGGCGATTTTAGTCGGTATCATTGTCGGGCAAGTCAGCCAAAGACTGTTATGAAGATCACCAAATTTGGACATTCCTGTGTGTTAGTAGAAGATCATCACACTTTAGCAATTTTTGATCCAGGGTCGTTTTCTGAACTACCAGAGCAATTACCGAGCGTTCACGCAGCGATTGTTACACACAAGCATTCAGATCATCTCAGTATTGAAAATTTAAGTTTACTAGCGAAAGCTAATCCGGACATGACTGTGATTTGTAATCAAGAAGTTGCCAATGAAATTAGGCCGCTTAACTTTAACATTAATGTATTGGCGGAACCACAATCTGCTGAAGTTGGACATCTAGAGATCACTGCTTATGGTCGCGACCACGCTACTATTCATGAAAGTTTCCCAAAAATTGCCAACACCGGTTATTTAATTAATCAAATAGTTTTTCATCCCGGGGATAGCTTACAGATTCCACCAGTTTCAGTAGAAATTTTACTTTTGCCAATAATCGCCCCGTGGTCTAAAATTTCTGAAACCATGGATTTTGTATTAAGCGTAAAACCAAAAGTGGTAATTCCTATTCATGATGGATTTCTCAAGTTTGGTGGACCATTTTACGCCATGATTAAACAGCTGTGCCAGGATAATGGCATTAAGTTTATAGAACAAATTAATTATCAACCTTATGAAAATTAGCTACTTCCTCATACCGATTTTAGTGGCGCTCGTGGCATACCGCGGCACTAAATATACCAAGCAGGGCTTGTCTTGGTACAGCGATTTGCGCAAACCAAGCTGGACTCCTTCTCGGAAATTAATCAAGGAAATTTGGATATTTTTATATTTATTGATTTTGGTATCAATGCTGTTGTTTTGGACTGTTACACAGATAAGTGTTTGGAGTTGGGTGCTGTTAGCGGTGATGCTCGTCAATGGTTATCTAAACATTATCTGGAATCGCACTTTTTTTGTGGAGCATAACATGGCAAAAGCTTACAAGCAGATGGTTTATTTAAATATTAGTACGATTATAGCGGTCGTCATTATGTGGCCAACTTACTTATTACCAGCCTTACTATTAGTTCCATATGTAATTTGGGTAGCGATTGCAACAAAACTCACGAAAGAAATATGGCAATTAAACAAATAATTTTTACAATCGTACTTGCTTCGGTTATTTTACCAACGCAAGTTTTTGCTCATCAACCAATCATTGAACCGGCGGGTGAGGGTACTGTTAGTGAGCAGTCAGTTTATTTTCAAGCTACGACACTGCAGGATCCCACTGTTACCTCACAAGCTGTTTATGGCCTACTGAGTGAGCCTAGGCAAATTGATGTGTTCGCATTTGTTCCAGAAAATGAGGTAACGATTCCGGTAGAAATTTTAGTCCCTATGCGGCCAGCGAACGAGAATTTTTTTCCTGAGCTATATATCGCGGCCAAAAATATTCCAGGGGACAGAGTGGTCGCAAATGATGAAATTGAAGCGACCTTGCCGGAAGGCTATCGTTTGATGAAAATTGCCAATACTCATCAAGACGGCAATTTTTACGAAGAGTATAGTTTTGAAAGATATTGGAAGAGCGAACAAGTTCAGTTGGAGGTGCAGGCCAAACAGAATTATTTTCTAATTGTAGATGAGCCGAATGAGCAAGTCGGCGATTATACTTTGGGCGTTGGTACGGTAGAAAATTTTGAAGACGCTAATTTTTTGGGCCTCCTACAAAACGTATTTATGCTCAAGCTGGGGTTAGTAGGAGATCAACAGGTGCCCTGGCTAGAGTTATTGGGACTGTTTTTGATGTTCGCGGGATTGATTGTTGGACTGGGCGCAGTAACTGTAATTGATAGCTTGGGGTTTCTGGGCCGGAAGTCCGAGTACTGGACAGAAACCACCATCCGGGCTCATAAAGTTACTAAGCCTCTTATCTGGCTTGGCCTAACTTTGCTATTAGCAGGATTCGTGATTTTGTACCGTGAGAGTTGGCTGACCGGCGTTGCTTTCTTCCAGGCAGTATTATTACTAATCTTGATTGTGAACGGTCTATTTTTGACGTTTTATATTAGCCCGAGATTATTGCAAAGAGAAAAAGACGGAGATATTGCAAAAATTCTACCGGATTCCATGCAAAGGAAAATTGTCTTAAGTTTTATCATTTCGTTTTTAGGGTGGTGGACAATAGTATTTTTGGCTTGCTGGCACATCGTTATTATGCGTTAGCAAATTTTCGCAAGGTTTTAGGCTATAATTACCATAGGCGAAAACCAGATGAAACAAAATTGGTACCAAATCACAACCCAGCAAGTTTTTACAGAACTTCAAACTTCCCCCGACGGCCTCTCCGAAAAAGAGGCCGCTTTACGATTGCGGCAAAACGGGCGCAATGCTCTTCCCGAAGCCGAGCTGCCGTCTACTTTTAGGATTTTTATCAATCAATTCAAGAGCCCTTTAGTTTATATTCTGGTGATTGTGAGTATTATCGTGGCGGTTATGGGGGATATAGCCGACAGCATCGTCATTTCTTTGGTGCTATTGTTTAATGCTGTAATCGGTACTGTGCAAGAAGGCCGGGCTAATAATACATTGGCAGCCCTTAAGAATTTTATTCAGACTAAGGCTCTGGTGATTCGCGAAGGCCAGGAAGTGATAATTCCTGATGATATTCTGGTCCCTGGAGATATCGTGGTTTTGCATGAAGGCGATCGCATTCCCGCTGATGGCAGACTGATTGAAGTTACTGCCGCGACTGTCGATGAAGCCTCATTAACTGGCGAGTCTACTCCGGTTACAAAAATCGTTGAACCTATTCCTGGCCAAGCAGGTTTGCCGAAACTGAATCCGGCAGATCAGCTTAATATGGTCTTTAAGGGAACTGCTTTGGTTGCAGGCAGTGCTAGATTTGTTGTCACTGCAACAGGTACTAATACTCAAATCGGACAGCTCTCAACAAAAGTTATGGGGTTGGATACCGAAATACCTTTGCAGAAAAATATCCGTTACTTATCAAGACTGGTTGTTATAAGTGTTGGCTTGTTTAGTTTAGGGCTGGTCGCCTTGGGTTTGTGGGTCAATGTACCCTTGTTCGTCATGGTTAAGACATCCGTGGCTTTGGCGGTGTCGCTAATACCTTCGGGTTTGCCGATTGTGATGACCCTGATTTTAGCTAACGGCGTTTGGCGCATGAGTCAGCGTAAAGCTTTGGTAAAAAAGTTAGCTGCTGTAGAAGCGCTTGGCCATGCTAACGTGATTGCTGTAGATAAAACCGGCACAATCACCCGTAATCAGTTGGTTGTTACCCGGGTTTTTGTAGCAGGTAAAATGTTTGAAGTTACTGGCCGGGGGTATGAGCCTGAAGGTAGTACAATCTATAGAGGGCAAAAAGTGATTCCAGAAAATACTGCCGAGCTTTTGCTAGCAGCAAAATTTGCCGCATTTGCCTCAGCAGAGCTGATTTACAATCCGGAGAGCAAGGTTTGGCTGGTAAGCGGTGATCCGACCGAGGCCGCAATGCTGGTGTTGGCGGAAAAGCTGGGTCTGGGCAAAGACTCCATGCTAGCCAAACACAAATTGATTCAGGAAATCCCGTTTGATTACCGACGCAAGTATCGGGCGATAGTTTTTGAGGATAACGGCAAGCACACATTGGCTGTAGTTGGTGCTCCGGAAGCTGTAGCCCAGCTGTCCGGGAGAGATCATAAAGACTTTGACCAATCCATGCAGGAGATGGCTGGACAGGGTTTGCGTATTATTGCCTTTGGTTTTGCAGAAGTAAGTGGTGTGGTGGATCCAGAAAAAATGCCTACACTCCATTTTGGCGGTTTGTACGGGATGCAGGATACGCTTCATCGTGAGGTGCCGCAGGCTGTGGCAGATGTAAAATCTGCGGGAATCAAAGTTGTGATGATTACCGGAGACTGGCCCGAAACCGCCAAAGCCATCGCCAAACAAGCAGGAATTTACGAGGAAGGGGATAAAGTACTTACTGGTCAGGATTTAGCCTCTTTATCTGACAATGAACTTAAGGCGCAGCTATCAGGGGTGTCTGTGTTTGCACGGATTACTCCTGAGAATAAACTGCGCATTGTTCAGGGTTATCAGGATTTGGGTAGAGTGACTGCAATGACAGGCGACGGTGTGAATGACGTTCCATCTCTTGTAGCAGCTGACTTGGGGATTGCTATGGGCAGAACTGGCACCGAAGTTACCAAGGAATCGGCTGATATCATTTTGCTAGATGATAATTTTTCTACCATCGCTTCTGCAGTTGAAGAAGGTAGGAATATTTATAAAACAATTAAGCGGGCGATTCTTTATTTAACTTCTACGAGCTTTGGCGAACTGTTTACAATTGTCGGTGCTTTGCTTTTGGCTTGGCCATTGCCTGTGACCGCGGTCCAGATTCTTTGGCTGAATTTGGTTACAGACGGTTTTTTGACCGTTGCTTTCGCTGCTGAACCCAAGGAGGGCAACTTGCTGCGCGAACCGTTTCGAAAGCCAAGTCGGTATATGATTGATTTTGCTACTATGGTACGCATGCTGCCAATGGCTCTAATTATGGCCGTAGCAGCGCTTTGGTTGTTTGATTACTATAAAGATGGCGACTTGCTCAAAGCCCAGAGCATGGCTCTGACAGTGCTGGCTATTTTCCAGTGGTACAATGCTTTTAATTGCCGCAGCGAGACACGCTCGGTGTTCCAGCGCCCGTTTGCTAACCTCTGGTTATGGGCGGCGATTGGCGCCGTGGCTGTGCTGCAGTGGTTGGCGGTGACTTGGGGTCCGCTGCAGAAGATCTTGGGAACAGTTGATTTGAGCCTGAATGAGTGGTTAATTACTCTAGCCGTCGCTTCTTCAATTTTAATTTGGGAAGAGCTTGTAAAGGTTGTCCGTCGCCTGATAAAATATTGGCAGAGGGATTGAAAGGATATCTATGGTTATAAAAAATTTATTGGAGCAAACTTTGGCTAATGAGTACTTCCGCCAAGTAGTTGCCACCAACAAGCATTCGCAACTGGTGTTAATGAGCATTTTGCCAGGGGAAGAAATCGGCGAAGAAATTCACGACTTAGACCAAATCTTATATATAGCTCAGGGAACAGGCAAAGCTATTTTAGATGGCCAAGAAACAGAGATTACAGCTGGTGATGTAATTAATGTTCCAGAAGGCGCTAAGCACAATATCATCAATTCCGGCACCGATGCGTTAAAGTTATTTACCGTTTATTCACCGCCAGAGCATCCCGATGGTACGGTGCATAAGACTAAGGCTGAAGCAGAAGCCGCCGAGCATCACTAATCACCTCAATTTTTTTAGACACTGGTTTGCTAAGCGAAAGCATTTGCAGCCCAGTCCCGCAAGGCGGGACGTAGCTCAACAGCTTGAGTGAGCAAACCAGTGTCTAGCTATATAAAAACCCTCGCCTTTGGCGGGGGTTAAATATTATGCAGTGACTTTAGTTAACTTTTTTGTCTTCGCCTTGATGCAGCGAGTACAAGCTTTTACGCGGTTACCAGAGTCGTTGCGAGTCCATTGCAAGTTCGGCTGGAGCCGCTTGATAGATGCGCGCATACTATGGGAACGCTTGATAGTTTTACTATAAGTCTTGCCGCAAACTGTACACATTTTTGGCATAGTCTTGGTTCCTTGGATTTCAGCGGAGGCCGAAATAATGATTGAAAAATAGATACTTGGTGATTCTAACACACTTTGTTAAACTAATCAAGTATGGATATTTTAATAACCTTAGTAATTTTACTGTTTTCCGTAATCGTGCACGAAGTAATGCATGGCATAGTTGCCGAGAAGCTGGGGGACAGCACAGCCCGGGACGCCGGCCGGATTACCTTAAATCCGATTCCACATATTGATCCATTTGGGTCAATTTTGCTGCCAGGATTATTACTTTTAGTTGGCAGTCCAATTATATTTGGTGCAGCCAAGCCAGTGCCGGTATTATTTGAGAATCTTCGTCCCAGAAAATTGGGTATGGCCTTAGTTTCTATCGCAGGACCAGCTAGTAACTTTATTTTGGCTGCTCTGTTTGCTCTACCAATCACCTTTGGTTTAGTGACTGGCGTGATGGAAGAAATTTGGCTACAGGCAGTAGTTTTAAACTTAGTTTTGGGTACGTTTAATGCTTTGCCAATTCCGCCGCTGGATGGTAGTAAGATTTTGGCATCGTTTTTGCCAGACAATCTGATGTATAAAATTTTAGAGATGGAGCGCTTTGGGTTTCTGCTGGTGATTGTATTTTTACTGCTTGGTGTGCTTGATAAAATTTTATTACCAGTGGTCACATTTTTTCTGGCATTATTTGGACTTAGCTAAATATTTCTATAAAATAACCCCCAGACTCTAAAGTCTGGGGGTTTAAATTTTCAGGAAGCCATCGTCGCAGCTAAATCAGCTGTGCGACAGGTGTCTGGGCTGAGTAATACTGCTGAGCCGCAGACTGGACCCATGGTTCCCACTGTTCCCTAAGCGCTTTTGAGAACGCGCCGGAAGGAGTCTGTGGGAATTTGGAGACAATCCCGGCGATTGCGGCGTATACGATTTCGTCGTGCTTGTATTGTTCACGTACGACGAATTGTAGGTATTTGGCAGTGGTTCTGTCGTAATGATCTTCGTAAAGAACTACCATCTTTCCTTCCTTACTGCGGGCCACCCGCAGTTCCTTCCACTTATTTCCGAGATTGAGAACTCGCAGATTTTCTCCGTAGTCTGCGCAGATTTCCTGGTCGCTGTAGACTAAGAGTCTTTGGGGAAGTTTTGATCGGGCGATGACTTTTCGGAGCCCGTCTTGATAGTAGTTTGGGCCTTTAATTAGGACCATTTGACCGTCCGCAGTGAGGCGGACTTTATCCTCCCTGTCTATTATTACTTCGGTGTCGTTGTACCGAAGTAGGGTTTTTCCGTTTGGCTTTTGTTCCAGACGTAACTTGTGGCTGAAACCCTTGATCTCCGGAGTGTAAACTCCAGGTTGTAGTCCGCGGAGCTCTTCTTCCATAACGTAGATGAAAGAAGGGGTTTGGCTGTGGTTTGAGCCGTGCCAATGTTCGTAGTGTCTCATGTTTATCCTCCTCATAAGATTGATAAGTCATTAGGTAGTGACAAATGATACTATACTGAAAATTAGTATTTTTGTCAATGCTGTACTTATAGCAAAAAAACAGCCGATTATTCGGCTGCTCGGAATAAATCCCAGTTGTTACGGGCTGGTTCAATCAGTAGTTGATCCTGACTTGGCTTCACATCTTTGAGTGGAGGAGTCGTGACATCTGGAATGTATAGCTGTTTGGACATACCTTGGAAATTCATTAGCTCTGCGGCTTTAAAGATGTAAGTATCCTTTCGGTATTCTGATTCTGCAATCAAGACAATGAACTTCGCCGAACCAACGACTTCCTTATGGAGAGGGAACATAAAGTAGCGTCGGAAAAATTGACTGCGCGCTCGTCTCGGATTGCGATTTCTGGCGACGTAGCAAAGTTGATTCTTTACTTTCACGTAGCGTTTTAGTACAGAACTGTAGCTGTAGATTCGCTGAGCTCGGATCTTTTTCTGTCTGGCAAGGGCTGTGAAGACTGCCGCAGCTGAATCGCTATCAAGTCTGACTAACTCAGTAATATGAGCCGCTTGATTCGCTATCCAGTCTCGTTCGGCCCGTTTTTGGGGATTGCGCAACTGTTCCGGCACGATTTCCCGAAAAAAGTTGAACAGGTAAGACACGTGAGAGTGGCTACAGCCCAATTGTCGGGCTATTTTTTTAAAGCTTAGTTTTGGGTTGCAAAACTTTTGGTAGAGAGTTTCAAACTTAAATTTCGGCCGAGGACCCTTCCTTTCACGCTCGTAAAAGCGCTTGGCTTGGACTATGGCTTCTACGTCAACATGAGCCGTTATTTCCAGCATGGGTAAAAACCTCCTAGTAGTTTTCGTTGACGAAAGTATAGCTTATTGACTTAATTCTTTCAATACCTTATAATATATTCACAATTCATTTGAAGCCCCTTAACTGAAGGAATTACTGACACATTGCTCGCAAAATTGGGAATCGCGCCTGCAAGGCTTCCAGGCAGTACCAATTGGCGAAACCAAAGAGACTGACTCTTGGGTCGGTTTTTTGTTCGCTACATTATGTGAACGCTTTATCCAGTCCCAAACAAGTTTGGACTTAGATAAAGCTTTGGGCGAATTCTTTGTCGACATACTTGCGTTATTTCTCACCGTACCTTTAGTACGGCTCGAAATAGCCGCGTATGTCTTCGCGAATTCACCTCAATCACATAAGTAGCGTAATTATTAAATTAATTGGGACGTGTCATCCCAACTAAAGCTATTCCGAGCCGTCGGATTCACTCCGCGGCGAGGAATACTATGGAAAGGGGAGGCAGCGAAAGCGTAGCTTGAGCGTTGGAAGGGGAAAACCCTTTCAAGCGTTAGCTGGGTTTTCCCCTCCAAAGAGAATGCCTACTATTAACCAATTGGTCCGCAAGCCGCGCAAGCTGCAGAAGGCCAAATCAAAGTCTCCGGCATTGCAACGCCGCCAGAACTTGATTAAGAACAAGGTTTTGCACATCCCAACCGGCGCGCCATTTATGCGCGGTGTATGTTTAAAGGTGTACACAACCACTCCAAAGAAGCCAAACTCTGCTTTGCGTAAAGTTGCAAAGATCAAACTGACTAACGGTATGGAAGTACTTGCGTATATTCCTGGTGTTGGTCACAACTTGCAGGAACACAGCGTGGTGATGATCCGCGGTGGTCGTGTAAAAGATTTACCTGGTGTTCGTTATCACATTGTTCGTGGTAAGTTGGACACCTTAGGCGTTGAAGGTCGTCGACGCTCTCGTTCTAAGTATGGCGCGAAGCGCCCGTCTGCCGCAGCAGCGTAAATCCATTTTCGGATAATTTCTTTGTCGAAAGTTTCCGTTATCGCTCATCGTAGCATTCACTACGCCTCGCGATATACTCAACTTTCTTCGCGAACTTATCTTGAAAATGAATTTACTTTATTAAGAAAGGAAAAACTGAAATGCCTAGACGCGCACGAAGTTTTGAAAAACACACTCCACTGCCAGATCCAAAGTTTTCTAGCGTGAAGTACGCTAAGTTCATTAACTATTTGATGGAACGCGGCAAGAAGAGCGTTGCACAAAAGATTTTTTACAATGCGCTCGTTATTGTTGAAGATAAAATGAAAGCTAACAAAGAAGCGGAAGTTACTGATTCCCGCCAAGTCTTTGATATCGCTTTAAAGAATGTTTCTCCGATTATGGAAATCAAAGGTCGCCGTATCGGTGGTTCTAACTACCAAGTTCCTATGGAAGTTCAAGAACCTCGCCGCACAGCCCTTGGTATGAAGTGGATGATCGCTGCTGCCCGCGCCCGCAAAGGTGCGCCAATGGCCGAGAAGCTTGCGCAAGAAGTGATTGACGCGTTCAACAAGATGGGCGCCGCAGTGAAGAAACGCGATGATACCCACCGCATGGCCGAAGCCAACAAGGCGTTCGCTCACTTTGCCCGCTTTGGTAGCAAGAGAAAATAATTAGAAATAAAATATGCCTAGAGAATATCCAATAGAAGCAACCCGTAATATTGGGATTATCGCTCACATTGACGCCGGCAAAACTACAACTACCGAAGGTATTTTGTACAACACCGGTATGGTTCACAAAATTGGCGCGGTTCACGAAGGTGAAACCGTAACCGACTGGATGGAACAAGAACGCGAACGTGGTATCACCATCACTTCTGCGGCGGTAACCTGTTACTGGAAGCCTCAGTATTTAAAATTAGACGGCGACAAAGAGTGCAAGATTAACATCATTGACACTCCTGGTCACGTAGACTTTACCGTAGAAGTAGAGCGCTCTTTGCGCGTGCTCGACGGTGCGGTCACTGTGTTTGATGGAAAAATGGGTGTAGAACCTCAGTCCGAAACTGTGTGGCGCCAAGCCGACAAGTACGGCGTGCCTCGCATGTGCTTCATCAACAAGATCAACCAGACCGGCGGTGACTTTTACAAGTCTTTGGAATCCATCCACAACCGTCTCACCAAAAACGCTTTCCCTGTTCAACTTCCGATCGGTTTTGAGAAGGACATCGTTGGTGTTGTAGATTTGGTTGGAATGAAGTCTTACACTTATAAGGACTACACCGATAAGGAATTCACAATTGGTGAAGTGCCTAGCGATATGAAAGAAAAAGCCGAGAAGTATCGCCAAGAGCTTATCGAAAAAGTTGTGGAATACGACGAAGCTATGATGGAAAAATATCTTGGCGGTGAAGGCCTAACCGAAGAAGAATTGCTTAAGACTATCCGTAAGGCTGTGCAGAGCGGTGAATTCTACCCTGTATTCGGTGGCGACGGCCGTGGTATTATCGTACGAACTTTGCTTGATGGTGTTGCAAACTTCTTGCCATCTCCAACCGATAAAGGCGCGGTCAAAGGCCACAACCCCAAGACTGGCGAAGAGTTAGAGCGCAAGCCTGACGACGCTGAGCCTTTCACTGCATTGGCTTTCAAGATTGCAACCGACCCATTCGTAGGGCGCTTAGCTTTCTTCCGTGTTTACTCCGGAACTTTAACAGCTGGCTCGTACGTGCTTAACGCTCGTACTGGCAACAAAGAACGTGTTGGTCGTATCGTGCGTATGCGCGCTGACCAGCGTGATGAAGTTAAAGAAGTGTTCGCCGGAGATATTTGTGCGTTGGTAGGTCCAAAAGACACTATTACTGCTGACACTCTCTGCGCCGAAAATGCGCCAATTGAATTAGAAAAGATCAAGTTCGCAGATCCAGTTATTTCCATGGCTATTGAGCCAAAGACCAAAGCTGACCAAGAAAAAATGGGTATTGCTTTGCAAAAGCTTGCCGAAGAAGATCCGACTTTCAATGTTTCTTCTAACGAAGAAACCCAGCAAACAATTATTGCTGGTATGGGTGAACTTCACTTGGAAATTTTGGTAGACCGCATGAAGCGCGAATTCAAAGTTGAAGCTAACGTTGGTAAGCCAGAAGTTGCTTACAAGGAAACCTTCCGCAATACTGCTACTGCTGAAGTAAAATACATTCGTCAGTCTGGTGGTCGTGGTCAATATGGTCACGTATACTTGCGCGTTGAACCGCTTGAATCTGGTAAAGGTTATGAATTCGTTGATGAAATCGTTGGTGGTGTAATTCCAAAAGAATATATCAAGCCAATTGATAAAGGTATTCAGGAATCTGCTGCTAACGGTGTTATCGCTGGATACCCATTAGTGGACTTCCGTGCCGCTGTTTACGATGGTAGCTACCACGAAGTTGACTCTTCAGAAATGGCTTTCAAAATTGCCGCTTCCAAGTGTTTGCAGGAAGCCGTTAAGAAAGGTAATCCAATCCTTTTGGAACCTGTGATGAAAGTTGTTGTCACTACTCCAGAAGCAAACATGGGTGATGTAATTGGCGACTTAAATTCCAAGCGTGCCAAAGTTCAGGACATGGAAGACATTACCGGTCGTAAAGTTATTACTGCATTTGTGCCGCTAGCCGAAATGTTCGGTTATGCTACACAACTCCGCAGCTTAACCCAAGGCCAAGCCTCTTCTATCATGGAATTTGACCACTACGAAGAAGTGCCTAAGAATGTTGCACAGGCGATTATTGAATCTCGCGCCGGCATGAACGTTCGTAAAGGACAATAATATCTGTTTAAAAAAACCGCCCTTCGGGGCGGTTTTTATTTTTTTGCTAAATCTATTATAATTAAACTAATGACGCCAAAAAATGTAGTTGTAATTGGCGCCGGCTTTGGTGGCTTAAGCGCAGCAGCTTTCCTTGCCAAAGACGGATACAATGTAACTGTTATCGAAAAAAATAATAGCGTAGGTGGCCGGGCTCGAGTATGGCGAGAGGCCGGTTTTAAATTTGATATGGGCCCGTCGTGGTATTTGATGCCAGATGCGTTTGAGACTTTCTTTGCTGAATTCGGCAAGAAGCCTAGCGACTATTATCAGCTGCATCGTCTTGATCCTTCTTATCGGATTTATTTTGAAAATGAAATTGTAGACATTTCCGCATCGCTTCAGAAAAACATTGAGCTATTCGAATCGATTGAGCCTGGTGCTGGTCAAAAATTACAAGAATACTTAGAGCAAGCTAAGTATCAGTACGAAGTTTCGATGAAAGAATTCTTGTACAAAGATTTCCGTTCGGTGTTTGATTTTTTTAACAAACGAATGTTGACCGAAGGGCGGAAGCTTCATGTATTCGAAAATTTAGATGCGTTTACAAGACGGTTTTTTAAAAGTGATAAGCTGCGAAAAATTCTGGAATATAGCATGGTGTTTTTGGGCGGTGCACCAAAGAATACACCTGCTCTTTATTCAGTTATCAACCACGCGGATATGAATCTTGGCGTGTGGTATCCGCAGGGCGGCTTTGGCGCCGTAGCCGAAGCGATAAAGAAATTAGCTGAGGAGTATGGCGCAAAATTTGTGTTTGGAGAAGAGGTTCAAGCTATTCAAACTCAAAATGGCCAAGCTACGGTTGTGCAGACCAGTAAGGAAAATTATCCTTGCGATATTGTAGTTGCCAATGCTGATTACCACCATGTGGAGACTCAATTATTGGCGCCCACTGATCAGTCCTACAGCGAAAGCTATTGGCAGAAGCGCACCTTGGCGCCATCAGCGTTTATTATTTATTTAGGCTTAAACAAAAAATTGCACAACGTTCAGCATCACATGTTGGTATTGGATCATGACTGGATGCGGCATTTTGAGGATATTTTTGAAAAGCCGGCTTGGCCGGAGCACCCGTCCTATTATGTGTGCTGCCCATCAGTGACTGATTCTGAAGTTGCGCCGAGCGGTTCGGAAAACCTGTTCTTTTTAGTTCCCATAGCTAGCGGTCTCCAAGATACTGAAGACATTCGTGCTACGTATTACGATAAAATTATTGCTCACTTCGAGAAAACTATTGGCCAGAGTGTTGCAGATGCCGTAGTCGTGAAGAGAACTTTTTCGTTGAATGACTTTAGTGCTGATTACAACGCTTTTGCTGGCACAGCTTTGGGGCTAAGCCATACTTTAAGACAAACTTCATTGTTTCGCCCAAGAACCAAGAGTAAAAAAGTTTCTAATTTATATTTTTCCGGCCAATTCACTCAACCAGGGATTGGTGTACCCATGACTTTAATTTCCGGCCAATTAACCCGCGATAACGTGCGTCAAGATTATGCTGCCTAATTTTCAATCATTCAATATTTTTAAGCAGGGGAGTAAAACTTTTTTTACGGCAAGCTTGTTTTTTCCTGCTCAGTTGCGTCGGGATGTTTTTGACTTGTACGCATTCGTGAGAACTGCGGATGATTTTGTCGATACACTACCGCAGCAGACCACAGAGTTCAAAAATTTTGAAAGCAGTTATCGAAGCGCACTAGCGGGCCAGGTTTCGGGCCAGCTAATTATTGACCGATTTGTGCAGCTGCAGCACAAACATGGCTTTGAGCAGGGCTGGGTTGATGCGTTTTTCGAATCAATGGCAATGGATCTTCACAAGACTGAGTATGAAAATCTAGATGAAACTTTGCATTATATTCATGGCTCGGCTGAAGTGATTGGTTTAATGATGGCTCAGCTGATGAATTTGCCTGATCAGGCAAAGCCTGCCGCAGCCATGCTGGGTCGAGCGTTTCAGTATATGAATATGATTCGCGATTTCCGCGAGGATTATTTTTTGGGACGGGTTTATTTTCCTAAGGCAAGTTTCAAAAAATATGGTTTTGAATTATTGTCGCCAGAGCTAGCAAGTCACAGACCCGAAGCGTTTTTAAAATTTATTCTGGATCAAATCGCTTTGTATAAAGAGTGGCGAGGAGAGGCTGAGTCTGGCTTTGAATTTATTCCCAGCCGTTATCGGCTGGCCATTCTCGCTGCCGTGGAATCTTTTGATGAAGTGATCGCAGTTATTGAGGCAGATCCACTAATCATTCTCAAACAAAAAGTCAGCTTGTCTAGAAAACGGATTGTCCTCTCAGCTATTAAGCAGTTAGTGCCATGAACAACACATTTCAAACTTATAAAAAGCTTTTGGTTAAGGAATTAGGCGCAGTTTTCACAAATGCAAATAAGGCTTCGGTCGGATATACCTGGTCCAAAGACGCTATAAAACGTCTGCAGAAATTTGCCATCGCTGGAAAATTGGTTAGAGGCAGTTTGGTAGTCTTAGCGGCAGATAGTGGCAAGCAATCTATTCAAGCAGATGCTGTCAAAGTTGGCAGCGCTTTGGAGTTAATGCATTCGGGAATTTTAATTCACGACGATATCATGGATCGTGACGCAGAGCGACGCGGCCAGCTCACAGTTCACACTCAGTACAGCCGGAAAGTTAAAAAATTATCTGCCTCCGAACAGCTTCATTACGGTGAAAGTTTGGCTAGTTGTGTGGCTATTGTGGCTTATTTTTTGTCTATGGGCCAGCTGGGTTTGGTAAAAAAATCGCAAGCCCAATTAGTGCGTTTGTTTTCAAGAGAAATGGTTAACCTAGGCTTTGCCCAAATGGACGATGTGGATATGGCAGCATCCAGTAACAAGCCTAACATCAAAAAGATTCACCGGATTTATGTACAAAAAACTGGTCGGTATACTTTTGCTTTACCTCTTTTGGCAGGCTTCCATCTGGCTGGCAAGTATTCTCTCAAAGTTGAACAGCAAACTTTAGCGTTAGCTGAATGCATGGGCGTGATTTTTCAGCTTCGCGACGATATTTTAGGAGTGTTTGGTAACCCAAAACAGACCGGCAAATCTGTGGGTGGCGACATCCGTGAGCGCAAACTCACATGGCTCTACTATAAGACTCTAGAGAAGCTTTCGGGTAAAGATAAAAAACGCTTACAACTTCTATATAATCAACAACAAATGCTTACTAGCCAGGAGCAGAAATGGGTGCTAGGTAAAATGGTTGAACATCACATTGATCAGCTGGCAGAGCAAGAACTGCTCCGCCAGCAAGTCAAAGCTGTTAAGCTTTCGCGTGCATTGCCTTTTTCTGATAAACAACAGACTGCTTTTGAAAGTTTGATTGATTATTTAATGGTGCGAATAAAATAATATGAACCTACCTACACTTATTAAAATTTCCCGGCCGAGGTTCTGGCTTTATGCTGGGGGTACTTTTTTAGTGGGAGCGATTGCTGGCGCTGGCTCAATATTTGATTTGCAAAGCTGGCAAGTGTTAATTTACTTTTTGTACTTTATGATTCCGGCCAATATTTTTATTTATGGTGTGAATGATCTCTATGACGATGATACTGATCCGTATAACGAAAAGAAAGGCCAGCAAGAACATCTGCTTGTGCAGCAGGAATCTAGCTGGGTGCGCCGCTGGGTCTGGCTTTGTATTGCCAGCGGTATCGTCTTGGTCTTGCTGGCGCCAAACCTGCCGGCTAAAATATTGATTGCCGTGTTTTTGTTTTTGGCTTGGGCTTACAGTGCTAAGCCTTTGCGGTTCAAAGCCAAGCCAGCCATTGATGCCATTTCTAACGTGCATTACGCGGTGATTGGTTTTGCTGGTTACGCTATGCTGTCTGGAGATTGGCCGCCAATTTGGGCAGTGGTGGCAGCTTGGTGCTGGACTGCTGCCATGCATATCTTTTCTGCCATTCCGGATATTGATGCGGACAGTCAAGCCAACTTACAAACAACCGCAGTGGTACTGGGACAAAAAGCTGCACTTGCACTTTGTACCGGTCTGTGGATGATAACTTTTGTGGCATTGTTCGTTGGTGATTTTTGGCTGCCATGGTCGGCACTGTTGGCTGTGGTGTACCCGATAATTTCAGCGAGTTTGTTAGGCCAACCAATAACTGTTATCCGTAAGGTTTATTGGTACTTCCCATTCATTAACGCTTTAGTTGGACTGGTTTTGTTTTGGGTAATTACAATCTCTAAATTTCATGCCTAAGGTCAGTATTATTATTCCCACATTGAATGAACAGGGTTACATTACCAGCACGTTGGAGCATTGCCTTGCCCAAACTTCACCAGCTGATGAAATTATTGTGATTGACGCAGGCTCTATTGACGCTACAGCTGAACAGGTTGCTCGGTTTCCTGAAGTAAAATTTATTTCTTCTCAAGGACCAGTTGGTAGTCAACGTGATAGTGCCGGTCGGCTTGCCTCGGGAGACATCTTGGTGTTTTTGGACGCTGATGTTTTACCTCCCAAGGATTTTATAGCCAGGGCAGTGGCAGTCATGGAAAAAAAACAGCTAGACTTAGCCTGTCCGCTGTATTGGCCGGAGCGTTCAACTTTTCCAATTCAGGCAGTTTATGTCTTTTTTTGTGCAATGTTTGTGCTATTTCAGTTTATCGCTCCGTCAGGGGCTGGCTCTGGAATTTTGGTTCGTAAGCAGTTGTTCAATCGGGTGGACGGCTTTGAAGGAAGGTACAAGTTTGATGACATCGCCTTTATTCGCAAAGCAGCACGTCAAGGTAAATTCCGGATGCTTTGGCAGTGGTTACCTGTTTCCGACCGAAGATTTCGGCAATATGGCGCGGTTCGGATGTTTTTGCTTTATCTTCTGCTTTCACCAATATTTATTTTAGGCTTGTTTGGTTTGAGCAATTGGGTCAATTATACTTTCGGTCAATTTTCCCAGTCCAAAAGGTAGTTTTGAACAACCCCCTAATGTGTTAAGATATGGCTATGAATTTATCTGAATTGTTAAACTTAGCTGGCCAGCAGGGGAAAGTGGTGGTTGTTGGCGAGGATGGCGAAGTGAAGGGCGTGTTGTTGCCTTTGTCGGAATATCAAAAACTTTTACCAATCAGCTCAGAGTCGGATGCTGTGATTGACCACGAAAAGATTAACCGCGAGATTTTAGAAGCCCAGCTTCAAGATAATGTTGCTCCTCAGAATCATAATTTGGAAACCGTTGAACCAGATATAGTGATGCCTGAGTCAATTGGACAGATACTGCAGAATCGCGCTCAGAACTTGTTCGTCTCAAGACCTGCGCCGCCGCTGGACGATTTTGCTTACGACCCAAGAGAGGAGAGTGAGCATCCCGCAGTTCAGAGAACTGCCAGTCCAGTTATCTCTTCGGTTGAGGACGAAGAAATCAAACCAAGTTTTGAAGATATCTAAAAAAGCTCCAGCGATATGCTGGAGCTTTGCTCGTCTAAGGGTGCAAGTTGCACCGATAGTGCGTTCCTACCAAGTAATTTTATGTTACGCGTTATTTGGTGTCCCGTCAAGAATGGTGGACCGCCCGAGTTAAACTAGCAGTAAGTGTTCAAACCTTAATCAAGGAAAAATAAAAACAGCAGCGAATTACTTCGCTGCTTCTTGATTTTTGGAATAATCAATAGTGTTCATCACTAGTTCAAGATTATCGAGCTGTTGACTGGCAATGCCTGCAAGATGGCGGCCTTCCTCTAAGTGAGTGATGCTGTGCTGTAAGTTGAATACAAACGATTGTTCTTGAGCAGTGGGTTGCTGGGTTTGGTCAACGACCGATTGGATGAGCGCCGTTAGAGCATTGCTGATTATCCCTAAAGTTATGTCAGCATTTTTGAACTCATATTTGGCGTGGTTGATAGCGACTGCAAAGTTGTGCATTTCGGGGTGAACTGGATGGAGATGAATGATATGTCCGCGAATTCGTTTAAAGAGTTTGCGCAGGTCATCGTACTTTTGAAAGAGCAGCGCTACATTGGGATTGTCCACTAGCTCCTTAGAAAGCGGATGGCTGGCAAAAGTTGAAAGCGTTTTTGAACAGATCGCCAGGATATTGTCATTGATGCTGGTTAGCTCGGTTAGGATCTTGGTTTGCTTGTCTCGTTTTCGTTTGCCGATTAGCAGTGGGGCGACCAGCATCCCAACTCCAACAACCACTAAGCCGATAAACAAAATCGCCAAAACCAGATTGATTGAGTTCATGCTGAGTTCCTCCTGTCTTTGCCGCTATTTTCCCACCTCGGCGAATTCAAGTCAATAAAAAAATCAGCCCGCGCTATGCAGGCTGTTTTTCTTCGCGGTGCCAGATGCCAAACTCAGAGTGCAAAACTTTGTGCGCAAGGTTTCCAGAAACCTTCACAAAACCTTTGCAGCCGATTGAGTAATGGAACAAGCTGAACCGTTTTTTATTCCGTCTGTCTAGGCGAATGCGGAATGCCGCAATCTCTTTTTCCGACCGGTGGTAGGAATAGAGGTCTCGGATTTTCTTTGCGCCGCGGTATTTTACCCAATGCACTTTAAGAAGCCGGTATGACATGGAATGATAACCTCCTCTGCTATGATGGCTTCATTGTGCCACATTTACTTTAGTCAGGCAACTTGACGTTCCTGCGATAAACCATTAAAATACTTACTGATTGGCGCTGCTTAGGCCGCCAATTTTATAATCAACAGAACCGTTTCGCTCTTTGGCTTCAGTTGGAAGTAAATTCCAACTTTCAGCCAAATATCGCCCTTCGGGTTTGGTCAATTTCTTTGTCACCGGCCTCCGCTCCTCGCTCATCGTACTTCTAGTACGATTCGCTCGGTGCTCAGCCAGTTCCGCGAACTTCACCAAACGAAACTAGTTCTGTCTTATCATTAACACAACTATATAATTCTCGTCTGGAGTTTCTGGATTCCTTTGTGAAAAAAAGAGAAACCCTCTCTTTTTCCTCGTATCGATAGGGGAAGGAGTGAGGGTATCTCGAAACCCAACCAACAATTATCTAGTTGAAAGGCAACAAATGGCAGAAGCATTTGATCGCTCAAAGCCCCATTTGAATGTGGGTACCATTGGTCACGTTGACCACGGTAAGACTACTTTGACCGCTGCTATCACTACTGTGCTTGCGAAGTCCGGTAAGGCTAAAGCTAAGGCTTACGACCAAATCGACAACGCGCCAGAAGAAAAAGCTCGTGGTATTACTATTAATACCTCACACAGCGAATACGAATCCGACAAGCGCCACTACGCTCACGTAGACTGTCCTGGTCACGCCGACTACATCAAGAACATGATTACCGGTGCTGCTCAAATGGACGGTGCGATTCTCGTTGTATCCGCTGCAGACGGTCCTATGCCTCAGACTCGCGAACACATCTTGCTCGCTCGTCAAGTAGGTGTACCTTCTATCGTTGTTTACATGAACAAGGTAGACCAAGTATCTGATCCAGAACTTTTGGATCTAGTAGAAGAAGAAATTCGTGACTTGCTTAATAAGTACGAATTCCCAGGTGCAGACACACCAATCATTCGTGGTTCTGCATTAAAGGCTCTAGAAGGCGACGCTGCTAACGAAGAAACCATCCTTAAGCTTGTAGAAGCTTTGGACACTTTCATCCCTGAACCAGCTCGCGAAACCGACAAGCCTTTCTTGATGCCTATCGAAGACATCTTCACTATCGAAGGTCGTGGTACTGTTGTTACCGGACGTATCGAACGTGGTGTTATCAACATCAACGAAGAAGTTGAAATCGTTGGTATCAAACCAACTTCTAAGACTGTTGTAACCGGTATCGAAATGTTCAACAAGCAGTTGGACAAGGGTATGGCTGGTGACAACGCTGGTCTATTGCTCCGCGGTGTTAAGAAAGAAGAAGTAGAACGCGGCCAAGTTTTGGCTAAGAATGGTTCTATTACTCCTCACACCGAATTCGAAGCTGAAGTTTACATCTTGACCAAAGAAGAAGGCGGACGTCACACTCCATTCTTCAAGGGTTACAAGCCTCAGTTCTACGTTCGTACAACCGACGTGACTGGTGAAGTAATCTTGCCAGAAGGCCAAGAAATGGTTATGCCTGGCGACACTGTTACCATCTCCGTTAAGTTGATCACTCCGATCGCTTTGGAAGAAAAAGGTAAGTTCGCTATCCGCGAAGGCGGCCGCACCGTTGGTGCTGGTGTAGTAACCAAGATCGTTAAATAAAGTTGAAAAGCTGCCCGCAAGGGCAGCTTTTAGTTGGGAGGATTTGTATGTCACAGAAAATATTACTGAATAGAATCACTAAATTCATAGCTGGACTTTTTGCACTCATTACCTTGCTTGTAGCATTATCACCAGAAGGTAGATCGTATGTTTTAGGTAAAATATATCAGAGAACTGGAGTAGATAAACCACTCTTGATGATAGAAAATTTTGATATTTATACCAAAGATAAACCATTCAGTGGATGTGATCCAGGTTATTATAGAGCCACTAATTCGTACGATTTAAATTTAACAACAAACCAAAGCTATATATATTTCTTGCCGTTGCATGATATGCGATTGACCTTAAGAGAGTTAAGCTATTTTACTGATTCACCTATAGCAGTCAAAAAAATTTATCTAGAAGTTCTTGAATTTTACCCGAACTATATACAAGAATTTTTTGCATCTGGTGATTGTGGAGCAGGAGCGATAGAAAACATATATTATGCAAAAAGAAGTAATATTAACAAGTCCTTAACTAGCACAAACCCAGTTAAATTTGAGTTACAGAGATTAGATACTGTTAATGATTTTGTTGTGCTGAATGAAACTGCACAAGAAGATTACTATAGATTTTTGATTCCATTAGATGAGGAAGGTATATATAAACTAAAGATTATTTTTGAATTTCAATACAAAGGAATCACAGATGAGATTTCAACCGAAGCATTCTACTTGGGAAGTTCAGAGCAATCTACCGAATACTGGAATAAAGAGGCAAAACCTTGGTATGAAGAATTTTCTGGTATTGACTTAGAAATTTTTGATAAATAACTAGCTTGTTCAGCTGGTAAGAAAAAAGAGCCGCGATAATTCGCAGCTCTTTTAGTTTTCCCAACTTCGGGCATAAAAAAGAGAGAGCTGGTTAGGCTCTCTTAAACTTATTTTATAACTGTCTTAATTATATCACTTTTTTAGCTTTTTGTCAATGTTTGTAAAAAAGCTGAATTTTACATCAAAAACATTTGACATTGCTATAAAAATCAGATAAAATTGCTCATAGTTTGCTGGCTAAATAGCCAAGCGCTTTTAATTGCTGTATAACAGCTTAAATAAGCCAGAAAACGGCATATTGTCAATTCATTTTATGGAAAAAGGCGACCACAAGCCGAAAATTCGCATCAAGATCCGCGCTTACGATCACAAGTTGATTGACCAAAGTGCTAAGCAGATTGTTGAAACAGCGAAGCGTACTGGGGCAACCATTTCGGGCCCTGTGCCTTTGCCGACCGCGAAGCGCAAATACACAGTATTGCGTTCAACTTTCGTGCATAAGGATAGCCGCGAACAGTTCGAAATGCGCACTCACAAGCGCATGATCGACATTCTCGAGCCAACGCCAAAAACCATTGATTCTCTTACCAACCTAAGCCTTCCAGCTGGGGTGGATGTAGAAATCAAAATGAGTTAAATAATAGAGTGAGTCGGTTCTGAACCACAAAAGCCCAGAAAGCTAAGTGATTCAGATAACTATTCGCCAAATACAAGCAAAGCATGGCCTTCGGCCCTATGACTTGTTTTTATGTGGTGAGTAGCCACATTTTTTTATTTTTACAGAATTTCCTTGCTCGTTTGACTTCAGTCGGAAGTAAATTCCAACTTTCAGTCAAACATCGCCCTTTGGGCTTGGCCAATTTCTTTGTCACTGACATCCGCTCCTCGCTTACCGTACTTTAGTACGGCTCGCTCGGTGCTCAGTCAGTTCCTCGAACTTGGCTCAAGCAAGAAAATCCTGAATTAATTATTTATGAAGTGATGTCCCAATCGGGACCAATCAAAACCGTATGAAATTTATTGTCGGTAAGAAACTGAATATGACCCAATACTTTGCTGATAACGGCGAAGTAATTCCGGTCACTGTTGTCAAAACTCCTAACTTGGTTGTTACTCAAGTTAAGACTGCAGACGCAAAAGATGGCTACAATGCCGTGCAGGTTGGTGTTTCCGCAAGCGTAGCTGGAAGCCGCCATGCAAACAAAGCTAAGGCTGGTCACTCCAAGAACCTTGGCACCTTTGGTAAGTTTGTTGAATTCCGCGTAGAAAACCCAAGCGAATTCCAAATCGGCCAAACTATTGATGCTTCCCAATTCGAAGTCGGCGAGCTAGTGAATGTTATTGGAACAATGAAAGGCCGCGGTTTCGCTGGCGTAATGAAGCGACATAACTTTGCAGGTTTTCCTGGAAGTCATGGTCACGACAAGCCTCGCAGTGTTGGTTCTATCGGTTCACGTTATCCTCAGCACGTTAATAAGGGCCGCCGCATGGCTGGCCACATGGGCGCTTCTCAGGTTACCGTAAAGAATCTGCAAATCGTTGATGTGGATAGCGCGAAAGGCTTAATCCTCATCAAAGGCGCAGTTCCTGGACATCCAAACGGAATGGTAAAGATTTCCACAACCGGAGTTACTAAACCGTTGTTTGTAGAAGTAGTAGAGACCAAGAAGAAGAAATAGTTTCAATTTTATTTAAGAACAGATGAAAATCGCAGTTTACAATCAGAACGCCGAAAGCGTTGGCGAAATCGAAGTCAGTGACAAGATTTTTGGCGTCAAGCCATCCTTGCACTTGCTTGCAGAAGCGGTTCGCGTTCAGGCTTCCAATGCCCGTAAGGGCCTTGCGCACACTAAGACTCGCGGCGAAGTGAGTGGTGGTGGTAAGAAGCCATGGCGTCAAAAGGGTACCGGTCGCGCACGCGCAGGTAGCACTCGTAGCCCAATCTGGCGTCACGGTGGTGTTACTTTCGGCCCTCGCTCAGAACGCAACTGGAGTTTAAAGATCAACAAGAAAGCCAAGACTAAAGCTTTATTCATGTCCCTATCTGACAAAGCTAAAGACGGCAAGTTGATCATCGTAGAAGGCGTAAACTTGGAAGCTCCTAAGACTAAGGAATTCGTAAAGTTCATGACCGCTTTCCACACTAAGCTCGGCAGTCTCGGCAAGAAGCAGATGGTAGTGATGCCAAAGAAAGATGACAGTGTAGCTCGCGCTTCACGCAATCTTCCAGAAGTTACAACCACTTTGGCTACTAGCCTTAATGTAACCGACATCCTCAAGGCAGACGCAATGCTCGTAATGAAAGAAAGTTTGCCAGTTATCGAAAAGACTTATCTTAAAGAACAAAAATAATTCCCGATTTTGGACGATTCCTTTGTTAAACTGTCCAGATTTCGTTCGCCGTAACATTTATTACGCCTCACGAAATCTGTCCAGTTTGCCTCGGACTCGCCTCAAAATCGAAAATTATTGCAAATTAATTCAGTTTATTTAATTCCCAATGGCTCTTTTTTCTAAAAAAGAAAATACTGACGAGAAAGTAACCGTAGAAGAAACTCCTGTTACTGATCAACCAACCGAAGCTGCAGCTCCTGTTATGTTAGACGTTCCTCACAGCGGTATTGGCAACAAAGGCTTGATTGTTCCTCGTGTGTCCGAAAAAGCAGGTTTCGTTGATCGCTTTAACCAATACATCTTTACTGTTTACGGCAAACTCAATAAGATTGAAGTCCGCCGCGCAGTAGAAAAGATGTATGGCGTAAAAGTGGCCAACGTCAACATGGTAAACGTTGCTGGCAAGTCCCGTCGTTTTGGCCGCGTTCTTGGCCAACGCAGCGGTTTTAAGAAAGCGATTGTTACTTTGACCAAAGATAGCAAGAAGATTAATATCGTAGAACCTAGCTAATCAAACATAAGCTGTCATCCTGAGCGAAGCGAAGGATCTGAACTTATTCAGATGAGATTCCTCGCTACGCTCGGAATGACAAATAGAACTATGGCTGTAAAATTATACAAACCAACTTCACCTGGACGCCGCATTCACAGCGTCACTGACTACTCGGTGCTCTCCAAGAAAGAGAAGACTCCGAAGTCTTTGCTGGTGAGCAAAACCAAGCAAGCTGGCCGCAACAACAGTGGTAAAATTACTGTTCGTCACCGCGGCGGCGGCGCTGGCAAAAAGCTCCGCGTGTTGGATTTTTCCCGCGTTGACCGCAAAGACATTCCAGGCACAGTGAAGACTATTGAATACGATCCAACCCGCACTGCCTTCATCTCCCTGATTTCTTATAAAGATGGTGCTAAGCGTTTTATCCTCACTCCCGCCGGCCTCAAAGTTGGCGACACTGTAATGTTTAGCGAAACCGCGGAAATCCATCCTGGTAACCGTTTGCCACTTGCTAACATCCCAGTCGGAAGCATGATTCACGATGTTGAATTGATTCCTGGCCAGGGTGGTAAGCTCGCTCGCAGCGCAGGCGCTGGAATCATCTTGCAGAACATGGAAGGCGGCTACGCATTCCTCAAACTGCCATCTGGTGAAATCCGCAAAGTTCGCGACACTGCTACCGCAAGCATTGGTACACTTTCAAACGCAGATTGGATGAACGTCCGCATCGGAAAAGCTGGTCGCAAGCGCCACATGGGCTGGCGTCCACAAGTCCGCGGTAAAGTGATGAACCCTGTAGATCACCCTCATGGTGGTGGTGAAGGTTCCAACTCTATCGGTATGAAGTATCCAAAGACTCCATGGGGTAAGCACGCGCTTGGCGTAAAGACCCGCGATAAGAAGAAGCCAAGCTCTAAATTTATTGTTAAACGTCGTTCTAAGAAACGCTAAACTTCCAGAATCGTAGCTTCCAGTCCGGAGCAAGTCCGGACTTCTCAGCTACTTCAATCAATTTCTTCGTTATTTTCCTCGGAACCCTGTCACCGTAGCATTACTACGGCTCCAGAGTTCCTCGGAAAATGCCTCGAACTTGATTGATTCTGAAACTTTAGCAAAATAATCTATTTATTTATGTCCCGTTCACTTAAAAAAGGTCCATATATTGATCCACGTGTGCTCAAGAAAGTTGCTGCCGGCAAGCCTGGCGACAAGATTAAAACTTGGGCGCGTGACTGTGCCATCGCTCCGGAAATGGTTGGCTTTACTTTTCTCGTACACAACGGCCGCCAGCACACCGAAGTTTTCGTTACCGAAAACATGGTAGGTCACAAGCTTGGTGAATTTGCTCCAACCCGCAAGTTCGTTGGCCACGGTGGTAAATTAGCTAAAGAACAGAAAGCCGAAGCAGGTAAGTAATTCAATAGTCTCTTAATTTAAATCTATGGCAAAAGAAGCCTTACAACAGAATAAGAAGCAATTGGTGAAAGCTCACGCTCGCAACCTTCGCATCTCTCCACGCAAGATCCGCCTGGTTACCAACTTGGTTAAGAATATGCGCGTAGCCGACGCTTTGGTTCAGCTGCAGTTTACAAACAAGAAGGGCGCGGAGATGGTTTCCAAACTTCTGCGCAGCGCAGCTGCTAATGCCGAAAACAACTTCTCTTTAAATCGCGATCAGTTGTTCATCAAGGAAATTACTGCTGACATGGGTCCGGTGCTAATGCGATCTTTCCCAAGAGCCCGTGGTAGCGCTTTCGTAATCCGCCGCAAACTAGCTCACGTAAATGTTATCCTAGAAGAACGCGAAGCTAAGCTTAAGAAAGCAGCAGCGAAAGTACCAAAGACTGCCAAGAAAGAATCAGTTGTTAAGACTCAGGAAGGCCAGCTCGGCAAGCCGGCTCGCGAAAAGGCTACTAAGGTAGCAGCAAAGCCAGCTGCAAAGGAAGCTCATCACGAGAACGAAGCAACCGCAGTAGAGCAGAAGTCTAACAAAGAGAATTTAATTAAGTAGTAAAGTTTATCGGGCGTTGCCAGTGTGCAAGATTTGCAGCCTGGCACGGCCCGATAATCAAGAATTATTCACACCCAATGGGTCATAAGATTAATCCAACTTCATTTCGTTTAAAGATTACCGATACTTGGAAGTCCAAGTGGTTTTCAAAGAGCAACTACGTTGAGCAATTGCACGAAGACATTCGCATCCGCGAATATCTCGAAAAGCACTTGCGCAAAGCTGGCTTGTCTCGCATCGATATTGAACGCCTTAACGACGGCACCATCACTATCGTTATCCATACTACCAAGCCTGGCTTGATTATCGGTAACGGCGGCGCTGGCATCGAAGAGCTTAAGAAGCGCGTTAAGAAGCAGCTCAAAATCAAGAGCGAACTGAAAGTAAATATTGAAGGCATTAAGGACCGTGAATTCAACCTTCACGCCCAAGTAATCGCCAACGGTATTGCCGAACAGATTGAACGCCGCGTAGCTTTCCGCCGACTGATGAAGAAGGCTTTGGAGGACGTTATGCAGGCTGGCGCTAAAGGAGTAAAGGTTGCTATCGGCGGCCGTCTCAACGGCGCTGAAATCGCTCGTACCGAACATCTTTCTTCCGGCAAGATTCCTCTTCACACCTTGCGTGCTGACATTGATTTTGCCCGCGCAACTGCCCACACTACTTATGGAACTATCGGTATCAAAGTGTGGATCTATCGCGGCGACGTCTTTGAGAACAAGCAAGAAGCTAAATCAAGCAAATAATTAATTTATGAACCGAGCCGTCTGGGTTTCCCAGCGGCGAGGATACCTCCGGAAAGGGGAGGCAGACCGCGAAGCGGTCGTTGGAAAGGGTCCGGGTTAAGTCCAAACTTGGTTTGGACTGCTAACCGGTGAAAACCCTTTCCGGGTTTCCCCCTCCAAGAACATTATGTTAATTCCAAAAAAGGTCAAACACCGCAAGCATCACCGCGGTCATAACAAGGGTAAAGCTACTTCCGGTAACACAATTGCTTTCGGCTCCTACGCTTTGAAGGCAATGGAAGGCCGCTTTGTTACTGCCCGCCAGATTGAAGCTGCTCGTCGCGCCATGACTCGTTCTGTACAGCGCGGTGGCAAAATCTGGATTCGTATTTTCCCAGACAAGCCGATTACCGATCACGGTAACGAATCTGTGATGGGTAGCGGTAAGGGTGCGGTATCCCATTTCGTGGCTGTCGTAAAGAAAGGCCGTATTCTGTTTGAGATGGACGGTGTGAGCGAAGAAGCTGCTCGCGAAGCTATGCGCCTCGCAGCGCACAAGTTGCCAGTAAAGTCCAAATTCCTAATTAAGTAATATGAAGTATTCATCATTATCCAAAAAGAAAGCCGAAGACATTCGTAAAGAATTGATTCAGCTGCAAGAAAAGCGCGAGAACCTCAGAATGAAAGTGAAGCTGGGCCAGGTTAAGAATGCCCACGAACTTTCTGCGGTGCGCAAGGATATTGCTCGAATTCTAACTTACTTAAGAGCTAACTAAACATATGACTACAGCAACTAAGCAACAAATGACCGGCACTGTTATTTCCAACAAGATGGATAAAACAGTTGTGGTAAAAGTAGATTTGGTAAAGCGTCACCCAAAGTATCACAAGAGCTATACCAAGTCCTACCGCTACAAAGCGCATGACGCAGACAACAGCTGTGAAATCGGAGACAAAGTGGTAATTGAATCCATTCGTCCGATGAGCCGCGACAAGCGTTTCGCTGTTATTAAGAAAGTTTAATTAATTTATTCTCCGAGTCGTCTGGTCTTGCCAGCGACGAGGAAACCTCCGGAAAGGGGAGGCAGACCGCGAAGCGGTCGTTGGAAGGGGAAAACCCCTTCTGGGTTGTCCCCTCCAAAGAATACACCTATGTTACAAATTCGTTCTTACATTAAAATTGCAGACAATACCGGCGCCAAGGTCGTCAACGTGTTTAGCGTGAACGGAAAGAATAACCGTCGCTTTGCTCGCGTTGGGGATGTTGTCGCGGGGTCTGTTCGCCAGGCTGCACCAAACGGTTCAGTTAAGAAAGGCGATAAGATTTACGCTGTGATTGTTCGGACCCGCAAGGAAATCCGCCGCAAGGACGGATCTTACATCCGCTTTGATGAGAACGCAGGTGTATTAGTAGATAAAGAAAAGGGCGAGCCAAAAGGCACCCGTATCTTTGGTCCAATCCCTCGCGAAGTTCGCGACGCAGGATTTACCAAGATTGCCTCTCTGGCGCCGGAAGTAATATAAATCTATGACTCAAGTAAAGCTCAAAATTAAGAAAGGCGACACCGTAAAGGTATTGTCTGGCAAGGACAAAGGCAAGACTGGCAAAGTATTGCGCGTGCTTCCTAGTGTCCACAAGGTAGTCGTAGAGAACGTAAATGTTCACACTAAGTATGAACGTCCTCGTGGCACCCGCCAGCGCACTCCGCAGCAAATTTCCTTTGCAAGCCCAATGCCTGTTTCTAAAGTTATGCTGGTTGATTCAAATTCCGGCAAGCCGACCCGCGTTGGATATCAGATTTTAGAAAACGGAACCAAGCAGCGCATCGCCAAGAAGAGCGGAAAAGCAGTCTAATAATATTTATTTATGAATCGTTTACAAGAACAATATAATAAAGAGATTGCTCCAGCCTTGAAGGAAAAGTTCGGCTATACCAATGTAATGGCTGTGCCGAAAATCAAGCAGATCAATATCAATATCGGCGTTGGTAAGTACCTCAAAGACAATCGCTTTATGGAATCAATCCGCAAAGACCTGACAGCTTTGTCTGGTCAGAAGCCGGTTGAAACCAAAGCGCGCAAGTCTATCGCTGGATTCAAGATTCGTGATGGGCAGGTTGTCGGAATGACAGTCACCCTCCGCGGTCAGCGCATGTATGATTTTCTGGACAAGCTGATCAGTATCGGTCTTCCACGCGTGAAGGACTTCCGTGGTGTATCTAAGAAAGGCTTTGACCGCCGTGGTAATTACAACCTCGGACTCAAGGAACATCTTGTTTTCCCGGAAATTTCCCAAGACGCGCTAGAACACATCTTTGGTCTGCAAATCACTATTGTTACTGACGCAGGCAAAGACGAGCCAGCTTACGAGCTGCTCAAAGCAATGAAGTTTCCATTTAAAGACTAATCATTAAGTAACTAAATTTTCGCTTGGGCTAAGCCTGAGCCGACCCGACGTAGTGTAACGAGGTGGGTCGCAGCGAAGGCGCCAGTTAAGCGAAAATTTAAGAGGAGTACTTGGCGGAGGGCGATAGGAATTAGCATTAGCTGATACCGATAGCCCGGCAGACAAGTACGACGATATGGCTAAAAAGAGTTTAATCGCAAAAGCAAATCGCAGTTTGAAGAAACCGAAGTTCTCTTCTCGAGTAATTCGGCGCTGTTTGAAGTGCGGCCGTAAAGCTGCTTTCATGAGAGATTTCTCTTTGTGCCGTATTTGTTTTAGAGAATTAGCTAGCCGCGGCGAAATCCCTGGCGTAGTAAAGGCCTCCTGGTAAAACTATGTATACAGATCCAATTTCCGACATGTTAACAAGAATCCGCAATGGGCTTGCAGCAGGCAAGCAGGATTTGGTAATGCCTTACTCTAAGTACAAGCACAGCTTGGCTAAAGTATTGTTAGAAGAAGGCTTTCTCTCTGGCGTCAATGAGTTGCCTGGCCGCATCAAAATGCTCCAGATCAATTTGAAGTATGATAACGGCGGTAGCCCGGTAATTTCTGGCATCAAGCGCGTTAGCACTCCAGGACAGCGCATTTACATGCCTGTCGGCAAGATTCCTCGCACTAACGGCGGCTACGGCGTGACAGTTGTTTCCACATCCAAAGGTCTAGTTACAGATAAGCGCGCCCGCAAGGATCGCATCGGCGGAGAAGTAATTTGCCAAATTTGGTAAAGGTTAATCAAATATATGAGTAGAGTAGGTAAAAAACCAGTCATTCTTCCAAACGGCATTACCGCCGAATTGAAAGACAACACCCTGACCATCAAAGGTGGTAAAGGCAGTTTAACTATGACCGTTCATCCAAAAGTTACAGTTGAAATTAAGGATAACGAAGTCTCTGTTGATGTAGCAAAGAAAGAAGACAAGCGCGAAAAAGCTCTATGGGGCTTGTCCCGCGCTTTGGTTCAAAATATGGTTGATGGTCTGGAAAAAGGTTACAGCAAGCAGCTTGATGTAGTCGGTGTTGGTTTTAAAGCTGAAGTCCGCGGCAAAGATCTGGTTCTCAACTTAGGTTTCTCTCACCCAATTGAATTCCCAATTCCAGAAGGCATTGAAGTGAAGGCCGAAAAGGATCCAGCTAAAGTTACTATTCAGCAATATCAGACTACTATTACATTGACCGGTATTGATAAGCAGTTGGTTGGCCAGGTCGCAGCCAACATTCGCGAATTAAAGAAGCCAGAACCTTATAAGGGCAAGGGTATTCGTTATAGCGACGAAAACATCCTGCGCAAGGCTGGTAAAGTCGTTAAGGCGGTAGGTAAATAATATGAACAAGATTCAGCATAAACAACTCAAGCATCAGCTCCGCAAGGGACGCGTGCGCAGCGTAGTTTCTGGGACCACTAGCCGGCCACGCCTGTCAGTGTTCCGCTCTAATGCTCACATCTCAGCCCAGATTATTGATGACGAAACCGGCAAGACCTTAGCATCCTCTTCTACTTCTATTTTGAAAGCTTCTGGTAATAAAGTAGAGCAAGCAGTAGCAGTTGGTAAGGATATCGCTGCTAAAGCACAAGCTGCTGGCGTAAAGGCTGTCGTATTTGACCGCGGCGGCTATAAGTATCATGGCCGCGTTAAAGCAATCGCTGATGGCGCTCGCGAAGCTGGCCTGCAATTTTAATTCTAATTCTCAATAACTATGGAAAAGAGATCTCGCAAACCGAATAATCGCACTCCGCAGCAGCCTCGTGAATTTGATCAGAAGGTTGTGGAAGTTAAGCGCGTCACCCGCGTAGTTGCTGGTGGTAAGCGCATGCGTTTCCGCGCTTTGGTGGTAATTGGTGACCACAAAGGCAAAGTTGGTATTGGTTTGAAAAAGGGGATGGACGTTACTGAGAGCGTCAACAAAGCCGTGAATGCTGCAAAGAAGAACATGATTACTGTACCGATTGTTAACGATACGATTCCTCACGAAGTTAAAGTAAAGTACAAGTCCAGCAAACTCTTGATGATGCCTGCTCGTCCTGGTACTGGTGTAATTGCCGGTGGCGCTGTCCGTAGCGTTTTGGACATGGCTGGTATTAAGAACGTAATCAGCAAAATGGTTGGGTCTAACAATAAGACTAACAACGTTCGCGCTGCTTACGAAGCGTTCAAGATGATGCGCAGTAAAGAAGATATCTTGGCAGCCCGCAAATAACTAATTTAAACCCCGAGTCGTCTGGGTCTCCCAGCGACGAGGAAACTTAAGGAAAGGGGAGGCAGACCGCGAAGCGGTCGTTGGAAAGGGTCCGGGTTAAGTCCAAACTTGATTTGGACTGCTAACCGGTGAAAACCCCTTCTGGGTTTTCCCCTCCAAAGAGATATATGATCAAGCTACACGATTTAAAACGTCATCCAAAATCAACCAAGCGCCGCAAAGTTGTCGGTCGCGGTGTTGGTAGTGGACACGGTACCTATTCCACCCGCGGTGCCAAAGGTCAAAAGTCCCGCACCGGGCACTCCAAAACCCCAGCTCGCTTTGAAGGTGGCCGTCAACCGTTGATTCGCCAAGTGCCAAAGAGCCGCGGTTTTAAGAGCTTGCATGAAAGCGCGATGGCAGTGAGCGTTACTGCTCTCAATAAATTCGCCGACGGCGATGTTGTAACCATCGCAACCCTAAAGAAGGCAGGACTTATCCCAAGCACGGTTAATAGAGTCAAATTGCTCAAGGGTGATCTTAAGCGCAAGCTTACAGTCGGCGTCCCTGCGTCTGCGACAGCAAAAGAAGCTATCGAAAAAGCAGGCGGCAGCATTAAATAATAAATTTTAAGATGCCATCTTTGCCTGTGACTAAGATGGCATCTATTGTATAATACCAATATGAATAAACTCAGTTTAATTTGGAAAACTAAGGATTTGCGCTGGAAAATCACCATGGTGCTGATTCTCTTGCTGATGACCCGCGTTTTGGCGCACATCCCAATCCCTGGGGTTAGCGTAGAAGGTTTGCGGACTTTCTTTGAAAGCAACCAATTCTTGAATTTGTTGAATATTTTCTCTGGTGGTGGGCTGAGCAATTTTTCTATTGCTTTACTTGGTGTCGGTCCTTACATTACCGCATCTATCATCATGCAACTCTTGGCCATGATCGTACCTTCACTGCAGGAATTGCAAAAGGAAAGCGGAGAAGCTGGTCGTACAAAAATCAACCAGTACACAAGATTCCTAACTATCCCATTAGCGATTTTGTCCGGATTCGGTACTATTCGCTTGCTGCAAAGCCAGGGCGGAGCAGAACTGCTCGGCGTGTTCACTCCTTTCCAGTGGTTTTTGACTTTGCTCGCGGTTACAGCCGGAACCATGCTAGTCATGTGGATCGGTGAAATTATTTCTGAGTACGGCATTGGTAATGGTATCTCTTTGGTAATTTTCGCAGGTATCGTTGCGCAGCTGCCAGCCAGCGCAGGCTCTTTGATTGAACTGTATGATCCAACTCAATTGCCGACAATTTTAGGTTTTGCTGCTGTCTCACTGCTGGTTATTGCTGGAGTGGTCTATGTAACTGAAGCTCAGCGGAATATTCCTGTATCTTATGCTAAACGCATGCAGGGTGAACGCCAGGTCGGCGGAGTCAGTTCTCATCTGCCTTTGCGTTTAAACCAAGCCGGTGTAATTCCAATCATCTTTGCCATTTCCTTGTTGCTGTTCCCAGCGATTATCGCCCAGTTCTTTGTGAACGCCAAAACTCCTTTGGTTGCAGAATGGGCGCAGAAAGCTATTGACTTCACTAATAATCAAGGGCTGTGGTACGGCGTGGCTTACTTCGTATTAGTGGTATTGTTCACCTATTTCTACACCAATATCGTGGTTAATCCTGATGATGTTTCCAAGAATATGCAGCGCAGCGGGGGCTTTATTCCTGGTATTCGCCCGGGAAATCAGACAGCTGATTATCTTTATAAAGTGCTAAACCGCATTACCTTGCCTGGTTCGTTATTCCTTGGCACGATTGCTATTCTGCCGTTCTTGATGCAGACTTGGACAGGCACTCAAGCCTTAACATTCGGCGGTACCGGATTGCTTATTGTTGTATCGGTTGTCATTGAAAGTATCAAACAGGTTGAGGCACAACTTACAATGCACGATTACCAGAAATAAAATTATTTTTGATTGCAAATTTAAACCCCCGCTGCGCGGGGGTTTTTGTATGTTCGACCGAGCTTGCCGCTCAAGCCGATGGGCTACGTTTCGCTTTCCGAAACTGGGCCCAGAGCCTTTCGCTTAGCAAGCTCGGTCTCTAAAAGGGAGTTAGTAGATTCATGTGTTTTATGGTATAATTTGGTCACTATGGAACAAGAAAATAAAGAATTTCCTCAACATTTGGAACAACCCAATCATGAGTTTGCCGCACCAGAAAACTCTCCCATGCAAGAAACCGAAGGGTTCATTGTTGAGCTGCAGGTCACTGAAGCGGAAAAGCAAGAAATAGCCGAACAGCTGGCAGAACAGCAGCCGGTTGCTCCTACCATACAGGAAGTAAAGGCAGCTGCAGTAGAACGCGCCCAGCAACAGGAAGAAATTGATAAAGCTCACGAGCATTTGCAAAAAGATAATGACATAGAAACCAGCGGCGATGCCTATGAAATGATCAACGACTTAATGAATAACTAAGCTTCAGTCCGCAAATTACTTAAAACAAAAAGCAAAATTACCAAATGTTATTTGGATTTGATATCAGCACGATACTTATAGCCACACTACTACTAGCGGTTTTAGTAGTAGTCTTTGTATTGGCGGCAATGTATTACATTCACAGATTTTGGTATTACAAGCATGTGATTTTGCCTCGCACCAAAAATTGGGTGTTCTTGGAAATTCAAATGCCCAAAGACAATAGCGACGACAAAGAACGAACCTTGCGCGATGAGGAAAAGAAAAAACTGATTGCTGTTGCAGAGCAGCTCTACACAACTTTGTCTGGCATAAGCCATGAGAACTGGTTTTGGCAGCCCAAGGATTACATCAGTTTTGAGATTGCCTGTTCGGCAAAAAAGATTTCCTTTTATATTAACTGTCCGAAGCATCTCCAGGATTTAATCGAAAAGCAGATACAAGCGCAGTATCCGCACGCATTTATTGAAGAGATTAAAGGCTATAACCCTTTTCCTAAAGCCGGCGAGCTGGCAGCCGCAGAGCTGCAGCTTAACAAGCCGTATGTTTACCCTTTGCGAACTTACGAAGACATGGAGTCTGATCCGCTTAATGCGCTGACTAACGCCATGTCAAAGTTATCAGAACAAGATGGCGCAGCTATTCAGATGATTTTGTATCCAGCCGGAACTCACTGGCAGCTCAAACCTCGTCACATGGCCTTGGAAATTCAGCAAGGCAAAAATCCAAATACCGTAGCGCAAAGCGCTAGCGGCCGGTTTGCGCGTGAGGTCGGCACTGGACTTAAGACCAGCGTTATGGGCAGCAGCAAGCCCAGCGCCGATCAAGCTCAGATGCGCACTGATTTAAGTGGCACTTATTCCGCTATCAACTTAACCCCGATGCAGCAGGAAATGGTAAAGCGCTTTGAAGAGAAAGCCAGCCGCCCAGGGTTCTTTACGAATATTAGAATTGTGACAGCTTCAGAAGTGCCGGGTCAGGCGCGCTTGCATCTGCAAAACATTACGGCGTCATTTTTGGAATACAATATGGCTCCGTTTAATGGTTTTCGCATTAAGTCGCGCAAGAAGAAACGGATCGTCAAAGATTATATTTTCCGCATTTACCGCCGCTACGGGCGTAAAATGATTCTGAATACCGAAGAGTTGGCCAGTATCTGGCATTTACCAACTCCATACCTGGAAACGCCAAATATCAAATGGCTGTTGTCTAAAAAGGCTCCGGCACCAGTGAATTTAGCCGAAGAAGGCTTACTGCTCGGCCGCAACGTTTACCGCGGGGTGGAAACGAAGATTCATATCGCCAAAGAAGATCGCCGGCGCCACATGTATATTCTGGGCCGAACCGGTGTTGGTAAAACCGAAATCATGAAGTATATGGCCGTTCAAGATATCGCCAACGGAGAAGGACTTTGTATTATTGATCCGCACGGCGATTTTATAGAAGACGTTTTGCCTCATATTCCTAAGCACCGTGCCGAGGATGTAATTTTATTTGACCCTTCAGATACGGAGCGACCACTGGGACTGAACATGCTTGAGGTGAATAGGGAAGAGCAAAAGGATTTTGCGGTTCAGGAGATGATTTCTATTTTTTACAAGCTGGTAACCGACCCGGCCATGCTTGGTCCAATGTTTGAGCATAACATGCGTAACGCAATGCTCACGCTCATGGCCGACAAGGAGCATCCGGGCACGATTGTAGAGATTCCTAGAATCTTTACAGACATGGAATTTCAAAAGTACAAAGTTTCCAAAGTTGCCGATCCAGTCGTTCGCGCGTTTTGGGAAAAAGAAATGGCTAAAACTTCTGACTTCCATAAATCAGAAATGCTCGGTTACTTGATTTCTAAAGTTGGCAGGTTCGTAGAGAATAGCATGATGCGCAATATTGTCGGGCAGGCGAAAAGTTCGTTCAACTTCCGCGACATCATGGATAGCCAAAAAATCTTGCTCGTGAATCTGGCTAAGGGCAAGATTGGGGAGATGAATGCCAAGCTGCTAGGTTTGATTATTGTCTCTAAGATTCAAATGGCGGCATTGAGCAGAGCTGATCAGCCCGAAGATCAGCGCCGAGATTTTTACTTGTACGTTGATGAGTTTCAGAATTTCATCACTGATGCTTTTTCGTCAATCTTAAGCGAAGCGCGCAAATACAAACTCAACTTAATTATTGCCCATCAATTTTTGGCGCAGCTTCAGCAAGCAGCAGGCGCGCAGGGCGCGGCCAGCCAAGACTTGCGCGATGCGGTATTCGGCAATACTGGCTCCATGTTAAGTTTTCGCATCGGTGTTGAGGATGCCGAAGTAATGGCCAAAGAGTTTGCGCCAACTTTTAACGAGTTTGATTTGCTCAACATAGAACGCTATAACGCGTTTGTGAAGCTGATGGTGAATGGTTCTGCTTCTAAGCCGTTCAATATGTCGACTTATCCTTTACCCAAAGCCATAGCCGAACAAAAGCAGACGGCTGAGGCAATCAGACAGCTTTCTAGGCTAAAATATGGACGAGCTCAAGCCGAGGTAGAAGCGGGGATTTTACGGGCTAGTCAGATTGCAGATATGATGGCAGCCGGGACAGCCACTACCGAAAAAACCTTATAAATTCGCTTAATTAACCGGACTTTTTTAAAGCCCGGTTTTTTATTTGCATTGACAAAAGCTTCAAAAAGTGCTATAATTTGCTTTAATCTGCGCAAGTGGTATTCCTTGCGAAACTGTTATGTATTATGATGGTTTCGCTGGGAAGGCGACTTCCCTGCAAGCTAAATGCTTGTATTAGTTCTTTTACAATACAATATCTATCTTATGGAGGTGAAAGATGAAATGGTTGAAAGAGTGGTTGATTTGGCTGGGCGCGTTGTTTAAGCGTTTGTTTAGCCGAAGACAACCTGAACAGAGTTCGGTAGTGCCGCCGTACAATTCGACTGGCGACTTAACGGTGCCTAAGCAATTAGGCGCGGGTAATCCGCCGGCATCGGAGCAACTACTTAGGGAAATGTCGGAAGATATTTCTTACAGGGAAGCTGCGCTAGATGCTAAATTGGTTGATGCAAAAATCGAGCAGATGTCCGCGGAACAAAAACTCCGCGAGCGCGAGCTTGATGCGAAGGCTGCCAATGAAAAAGCTCGTTTAGAGTTTGAACAAAAGCAGTTTGAGTTAGAAGCAGAAGAACGGCGAGCTAAGCAAGCTCGGATGGACCGAGAGCATGAGCAAAAGCTTGCTCTTGTTCAGTTCAAAACTGAACAAGAAGAATTTCGTAAGAACAACGAGCAAGCTGAAACTTCGAGGCAGAAACGCCGTGAAGAGAAGCAGCAGGATCAGGCTAAGCGAGCCGAGCGAAGAGCGCAAAGATGGCAGGCATTCAAAACGAGTGCTAGTCATATTCTTTCCAAATTGGGGAGCGGGATTCAATTCTCGTTTCGCAAAGCTTGGGAACAGCTCAACAAGAAATGGGTAAAACCGATTCTCGGTGCTTTGCTAATCGTCGGATTCGGCTTCTGGTTTTTCCAGACGGAAACCGGACAGCTTTGGCTGTTTGGCTTTCTGGGCTGGTTAGAACAAAATCAGCAGTATGTGATCACCACACTTGGCGTTGCCTTGCTGTTAGTGCTGGCTTACAGACTGGTTCGTTCTGATCACTGGCCTGCCGTGAAAGCCTCGCTGTCTGCTTTGGTTAAGCGCAAGTCCTTTTGGGTTAGCGTCTTAACCGTCGCTTTAATTGGCGGAGTTGTTTGGCTTTACCAATCCGGATATTTATCAGTTTGGATTGCCAACCTATTGGTATTTTTATCAGAAGTGTGGGTCTACAAGTGGTATTTATTCGTCGCGATTGCCGTGGCTGCGGTTTTGGCTGTTAGTTTTCTGCCCAGATTTGTCGGCATCAGAAGCAGGCTTGGCGTAAGCAAAGACCATCTCGTGGAGAAGGCTAGCGCCATCGCTAGAGCTTTGTCCATTGCTACCGGTGTTACCGCGGCAGTGGTTTTGCTCTTTGTCGCGGTTATCGGCATTTTGAGCCATTCAGTGTTAATCACAGTTTCGGCTCTGGGTTTATTGCCGCTTTGCGCAGGACTGAAACCGAGCTTCGGTTTTACCGTTCGGCTGCTGGTGGTGATTCTTTTCCAAGGTTTGGCTTTAACGCTGAGCCTGGTCAGACTGAACTGAGGTGAAATAATATGGCAACACGCGTAGCAAAAAGCAAAGGGCCGTTGCCTTTTGCATTAGTTGAGCTTGCTGTAAATTCTTATGTTATTGCAGGTTCTGAGGGCACTTATGAGGTTACCGTTCAGGTAATCTCATTGGCTGATCCCGAAAAGGAATCGTTCACTGTTGTTCCGTTCGTAAATGGTGTTCAGCAGCCTGGTGCAGAAATGCTATCCGGAGACCGGCTGTATACCTTTCGAGCTGTAAAGCCGGAAGAAAACAAAGACGTGGTTCTAGGTTTGGCAGAGATTGCAGACTTGAGCAATAGAATTGAGCTCACTATCAACGCGAGCAAATTTCAAAAGCCTGCTGTAGTAGCTGCCGTAACTGCTCTAAAAGAGCTGCTAGTTACCGCATCTTACCGTGCTCCTGACGGCAATCATCAAGTGAGAATTCTGCTGTTAGATGAAAACGGCAAGTCCAGAAATGGGCAAGTTGAAATCCTTGCTGGGCAGAATTTTGAACTGAACGGAGCTATGTGCGACGGTTCTACTATCATTGAGGTCAACGATGACAAAGGCGTATCGGTAAAAATCAAGCCTTTGTCATTTGACGAAGGCTTCTTATTTACTGATCTGGACACAAGGCTTTTTGTAAAGAAAACCTTGTTGGCAAAAAAATAAGGAGAAAAGAAAAAAATGATCGTAAAAGGAACTTTGCTAAAATGGTTGATCGGAGATTTTTTGTTTGATCAGTTGATGGGGCCGGTGTTCGCCGGGCTGCGCCGAATCTTTTCGCCGCTAATCGAAGCTTTCAGTAAGAAGGCTGGCGGCAAGATTGCGGAGCGGGCAGCGCAAAAATTCGCCGACGAGTTCTTCACGTTGTTGGGTGAGACCGACATCGACGAAGAACGGCTCGCCGATGCTTTTCTTGAGCGGGACGATTATAACGAGCTTGAAGCGTTTTCGAACAAGCTCGAGATGATTGGGAATTGGTTTGCACCACACGATTCTAAGCGCGCCGATGAAATGCGGGAGTATTTTAGAAGGTTGGTCATTCAGAAAGATGTCGAGCAGACTGGCAGAATGATAAGTTTCTTTGCGGCTATGCCGGAAGACACTTTTAAGAAGTATCTCCGGTCGATTGACATTGAACACAAAGACTTGCGCAGCAAGTATAAGTTCTTGGTCGGTTTGCAGGAGAGCTTTAAGAAAGGCGGTAAGTATGGCTTCAAGTATTTCCGTCGAGCAACTCGTCGTTACTGGCATGGCTTGTTTATGCCGATTTGGACCATGCTCAAAGCTCGCGTCCAAAAAGTCGTAATCGCCGTGCTGGCAGTTTTCACTGTATTGATCATCATGGCAGTGGCAGCTTATGCAGCCAGATGGCCTGGCGCGTTGGTAGCCTTTTTGCTGGCGATGAGTGCGGCTTTGGCTTTTCTTGAGTCGGTTTGGCTGAAGGTTTACTGGTTTGTGATTTCACTGCCGGCGAGGCTGAGCACGCAAGAAACTGTTGATGATCTGCCGGATTTGAACGAGCTGATGGCTCGGAACGAGTATCCGCCATTGGTGCGCGGATTTCGGTTGGTCTTTATGCTGATTGCCCATTTTTTGGTCATAGTATTACTCAGACCGGATTGGGCTTGGACGTATGTGTTCTGGGGATATCTCACACTATTTCTAGTATTAAGCTCGATGTGGATTAAGGCTTACCCTTCTCCGCAGTTTATGGCTGCGAAGGTGATTTTTACCATGACATTTCTGTTCGTCGGTTTTGTTGGTTCGGTCAGGGTTTTCCCAGCTCAAGCTAAATCCGCCGAGCTGAGCTATCAGCGCTACATGAGCACCTGGAACCAGCAAAATATTGTTGATGAACTCAATAATAATCCGGAGTTGGTTGCTACAGAGTCCGCTCTGGGTTGGCAGTTTGATCGCGATGAATTTGGCACCCCAGTTCTGGATGCAAGCGGTTTCGTTGCTGTTCAGCCATGCATGGTGAATATCAAGGGCGAGCAGGTGCAGTTTAGGTTGTCTAAAGGGGATCGGTTTAAGATTCTTGGCGACGGCGTTACTGTAAATGCTGGCGAGCCTTTAGTTCAGGTTTATGTTCCTAATCAGGACGGATCCTGGATCCAAGGTCCCTCTAGTCCTAAGTGCTGGGTTCCAGTAGCGAAGACTGGCCTGGCTATTCCGAAATCGCAATCGCAGAATCCGTCGGCGCTAGTTTGGGTTAAACCAGATTCTGCGCCGCAGCCTGCTCCCACGCAAGAAACCGCGCCGACTCCCAAAACCGATGACATCAAAGCTATTCAGGCTTCGGTGGAATCTGTTACTGGCACGCAGCCGAGCGCTGCCAAGAAGCAATTCTTGGTCAACGCCACGGCTGTTTATGCCAGCGGCATTTGGGTAACTAAAGGTCAAACCATTGTAGTCAAAGCTTCCGGGAAAGTGAACTCTTTGCCTGAAGCCAAGAACTACGACGCAACTTACCGCTGGGTCGGTCCGGATGGCTGGGGACAGAAAAGCCCTGGTTATATTACCGAGGGTGGAAAGTCCTTGGCCGGACCGCTTCCAGCTGGTTCTTCCTACTTGGCGCTTGCTGCTCGTGTTGCTACCAGTCAGCCGTCACTTGTTGATGGCAAATGGCTGATGGTGGGCAGCAGCAAGACCTTTACTGCGGAACAAGATGGGTATTTGTATTTTGTGCTCAACGAGGTACTTCAGGAGAATGGCTATTCTCGGTTGGAATACCTCACTAACAATCAAGGAGGATTTCAGGTTGAGGTGAAAGTGCAATGAATTATCAAAAAATTCAGTGCAAATCACCTCCATAAAGAGACGTTGCAAAAACGTCTCTTTTAATTTGCCAAAAAAAGGACTTGTGTTATAATAATTTAAAGTATTCTAGTTTGAAACCCAAACAAAAGTTCGCAAGAATACAAACAAAAATTCAACTAAAGTTATGGATAAACACGCAAATTTGGCATTAATCGTGCAGATGATTGAAGCGGCTGAAAAAAACATTCAGTCTGCTAAGCATTTGTTGCGAGAAATGGCGGGCGGAGCACCAGTCAGAGGCAGCAGCAATATTGCCGAAAAAGTAACTGGTTTGGCGGTTTTAGATGGCGGCAAGATTATTGAAGGCGTGTTTGACGGCCAAAATATGATTGGTCCGGACAACAAGCAGTACCCAGTTCCAGCTAACTATGCTTCAAAATCTAAACTCGTAGAAGGAGACGTGCTTAAACTCACGATTGCTGATGATGGCTCCTTTATTTACAAACAAATTGGTCCGGTTGATCGCAAGAAGATGATTGGTATGCTCCTGCAAGATGAAAACGGCGATTATAAAGTAATTGCTGATGGGAAAACTTTCCGAGTCCTTTTGGCTTCTTTAACTTATTTTAAAGCGTCAGCTGGCGATGAAGTCACGATTGTGGTTCCGCAAGAAGGCGATAGCCAATGGGCAGCCGTAGAGAATGTCATCAAGCACGGTGCAAATGCAGATTCAGAATTCAGTGCCGCTAGTGGGGAAGTTGATCCGGATGTAGAAGCGGATTCTTTAGCGCAACCAGAAACCGAAGAGTTTTAAATTAAAATTTTTAATTCTTTGGCCAATTTCTTTGTCGTCAGCTCCGCTACTCGTTCACCGTAACTTTCATTACGACTCACTCGTTGCTCGCTGACTCCTGGCTCGCGATGGTCGGGCTTTGCCCGACCAAGCTCGTGTCGAACTTGACTCAAATAATTAAAAATTAAGAATTTAATTAGAAATTAAGAATTTCGATGCAAAATACAGCCCAGCTCAGTTTAAATCAGAAAGTTGCCAACTTTTTGGCAGCTAAGCCAGTAATCTTGCAAATCTTGCGCTTTGGTGCCATTGGCACCCTTAACACGGCGCTGGATTTTATTATACTTAACTACGTAACCGAAACTTTCGGAGTAGTAAGTGGTGTGCCTTTAGGACTTTTGAACGTAATTAGTTTTAGCGCGGCAGTAATTCAGAGTTATTTATGGAACCGGGCTTGGACTTTTGCCAGCTTCAACCTTTCGCCATTCGCAAATGCGTTTAGATTGGTCGTAGTAGGCACTTTGGGTTTCGTTGCGTTTTTGCTTGTAATTTTTGGTGGTTTGCAAAATGCGGCAGAAAATTATTACTTATTTATTTTAATTGTCTTTATCGTTGTAGAAATCGTGATTTGGTATGCCTTTGGGCTTAAGTTAACTAGCAAGGACGATCGCGGCGTTGGCCAGCAGTTTGCCGTATTTATGTCTATTAGCCTAATTGGCCTGCTGATCAATAGCGGTATTGTTGCTTTAGCTTCTATTGCCTTGGCACCTTCTCTTTCCAGCCTTATCAATGAAGCTAGTATCAAGAATGCAGCCAAGATTTTGGCAACTGGTGTATCGCTCATCTGGAACTTCCTGGGCTACAAGCTTGTAGTGTTTAAGAAGTAGAAATCCACGGCTTTAGGCGTTATTCTTCTCGCTTATCCATACTTGACTTTTTTCACCCAAAACCGCTCAATTAAGAGCGGTTTTGTTATGGTATAATGATTATATATGGCAGTTTACTACCAGACTTATAGACCCCAGAATTTTAGCGAGGTTGTTGGTCAAGAACCAATCGTCAAAGCGCTTCTTTCAGCTTCAAAACTTGGCAAAATTGGCCATGCTTATTTATTTTGCGGAAGCCGGGGAGTGGGCAAGACAACTTTGGCCAGAATTCTTGCCAAAGCTGCGAACTGCCCAAATTTAAAAGATGGTGATCCTTGCGGTGTTTGCGAAGTTTGTACTGCGATAGCGCGCGGCGCTTTTTTGGATGTTGTAGAAATTGATGCCGCCTCTCATACGGGAGTAGATAACATCCGCGAGCTTATAGAGCGCATCAATTTTGGCCCGACTCAAGGCAAAACCAAAGTTTTTATTATTGATGAAGTCCACATGCTTTCTAAGGCAGCCTTTAACGCTTTGTTAAAGACTTTAGAGGAACCGCCTTCTCATGCCTTATTTATTTTAGCGACTACCGATTTAGACAAAGTGCCAGATACGATAGTTTCGCGCACTCAGCGGTTTGATTTTAGAAAGATTACAGCACCACAGATTTTAGAAACTTTAAAACGTATTGTAAAAAAGGAAAAATTAAAGCTGGAAGAATCAGCTTTACAAATTATCGTAGATAACAGCGAAGGCGGTTTGCGCGATGCGCTCTCGCAGTTATCCATGATTGCTGTGTTGGATAAAACTTCCAGCGAAGCGGACATTCACTTGCTGCTCGGAACTACTTCTCGGGCTACGGTAGTTTCGCTTTTGGATTTCGTTGCATCTGGTACGACCTCAGCTATGCCGGAATTTTTTGCCAAACAAACGGAATTGAATTTTGACCCGAGTAGCTTTACCAGAAAAGTCTTGCAAGTTCTTCAGGAACTCTTGGAAGACAGCTTGGCGAAAACCGGCGGCGACCATGAACTAGCCGGCAAGTTTTTGTTACCACAGCTGCTTCACGTAATGCGCCTGTATTTGCGCGCCTATAAAGAAATAGAGCGGGCTTTAAGCCCAGAACTTCCTTTATTACTGGCTAGTATAGAGGCGGCCTTATACATGTCGGGAGGTCGCGGCGCTTCCCAGAACGGCAACCAGGCAACCAAGCCCGCTGCAGAGTCTGCTGCTTCTCCAGTTAATCAAGTTCAAATTCAGCAACCTGTTGAACCTGTTGTTATTGATGCAGTTGTCGCCAGCGAGGCAACTGGCAAACCACCGGTATTAGAAACAGCCCAGGTTAAGAGCTGGTGGCCTAGCTTAGTGGATGAGATGCGCAAAGTAAATGGACCATTGGCAACGTTGCTCCGCAATTGTCCGATTGCTTCGGTGGAGGGCAATAAGGTTGTGGTGGCAGTAAAATATTTATTTCATAAAGAACAGCTTGAAAGCACAAAAATCCGGTCGTTTATTAATGAGCACTTAAGCAGCCAGGCCGGTGGCCCAGTTATGTTTTCGGCTACTATTGATAAGCGTTTAACCGTGACCGAGCAAATCGGCGACACCGCAACTGCAGTGTCGGATGCATTGCGGATCTTTGGCGGGGAAGTCATAGAGTAGACTATGTTGTAAATTTTGGCCAATTTCTTTGTCACCAGTTCCGCTCCTCGTTCACCGTAACTTTTATTACGGCTCACTCGGTGCTCACTGGTTTCGCGAACTTGGCTCAAAATTTCCAACATTAATTCCAATGAATTTTAAATAAAAAATTAATTAAAACTTATGGAAGACAAAAATAAAAAAATCATGTCCGCAGTGATTGGAATAGCGGTCTTGGCTTTGGTCGTTGTGACAGTTTGGGAACCGGGCTCCCTGAGTTTCCGAGACCCGACCGATTATGACGAACAGGCACGCCTAGCTCAAGAAGAGTTAGAACAATACCGGGAATTACTTGCCTCAATTGAGCCGAACGTTGCCGCTAGTCAGCAGTTCCTGCAAAAAGTTGCCACAGAAGAGCTGGTGCGCGAAGAAGTGGAAGCTGCTTTGCAAACCAACCAGCGCGTAACCATTCCACAAGTCGCTAATTCAGAAATCAACTTGGCTAGCCGGAATGACCGAGACTTCGTGGTAAATTATCTCAACGACACGCGCTCTATGATGGCTAATTATTCAGAGTCAATCAAGGGGAGTGTGGATGACCTGTTTTCACCGACTGGTAGTGCAGCTGAATTAGCCCGCGCCGAAGCGCTTACTAATGATTTTGTAAATAATTGGAAGACAGTCAGTGTGCCGCCTTCAGCGGCAGAACTGCACAAAGCAAGTATGACTGCTTTGGATCAGTACGGTGATGTGTTTGCCGTAGCTAAGGATTATTCCGGCATTCAAACCAATGAGCCGTGGCCGACAGTGTATAACAAGTATGCGGTGATAGACAACCGCTTAGCGAGCGTCAAAACTGAGCTAGAAAAACTTAATGCCACATTTGCTTTCGCACCAGAGGAAGTAGAATTGCCAGATTTTAGCTTAGTAAAAACAGCTCACGCCCAATTTGGATTTGGAACTATCGTTACTATAGACTGGCAAATGATTTTATACGAAGGGATTCGCACTGGATTAGCTCGGTCTTTTGCGCAGTTTAGCATTAACATGATTGATAAGCTGGTTGGCCATATTGAAAAGAACTTTGCCATTGCCAGTCAGCTCTACTATTCTAACGAGCTTGGGCGCTTCTATTCGGTAGAGTACATGCAAAAATTCGTGTCTGATCCATTGGACCGTGACATTATTTCTAAATTTATTCCAGAGTATTTCTGTATCAATCCGGACGGCCGGCAATTGCGAGATATTTTTGTAGCCAAGGCCAGAGAAAATGTCGGCAACGATTTGGTGATTAATCCGGCCGACCCAGACTTCTTACAAAAATTAGCGCGCCTTGGCGCAGACGAAAAGAACTATCCGCTATGGTGGGAAGGTTATTACCAGTCATTGGCTGCCCAGACTAAAGCCGAGGCCGACAAGGCCGCTACAAAAGAAGTTGTTAGCCCTGGTGTTAAGAGCGGGCGCGACATTGTAAACAGTCAAATCCAGAAAACCGTTTCTTCTATTTTGGGCGTTCAGGAATCTGCTATTAATGGCGCTATGGAGCTTGGTTCTAATAATGCCGAGAATATAGCCAGCCAGTTAGTTGCTGGTATCGTCCAGAATTTAGTTAATAAGTTTATTTTCACTCCGCTAGCTGGCGGCTCAACATCTGGCCCTGGTGGTATCGGCATCATCGCCGAGCGCAATGTTTGTTTGGCCAGTGCTCAGATAAAACCGCTTATTCCGCTTCCAGAAGGCGGATATCAGAGTCCGCAGCAGCCCACTGTGCCGCCTCAAACAGAAAACCCGGGCAATTATCCTGGCACGGGACTGCCACCCCGTTAAAACCCTATGACTGATTTAGATAAACCAACAATTGAATCCGGCAACCACATCCCGACAGCTCCAGCCGTAGAACCATCTCCACCCCAAGCGCCTTATTGGGTTGTGGTTTTGGCTTTACTGGCCGGCATAGTTGGCGGAATGTATGGGGCGCTAGATTTATCACAGCGGCCGTTCTTTCAAAACTTGTTTGGCCAGGGACCGCAAGACTCCAGTCTTAGTCAGACAGTTCAGGTGACAGAGGATTCTGCGGTGACGAATGTTGTCAGCGAAGCTGGCCCTGCTGTGGTATCAATTGTGATTTCTCGCGATGTTAGTCAAGATTTTATATTTGATCCGTTCGGGTTTTTTGGCAGTCAACCACAGGCTCAAAGTGAGCCCAATGTGCAAGAGGTCGGAGCAGGTAGCGGGTTCTTTGTGAGTCCCGATGGCTGGATCATGACCAACAAGCATGTAGTCTTAGATGAGACTGCTACTTATACAGTAGTGACAAAGGATGGCGAGTCATACGAGGCAAAGGTTATGGCGCGCGACCCGAGCAATGACTTAGCCTTAATGAAGATTGAAATTAGCAATGCGCCGTACTTGCGCTTTGCCGACTCTGATAATCTACAGCTCGGGCAAAGTGTCGTGGCTATCGGTAATTCTCTTGGCCAGTATCAAAATACTGTTACCTTTGGAATTATTTCCGGAGTCGGCCGAAGCATTCGCGCTGGCGGCGGCGGAATCTCAGAACTGTTGGAGGGTGTGATTCAGACTGATGCGGCGATTAATCAGGGCAATTCTGGTGGTCCATTGCTCAATTTAGCTGGTTCTGTGGTAGGGATTAACACGGCAGTTGATTTTAGTGGTCAATCCATCGGTTTTGCCATTCCCGCTAACGATGCCAAAATCGCTTTTGAAAGCTATCAGAGAAACGGAAAAATTTTGCGGCCTTATCTTGGCGTACGGTATACGATGATCACTCCGGCCATGGCTGAAGCCAACGATCTACCCAAGGATTACGGCGCTTTGATTGTCCGCGGCAGTGGTTTAACCGACTTTGGCGTGTTGCCTGGTAGCCCTGGTGATCGAGCTGGCCTGCGCGAGAATGATATAATTTTAGAGTTAGGTGGACAACGATTGGATGAAGATAATTCGTTGGCAAGAGCTTTGCGCAAGTTTTCTCCGGGAGAGCGCGTGGAAGCTAAGATTTACCGCGATGGCGGCGAACAAAATATTACTATAGAAATAGGAGAGCGGACGCAATGAAAATTTTAGGAATTGATTTTGGTGAAAAGCGCATCGGTCTTGCTATCAGCGATGAAACTCAAACATTAGCCCGTGAGCTAGATATTTGGTCGCCGGCAAAATTTTGGTTAGAAATTGCGGATCTGGTTTCCAAGCAGGCTGTAGAAAAGGTAGTGGTTGGCTTGCCACTGAATATGTCCGGAGAACAAACCGAAAAATCAGTCGAAGTTCAAACATTTGTTGACCAGTTGAGTAAGCTCATCAGCCAGCCAATAGAATTAACAGATGAACGATTGTCCAGCGTGATGGCTGCCCAGGTAGCAGGACAAGACAGAAATATTGATAGTCTCGCAGCCCAAATATTCTTGCAAGAGTACTTAAATAGTAAAAAGTAAAGAGTAAAATGTAATGAAAGATAGTAATTATCAACATTGGCCAGTATGGCAAAAGTCTATGGAATTAGTACTCAAAGTTTATAAGTTAACTAATAATTTTCCAAAGTCTGAAATGTTTGGCCTCACTTCACAAATGCGCAGATGTGTAACCTCTATTCCTGCTAATATTGCCGAAGGTAGTAGAAGGAATTCAAAAAAAGAATTGCACAGATTTTTATCTATAGCTTTTGGTTCTGGGGCAGAGCTAGAAACTTTTTTACAGATTGCTTTATCTCTAAAATTTATCAAATCATCTGAATTTAATGATTCATATCCGCTTTTACAGGAAGTGATGAAGATGTTAAACGTAATGACCAAAAATACCAGGTAAAGCAGATTACTTCTTACTATTTACTTTTTAATTTTTATGTCCCAATTTCGCCAAAATCCAGTTAATAAACAATGGGTTCTGATTGCGCCAAGCCGCAGCAAGCGCCCCGAAGACTTCCGTACTTATAGCGTTGGTTTTGGCTTGCCAGAACTTGATCCTGCGTGCGTTTTTTGCCCTGGTAATGAACACAAAAATCCGGATCTATGCGAAGACGTCTGCCGTTTGCCGAACGATAATAATTGGCAGCTACGAGTAATCTCTAATAAATATTCTGCCCTAGAAGAAGCTCGGATTTATCGCAACCGAGATTTTTATCATTCCCAGGCAGGATATGGAGAGCATGAAGTGATTATCACGCGCAAGCACAACGAACCGCCGGCTTTGCAATCGGCTGTCTTGGTTCAGCAGACTTTAAAGATGTTCCAGGACCGCATTAAGTTCATCCATCAAGATCCAAAGATTAATTACGTACAAATCTTTCATAACCACGGCCGCGACGCTGGCGCTTCACTGATTCATCCCCACTATCAGATTTTGGCAACGCCAATGGTGCCACCTCATGTTCACGACGAAATCCGCGGCTGCTATCACCATTACCAGCTTACTGGCCACTGCATATATTGCGATATTATCAAAGAAGAAACCAAGCTGCGCGATCGCATTGTCTACGAAGACGATTATTTTATTGTGATGTCTGCATACGCGTCCCGCAGTCCGTTTGAAACTTGGGTTTTACCAAAGCGACACCACGCGCGTTTTGAGGCGACCTCTGACGTTGAATTGCTGCATTTATCGCATGTGCTCAAAAAGGTGCTTGGCTCTTTGTATGTAAAGCTCTCGGACCCGCCACTGAATTTTTATTTCCACTCCATGCCGAAATCAACTGACAAACACATTATTCAGGAAGAAAAGAGCTATCATTGGCACCTTACAATATTCCCACGCTTGACCATTTGGGCCGGCTTTGAGTACGGTACTGGCATTCCAGTGAACCCAATGGCCCCAGAAATGACGGCGCAATTTTTAAGAGGGGAGTTATGATGGGCAAGTTAATCGTCGCTAACTGGAAACTTAATCCGCTCACCGAACGTGAAGCCATCTCTTTGTCTGAGCGCATCAAGCAGGTTAGCCCGTATGAAGTTGTTCTTTGTCCGCCATTGGCTTTTTTGAATTCGGTAAAGTATCTTCATCTGGGAGCACAGGATGTCTCCCCTCAAATTAAGGGACCATATACAGGACAGGTGTCAGCGAGCCATCTTGCCAGTTTGGACGTTAAGTATTGCATCGTAGGACACAGCGAGCGCAGAGCGATGGGTGAGAGGGACGATTTGATTAACCAAAAATTGCAGGCTTTAGTTCATTACAAAATTACTCCAATCCTTTGCGTAGGCTACGGTACTACGGTTAGTCAGGATGAGTTAGAGGTCACTGATGTGCTAGGCTCTCAATTGAACCAGGATTTGGACGGCATAGATCCAAAAAAGATAATCGTTGCTTATGAGCCGGTCTGGGCGATCGGCAGCGGCCGGGCAGCTACACCTGAACATGCCGAGCAAATAGCTTTGTACATTCAAACTAAGTTCGGAGTCAAGAAAGTTTTGTATGGAGGTAGCGTTAACAGTACCAACAGCGAAGCATTTTTGTCGCAGCATCATATTGATGGTTTGCTGGTCGGGGGAGCCTCTCTATTGCCAGATGACTTTAATAAGATAATAAGAGCATGAATCAATTTCGCTCATTTGGCTTCAGTCGGAAGTAAATTCCAACCTTCAGCCAAATATCGCCCCTTTGGGGTTTAACCAATTGCTTCGTTATTTTCCTCGGAACCCTGTCATCGTAGCTTTACTACGACTCCAGAGTTCCTCGGAAAATGCCTCGCACTTGGCTAAACGAAAACGATTCATGTAAAAAGTAAGCATATAATGATTTATATTGCAGCCGACCACGGCGGATTTAAACTTAAACAGCATCTAGTGAAGTTTTTGCAAAAGCAAAAGCTTGAGTTTAAAGATCTCGGTCCGGCAAAATTTAAAGACGGCGATGACTATCCTGAGTACGGCTCCAAGGTCGCGAGGCAGGTTTCCAAAAATCCTGTCAGCAATCTTGGCATATTGATTTGCCGCAGTGGGCAAGGCATGTGCATCGTTGCCAACAAGTTTATTGGCGTGAGAGCAGCTTTGGCCTGGAATACAGCTTCCGCAAAACAGAGCCGCAATGATGATATGGCTAATGTATTGTGTTTACCTAGTGATTTTCTTAACAGCCAGCAGGCCGAAGATATACTGAAAGCATGGCTGAATACACCTTATTCTAGCGACGCTCGCCATATGAGAAGAATTAAAAAAATAAGCAAATTAGAGGAGTCCTTGTGATTATACCGGCAATTTTAGAAACGAATGCAAAACAATTTCAGGCAAAATTAAAAGAAGTTTTAGTTTTAAAGAATGGCATTAAAACCATTCAGGTTGATTTTGCGGATGGTGAGTTTGTGGCAACCAAAACCGTTGAGGTTGGGGAAATCAAACTCCCAAAAAATAAAATTGAGTTTGAAGCTCACCTCATGGTTAGGCGTCCTGATAACTTTACAGATTACAAAAAGGCCGGCTTTGATAAGATCATTCTTCACTATGAGTCATTTGATAATGAAACAGAATTGGAAGATGCTTTGGAGGAAATTCGCAAGCTAAAGATGAAACCAGCGTTGGCAATTTCGCCGACCACGGCTGTTTCAGTATTGCGTTATTTTTCTGATAACATTTTGAATTTTACATTATTAGCCGTAGTGCCAGGCAAGCAAGGTCAGAAAATGCTTCCTGATACGCTTGAGAGGTTGATGGAACTCCGTGACCATGCCAAGGCAGGCACGGTAATTGAGGTTGACGGTGGAGTCAACGAAGCAAATATTGCCGGCTTAATCGACGCGGGTGCGACCGATTGCGTAGTCGGCTCGGCTTTGGTCTCGGGTGATATAAAAGAAAATTATCAAACATTATTAGCAGCGATTACCAATGGCTAAACTTTCTTCAGTAGAATTACAACTCACAGCGAACAGCATTCGCCAAAATATTATTGAAATGTTAGTGGAAGCGGGAAGCGGGCATAGCGCAGGACCGTTAGGCATGTCTGACGTGTTTACGGCGCTGTATTTTGAGCTGATGAACATTGATCCAAAAAAGCCAGATTGGGATGAGCGCGATTGGCTAGTACTATCCTGCGGTCACATCTGCCCGGTACTTTACGCAACTTTATCGGAGCGCGGCTTTTTTCCAAAGTCAGAGTTAAAGACTTTGCGTAAACTTGGCACTCGCTTGCAAGGTCATCCGCATAACCTGTCTCTCCCTGGAATAGAAACTACCAGCGGTCCCTTAGCGCAGGGCTCATCACAGGCTGTCGGAATTGCGCTAGCTTTTCGCATGAATAAGCAAAGAAATCGGGTTTATTTAGTTATGAGCGATGGTGAGCAGCAGGAGGGTCAGACTTGGGAAGCGGTAATGCTTGCCGGTAAAGAAAAGCTCCACAACCTTACTGCAGTTATTGACCGCAATAATATTCAAATTGATGGTTACACCGAAGACGTAATGCCCCTTGATGATTTAAAGGCTAAGTACGAAGCCTTTAATTGGCATGTCATTGAGGTTGATGGTCATAATATTCAGGCGGTGATTAACGCCTATCGTGAAGCCGAAGCCATTTACGAAAAACCCACAGTCATTATTGCGCATACAATTCCCGGTAAAGGCGTTGATTTTATGGAAGGTAAGTATGAGTGGCACGGCAAACCACCAAAGCCAGAGGAAGCCAAAGTTGCGTTGCAAGAACTGCGAACTCTTCAAGGAAAAATCAAGAGCGAACATGAATAAAGGATATAATCGTGGTTATGCACTTGTCACTAGTCCTCGACCAGCAACTGGTCTGCGGAATAGTTCCAAGCGCATAACCACCATTTAGAAGGTTGTAATAAAAGTATGTTAAATCCAAAACAAAAATTAAATCCTGATTTAGGAAAAAGTACCATTGAGCAAAAGGCCACTCGCGACGGTTTTGGCGACGCTCTTTTGGAACTGGGTGAAAAAGATGACCGCATTGTGGCGCTCACGGGAGACTTGGCAGAATCCACGCGCGTGCTGCCTTTTGCAGAAAAATTTCCAGAGCGGTTTATTGAATGCGGTGTGGCTGAGCAAAACATGATGGGCGTGGCGGCGGGTTTGGCTCTGGCGGGTAAGATTCCTTTCGCGGCAAGTTATGCAACGTTCAGTCCAGGTCGGAATTGGGATCAGTTGCGCGTGTCGGTTTGTTATAGCCAAGCCAACGTAAAAATTATCGGAGCGCATACAGGTGTTTCGGTCGGTCCGGATGGCGCAACTCACCAAGCTTTAGAGGATATTGCGATTACCAGAGTCTTACCGAATCTTACAGTGATTCAGCCATGTGATGCACATGAGGCGCTCAAGGCAACTTCTGCAATAGCTCATGCCACTGGTCCGCATTATCTTCGTCTTACTCGCGAAAAAACCCCGCTGATTACTACTGAGGATTCGCCGTTTCAAATCGGCAAAGCCAATATCATCAAAGAAGGAAAGGATGTTGCCTTAATCGGCTGTGGCCCTGTCCTGTATAATGGTATTAAGGCCGCCCTAGAGCTAGAGCCGGGAAATATTAATGTTTTAGTGATGAATTTGCACACTATCAAACCGTTAGATGATTCAGCTTTAATTTGGGCTGCGAAATTAACTGGTGCGGTAGTAACTTTAGAAGAACATCAGGTTAACGGCGGGATGGGAAGTGCAGTAGCAGAATTTTATGCAAAGAATTATCCGATTCCAATTGAAATGGTTGGTATGCAAGATAGTTTTGGAGAAAGCGGCAGACCAGAAGAATTGTGGGAAAAGTATGGCATGGGGGTTGAAGCAATTAAACAAGCAATACACAAAGTCATTAAGAGAAAGGTTAAATAATTTAGTCATGCCAAAACCAAAATACGACATGATTGCCATCGGTGATCCAACTATAGATACGTTCTTGTTTGTTGACGACATAGAAGTAAAGAAAATTAACGGCCAGCTCAAAGCTATTATCAGCTGGGGCGACAAGCTTCCAGTCAAAAAATTTGCGCGCACAGTTGCCGGAAACGCTGCTAATGCCGCGGTTGGTTCACGCCGTCTCGGATTAAGGACAGCTTTCTACACCGTACTTGCGCATGATACTGGCGGCCGCGAAATCGTGCACAAGATGCGCAAAGAAAAAGTTGCTACTGATTACATTGTGATAGATGAGAAGCACCCGACCAATGCTTCAACCGTCTTGAGCCATGACGGCGAGCGGACGATTTTTGTTTACCACGAGCACCGGCAATATAAACTGCCAAAATTAGCGACTACTTCTTGGGTTTACTTAACGAGTATGGGAGTTGGCTTTGAAAGAATTTATAAAGATTTAGCCAAGTATTTAGACAAGACGGGAGCCAAACTAGCATTCAATCCAGGAACTTTCCAACTCCGCAAAGGACCAAAGTTTAACAAGCAGATTTTGGAGCGCACAACTGTACTGTCTATTAATAAAGAAGAAGCCCAGAGCTGGGTGGGGAACAGTGAAGACTTTGAAGTTCTGGCAAAGAAACTTCTTCAATTAGGTCCGGAAAATGTTGTAATTACCGATGGCCGCAAAGGAGCGTATAGCTACGGCCCAGAAGGCTACTATTATATTCCAGAATTCCCAGGGCCACGCATTGAAGCAACTGGTGCGGGTGATAGTTTCACTACGGCGTATGTCGGCGCTTTAGCTTCTGGACTCTCACATGCGGAAGCGTTGCGCTGGGGTCCGGTTAATGCCGGCAGTGTAGTTATGGCTATTGGCCCCCAAGAAGGTTTGCTGACCAAGAAGCAGATTCTATCCAAGCTCTCCCGCCGTAAGAGTTATAAACCCGTGGCCATGAAGGACGAAAAAACCAAATCAAAAATTGCCGCGATGGTTGGCAAGATGAAAGATTAGCATGCTTGTTCACATCAAAGAACTATTCGAAAAACCAGTCCGGGGTAAGTTCGCTTATCCGGCCTTTAATACTATCAACTTTGAGACCACTCGGGGCATTATTGATGCTGCCGAAGAAATGGGAACTCCGGTAATAATTGAAACGACTGAATCCACTGTGAAGTATGCAGGCTTAGAAACCATTTTTGAAACTGTGGCTAGTTTGGCTATCAAGTCAACGGTGCCGATTGTACTTCATTATGATCACGGTAAAGAGGCGGATCATCTAAAGAGGGCTATCCAATTAGGATACTCGTCAGTTATGATTGACCATTCTGCCCTGGATCTCGATCAGAATATCAAAGATACTAAAGAAATGGTTGAGTTCGCTCATAAGGAGGGTGCTTGGGTTCAAGGCGAGGTTGGTAAGATTCGAGGTAATGAAGATTGGGTTTCCGTGTCCGAAACGGAAGCGTTACTGACCGAACCAGAGGAGGCGGAGAAGTTTTGGCAAGCTACTGGAGTCGACACCTTGGCTAGTGCAGTCGGGACTATTCACGGTATAATAAAAATGACCGGAAACGCTAAAGCCCATGTTGATATTGAAAGGATAGAGCAGATTGCAAGCCGGGTTCCTGTACCTTTGGTCCTTCATGGAGCAAGTGGGGTTCCAGATGATATAATATTGAAAGCGATAAGTGCTGGTATATCGATAATCAATATTGATACGGAAATTAGAATCGGATTTTCTTCTGAACTTCGCAAAGCTTTAGCAGACCATCCCGATGAGATTGATCCGCGCAAATATCTCACCCCAGCGATTGAAGGCGTGAAAAACGCCGCTATAAGGAAGTTAAAAGCTTTTAAAACTATTAATCAAGTATTTTAAATTTATGATTCAAGGAAGTGGCTTGCAGGATAAAAATGTGAGATTGCGCTTTTTGATGTATATTTTCTTGGGCGTGATCGCATTTGGCTCTTTACTCTATTGGAGGACAGCTGCCTTAGATTCAGCTGAGTATGTTGAATTTGCGACTCCCCAAAAAAGCAAAGCTGATAGATTAGAGAATAATTTGCGCTCTAACCGCTACCAGATTGAAACCTTCGATAGTTCGCCGACTATCAATTAATTTGTAGGAAACAAAATGTTAAAAACCAAACTCGCGATAAATGGCTTCGGCCGCATTGGTCGCCAAGCTTTTAAAATCGCCTTAGAAAAACCAGAATTGGAAATTGTCGCGATAAATGATTTAACCAGCCCCGAAGCTTTGGCTGGTTTATTGAAATATGATTCCAATTACGGCAAGTATGCAGAAAGCGTGGATTTTGACGAGAAACATGTCATTGTCGGAGGTAAAAAATTCCCAGTGTATGCCGAAAAGGATCCTAGTCTTTTGCCTTGGAAAGATTTGGAAGTTGATGTGGTGATAGAGAGCACAGGCCGCTTTACGGATAGCGAAAAAGCCGGTGCGCATCTGACTGCTGGTGCAAAACGGGTAATTATTTCTGCTCCAGCCAAAGACGAAGGTATGACCAAGACTTTTGTGCTGGGCGTAAACGATGACAAGTATTCTGACGAGGCGATTATCAGCAATGCCTCATGCACCACCAACTGTATTGCGCCAGTGGCGCATGTTTTGCACACCAAGTTCGGGATTCAAAAGGCAATGATGACAACCATTCATAGCTACACTGCAGAGCAGAATTTGGTGGATGGACCGCCTCCTGGCGGGCATGCTAATGATATGCGCCGCGCCCGCGCTGCCGCCGTGAATATTGTACCGACTACCACAGGGGCTGCTATTTCGGCCACCGAAACCATCCCTGCTCTTAAAGGTTTGTTTGACGGCATGGCTATCCGCGTACCGACCCCTGTCGGCAGCTTGTCTGACTTTACAGTGCTTCTGTCTAAAGATGTGACAGCCGAAGAAGTGAATAAAGCTTTCGAAGAAGCTGCGAACCATCCATTATATAAAGATCGCATTTCGGTAACTTATGATCCTATCGTATCTACCGATATCGTCGGCAACCCTTCTTCCGCTATTGTTGATTTGGCTCTGACTAAAGTTGTAGGCGGCAACATGGTTAAAGTTATTGCTTGGTATGACAATGAATTTGGTTACTCTAATCGTTTAGTAGAGCAGTGTGTGTTGGTTGGCCAGACTTTGCACAAATAGAAAACCGACCTCTTTACAAGGCCGGTTGGTTGGTTACATCAACACGTAGAAGATGTAAACTATGATCAGCGCGCCAACAACATTGAAGGCGACTAAAAATCTGAGAGGAGATATGCGTGCTAACCGTTCCATATCAACACAATACCTCCTATGATGAGCATCACAATGATGATAGTCACCGTTACGCTGTCGGGAATTTGCAGCTTATCTTCGTCCGCGATTTTAGGATTCAGATTCATTTCATGTTAGTCCTCCTCAGGCATGGGAATTCAGCATCAATATTAAACCATAATTTAATATAATTGTCAATTAAGCAAATTTCAGCCGAAAAAAACCTCAGAGATAAGCGTATAATATTACGTTTAGATTTAAACGAGCCTATTGATGATGCAGGTAAACTCCTGGATGATTTTAGGATTTTAGCCGCTCTACCAACCATCAAAGAGTTCTGGAAGAATGGCAATAAGCTGATTTTAGTTTCTCATTTGGGCAGGCCTGAAGGCCGAGCTGTCGGTAAGCTTTCGCTTCGTCCAGTTGCTATGCGTTTAGCAGAATTACTACAAGCTAAATTTGTGGAAACCAGTAACCAACTGCCGGATTACGCTGTGCGGCACTTGATATTTTATACGGGTAATGTGGCTGATAATCAGACTCGAGATATTTTATCTAAGCAGTTACCTAAAGATATTGTTTTACTAGAAAATATTCGCTTTGATTACGGTGAGGAGTCTTCTGATGAGAGTTTTGCAAAACACTTGGCCGCGTTAGGGGACGTGTTCGTTAATGAGGCGTTTAGCGTATCCCATCGCAATGCAGCTTCAATTACGGCTTTACCAGAATTGTTGCCTGGCTACGCCGGTCCATTGCTTGCCAAAGAAACCTCAGCACTAGATGTTTTATTGTCAGGCCGATATAAAAAACCGTTTATCTTGATGATGGGCGGTATCAAAATCACCGATAAGTCCCAAACTTTGATGAATTTAGGAAAGTTCGCGGATAAAATTTTGATCGGCGGGGGGTTGGCCAATTTATTTTTGGCGGCGCAGGGTTACGATGTGGATGTGCAGGATGACAAAGCCAGCATCTCCATTGCCAAACAAATTCTGTTGAACTACAAGTCTAAAATTGTATTACCGGTTGATGCGACTTGTTATTCTGCCAACAAGCGAACTGGCAGCAAGGTGGTTGTAAAGAAGATTCCTGATATTACCAAATTAGATAAAGTTTATGATATTGGTCCAGCCACGATACTGGAATTTACCAAAATCTTGCAAACTGCCGGGACGATTTGCTGGAACGGACCAATGGGCTACTTTGAAGAAAAGCCTTATCGGGCCGGGACTTTAAGCATGGCTAAAGTGGTCGGCGGACTTGGCAAGCGCAAAGCTTATGTTGTTGCTGGCGGCGGCGAAACTGTGGCGGCGATTAGGCAATCTGGACAACTTGATCATCTGGACCATGTTTCTACTGGCGGCGGCGCCATGCTAGAATATTTAGCCGGCAGTAAACTTCCAGGCATAGAAGTATTAAAATAACGCCTCGGGCGTTTTTTTATTTCGCGCAAAAATGGTATAATTAATTTGAAACCCGACTTAAGAAATAAAAACTGCAAAAAGAAAATTCATGCCTAAGCTCACAAAATTAACAGCTCGACAGATTTTGGATAGCCGTGGAAATCCTACCGTTGAGGTAAGGGCTTTTTCTGGGAAGGATTTTGCAGTCGCCAGCGTGCCGAGCGGTGCTTCTACTGGCAGTCATGAGGCTATTGAGCTGCGCGATCACGGTAAAACTTTTTCTGGAGCCAGCGTGGCAAAGGCAGTCCGAAACATTGAGACTAAAATTGCCAGGAAGCTAAAAGGTTTGGATGTTTATGATCAGGAAGTTATTGATTTAGCTATGGTTGAACTAGACGGCTCCGAGCAAAAAGGGCGCTTGGGCGGCAATAGTATTTTGGGAGTTTCATTGGCCATTGCCAGACTGAGCAGTCAATTAAGCGGTCAGCCGCTGTATTTATATTTGGCTAAAACTTACGGATATCGCAAACCCAGTAAATTGCCAACTCCATTGTTTAATGTGATTAACGGTGGGCTACATGCAGACAGTGGTACTGATGTGCAGGAGTTTTTTCTAATTCCCAAAAAGGGCAATTATTGGAACCGGCTTGATGCTGCGCACAAAGTTATCTCTGCTCTTAAGCTGGAGCTTGCCAAAAAGAAACTGTCTGTTGGAGTCGGCGATGAGGGTGGCTTTGCGCCCAAATTAAATTCTAATGAAAAGGCTTTGCGCTTGCTTCATTCGGCTGTACATCATGCAGGATTAAGACTCGGCCGTGACATAGCTTTAGGAATAGACGCAGCGGCTACGGTATTCTTTGATTCTGACAAAGAAATTTATCGTTTCAAAGCCGATAAGCGAAATTTTAAGCCCGCTAGCGTTTATCAGTTATACGCGCGGTGGATTAAAAAGTATCATTTGGAAGTAATAGAGGATGGCTGTAGCGAGGATGACCTTTTAGGTTGGCAAAAGCTTACTGTTCAGCTTGGAAAAAAGATTTGCCTAGTTGGCGATGATTTGTTCGTCACGAATCCTTATCGTCTGCAAGCAGGGATTATCGCGGGCGTTGCCAACGCGGTTCTGATTAAACCTAATCAAATAGGCACTCTGACCGAAACCATGGCCACAATCTCTTTGGCCCAGCGGTACGGTTATAAGGTCGTAGTTTCTCATCGGAGCGGTGAAACCGTTGATGATTTTATTGCTGACTTGGCTGTGGCAGTCGGCGCCGATTACATCAAGGCTGGCAGCTTGGCTCGCGGTGAGCGCGTCGCCAAGTATAATCGGCTGTTAGCGATAGAAGAGGAGCTTTCTTAGCATGGTCCAACCCGGTATTTGGGAGCATTATAAAGGTGGTCGCTACGAAGTTGTTTTGAATGCGCTACTGGAAAATGATGAACGGCCTGCTGTAGTATACCGAGCTTTGTATAGCAACGATAAATCGGAATATTGGATACGCACCGAACAGGATTTTTTGGCAGAGGTTGAAGTAAATGGACAGAGTATGCCTAGATTTAAATTAGTGGAGGCGCATGATCAAGACTTATAAAAAAATTGTACTAATAGTATTGGATGGTTTTGGGGTCGCAACTTACAGTCATGGGAATGCGATTGCTATGGCAAATCCGGAAGCTTTGAACGACATGATCGCTAACTATCCATCCCTCACATTACTAGCTTCAGGTCCAGTGGTTGGTTTGCCTTGGGGGGAAATGGGCAACTCCGAAGTTGGTCACTTAAACATGGGAGCGGGCCGTATAGTGGGCCAGGATTTACCTCGTATAAACACGGCGATTTCTAACCGCTCATTTTTTAGCAACCAGATTTTGCTGGACTCTATTGAGCATGTTAAAAAGAATAGCTCTAAGCTGCATTTGATCGGTCTTGTTAGCGAGGGTGGCGTGCACGGCAGCAGCGAGCATCTATATGCGTTACTGGCATTGGCTGCTGAGCAGGGTATTAAAGATGTCTTTATTCATATGATTACTGATGGGCGCGACACTGGTCCGAAAGTTGCCTTAGATGCTTTGCGCAAATTGCGAACTAAAATTGAAGAAATTGGCGTAGGGAAAGTCGCAACCATAACTGGAAGATTTTATGCCATGGACCGTGGTGGCCATTGGGAACAAACTATGGCAGCTTACCGGGCAATGGTTTTTGGAAGTGGTTCAGCTGCGGAGACTGCCGAAGATGCTGTGCTTAACAATTACAATCAGAATGTTTTTGATGAAATGATCCCTCCAACCGTTATCGTAGACCGGTCTGATAGTAGCCAAATAAAGCCAACAGCAGTAATCGGTTCAAATGACTCAGTTATTTTTTATAATTTTCGCTCTGACCGAGCCTTACAGTTAACTGAAGCATTTATGAAGCCAGAAGCGGTGCCAGCAGAACCTGGTCCGGCGCATCTGGATAATTTGTTTTTCGTGACCATGACCGAGTATTTTGAAGATTTGCCCGTACACGTAGCCTTTCCGCCAACGAATTTGCAGAACAATCTGGCAGAAGTTTTGGCTGCTAACGGTCTTAAACAGTATCATATTGCAGAAACAGAAAAGTACGCCCATGTTACTTCATTCTTTAACGGCGGCGCCAGCGAGTCTTTGATTGGAGAACAGCGGACAATTGTGCAAAGCCCGGTGAATGATAAGAATTACGTTGACCGTCCGGAGATGTCTGGGTTGGAAATCACCACTAAGCTGATAGAAAAGATTACTAACGAAGACTTTTCCTTTTATTTAGCCAACTTTGCCAACGCCGATATGGTTGGCCATACAGGTAGTATTGATTCTGCCACCAAGGCTATTCAGTATTTGGACAGATTTTTGGAGCAAATTCGCCGAGCTGCTTTGGATGCCGGTGCTTTACTCCTGATCACTGCTGATCATGGCAACGCAGAGTATATGATTGAATCTAAAACCGGTGATATCAATAAAGAGCACACTACCAGCCCAGTGCCATTTGTAGTTGTGGCTAAAGAGCTGGCCTTTCACAAGCCCAAGCAGCGCAATTATTTATCCCTTTCCGGGATGGTTCCTTCGGGGGTAATTTCGGATATTGCGCCTACTATTTTAGAATTTTTTGGCATAGACAAGCCAAAAGAAATGACTGCCGTGAGTTTGGTGGAGCAGATTGAATCGCAATTGTGATCAGATTTGGTTATGCTATGATGGAAAGGTTAGAACTCTGTCGCTCATTTGGCTTAAGTTGTAAGTAAATTCCAACTTTCAGCCAAATATCGCCCCTTCGGGGTTTAGTCAATTTCATTGTCATCGGCTTCCGTTACTCATTCATCGTACTATTAAGTACGACTCATTCGTTACTCAGCCGATTCCTCGAGCTTGACTAAACGCCAGTGTTCTAGGTATTTAAGTAGATTATGGCGAAACACTGGCAGCTCAAAAATTCAGTTCCTGCAAATATTGTGGAGCAATTCCCCGAATTATCTAGTTTGCAGGTCCAATTACTCTATAATTTAGGTTTGTCCGATCCTGATCGGGTAGACTGGTTTTTAAATCCGGATTACCACAATTTGTATGATCCGTTTTTATTTAGCCAAATGCAGGCAGCCGTTGACCGCACCTGGGAAGCAATCGCTAAAAACCAAAAAATTCTTATTTATGGCGACTATGATGCTGATGCTGTGACTGCGAATGCTCTCTTGACGCAAACATTCCGGTATTTAGGCGTTCAGGTGGAAAGCTATATTCCAGACCGATTTAGTGAAGGATACGGACTCAATTTAGAGGCCTTTCAAAAAATCAAAGACCAGGGCGTTGAGGTGGTAATTACGGTTGATTGCGGTACTAACTCGGTTGCCGAAGCTGAATTCTGCAAGCAGAACGGCATTGATTTGATTATTACGGACCACCATGAAATAACCGGTAGTATCCCCGATGCATTTGCTTTGGTTAATCCAAAAAATCCCGAGGAGCTTTATCCGGACAAGCAGATTACGGGAGTCGGGGTAGCTTACAAGTTTGCCAAAGCTTTACTGAGCGATCATGATAAGGTTATCACCCAGCGCGGCATAGACCCTGCTGAGCATATCCCAGAATGGGATAAGTGGCTACTAGATTTAGTTGCCATTGGTACCGTAGCTGACTGCCATTCCTTACTGGGCGAAAACCGTATCTTAGTAAAATTTGGTTTAAAAGTATTACAGAAAACTAAGTGGCTTGGTTTGCGGTTGCTTATGGAAAACGCAGGTATTGATGTGAATAAGAAAGTTCCCGATACAGTTACTCTTGGGTTCACTATTGCGCCTCGGATTAATGCTGCCGGACGCTTGGAGCATGCCAATGTCGCCTTGGATTTATTGACTACATCCGATTATGCCCAGGCAATTGATTTGGCAAATCGTATTGAGGAAATCAATCGTCGCCGGCAAGATATCACGGCGCGCATGGTTTCGGAAGCCAAAGAAAAAGCCGAGAACATTGCCGACCGAAAGATTTTAGTCTTGTCGGACTCTGCTTGGCCAAAGGGCGTGGTTGGTATAGTTGCTGGAAAGCTGGCTGATTTTTATCAAAAACCGGTGATTGTTTTGGAGCGAGGCGAAACCGAGAGTACCGGCAGCGCCCGCAGCGCCCGCGGTTTTGATATCGTGGCAGCGCTTAAAGCTGTCAGTGAACACTTATCCCGTTTTGGCGGTCATAAGGAAGCTGCTGGCTTAACTTTGGCCAATGAGAAGTTTGATGAATTTTACCTTAGCTTATTGAAGTATGCCGAGACGCATTGGCCCGAAGAATTGCCCGAAGCGGTGTTGGAGGTTGACGCTGAGCTGGGGGAGGCCGATTTATCCTTTGACCGCTACGAGGAGATTGAATCGCTTGAACCTCACGGCGCGGGCAACCCTAAGCCCAAGTTTTTGATTTCCGAATTAACCTTAGCCGGTTTTCGCACTGTTGGCGCCACGCAAAGCCATTTGCAGATGCAGCTGATGTGCGGCGAAAAATTGGTGGAGACCATAGGGTTTGGCCTGGGCTTTTGGGCTGGTCAGCTAGAAGTTGGGCAAAATTTAAACTTAGTGGCCGAACTGATAGTGGATTCATGGAATGGCACCAAAAAATTGAAATTAAGAATTATTGATTTAAAAATCCTCCCCGTAGTAGCGGCGAGCGAAGAAAGTACGATAGAAGATGAATCAACCAAACAAGTCGAGCAGACGCCTGTTTCTTAGCACCGACGGCGGCGCGCGTGGAAATCCCGGACCATCAGCAGCAGGTTATGTGCTGTATAACGAAGCTGGTGAGATTCAGTTTGCCGCAGGAAAGTACCTAGGCGAAAACACGAATAATTTTGCAGAGTATTCAGCCTTAATTTTGGGTTTAGAAAAAGCGCTTGAGTTAGGGGCAGATGAAGTGGTTATTAAGATGGATTCGGAATTAATTGTTAAGCAAATGAGCGGGGAGTATAAAATTAAACAGCCGCACTTGCAGGAGCTGGCGGCTGAAGTTCAAGCTTTACTGGCAAAGTTCAGTCATTATGAATTCAATCATGTCCTAAGGCATTTAAACAAAGCTGCAGACGAGCAGGTAAACAAAGCCATAGACCAAGCGCTGGGCTTCAAATAAATCACGCTAAGCGTGATTTATTATTTTTGAATCAGAACTGAGTAGAGATTGTTTTCTGATCTAATCACCACTGCTTTTTGATTTGCAGTGATGAATATTTGCTGGCTGGGATTAGAAAATAAGTTGTAGCGATTTTGATTACCACGGGAGTCAATTTCTACAGCTTCGGTTCCGCTTGGTCCGGCGAGAAAGCCATAACCAAATGACGGGATAACACTGGCGGAGCTGAGGCCTTCAGTGCTGCGTGCCAACAGTTCGCTGCGGTTTGAACTAAAGTTGTAAAAGTAAATTTCTGTTGGTGTGACATAGCTTAAGCGCTGATTAGCAGGGTCAAAGTCAACATACCTGGTAAAGCTATTAAGCAGCTCTAAATTTTGATTGACCCGATAGAAATTTTCTCCAGCCAGCATGAATAACTCTTTTTGGTTAGTGAGATAGAATTTGACTGACTGGTTTAATGGTATCCCCTCAGAGATGATGACAAGTTGTTGATTGAGCGCTGTACCAGTCCAATTGTATGTGGCAATTTGTGATACTGTTTGGTTTTGCGATGCGATATAGAAAAGACCATCCTTGATTGTGTAACCCAAAACTCCAGTGAGTAAAGTTTCTGTTTGAGTATTGCCAAATTTGCCAATAATCAGGTTATTGTTCACCAACCCAGACACGGTATTGTTATCTACCAAGGAGAGTTCGGTAGCATCATTAAAAGCACTTGGCAGTAGGGAAGTTTCCCAATTGGAGGAGTTTAGCAAGTAGCGCTGGTTTGTGTCAGTGTTGACAAACCATAAATTTTTATTGTTTGTCTCTTCAAGTCGGGTGATTGTGAAGGGTAGTGTAGTCTGCCTGGAAGTTGTATTATCAATTACGTCGTAGAGTAAGATTTGACGACCTTTAGTGTATAGAATCTGATTGTCTACAATGGTGAAAGTTTCGACTCCGGAGTCTATGGCCATCGGCTCCGTTTCTGGCAGTAACCTAATCGCATCGTTAATGTTGCCTGCATATGTAACTTCACCTGCTTCAATAAACAGCTGTTTTTGCCAAGGCCGAAAGCCTTCCAGACGAACTTGCACCTGATGCCAACCTTGTTTTACAAATCTGACTGTGGCTGGAGTAGAGCCAATTTCTTCGCCATCTAACAGCACAGTGGCTCCGTTTGGTTCCGACTGGACGTCAATAATCCCGGTATTAGTTGGTAGGGGATCAAAAAAAGGCAGTGTTCGGCCGGTGACGTACATCAAAATCAGGGGTGATAAAATCACAAACACGGCGACTAATAACGCAATGATTAAATATCTGGTAGTTGAATCCAAGTTGAAAAGGGTTAATAGTTGAAATGAAGCTCCACAGAGCTCCAAACATATACATTATATCAGAATTTGTCGAGTGTCGAGACCTAGACTGCAGTCTTAAGAATGGCTACAATTGGGAGGTCATATGCACTCCAAAGAAGATAAATTTTTAATAACTGGCAACCAGCCTCTGGGTGGTGAAATCAAGGTGGTGGGGGCAAAAAATGCGAGCCTTAAAGCTTTGGCTGCCAGCTTGATATTGGACGGCCCAAGCGTCATTAAAAATGTTCCTCACATTGAAGACATCCAAAGGCTTTTGGATATTATTGTTGATCTGGGTGTGCAAATTCGGCAAGAAGGTCATCAGATTACTATCACCAATCCAATTATTGCCAAATCCACGCTAGATCCGACTTTGCACCAGCGAACACGTTCTTCCATTCTTCTGGCTGTGCCAACCTTGCTCCAGCATGGCGAAGTAGAGTTTGCCTATCCAGGCGGCTGTGTGATTGGTAAGCGCCCGATTGATTTTTTTCTAAATGGCTACAGGCAATTTGGGATCAACATAGAAGAACGGGGTGATGGCTTTTTGCTGCGAGCCAACAAACTCAATCCTGCCCGAGTGGTGTTTACACGCGTAAGCGTTACTGGTACCGAAGCCATGATGATGCTGGCTGCCAGAGTGCCAGGCCAGAGCGTAATTGTTAACGCAGCAATGGAGCCCGAAGTAGTGGCGTTAGGGGAATTTCTAAATAACTGCGGCGCCAACATTTCTGGCCTCGGTACACCCCGTATCATTATTGAAGGAGTAGACCGGCTTGAGGGCGGAATTTTTATCACCCCGCCGGATAGAATCGAGGCTGGCACGTTTAGCATTCTCGCTGCTGCGGCCAATGCGGAACTGCTGGTAAGTAATATTGAACCCAATCATTTAGAAGTGTTTTGGCAGCTGCTGCGGCAGGCTGGTGTTGAGTTTGAACTAGGCGCTAATAATGTTAAGATAAGTCCATCGCGCCATCGGCTTAAAGCCATTCCTAAAGACATAATCACGCATGAATATCCAGGTTTTCCTACAGATTTACAGGCGCCGATGGCGGTATTGATGACTCAGGCGAAAGGTCAGTCTTTAATTTTTGAGACGATTTATGAAGGTCGGTTGTTTTATGTTGATTTGCTTAATAGTATGGGCGCAAACATCTTTATGGCCGACCCCCATCGAGTGATGATTAATGGTCCAAGTCAATTGACTGGCGCAAAACTTACTTCGCCAGACATACGCGCTGGTATTGCGATGGTTATCGCCGGACTTATTGCCGAAGGTCAGACTGAGATTGATAATATCTACCAAATCGATCGTGGTTATGAAAACATTGAAAATCGCTTGAAAGCTATTGGCGCCCAGATAGAACGCATAAAAAATTAAATGATCGTATTCCATTTACCACTACCCACTTCGGAGGTAGTAAGCTAGCGCCAGACCGCCAAAGCCTAACGTGAGTTAGGCGAAAGGCGGGCGAGAGCGCTGCCGAAGAAGTGGGTGGCTAAAAGAATTATGTTACAGAACAAAATTGGAATTGATTTAGGAACAGCTAATGTATTAGTGCACGTGCCCAAGCGCGGCATTATTATCAACGAACCAACAGTGGTGGCCATCTCGGTAGATGACAACCGCGTTTTGGCCGTTGGTCAGGAAGCCAAAGAAATGCTGGGGCGCACCCCCGAAACTATTGTGGCGCACCGGCCTATGAAGGACGGGGTGATCGCTGATTACAGGGTCACCGAAGCTATGATTCGCTACTTTATTAATAAAGCCTTGGGGAAAGTCCGCTTTTTTCGTCCGGAAGTCATGATTAGCGTGCCGGGAGGAATTACTTCTACCGAGCGTCGCGCTGTGATTGACGCCGCGCAAAGTGCTGGTGCTAAAACCGCTTTTGTTATTAAAGAAACCGTTGCGGCTGCTATTGGTGCTGGGATTCCGATTTCTTCGGCCAGCGGGAATTTGATTATAGACATGGGCGGGGGCACTACTGATGTAGCCGTGCTGTCGCTCGGTGGCATAGTAAATTCAACTTCTGTGCGCGTGGCTGGTAACCGTATCGACCAAGCCATCATTGAATATGTTCGCAAAAAGCACGGTCTGGCAATCGGAGATCGCACGGCAGAAGAAATTAAAATTTCCATTGGTAGCGCTATGGCTTTACCGGAAGAAGAAGTCGCGGAAATCAAAGGACGCGACAATATTACTGGTCTTCCTAAAACCGTGACGATTTCTACTAACGAAGTTGTAGAAGCCATTCAGGAAGAATTAAAAGCTATTGTTCGTGCTGTGAAAACTGTACTTCAGGAAACGCCGCCGGAACTCGCCAGCGATATTATCGATAAAGGTATGATTATGACCGGTGGTACTGCCCAGCTTCGCAACTTGGATCAGTACATTGCAAAAGCCATTGGCGTGCCATGTTACGTGGCCGAAGAGCCGCTGCTTTGCGTAGCTAAAGGTACAGCGATTGCGCTGGATCACTTGGACAGTTATAAGAAGAGCATACTTAGTATCAAATAAAAACAGACGACCCGAGGGTCGTCTTTTGATTCAGAAACAGCCTTGTCGCTGGGACAGCAGTTCTGTGGCTAGTGTGTCGTAGATTTTGCTGAACAACTGTTCTGGCTCACTGAGTAAAGTCTCGTCGATTGCGCCTAGACCCCGATCGCTGGAATGAACAAATTGCTGTTTAGCTTTTTTGATTTGGGCGTGGTACGCGCCGATACGATCAGAGAATCCTTTCTGGTAGATTTCGAATGGTTTGAACCAGTCAAGTTCGACCATCGCTTTCTGACAAAGCTCAAGCTGTGATCGGGTATCTCGGTCGGAAACCAAGTACTGCTTGGTCGCTTGGTGAACTTTACCGAGAAAGTCTAGGGCATTATCCAACGCGTCTAGATTGCGCTGGAACCGTTCTTTGTCGTCCCAGGCTTTTCGGGAGAAGGCAAAGTTAACACTAGCGATCAGGGCTTGTTGCGCGGAATTGCGCAAGTTATCAACTCCACCACTGCAACTAATCATTGAATTGTTCCTCCTATATTAGGCTCAGTTTAACACTTAGCTTTCTGGTGTACAAATTTGGTGGTTTGGCCGAAATAGGGTATAATGTATTTAATATAAGTCAGTTAGAAATAAACACCAAATCAATGGAGATTACGCGCAGAAAAGCGCTTTACTTATTCTTGAGTTCATTGCTCGGAATGATCCTGGTGCTGATGTTTCATCGCTCGGTTTTTGTGATTTACGAGATTCTTGGCGACTTCTTTCCACGGCAGCAATGGCTCAATTTGCCCTATTACCACATTGCTGTTGCAGATTTTTTGACTATGCTGTTAGCCATGTTTATCGGTGGCTGGTATGGAATTTGGTTGGGACTTCACTGGTATAAGTTGGTGTACGAAGATCGGCGGGTTCGGTCTTGGTTTCATGGTTTTGTGCCTCATACTTGGCGTTCTCATAAAGTAAAGGATAATCCTAGCCAAACCGCTGCGACTGGCATGCCACGCAAGATTGTGGCCACTTCTAATTCTGATTCAGATGATGTGTTTCAAACTATGCGCGCGACTGGCATTAAACCTGTGTGGAGTTTTGAAGATTTCAAAAAGGTTGAAACAAACGAGACTCCCAAAAAGCGCGTAGCGAGAAAGCGTACTGTCAAAAAGCGTGTAGTTAAAAAGACTGCTAAGAAAACCGCTGAGCCAGAAGCTGAGTAATTATGATCTATTCGCGGATCTGGTTTTCCCAGGCCGAGAATCTCCAAGGAAGGGTGAGCTGTTGAGAGAAACACTTTTCAGGTCTCTTTCTTAATATTTTTTTATGACTCCTGGTCAACTCATTTCCAAAACAGTACTCATGCAGCTATTTTTGGTGATCATCAAGATCATCTTTTTTGGTTTCTTAAACATTGAGTTGTTATCAATTCTTATAGTCTATTATCTGCTTTTGGCAGCTTGTGCCATCGCTTTGGTTCGTCGCTTCGGCCCGCTTAATTACTTTGAGGCATTTCTGGCCATGGGGTTATGGTTAATACTCAGTTTAGTAATGGATTACTTAATTACAGCTTCCATTATCGGCAGGGAAGTGTTCAGTGATTATCATTTTTGGATTTCATACGCCGTAGTACTCTTGGCTATACTGATCTTTCACAAAAAACAGCATGTGGAAATGCGCAAAGCTTTAAAGAAGTGATTAGATAAAACCGCTGACTAAAGCGGTTTTTTTAAATAATTGCATTTAGGTGAACAATCGTATACCATAATGGTATGCAACCTATAATTGCGCATATAGATATGAATTCGTATTTTGCCACGTGCGAACAGCAGGATAATCCGTCGTGGCGTGGCAAGCCGATCGGGGTGTGTGAACATCTTGGCGGGATTATTATTGCAGCCAGTATAGAGGCAAAACGTTGGGGAATTAAGACCGGCACGCCGGTTTGGGAAGCGCGCAAGTTGTATCCGCAGGTTATTCTGACTAAAACTAATCCAGACCGTTATCGGTTCTATACTGCGCGGTTTTTAAAAGTGTTCGCAGATTATACCGACCGTATAGAAAAGTACAGCATAGACGAGGCGTTTTTGGATTTAAGCAAGGCTTGCAATATTCGTGTACCTGTTTATAGAAATTCCTCCCCCTCAAGAGGGGGAGGAGTCACTTATGAATATGTAGATCCGTGGGAAGAAGCACGGCGCATAATTTTAGAGATCAAGCAGCGCATGATTACCGAGGTCGGGGATTGGATTACCTGCAGTGCCGGTATATCTTACAGCAAGCTGGTGGCTAAGATTGCTTCAGATTTGCAAAAACCAAACGGGCTGGTGATTGTCAGGCCCGAAGACAAAGATGTGTTATATGGTCGGCTGTCGTTAATAGACATTCCTGGAATCGGCAAGCGTCAAGAACGCAATTTAAACAAGCTCGGTATCTTTACTCTAAAGGAGCTGCGCGATTATCCGCTCAGCAAGTTAGTGACGCATTTCGGCATTGGCGGTTATCATTTGTATAGCATGGGCCAGTTGGAAGGAAGCTGGAAGGAAAGTTTTGACGAAGAGGTGGTGGCGTCGCCCGTGAAGTCTATGGGACACATGTACACAGTGCCAATTGAGTATCGCAAAAAGAATGTGATGCGGCCTGTGCTGTATAAGCTGTCGGAGATGGTGGCTGCGCGTTTGCGCGTGAATGGTTTGATGGGTAATCAAATTTATGCGCATGCTTACAATGGTAATGAGGTTCATGTTGGTCGTGGTGCTAAGATTGGCTATTATGTACAGGACGGCCGTGATATTTATCTGGAAGCGCTGACTTTACTACGTAGTACCGCGAGTTTGCAAGAGTTAGAGACCAATACTTATTTTGTTGGGGTAACAGTGGGCGGGTTGATGCCGTACTCCCCGCAAGCCAGCTTGTTTGAAGATAAGCCTCGGCGTGAACGCTTGGCGGCAGCTTTGGACAAGATTAATCAAAAGTATACTGACTTTACCATCGCACGGGTCCCGGCGTTTTTGGCTCGCGATATTATTCGCGATAGCGTGGGCTTTGGTCGGATGAAGGAATTCAAAACAACTTTCATGCGTGGTGGTCGGGGGCGGTTTCAGTAAATATGGTATGATTAAGCCAAAGGGGGAAAATAATATGGAGGTCAGACCAAAATTTAGTTTAGAAGAGTTGGATGGAATGATGCACGATGCTCAGAAGATGAGCATAGACGAATTCAGAGAAAAGTATCAGGATAAGATAGAGTTAATTCCAGACGACACATTGGCAACTATTGATCTAAAAGTAAAGAAAGGGTCTAAAAAGGTTGCATTGAATTTAGTGGGTCAAAGCTAAAAGGAGGCTATTATGTTGTTTAAAGAAGATGGTTCTACAGTGAATCTTTCAAGTCTCAAATCGAAAGTGACTCGTGAAGAGCTAAAGCAATTGTTTGCTGACGCTGATGTTATGAGCAGGGAAGAGTTTGCGGCAAAGTATAACTCGTGGATTGAATCGGGTAAGTTGGATCTGGGAGAAGCAGTTCGAATAATGATGGGTGAATTAAGTGATAATTACTTATTTTCAACCCCCGATAGTGAATTAACACCTTTTCAACAGCGAATCAAGCAAATCAGGTCAACCGAAAGACTGACTAGCAAAGATTTAAATTTGACTATCAATTGTTAGTTTAGGCAATTTAGAGTTCATTGGAGGTTTTCTAAAAAGTCTATCGTGCTTTTGCGAAGTGGTGAACAAAGGAGGATGTAATGAGAGAAGAACAGAAGTCCGAACGCAAGTCTATTCAAGTTAATGGCGACTTAACACCAGAAGCGGCAGCAATCGCCAATCCGCAATTCGCGGCCGCTCAAAAAGCAGCACAACCGATGTATAAACGCATCGAAGAATCTCGTCGTCTCAGCGGAGAAGACATGGCTTGGACCGCGAATACTTTGCCGGATTAGAAAATTAGGGGGGTAGCATGCAAGAAAAAGAACCTGCAGAAATCATTTGCGAAATGATTCGCAAAGGAGAATTGTCTTGTACAATCAATCCTGACGGAACATTTACAAAAGCTGCTGAAGAACGAATAAGCCGGAAAATTGATGCATCTGAAAATGTTTTTAGTAGTAATATAAAAACATTAAAAGATATGCGGACATTCTCAGCAGAAGATTTGAATTCTTACATCGGTCCTACGAAAGAAAATTCCTATGACCGATAGTCACAAAAGACGCATCACCCATGGCGCGTCTTTTTTATTTTTGTGGTATAATTAATGTAAGTTTTTAGCAGTACGAAACCAAAACCAATGGCGAATTTGCCAAAATACAAACAATTTATCAGCGAGTTTGTTCGCCAACAGATTAACGTGCTTGGGCCGCAAATTGCTGTCAGTACCGCCAATCGCACAGCGGGCCTGCAGGTAGATTATAAAGGGTCCGTAATTGTGATTGAAGGGGATGCAACTTTGGTTCTGAAAGGGTTACTCTCAGAATTTAGCAAACTGATCCCGCAATTGACTTCATATTTTGTTGAAGGCTTTTTTGCTAAATACCCTGATATTGCAGAGGAGTACGGTGAGTCACCGGCAAAAAGCAATTTTCATTGTGCCTTGAAGCAATCCAAAAATTCTGCCAAATAATGACCGTTGTAGTTTTATTACTCATAGATTTTTTCCTGCTTTCTCTTGTGTTGGCGTTTTATTTGCGCAAGATTTATAAAGAGCGCCAAGAGTTGCTTGGGCACGCGAACGAATCTTACCAGCTACAGCAGCAGATGTATCAAGTGGAAGTGCTGCAAGAAATTAGTGAGCGCTTGGGGTATTCGCTAGAGGGAAGTAAGGTTATTGAAATCATTACGAATAGTATCGGTAACTTATTAGAGTATGAGACCGTATCATTCATGCTTTATAACCAGCCAGAAAAAGTCGTCTTTAAGTGTCACGTTCACCAAAGCGTTAACCATAGATTTATCACTGAAGTTAAAGAGCATATGATTACTGCTACAGAGTTGCTCTGCGGTGGTTTGGATAAAAATATTAAATTTGATGATACAATTGGCGGCTCTTTGCTTCAAGACCACTTGGACGTTGATGTAAAATCTTATGTTAATATCCCTGTTATCATTGGTAACGAGCTGTTAGGATTAATTAATATTTCTTCCTCAAAGCCTAATCTGTTTAAGTACGATCAGGCGGCTATTTTGTTTAACATTACTAATCAGGCTGCCAAGGCTGTGAGTCAGCTACAGACTTTACTAGAAAGCGAAAAGGGTAAGTTGATCGGCATTATCGCTGCTATGACCGATGGTGTAATGATGGTTGATTTGGATAATAAATTGGAAATTTATAATCCTGCAGTGGTTGATTTGCTGGAGTTACCAGTAGGCCGCGAAATTACTATGTTTGATATTGTTGACTCCCTTGCCGGTAAAGTGGATTTGCGAACGAAGATTGACGAAGCCTTGGCCAAGAGCGCACCGGTGACGATTAATGATTTGGTGTTGCGTGATAAAGCTTTTGAAATCACTATTACGCCAGTGCGCGACCATGCCGGTAATCAGCGAGGTGCGGCAGTGATTTTGCATGATGTCACTTCAGAAAAATCTTTAGAGAAGCTGCGTCAAGAATTTACCGCTATGATGGTGCACGAGCTGCGCGCGCCGCTTACAGCAGTGCGTTGGAGCGCGGAAAGCTTGCTCAAAAATTTAACAGACGCCAAAGCGCAACTAGAAGCTGCCAAACTTAAAGAAAGCATTTCTAATATTGATATCTCTGCCACTAACATGCTTGATTTGGTTAATGATTTGCTGGATGTAGCTAAAATTGAAGCTGGTAAGTTTGATTTGAATATCCAAGAGTACGATTTGTCTGGAATTATCAGCGATGAAGTTTCTACATTCAAGGCTTTGGCCGAGAGCAAGCATTTAACTTTGAACTTTATAACGCCTGGAGTGATCAAGGTTAAGTGTGACAAGATTCGTATTGGCCAGGTCATCAGTAATTTATTGAGCAATGCCATCAAGTATACCGATAGCGGTCAAGTAGACATTCACTTATCTACAGATCCCGCCAAGCAGCAAGTTGTGGTGGCAGTTAAAGATAGCGGCCTAGGGGTAAGCCGGGAAGATTTGGCTGTACTGTTCTCCAAGTTTAAGCAGCTGAAGAGTTTTGATCGCACTAAAAAAGGCACTGGTTTGGGTTTGGTGGTTAGCAGAGGGATTATAGAGGCCCACCAAGGTAAAATCTGGGCGGAAAGCGCTGGGGAAAACCTGGGTTCTACTTTCTCTTTCAGTTTGCCCCTAAATTAACAGAATAGTATAATTAAGTCACTTAATTAAGGAGTTAAAAAATGCCCAAAATTGTGTGTGCTGAAGATGACCAGATGATTGCCGCCTCGTTAGTAGAGGGTTTTAAAGGTGCTGGTTTTGAGGTTATTTCTGCATATGATGGCGAGGAGGCTTTGACCAAAATCAAAGACACTAAGCCGGATGTGGTTTTATTGGATATCATGATGCCTAAACTAGATGGCATTGGTGTTGTGTGGGAGCTAAAAGCCGATGCTGATCTGGCTAAGACCCCGGTCGTAATGTTAACTAATCTGAGCGACCCAGCTACTGTTAGCAAGATTTTGGAAGCAGGTGTTACTGATTATCTGCTTAAAAGCGAACAGACGATTGATGAAATCGTCCACAAAGTAACCGAAGTAATGAACCGTGGTAAAGGCGCCTAATTCTCAGCAACTTTACTTAATAGCACACAATATTCGCTCCTTACATAACGTGGGAGCGATTTTTCGCACTGCTGATAGTTTTGGCGTAGACAAGATTTATCTGACTGGTTATACTGGCACGCCAATTGGTAAGAACGCTGATAAAATTTCTAAAGTTGCTTTAGGCGCGGAACAGTTTGTTCCTTGGGAGAAAGTAAAAAACTTGGGACCGCTCTTAAAAAAGTTGAAAGCCAGTGGTGTTCGCATTGCGGTTTTGGAGAATAATGTGAAATATAAAACCACGCCTTTGCCAAAGTTTAAGGCGAAGTTTCCCATTGCTTTGGTGCTTGGCGAAGAAACTAAAGGCAATACCAAGAAAATTCTGGACCTAGCTGATGATATTTTAGAAATTCCTATGCATGGCCAAAAAGAAAGCTTGAACGTTTCCGTGGCTTGCGGCGTTGCCCTGTATCAGATTGCAAAATAAAAAGGAACCCGAAGGTTCCATAAGTTTAGGCCATGGCCGGAGCAAGATGTCTCTTGTAGGCCGTAATTAAATTGCGGGATTTTTCCGAGTCCAGCTGGTCTCGTTCATCCCGAATATTAGTTTCCGCATCAACGCAGAGCGGATAGTATTTGCGAAGCAGCGGTGCTACATATGGGACTGCTTCTGCATATAGCCCGCCGGCTATGCCGAATCTCAGAGAATTTTGTAGTCCTCTGGCGTAGAGTTCAGTCAAGTAGCCATCCATCACATCAACTTTGATGCCTTTGCCTGTTCCGCCCGAAGGATCGAGCAGTACATAGTCCACCAAGTCAGCGTATTCTTTCTGGACTTTATCGGCAAGAATTTTTGGGTTCTTGTCGATTCTCTCGTAGGCGCCTGGCCCGATTTGCAGGACAATCAGGTGAGGGTAGTACAGATTGCGAAATCTTTCGATTTCTTTCGGGTTAGGCCAAACCATGTTTAGCTGAAAACCGTGAAGGTTATGCCAGCCTTTGTCTCCAAGTCGCTGCAGTTCTGTGGTGAAATTATCGCTGCTGCTGTTATAGTGAATCATATTCAGCAGCCGTGGTGCTTCTAGCAGCAGAGAGGGGACTTCGCTGAGTTTAGGGTAGCGATTGGGGTTACTAGCTGGCTCGCCGTTCAAAGTTTTGCGGCTGACCAGAATTCCTAACATCAGATAATAATCGGGGTTAGGGAGAATGGATGTATCGAACATATCCGAGCCAATCACATCGTATGCTTGTTCAGCGGTCGTTATTCCCGTAATTCCATAATAGGGATACATAATCAGCCTCCTGTGGCAGTGTTTATTCGGCAGTTGCGTATTCGAATTTGAATTCGCTGGGGTAGCCTTCGCTCATCCATTTGTTAAGTGATTCTTCGGTTGGCGTACGTTGGCATTCACATGAACACTTGGCTGTTGGTCGGCCTGGGATTTCGATGTCCCTAAAACATTTATGTTCATGAACGCCTAATGCGCGGCACTCTGGGCAAGTCAACTTGCCATCCTCCTCTAGGATGGGGTTTCCCGCCCTGTCTTCAATTAGTCCCATTATTAGTTCCTCCTTTGCGGTAAATTGTGCCATAAAGGGTTAAAAAAAGCTACCCCAGCGGTTAAGCCCGACTATTCCCTCACAGCAAGTAGGCGCGGGAAATCCTGTTGATAAACCCCTCACTGGAAAGGGGGTGGTTTAGATGTATACTCACCAATCTAAAAGGAGTAAAATAAGAGATATGTGGAAAAGAAGAAGACTTTTACTTTTATTGAAACATCTTGAAGGGTATATTGGTTCTGTTGCTCACAATCAGGGTGTTGGAATTTGGACTGACGAGGTTGGGGTGGATTCTATTCGTTTCCAAATATTTTATGAGTATCACAATAAGTTGAGATATTTTATTCAATTTGCCTTTAGGGTAAATAGAGAGTTTTCTCAAGATGAGGAAATACCTAAACCCAAAAAGAAAAGGTTTAATTTAGCTGAGTTTAATGAACTACTTAATGTTTTAGAAAAAGAAGGGTTAGTTAAAATAACTAAACTAGCTGTCCACGAAAATATAAGAATTACCCTTGAGGGCGAAGAATATATCAAGCCGGCTTATTTTTACACAGCCATCTTGGAGAAGTTTAAAATTTGGTATGTATTCTTCGCAGGCTTGCCAATAGGGTTTGTTATAGGAGTAATATACGAATATATTGGTAAATAGGTGTGGATAAGATACATACCAAAATGTATTTAATTGATATACAATAGATATATCAGAACTGTTCTTTCAAAATGAAAGAAAAATATAAGGAAAACATATAAAAGAAAAACCCGCTTGTTTAGAACAAACAGGTTGACTTTTATTGATTTCTAGTTATAATAAGGTTTCTTCGACTTTATTGCCTAGACGCGGGGCATATACTTGGGAGCAACTATATCTGAATTTCAGGTAGTGCTGTGGAGAGGGCGCCGGGATTTGAACCCGGACCTTGGCCTAAGTTGGCCTGCCTCTGGGGAGGTACAGTTTTCAAGACTGTTGCTTTTTCCATTAAGCTACGCCCCCAAGAGTATACACCCCGCGTCTGAGCAATAATAAAAACGCTCAGTAAATTATTCTCTCAGAAATATTTTCGAAGGGGATGATTAAGAACTAAGTTTCTAGAAAGCTACGTTTTCACTGACGTAGTTTTCTGCTTTTTAGGGCGAGCGGGAAACTTATACCACTTGCCTTTTGCAAGACGAAGCTTGCCTTTGATGTAGATTCCGTTGCAGAATATATAACCATCTTTTTCAAAGCATTGTTGACTAACCATAGATAGAAGAGCCTCCTTTCTCTTCAAAAGCACATCTGAAAGAACAATAGGTAGGTATCAAAAAAACTTGTACCCGATTCATAATGCAAGGCGCAGAACCCTTTCGGGAATACGCTTTGTAGCGCATGGACTTTTTAGTTTCCTTGCACTATGAATCCGACACAAGTTTAGTGTCATGGCTCTGCCTATCTTGAGGGGGTCCAACCCTGTTTGTAAAAGTACTGAAATAAATATAGCATATTCAAAAAGCCAAGCAAATAGCTTGGCTGTGGAAAACTGATTATGAATCAAGAACCAGAAAAACAAGACTTCTTTGACCTCCTCGACGAAGCTATTGGTGAACCAGCCGATTTAAAAGCACCAAGAAAATCGGAACAGGAGAGCGAGAGTGAGTCAGACGAAAGCTAAACTCGTTTAAGTAGTCCTGCAAATATTTGGGCGAGACTCTATGATACGTGCCATCGATAGACCGCTTGATTTGGCTAAAGAAGCCCTCAACGCTGTTGGTGTGAGTCCAGCCATTAACATACTGCTTACTAGAGTGGTTCACAGAGCTATGACCATAACCCTTTAGGCTCTTGCGGTTATACACCGAAGCACCGTCAGTCATAATCGCACTGCCGGCCTCAACCTCGTTATGGATTAACGGAATGGTATTGAACTGCTTTATTTTCTGCATTACCACAGCTTTAGCACTACCGCCACGCTGAACCAAACCTAAAACCTTTGGAACACCCGCCCTAGAGCGTGGTGTTTTCATTTTCTCCAAGTAGGCTTCATCCACCTCAACCACTCCGCTTAGTTTTAAGTCGCTCAAATCCATAAGGGAGCGGATTTGTTTAGCGATACGCCAAGCAGTTTTGTAGGTTACACCCAAGTCTCTTTCCAACTCTTTGCCGGAAACTCCATTACGAGAGTTGGCGAACTTGTAAATGGCGAAGAACCACAAGACTAAATCTGTTTCTGATTTATGGAAGATAGTCCCAGCAGTGGGGTGAATTTGATAAGCACAGCTAGCGCAAGCCCACGCTTTGCGTTTCTTAATCCTGTGCCAACTAGACTTCCCACAGTTAGGGCAAGGGAACTGATAGCCATAACGATACTTAAAGATATACTCCAAGCAAGCGTCATTATCTGGGAAGTCTTTTTTGAAGTCTTTTATTGTGTATTTCATACATTAAAGTTAATTATATTTTGAGAGTAACTCCATACTTACTTGTTGTCAAGGGATAGTCGGGCGGTTAAGTGTGCATAACTAGGGAGCTATTTCGGAGAATCATCAAAACCTTTTTAATTAAGAGGGTTTTTTTAGTTTTGAGGTGAGGTATATAAATTGAAAAATGGGTCAGAGTGGGGTATACTGACTTCAAGTGGAATGGAGTGGGGAAAAGTGGGGATAAGTGGGTGGATAAGTGGACAACTCAAATCATTCAGATTTCTGAAACTAACAGTAATAGACGCGAAGACATCTGGCTTTGCCAGGGTCTGAGCACCCAAGGAAAGGGGAGGCAGGAGCGAAGCGACGTTGGAAGGAGAAAACCCTTCCCGGGTTTTCTCCTCCAAACTGTCTTATGTTTATCGGTGAATTTCAAGCATCAATTGATGATAAGGCCCGCGTGGCAATCCCAGCCAAGTTCCGCAGTTCTTTGAAATCAAAGGTCGTAGTAACCAGAGGGTTGGATAACTCCTTGGTTCTGTACACATTAGACGAATGGAAGAAGCTTGCCGAGAAGGTGGCTAGTCTCCCAATTTCTACTGCCAACACGCGCGCTTTTTCTCGTCTGATGCTTGCAGGAGCAATGGATTGCGATATTGATAAGCAGGGTCGCATTGTCATTCCAGGCTACCTCAAGGAATTTGCCAAGATTTCCAAAAAGCTTGTTTTCGCCGGTCTTTATAACCGCGTGGAAATTTGGAGCGACGAAGCTTGGCAAAAATACAAAACACAAACAGAAAAACAAAGCAATCAAATTGCCGAACAATTGGGTGATCTAGGAGTATAAAATGTTTGCTCATACTCCCGTATTACTCAAGGAAGTTTTGGAACTGCTGGGGCCCGAGGCGAACACGAATTTTGTGGATGCAACCTTGGGCGGCGGTGGTTACACCAAAGCATTACTCTCGCGCACTGCACCGAACGGAAAAGTCTTGGCTATTGATTTGGACCACAAAGCGCTAGACAATGCCCGTCAGAATTTGCCAAAAGACCGACTCATTTTGGTCCATGGCAACTTTCGAGAGATCGGCCATCATGTCACTGCTCACGACTTTACCGATATTGCCGGAATTGTTGCCGACATCGGCCTATCCAGTTTCCAGCTGGATCAATCCGGCAGGGGAATCAGCTTTCAGAAAGATGAGCCTCTGGATATGCGCTTTGATGAAAGTTCGGATCAGCCTGACGCTCGATTCATTCTCAATCATCATGACACTGCTCAGATTGCCGCCATCTTCCAGGATTACGGCGAAGAGAAGTACAGCCATAAGATTGCTGACCGGATTACAAAGAGTCGTGAACAGCAGCCAATCAAGACTACTTTCCAGCTTAACGAGTTGATTAAGGACGCCCTGCCAAAGCCTGTGCAGCATAAATGGCAGGATACTGCGCGCCGGATATACCAAGCGCTGCGCATCGCGGTCAATCATGAACTGGCAAATCTAGAACGTTTTCTTCCTGAAGCTTTTAACATCCTGGCGCCGGGCGGCACGTTGGTGCTGGTAACCTTTCACTCTCTTGAAGACCGCATCGTAAAAAACTATTTTAAGTCGCTGGCTGCTGGCTGTATCTGTCCTCCAGAATTCCCGGTCTGCCGCTGCGGCCGCAGTCCGCAAGCAGAAATCCTCACCAAAAAAGCAGTCATGGCCTCCGAAGAAGAACTAGAGCAAAATTCGCGCGCCAAACCAGCCAAACTGCGCGCCGTAAAAAAATTATAAATCTCAATGACAAAAACCAATTCACTCAAATTTTTATCACCTTTTGTAAGTTCCCAGACTAATGGCCGTGGCCAGTCCGCGGTTTCATGGAGCGGGCGCAATGAATCTCCTGCGCGCGTGGCAATGAACAGTAATTTTGTTGCCAAAGCGTCTTTGCTTGGCGTGGTTGCTATCGCAGCCATGCTGGCACTGCATTTATACTGGGTCAACACGTATTCCGATAAAGGCTTTGCTTTGAGTGAGGTTCAAGATTCCATCAAAGAACAAACAGAACTTCAGAAAAAACTCTTAGTTCAACAGTCGCTATTAAATGCAACCACTGGTTTAACTGAGTCTGCCCAAACTGGGTTAGTAGCCATTACCGACCAGGAGTACTTAGTCAACAATAATTTTGCAGCTGCAGAATAATCTCTCGTTATGGTGAGTCGTCCTTCATTTGAACACACCTTCAAGCAAAGAATAGTCGTTTTGACTGTTCTTTTCGTATTGTGCATGTTAATAATCATACTGCGCTTGGCCAGTATGCAGATTTGGAATAGCGATAAATATAAAGTCTTGGCCGAAAACCAGCGTACAGGCCAGCAGCAGTTGGAACCTGAGCGTGGCGAGATTCAGATTTGGGACAGTTTTAATAATTTGCCCTACACAGTGGCGACTTCAAACGAAAAAGTGATGGTTTATGTTAATCCTAGCCAAGTTCAAAATATCGAAGAGGTTGCTGCTAAGTTGTCCGAAATTACCAGTGTGGATCCGAAAGAGATTATAGCCAAGATTTCCGATAACACCAAAAAATATGTAGTGATCAAAAAGGACCTTTCGGAAGATGAGCAGAGCAGAATCAAGGAAGCGGCCATTACTGGGGTTAGTTTTGATCGCGAGACATCTAGACTTTATCCAGAAAAATCCATGCTGGCGCAGCTGCTCGGTTTTGTGGGCTATGTCGGCGACGTTAAGCAGGGCGCTTATGGCTTAGAATTAGCATATAATAACGAGTTGTCCGGTACTCCGGGATTACTACTGGAAGAAACTGATAACGCCGGACGGTGGATTTTTGGCGGGAAGCGCGACCGTGTTCCGGCGAAAGACGGCGATTCAATCATGCTGACGATAGATAAAACCGTGCAGCTTAAAGTGGAAGCAGTGCTTAAGGAAACAGTTGAGAAGCACAGCGCTGATAGCGGCAGCGTAGTCGTGATGGATCCGAAGACTGGAGCTATCATTGCTATGGCAACGTATCCGACTTTTGACTTAAACAACTATTCTAAAGTAGAAGACCCGGAGATTTATCTCAACCAGGTGACTGTCGGCGCTTATGAGCCAGGATCAATTTTTAAACCGCTCACTATGGCAGCGGCAATTAATGAGGGGAAGATTACACCCACTACACCTTTCAATGACATTGGTGAAGTCAAGGTGGACGAATACACGATTAAAAATTCTGATGACAAGGCCTATGGGATGCAGTCTATGACGCAAGTTCTGGAACAGTCGCTCAATACCGGAACTATCTTCGCCAAGGATTCCATTGGCAACGCAAAATTTTTGGAGTATGTGAACCGATTTGGCTTTGGTCAAAAAACCGGCTTTGAAGTGGTGGAGAGCGCCGGCAATCTAGCAAACTTAAAAGGCAATATTAAAGTCAATTATCATACGGCTAGTTTCGGTCAGGGGATTAGCGTTACGCCATTACAGATGGTGCAGGCGTTTTCGGCAATTGCTAACGAAGGCAAAATGCGCGCCCCGTATGTAGTCAATAAAATCATCCGCTCGTCAGGGGAGTTAGAAGAAATCGCTCCACCTGAGGCGAGGCAAGTGATCTCCAGTAAAACAGCTACCGAGGTCGCGGCGATGATGGTGAATGTGGTAGAGAACGGTCACGGCACCAAAGCTGCTGTACCAGGTTATTACATTGCAGGCAAAACCGGAACTGCGCAGGTGCCGCGCAAGGACGGCCGCGGCTATGAAGAAAACAACAATATAGGTTCGTTCATTGGCTTTGGACCGGTGGAAGATCCTAAGTTTGTGATGCTGGTGAGGGTTAACCATCCTCGCACCGTCAAATTTGCCGAAAGCACAGCAGCCCCAGCCTTTGGAGAAATAGCTCGTTTTTTGGTTCAGCACTATAATATTCCTCCTAGCCGCAAGTGATTTTCCAGCTTGACATTTTGGAATGATAGGCTATGCTTAGCTCACATAGCCAGTTTAAATTTGGCTTAACTAAGGAGGTAATTATGGGTAGTAGCCATAAACGCAGATCAGGCCGCGAGATCAGGCGAGCTCGTCCATTATTTGGGGAGTCGCTAATTCGCCACCGTCCGCTCATGATGGAAGTTAAAGAGAATCTACCCATGGCAAGAGAAATTACAGCTAAGGGGTTAGAGATCTCGGTCCTTCCAAAGGGGCATTACGAAGTGAGAATTCAATCTCACCCCAGGCCCGAGATGAGAGGCCGTCAAACCAAATGGGTTGTTGCAGATTGCAACGGCCATCAGGTAGGATTGGCTAAAAACTTCATTCGGAAAAATTTGGAGCCACATGGCTTAGTAAGATTTTATCTCTTGGGTTCATAGCGCGAGCACGTCAACGACATGCTCGCCATTTTATTTACAAAAAACTATTCCCACAGAAAATTATTTACTCTATAATGAAGACAACATGATCATCGTTCGCGCTATAAATTTTGTTGCCAAGTCACTTGGCTTGCTGATCGTCACTGCAGCAACAGGTTTCATGTTCGTGTTTTTTGTTCTCGGAGTAAGCTCGCTGGTTTATTTGTACATGGTTAACCAGTCGTTGCCAAGCTATGAGGAGTTAGTGGATCGTGATGTGCCGGAATCCAGCAAGCTGTATGCCCGTGATGGCACTTTAATTTATGAATTCTACGGTGAATATAAGCGTTCGCGAATTCCTCTTGAGCGGGTTTCTCCTTATCTAGTCAATGCCACCCTGGCTATTGAAGATAAAGACTTTTATAACCATGGCGCGATTTCATTGCCCGCAATTGCGCGTGCTGTAATTGCCAACTATGAAACTGGCGCGCCGGTACAGGGGGGCAGCACTATTACGCAGCAGTTCGTTAAAAATGCTCTACTGGACCGTAAAAAACTGTACAGCCGCAAGGTGCGCGAAATTTTGCTGGCCTATAAGGTTGAGTCGCACTTCACCAAACAAGAAATTTTAGAACTCTACTTAAACGAAATTCCTTACGGCCGCAACAGTTACGGAGCCGAAGCCGCGGCAAAAATTTATTTTGGCAAGTCTGCCTCAGAGCTTAACTTGGCTGAAAGCGCTTATTTGGCAGCTTTGCCTCAAGCCCCAAGCTATTACAGTCCGACTGGCAAAAATCGCCAAGCTTTAGATGCACGCAAGGATTTAGTGTTGCAGAACATGCTAGAGCAGGGGTATATCACCGAGAATGAGATGTATCAGGCACGTACCGTGCCTGTGGCATTCTTAAACAATACCAATAAGTTAGTGGCGCCATATTTTGTGGCTTATGTTCAGACTTATCTCACCGAAAAATACGGCGAAGCTTTTCTTAAGGAAGGCGGTTTAAAAGTTTACAGCGCGCTGGATATGAACTTGCAAACTTTAGCAGAACAAGTTGTTAAAGAGGGTGCGGAAGAAAATCGCATCAAGAATCGCGCTCATAACGCCGCTTTAGTCGCAGTTGACCCATCTAATAATAAAGTTGTCGCTATGGCCGGAGGTAAGGATTTTTGGGCCGAGCCTGAACCGGCAGGGTGTATCGTAGGCAAGAACTGCAAGTTTGAGCCAAACGTGAATGTTGCTACTAGCTTGCGCCAGCCTGGCAGCAGCTTTAAACCATATGCTTATTTGACGGCGTTTAAGCCTGAACATGGCTATACACCGCTATCGCGCGTGCTGGATGCGCCGATCACTTTCGGTGTTGTCGGTAGTAGACCATACTCCCCACAAAATTATGACGGCAGTTTCCGGGGTTCAATGACGATCCGCAAAGCCTTGGCTGGCAGCTTGAATGTGCCTGCTGTGCGCACCCTAAATGCTGTAGGCGTAGAAAACGTGGTTCAAACCGCTAAGGATTTAGGGATAACTTCTCCGATGAAGAACTGCGGTTTGTCTTTGGTGCTCGGTGGCTGCGAAGTTAGGCTAATGGATCACACTATTGCCATGTCGGTAATCGCTAATGGCGGCAAGGCCAATTTGAGCAGTCCGTTTATTCGTATAGAAGATAAGCATGGAGAAATTTTAGAAGATTCTACGGCGCCACCCGAGCAAGTCGTTAACCCCGAAGCTATCTATTCTCTTATCAGCATTATGAGCGACGACCAATCGCGGCAATATATTTTTGGTCCCAAGAATCCGCTGACTTTGCCGGATGGCCGGCCGGTAGCAGCCAAGACTGGCACCACTCAAAACTGGAAGGACGGATGGACTATGGGCTTTACACCACAGTTGGCCGTGGGCGTTTGGACCGGCAACAACGACAGCACTGTCATGCGTGCCGGTGCTGACGGCGTGTTTACGGCCGCGCCGATTTGGCAAAAGTTTATGATTGAAGCGCACAAGAATTTGCCGGCCAAAGATTTTGAGGTTCCCGAAGGCATTATTCAAGTTGCTTACGACATTTACTCAAACAGGCCGGTAACCCGTGATTCCAAAAACGTACGCATGGAGCCAATCGCTTGGTATGCATTGCCGAAAGACATTCAAGTGAGCGCCGCGCCGCGCAATATGCCAAAGTCGCTGATTGGTCCGATTGATAACCAACCAATTTCCACGGACGGGCAGGGAACAGTGGGTGGGATTTCTACCGAAATTCCTTCTACCGAGCCTGAGCCTGTTCCAGTCGTTCCTTACGAACAAGCTTTCCCGCAGGGTTTTAGTCCGTATTTTGACTCGGGAGGAGTACCCGATACTGAGCAAGAATCTTTGACGGATATTCCTGCTTTGCGCCGACCCGGTTTATGGGCAAATTAAAACAGCACTGTCCGTGCTGTTTTTTAGTTGGTGATGATCTCAAAAACCTTCTGTTTGCTTTTCTGTCCAGAGATGAATTGAATTTTGCTTTTGGCTACACTGAAATGTTCAGCCAAAGCTTTGATTACAGCTAGATTCGCTTTGCTTTCTAAAGGTGGCTCAGATACATAAATATGTAAGCCGCCAAACAAATCAGTTTCGATTCTCGGTTTGCGAGAGTTGGGGTGAGCTGTGACAGTTATTCTCACAAAATTAAACCTATTGTTTAATACTGCTCAAGCACTGACTTTTGGCAGGTTCAGAAAGTGAGTTACAAATTGCGGCTGGATCAAGCTGCATTTGGGTTTGCCCGCTGGTGCTGGAGGAAGCAGCTGGTAAAGCTGGGATATTAAATTCCTGGAAGTCGATGTTGCTTGGCGGTTCAAAGAATGAACTGTCTGCGTCCCATGATTTGCAGGAGTAATCATAGTTCTCATTTGGATCCATGCCTTGCGAGCTGCTGGTCTCGGCTTCGGTGGTGTTCTCAAATGACATTTTGAAACCTTTGTCTTCACCGTCCATCCAGACATAACTGGTGTTGATGCTACCAGCCATAAAGATCATATGACCAGTGCGGGTTTGACCTTCGTCTGTGGAGGTAAAGTTAGCGCGGCCTTTATCTTTGGTTACGTAGATCGTGCCAGAGCTTTGGTTGTTGGCGTCGGTGCTGTTCCAGGAGCACTCAATGTCTCGGCCCCGAGTCATCAACTCTTTTAGGGAAGTGCTCTCCATGGCGAGCTCTGATTCTGTCTCTGTGGTGGTAGAATCATTTTGCACTTCGCTAGGGTTTTGGTTTTGAGTGAAGTACCACACTCCAGCTCCAACCACGACGATAGCGGCAATTATGCCAATAATTTTCGCGTTCATATTGTTTAGTTAATAATCTTGGCTCCAGTATAACAAAAAATCGCCCCAAGGGCGATTTGTTTTGGCTGGGGTACCAGGATTCGAACCTGGGAATGAGCGGACCAAAACCGCTTGCCTTACCACTTGGCTATACCCCAATATATAATTTTCTGATTCGTTTGCCTGTGTCCGCTCTGAGCGGACCTCTATAATATAACGGCTACTGGCGTAAGCCTATGGCGCTTGCCTTACCACTTGGCTATACCCCAATAATTTTCAATTAGCCTTGATATGATACCGAAAATAGTGGTTTTTGGCAAGAATGCGCGCGTTTTTGTATGGTATAATTTACCTATATTTAACAAGATTTATGCCTATCTCAACCCCAAAACGGAGTAGTAACTGGAACTACGGCGGTAATAATTGGAAATTGTCGCGCTCAAAAATTGAATTATTCCAGCAGTGCCCGCGCTGTTTTTATTTAGACAATAAACTCGGTATTCGTCGGCCATCCATGCCTGCTTTTTTGCTTAACTCAGCGGTAGACTCACAGCTCAAAAAAGAATTTGATGTTCATCGTGCCCAAGGTACCAAGCATCCCTTTCAGGACGAGTACGGTATAGATGCTATCCCAGCGCAGCACGACAAAATTAATACCTGGCGAGAAAACTTTGAAGGCGTGCAGTATTTTCATGCGCCAACCGGTTTGCTCGTCAGTGGCGCTATAGATGACCTCTGGCTTAACAGCCAGGGCGAATATATAGTGGTGGATTACAAAGCCACTGCCAAAGATGCGCCTGTAAAAGAACTTAGTGGCGTCTGGCATGAAGGCTATAAGCGGCAGATGGAAATCTATCAATGGCTGCTCAGGCGAAACGATCTGAAAGTTTCCGATACAGGCTACTTTGTTTACTGTACTGGCAAGGCCGATCAAGAAGCTTTTGATAAAACCATTGAGTTTGATGTCGTGCTGATTCCTTACACCGGTAAAGACGACTGGGTTGAGGGCGTGCTGTATAAAATTAAAGATTGTTTGGAAGGTTCCAGCATCCCCGAAGCCGGAGAGGGCTGCGAGTACTGCGGCTGGTATTACGCACGTGCTTCAGAAGAGGGAGGCGTGCCAGCTTCATCGCCACCTGCTAAAAAAAAGCCTGAATTGCGCACCCACATCGCTCGCAGAACCTCAAAACCAAAACCGCTAGCCAAAGATGACTCGGCAACGCTATTTTGATTGAGTTTGCCTAAAGATAGGAATATAATATAGAAGAGCATTAAGAAAGCAATTATGAAAAAATATGCACGCATTTTAGGGGGCATTGGTGCGGGGATCGTGGCTTTGACCATGGTTTTGGCGCCAGGTGCGCAAGTTTCAGCGGCAGAGTTTTTGGTGCCAGACGAGAGTGGTAACATCACTATTTCTGCTGACAGCGTGCACCGAAATCTTTATACCGCTGGCGGCACGGTTCTGCTCAACAACGCCACTTTGGGTGATGCAGTAGTCGTGGGCGGCAATGTGACCATTGAGGGCAACGTTGAAAGCGACTTAACCGTAGCTGGCGGCAATGTTTATATTAACGGAACTGTCGGCGGTGACGTGCGCGTGGCAGGCGGTGACGTAACCATTAATAACGCGGTAAGCGGCGATGTGGTCGGTGTTGGCGGCAGCATCCGTTTGACCGATCGTGCGGCGGTTGCTGGCGATGTTATGATTGCCGGCGGACAGATTGAATTACTCGGGCCAGTAACAGGAAAGCTCACTGCTCACGCCGATCTGATAACTATTAACAGTGCCGTTACAGGGGCAGTAGTCATTACAGCTGGTCAAAAGTTGAGTCTTGGGGCAAAAACTAATTTTGCTGGCGAAGCAAAATACAAGTCGTGGCAGGAAGCCGAGATTGCAGACGGTGCCCAGACGGGTAATTTGCAGTACGAACAAATTCCTCGTAAACAGAACGAAGGCGGTAAAGCATTGGCCGGTGTTTTGACTTTAGGGTTTGTATTCAAGCTCTTGGCCATGATTTTGGCAAGCTTGGTACTGCTCAAGCTGTTCCCAAAGACCAGCACCGAGCTGGTTACTCATCTTAAAGAAAACGTATGGGCTAATTTGGGTATCGGCTTCGTTGCATTTATTGCCATGCCAATTATGGCGCTACTGTTGCTGTTCACCTTTGTTGGGTTTTACGCGGCTTTGATTGTGTTCGTTCTCTGGCTGCTATGGTGCATGGTCGGCGCATTGGTGGGTATGGTCTTTGTCGGAGCTTGGATTAATCAGAAGTTTATCAAGAAGGAACAACTGACTATTGATTGGCAAGCAGTCGTGCTGGGTGTTGTTATTGTTTCTATCTTGGCGTTGATCCCAGCCATCGGCTGGCTAATCAGCTTATTGATTGTTTGGGTAGGTTTTGGTACAATCATTCGGCATATTACTGCGATCAGTCGCGGTCAACAAGCAACACCAACAATTAATAACGAAACTGTCTAATGGGATTATTTGATAAGCTTAAAGATGTAAACGAAATGCGTAAGCAGGCTAAGCAGATTGAAATGATGCTTGGCCAAGAAGAAGTTACCGGCAAATCTTCTGGCTCCAAAATTGAAATTACTATTGATGGCAATCAAACTGTAAAGAGTGTAAAAGTAGATGATTCAATAGTTGGGGATAGGGGAGATATTGCGCGCAACATTCGCGAGGCAATGGAAGACCTTAACAAGAAGCATAAAAAAATGCTGCAGCAAAAATTTGGCAGCATGATGCAATAAGTTTATATTCGAACATACTCACTCTTCACTAGGCTTCGCCGCTACGTGGCTGCAGAATTGTTCAGAGTAAGTATGTTCTCCTGAAGGGGAGTGGGAAAATAAAAAAAGAAGCGGTGAGAGGAATAAATTCCTTCTCACCGCTTTCGCTAGTCTTCGTCTGTGATGATTCCCGGTCGTTTTCGGACCGGAGGTAAACACTCAGGAGCAAGCAGGCAGATGCTGATTAACAGCATCGTGGCATAAGTAGCCACGATGGCGGTCCATGTTTCACTAGGTTTCAACAACGCAGAGGCTATGATAAAGATAGCAAATGTGAAGTTGAAGCCGATAGTTGCCGCAATCCATCCCGCGTTGCGATCTTGTCGCAATTTTCGGACCGCCGCCGCAGCCAAACCTGGCGCCGCCACAGCCAAGACAAAGAGAAAGATGAACGCCTTGGCAGGGTCGGTGGGTGTGTGAGACTCTGCCGTGATCAGGATGACTCCTACTGGGAGTATCACTCCCATGGCCATCCCAATGATCATCGTTAGTATGCTACTAATGATTTCGTTTACCATACATAGATCCCCCAAAAAATTTTGTATTTCTAAATTACATATTATAGCATAAATTCGTATATTTGTCAATAAATGAAACAGGGAAGTAAGACAACTAAAAAGCGCGTACTTATGGCACTTTCTGGCGGAATTGATTCTGCTGTTTCGGCGTATTTGCTACAAAAAGCCGGTTACCAAGTTGAAGCCGCATTTATGAAAAACTGGTCTTCAACTGCTGGTTTAAAATATTCAGATTGTCCTTGGCTGATTGATCGCCAAGATGCGTTGCGCGTGGCTGCTCATTTGGGTATCCCTATGCACACAGTGAACTACGAAAAAGAATATAAAAAGAACGTCATGGATTATTTCTTTAAGGAATATAAAGCTGGCCGCACCCCAAACCCTGATGTAATGTGTAACAAAGAAATCAAATTCAAAGTTTTATACAACTGGGCTATGAAGAATGGTTTTGATTATGTCGCTACCGGCCATTACGCACAAGTCAAAAAAATAAAAAATAAGGCAGGGGAGAACTACCAGCTTGTTCGCAGCAAGGATGAATTCAAGGACCAGACTTACTTCATTTACAATATTAAGCAATTACAACTCCCCCATTTGCTCTTCCCTATCGGCTCAAAGAAAAAATCCGAAGTTCGGGCTATGGCCAAGAAGCTTAAACTGCCGAATGCAGATAAAAAAGAAAGCATGGGGCTCTGTTTTGTAGGTCAGATTCGCTTAAAGGATTTTTTGTCGCAAAAAATTAAACCAAAAATCGGGCCGGTTGTTACCCAAGATGGACAAAAAATTGGCGAGCACCAAGGTTTGCCGTATTACACTATTGGCCAGCGCCAGGGAATTAACATTGGCAAGGGTGGTCCATGGTATGTTGTCAGTAAGAATCTTAAGACCAACACTTTGGTTGTCACTAATGATGCAAATGACAAGGCTTTACTAACCCAAGAAGTTGAAATTCACAGTGTGAATTGGATTACCAAACCAAAAAGTTTTCCAGCTAAGCTGGAGGGACGTTATCGTCATCAAGGAAAACTCGAAAAGCTCACAATTCAACTCAAAAGCCGCGATCATTATCTGGTTAAGTTCGCCAAGCCGCAATCAGCCGTCGCTAGCGGTCAAAGTTTGGTACTATACGACAAAAAAGTCTGCGTGGGCGGCGGAGTAATTGCCTAAATATAAACGCCAGCTTATAGGCTGGCGTTGGTAGTACTATACTCGGGATCGTTCGCAGTTGGTTAAGCTTGCATATGTTATTCCTCCTCAATAGATTTGTTTGTAGGTATGGGATATTAATAGCCTAGATTTTTTTAGTAATTTTAGTTTAATCCAATCGCACAGAATTTACCAGTCCTGCGAGTTCTGGTAAATATTCGCCAGCATCGGTGCCATCAAAGACGTAATAATACTCACCCACTTTGGTTTGGTAGATAAGGTTATTAAAATTTGTGGTTAGGTAACCGTTGGCAGTAGTATAATTGGCTTGGGATAATGTTTGCGGTGCAGCTGGGGCGATTTTGCTTAGATAGATTTTGATTTGCGCTCTAGGATTGGAGCGGGTCACGGACACAACGTATAGATCAGGGACATCGTCGTTCCAGGTAACGTTCCATCCTTGAGGTCGCAAGAAAGTCAGTGGGTAGTCTTGGTCTTTAAATTCGTTCCATCTCGTAGTATCTGCAGCTTCTACCTGCCTAAAACTTGTTTGGGTTGGTTGATTGTCAGGTTGTGCTTGGATGGGTTGAGTGGCCGCCGGAGCTTCTACATATAAGCGGTTGATGCGGCTCAATACCAAAGCGGCATACACTGTGCAGAGTACGATAATGGTCAGAAGCACAAAGCTTCTACTGGGGGTTGAGTGATGAGTCAACTTCATCGTAAGTTTGTTTGGCTTGTTCTAGTTTTTCTTTGGCATCTATGGTGTTGCCGTAAACATCTGCTATATTGCTTTCGTTGCCGCAGTAGTAAAGATTATTGGTTAAGGCAACGCAGTAGCCAGGATTCTTTTGGACGTAAGAGTATTTAGGTAAAAACCAAACCAAAAATATTACTAATGCAATTACAACTAGGTAAAATACGTATTTGGCAATATGGAACATGTGCGGCATTGGTTTGGTTTCAGGTGTCGGACTTTTATTTATTATAGCACAAACAAGGGCTAGGTTGAAAATTGTCAGGATTTGAATTATAATATTGTGGAATTTTGAAATCGATGGGGTATAGCCAAGTGGTAAGGCAAGCGCCATAGGCTTACGCCGGTAAGCCGTTCATCATAGAGGTCCGCTCAGCGGACAAATAGCCAGGTCAGTGAAAAATTGAAATCGATGGGGTATAGCCAAGTGGTAAGGCAAGCGCCATAGGCTTACGCCGGTAAGCCGTTCATCATAGAGGTCCGCTCAGCGGACAAATAGCCAGGTCAGTGAAAAATTGAAATCGATGGGGTATAGCCAAGTGGTAAGGCAAGCGGTTCTGGTCCGCTCATTCCTAGGTTCGAATCCTAGTACCCCAGCCACAAGACTTTTTTATCGTGTGACCTAGATGGGTCAAAGAAGATCGCCGAAGAGGCGGTCTTTTGTACTTTATAGTGCATCTTGGAATAAAAAAAGAAGACTGTTTAAAGCCTTCTATTTGCCTTGCTTGGCATATTTTTCTGCTTCGAGCGCTAAACCTGCCACAACTGAATTAAATGCATCAATTGGGACAATTTTAGACTCCCCGAAAATGTTTACTACTTGTTCTTGAACAGCTGGAGTAAGTGAACTTCCACCAGTCAAGATTACTTTGTCGATATCCACCGGCTTGAGATTAGCTCTTTCAAGCGTATTGAATATTTCGAACTCCATCAGCTCCAGAATTGGACTGATTAGATTTTCGAATTGATCTCGACTAAGTTTCTCAGCCAAATCAATAGCTCGAAAATTGATTTCAGTTTCACTTTGTTTCGACAGTTCGATTTTTGAGGCATCTACATGAGTGTAGAGTTGATAGCCCCAATTATGATTCACTAAATCAGCTAAGCGTTTTACATCTTGCTGACGTGACTCTTCAGTGTGAGCAACCAGACTGCCAACATTATCCTGTCGGAGGAATGGCAGTGTTTTCCAATTCCCGAGACTGCGAATCCAGTGAATTGGGAAATCATGTTCTTTATACCCCCACTTAGCACCTTTACCAAAACGTTCTGCGAGATGCTCGACTACTATTTGGCTGTTAAAACTTTCCCCAGCCTTATAGACGCCGCCTGTGGCTAAGATATCGGCACCCCTATCGTTAGACAGTGAGTGATCTTTGGACAAACGAAGAATCGCATAGTCCGATGTACCACCACCAATATCACAGACAAGGATGGTTTTTATTCCATCAGAATCCAAAAGAGTTCGCTCATAACTCATTGCTGCTGCAATGGGTTCAAGTTGGAAGTGAATTTCTTCAAAACCAGCCATCTCTGCAGCATTTTTAAGCCGGTTCGTTGCAAGCTGGTCGAACTCCACTGGGCGACCAAGTACCACCGCTTTAAATTCTGTTTGAAATTGATTTTCAGCAGTTTCTTTCACTTTTTTTAAAAAGTAGCTACAAAATTTTTCAGCAGTGAATGTCCCGTAAATTGGGATCACTGTACCATCAAATGATTCGTCGGCAAGTAGTCCCTTGAAAGAGAAAATTAGTCGACCGATATCATCTTCTTCATATTTTGCCTCAATTGCTCTTCTGCCAAATTCATAATTCCGGTTTGACCTTTTGAGTAAACTTATAGCTGGAAAAAATAGAACTGTTGGAGCACTTTTCTGCCCATCAAATTCTACTAGTTTCAAGCTGTCATTCCTCATGACCGCGGCTAAAGAATTCGACGTACCAAAGTCTATTCCAAGTATGTCCATATTTCCTCCTTAGAAATATTGCAAATCTACGATATACCAAAAAGTGTATATCTATGTATTTTAGGGATTTTAGAGTAATTTTTCAAGTGGACTAGACTTCTGGGTATTTTTCCTCTATTATTTAGTGTTACGTTACACTTATGAAATTTGATCACTATATAAACACATGGGTTTATTGGCCTGAATTGGAAGAAGAATTGGGTGAAAATGCGTTTTTTCCTGATGGTCTTGTATTAAATGCAGGAGCAGGTGAAAGGCAGATTGACTTACCAAATTCTTCAAAAGTTATAGGGATAGATATTCAACCAAGTTCTAATGTAGATATCGTCGGTAATCTTGAAAGTATACCATTCGCTTCAGCACATTTTGATTCCATAGTGTGCATTGCTGTACTAGAACATTGCCGTGCGCCATGGGAGGTTGTTAAAGAATTTAGTAGAGTAATAAAACCTCATGGTAAATTTCTTTGCGTTGTTCCATTTATGCAGCCAATTCACTTATACCCAGGGGATTATTTTAGGTTTACAGCAGATGGGCTTAGAACCATTCTTGAAGAAAATGGGTTCTCTATCCAGAAGATAACCATTACTCATTCCATTTTCCATGTGTTTGGCTGGATGATGGAGGATTTCTTAAGGCCTCGTGCAATTTTGTGGAAATTATTGTTATTCCCGTTAGCAACATTGAATTATCTACTGAGTAAGTATGTGAAAGTCAATGTGCCAACAATACCTAGTGTTATTACGGTTAGAGCTATAAAAAATAATTAGATGAATTCAGTAAATGTTAAACAAAGTGAGATAGGCGTTGATAATAAAACTTTTCTTATCACTATCGACCTAGAAAACCAGTTTATTCTCAAGCAATATACTAAACGTAACTATCTTGATGTATCCAGGATTGCAAATTTGCAAAACACGTTATCTGATAATGAATTGTTGGTGCCCAAAAGCTTCACACTATCAGGTAGTACAATGATGATTCAAGAATTTATGAACGGACATCATATGTCGAGATTAACTGATAAACACTTAGCTAGGATTGCAGAGTTACTCTTTTCAATCCACCGGTGCAAGATACCTTTAAAGCTTATCTCTCGATCTAAGGAGTTCGATTACCAGAATTATTTTCAACTGTGTAAGAAGTGGTATAAACTCGCTACCATAAAAAAGATATATTCAAAGATTGACCAGTCATATCGAAAAAAACTTCCGACAACGTTTATACATGGAGACATTTCTCCAGCCAACTTATTATTCTCAAAAAAAGGAAACATAGTTGGAATACTTGATTGGGATCATGCATGTATAGGCCCACGTCTCTATGACATTGCTAGGTCACAGATTTTTTTTGGGTTTCATCATGGCACAGTTTATGATGCCAAAAGAACTTCTACATTCTTGAAATCATACGGAAATCTATCAAAGCTAGAGGAGGATAATATACACTTCGAGATCCAGCTCGCACTTATTAAAATGATTTTAGAAACTTATTATACTGTCGAGGTAATGAAGAATGTCTCAAAATCAAGTTTAAAAAATGATTATCAAGATTTGTCAATTGGGGTGTTATTTGATAAACTGTTAGGAATCTTTAAGCGCTAGCTGGATTCATATACTACTGCAGGAGGGAATATGATAGTCACTGTTTTTGGGTTGAGTGGGGTAGGAAAAACCACACTTATGAAGTCTCTATGCAGAACTGGTCAATACACCATGCCTGCATTTACCGTCACAAGAGAACCGCGTCCTGATGATGAAAAAAATCAGTTTGAGTATGTTACTGTTGATGAGTATATTAATATACGCTCAGCTGGTGGTTTATTACTTGATATGGATGATGGCCATCGTTACTATGGTTACCGAAGTACTTTGGTTACGAATGGCTTAAACCACCTTATATACGGTTCACCTCTTCATCTGAATGCAATTTGTGAGTTGGGCGGAATAAGGGTGTTGATAATTGGAGATGCTGATTACGGCATGAAATTAAGAGGGGGTGATGATGAGAAGCGCATTCAAGAACGAAAAGTAATTAATAGGTTTCTGAATTTGGAATACTATTCAGATGAAACTTTTCAAAAGCAAATGAATATTATTTTTGAAAATGATTTTTCGGACCCTGAACTCTTGGCAAAAAACTTACACGATAAGATTTCAGATTTACTCTAAATTTGGTATAGTTCCTATTGGCTATACCTTTTTATTTTTAATTAGTTTACACAATATGCCTACGCAAAAAACACACTTAGGAATTTACGGTTTGTTAATACATGATGGGAAAATGCTTCTGATTAAAAAGTCCCGCGGTCCTTACACGGGTAAACTTGATTTACCTGGCGGTAAATTAGAGCATGGCGAAGTCCTAGAGCTGGCCTTAGCCAGAGAATTGAATGAAGAGACTGGAGTTATAGTCAAACAATCAGAACTTATTTCGAACATGACTACCACTGTAACTTTTGAATATGAAGGGGAAAGTATTGATATGTATCATGTGGGTTTAATTTATAAAATTACCGAGTCTGACATAGAAAATTTGATAATGGAAATGGACGTTGAAGACTCTCTTGGAGCTCAATGGGTAGACATTAGCTCTATTTCGACTGAGGAACTATCTCCGTTTGCTGCAAACATAGTTTCACAAAAATTATATGAGATCTCATAATAAGATTGATTGTGTTGTATTTTTATCCAAAGAAGATGACAAGTATTTAGTATTAGGCGGAATCGGCACATATATAGGAGTATTATCTAGAGGGATAAAAAAAATCAATAATAAGATTGAGGTTTTTTGAATAACTCAATCACATCGTAACAAAGATTTTGAAGAAGTAGATGAGTTTGGAGTAAAAAGGATTTATATTTCAGGAAAGATAGAAGGATCACAACAAGTTCCTTATAGAAATTTGCTGGAGCAAAACTCCAAAGAGTTAACTGAGAAAATCCTATATAATAAAAAAATTACCAGAGAATTACAAAAAATCCTCACTCGCTTTCAGGACAAAAATGTAGTGATCGAGTCAGGTGAGTGGGAGGGATTGGCTGCCGAACTTTTTTCTTCTATTCAAAATCCTAAAGTTGCCAAGATTGCTCGATTACATACACCGCTTGCGACCTGTATCAAGCAAAACCATTTACCACTTACCCCTGCAAATAATTATCAGTTACTATAAGAGGATCAATTGATACGATCAGCTAACTTTATTTCCGCATGTACTGAGCATGTTAAAGACATGGTCATGCGTGATGTGCTTGGAAGTGATAGTTCTTTGGGTAAAGGGATTTTAGTAATCCCTAATCCAATAGATGCTGAAAATTATTTCCCTAATTCTACTGTGAGAGAACGTGCTATAAAGCAAATCAATAAAGTACTGGGCAAAGAGTTTTTGAATGATAGTACTTACAATATCTTTTTGCTTGGCAGTGTAGAGGAGAGAAAGGGTGTGAAGTTGGTGATTGAGGCAATAAAAGAAACCATACTTCGTGTGCCAAGTGCAAGATTTTGTTTTATTGGTCACTGTGGAGACGATAAGAATAAGAACTTAAATGCAAATACCAAACTAGCCCCTAAGGTATTATTAGCCACATTGCCAAAGAAATACCATTCATCGGTTGCATTCACGGATTATATACATCACAGTAGGGTGCCTTTGATAATTCAGGCAGGTGATGTATTTCCAATCATGTCGATTGGAGATAATTTCCCTGGGTCTGTCGTAGAAATTTCCTTGTCGGCAAAGCCAATTATTGCCCTGGAAAGAGGTGGTGTTAAAGAAATGCTAAGTGATGATTTTGGTAAATTAATCGCGTTGAGTGCAGGAAAGAAGCTAGAAAGCGCTGCTCAACAACTATCTAAGAAGTTAATTTTCTTGGCTTCTAAGCCAGAATACAGAGAAGAAATTGGATCAAGATTACGAAATCTAATGCTTCATAAATTTAGTTCGGATAAAACGATTTCTAAAATCTTGAGTCAGTACAAAGCGGTCCTGGAAAACAATTCCAAGCGCGTGAAGTCATCACCGAGTGATTATGATTAAAAAATCAAATCTCCAGAGTATTTAATTTTCTCAAAAAAGACCTCTAAAGATTCTAACTAATGTTGATGAAAGTTTAGAAAAATTTATTCGCATAATTAAGACAGTTTTGGTTCTTGACCTAACTGGGTTCGAATCCTAGTACCCCAGCCACCAAACTTTTTTATCGTCTGACCTAGATGGGTCAATAAAGATCGCTGCATAGGCGGTTTAATTTTTTAATTTATCCCTTGGAATGTTGGTTTTAAAAAGTTCATCAATTTAGGAACTATAGAGGATGTGGAATAATGGCAGAAGATAGCAAGAACTTTAGTTGACTTCGGGATTTAAAAATAGTATAGTTTAAAGTCAAATTACAAGTTTTCCGTATCACTGGGTTAATCTGGAAGAACACGCTGAGTATAAACATTTAGCGGTGGGTTTAACTCATAGTCATTGGGATTGTCTAAAAGCAATCAAGTATGCCATCAACTCGTTTGATGTAGATAAGCAGCAAATCATCAAGGAGTCTATATTTCATAGTAACGCCGAGAAATTTTTCGGATTTAAAAAGCCCAGCTAAGCGCCGGGCTTCTTTTTTTATTCTGAAAGTTTTTTTGCGAGTTCCGATAGCTTGTCATCATCCGCACGATCCGCATCATGAGAAGAAATGTATCCTTCATACTTTTCAAAGTATTTATTTAAACCTGAGTTAATCGGTTTCCAGTTTTCCATTTTAGTTCCGTGCATAGGGAATAACTTTGCATGAATGTGATCCACTCCAAACCCTTCGAATACCAAAGCTGTTCTACCAACATCCTCTAGCTTACTATCTAGCAACTTTGCAACTTTTTTAGCAGCTTTTACTAAGTCAATCATGACATCTTCAGGCAAGTCAAAAATGTAACTAGTATAGTGTTCTTTTGGTATTACTACGGTCACACCTTCTGTGTTTGGGAAAATAGACAAAAAAGCTATATGCTTCTCATCTTCCCAAACCTTGTGAGAAGGGGAATCACCCGAGACAATTTTACAAAAAATACAATCCATATGTTTAAATTAAGTGCCTTAATAATACTATAATATGTGAATTCTGTAAATTATACACATGTTTACAACTGTCGCATTTGTCGCATTTTTATCCACGACCTAGATGCGGTATTTGCCCTCCTAAAAATGACCTCTAAATGCCTTGTAATATCCCTATAACATGAGTTCTAGACCGAAGTGGCCAGCCACAAGACTTTTTTATCGTGTGACCTAGATGGGTCAATAAAGATCGCCGAGACGGCGGTTTTTTGTTATAGTTATGGCAATTATGAAAGCAATTGGAAGCACAATTTGGTATCTACTAAAAAACCGATTTGTTATATTTGGTCTATTTCTTTTAGCTTTTGTAGCTATTCAATACCTTGCTTTTGGAAATTTTTTGCCCAGTACAGATAGTAAAGATCTTTGGTTTTATTCTGGTATTTTTATGGTACTATTTTCAATACTTTTTATTGAACCATACTATACATCTCCAAAGAATGTTATCACCAACACTATACCTTTACTGTTAGTGTTTTTGGCTGTGAAATCATTTCTAGACAATGAAGTCTTTTGGTGGTCAGCTGTCAGTATTTTACTCTTTCTTTTGATAGCATCTCTTATCGCCTTGGCTTGTGAGACAAATGAGCAAAGTCCAGACCATTGGCGCAATAAAATCGCAGAACTATTAAAAAATATTGTCGTAAAAGTTGGACAAGGTAGAGTGCTGTATTCAGCGGTTTTTATATACTTTTTAATTACATACTATTCCATTCAAAACTATTATAGCTTAGTACTTTTCGTTTTGTGGTTTTTAATACTCTCCATTAACCCCAAAACCATACACAGTAGTTTTTCCGTACTGGGCAAGAAACTTCATAAAGACCAAATTGGTCAGATTTTTGGAGTCCAGTCTAAAAAAATATTTTTAACAAAACTATTTGAAGACAGAAATAGTATAAAAAAATTTGATATTGTGAAATTTAGATATTCTATGGACGACACAAAAAACTTTAATATTACAGGAATAGTTTTTGATACATATCTCCTTAATCAGGAGAAGTGGGTAAAAATTTTACAGCTAGGTGGTAACACTATAACGGATGAAAGACTAGAAAAGAACGTCGTGTATTCGATATCAGATGATGAAGAGAATAAAAAGACATCGGAGGAGTTAAAAGTTAAAGATTTGGTTGGGATTGTTGCCGAAGGATCTAACATTGGAAAGATCAAGTTTGAATACTCTAAAATGGTTGATGATTTACAAGAGGGTGATCTATTAGAGTTAAAAATCGGGACTTGTAGATTATTTTATCAAGTCATTGCAGGTACTACTGAAAAAGAAAGATTGGAAGCGCAAAATGAAACAGGATTTATTAAAGGTGAAGCGATTCAGCTTGGTGAATGGAAAGCAGAAAAATTATCATTCCAAAAATTTGGCTGGGTTCCATCTATAAATACTCCTTTATTTAAAGCCGATACAACTGATGTAGTTGTGAATAATATTATATATCCTAAATATAAACTTGGTATAATTCCAGGAACTTCACTTCCATCAGTAATCGATTTAAATGAAGCTGTGAGTCATCATATGGCACTTTTAGGAGTCACAGGTTCAGGAAAATCATTTCTTACTAAAACTATAATAGAAGAAATTTTAGTCGACACTAAGGTTATTTGCATAGATTTTACTGGGGAGTGGAGAAAAAAATTAGACCCCGCTAAACATCAAATCATTGATAAAGACGGTGTTGATTCTTATTTGGGAGGGGTAGATAAGAAGGTTGGTTTATTTGAGTTACCAGCCTTGAGTAATACAACTGATGTACTAAAGGAAACGCAAGATTTTCTTGAAAAAATCTTTATGTATGCTAAAAATATGTATGATAACGATACTCCAATTAAAGTGGCTTTAGTCTTAGAGGAAGCTCATACTATTACGCCAGAAACTAGCTTTCTTGGAGATATGGGAGATTACTCTAGCAATAAAGCATTGGTAAATAAAATGACGCAAGTTGCATTGCAAGGTAGAAAATATGGTGTCGGTTTACTGGTAATTGCACAGCGTACTGCGAATGTGTCTAAAACTGTTTTGACACAATGTAATACTGTAATATGTTTCCAAGCCTTTGATGAAACTAGTTTTACATTTTTAGGTAATTATGTGGGCAAAGATATGGTTCAAGCACTCCCTAATTTAAAAAAATACCACGCTGTTGTTGCTGGAAAGGCAATTGAATCTAATATGCCTATGATAATTGATTTAACAAGATAACTTATTTTAGACTTATCAGCTTATTAGCTAGTCGTATTTTACTTTTTAAACATCCAAGCAGCTCACGCTTTTCGCTAATTGAACCTTGTTTTAATATATATTTAGCATAATTTCGTATATTCACATTATCAGCGACATTGTCGTTGTTTTGTTTTTCTCCTAAAACTTTGTTCTGAAAGAATTTATACCTTTTAACTTCTTCTTCCAGTCTTGCTCTCATGCCGAGTTCATTAATATCTATCTGGTCAATGATTTTGGTGAGTTGGTCAATCAGTTCTTCTTCTCGTATATAACCAGATTTACAGTACAAGTCTCGTCCTCTCGAGCAGCCGTAGTAAATATAACGGTTCACAGTGCCATCTTTCAGAGGTTTGTATTTTTCTTCAGCTGATATACCAGAACCACATAAGGCGCACACCATCAGCTTGGTGAAAGCAAATTCTTTCGTAACTTGCCGCACTATTTGATCCCTCGATAACTGTCCGTTTACTTTTTTCCAAAGCTCTTTACTGACTAAAGCTTTATGTTGCCCTTTATGCCATTTACCACTTCCTTTCGGATATTCAACTTCGCCGTAATAGAAACTGTTTTTGAGGATACTATATACATTGCTTAACGCTAGTGGTTTATTATTTTTAGTAGTAAATCTTAACTCGTGCTTTAACCAGTGATATATTTGTCGCCCTGTCCATCCCTCGTATGCAACTTTCTCAAACATTCTAATTATTGTTGGGGCTCTTTGTGTATCTACTTGAACATATCCTTTGCGGTCAGTTCGATGTTCATTTAGATACCCAGTTGGTGCCATTCCTGGTCTCAGCCCCATTTCAATCTTGGCTTTCAATCCTCGCTTCACATTTATGCTTTTGTTATCGTTTTCTAATTTAGCTTGGCTACATAAAATCATTAACAAGAATTTTTCATTTGGATTATTCGTGAATCTTTGCCCATTAGTGCGAATTTCATGAAGTAGTTTTTGATCCATCAAATCTACTAGCGATCCAAGATCTCCGGCGTTTCTACTTAGTCTATCAGGAGCCCATGTAAGTAAGCCGTTGAATTTCTCAGCTCGAATGTCTTCTATGAGTGAGTTAAACACTGGTCTTTGGCTCGATGCTTTTGCTGAGTGACTTTCTTTTCTAATATCTACCACATTGAGCCCATCACGGTTCGCCAACTCTAGCATCTCTTTAAGCTGGCTATCTATGCTCAAAGCCTGCCTTTCATCTTGTTCAGTCGATTTCCTCGCGTAAAGGCAATACTTAGTTGGCTCAACAGCAATCGTATTATTTTGCCCTAATACCCCTTGAATTTGTTCATTATTCATCTTAGTTTTCTATACTTATCCACATCCCAGTGACACAGTACCGCCATGGCTAAAGGAAGTCCAGAGAAAAAATAGCACAAATTGTTGGTAACTTTACCAAAACTTTATCTCAACTTTATCAAGCATTGCTACACTTTAAGTTGGAACTAAGTTAACATTAGATATATGCCAAAGAAGCTTTTATCTCACATTAAACAGACCCCTCATTTTTCCCATAAAGACTTTGCTCTTTATTTAGGCGATTGCATTAGCATTCTTGAGGAGTTGCCTGAAAACTCAATCGATATGATTTTTGCAGACCCTCCTTATTTACTTTCCAACGGTGGCTTTACTGTTCATGCGGGCAAAATGGTGAGCGTGAACAAGGGAGATTGGGATAAAAGTAATGGATTTGACCATGACTATTCTTTTCACAAAAAGTGGCTTGAAGCTTGTTATAGGGTCTTAAAGCCACACGGCACTCTATGGGTTAGCGGCACATACCACTCAATCTATCAATGTGGTCACGCAGTACAATCAATAGGGTTTCACATACTTAATGATATTACCTGGTTCAAACCCAATGCTTCACCAAACCTTAGTTGTAGATTTTTCACTGCTAGCCATGAGAATATTATCTGGGCAAGAAAAGATAAGAAAGCGAAGCATACGTTTAACTATGAATTGATGAAAAATGGTGAGTGGTCAGAAGATTTTATCAAAAAGCCAAATTTACAAATGCGCTCTGTTTGGGCAGTTAATCCACCGAAGAAATCTGAAAAGAAGTTTACAAAGCATCCAACACAAAAACCTCTCTCTTTGCTTGAGAGAATTGTTTTAGCTAGTACAAATAAAGGAGATGTTATTTTAGATCCATTTACCGGTAGCTCAACAACGGGGATTGCTGCGAACAAACATGGACGTAAATTTATTGGTATTGATATTGAGAAGAAGTTTTTAAATCTTTCTCTAAAACGATTTCAGGATCTAGCGTTATCGGGTAATTAACAATTACCACCTCATTTATCTTTCCTCGTTTATCCGCTTTTGAGTTTATCATTCTACTCGCTGATACGGGAATCTGATTATACCCTGAGTAAATTTCCTTGATAAAGGGAGCGCTAGAATTACTTAGCATTACATACACTCCTTTTTTATCTAGTTCAATAAATAAATCTCTGAGACTTATCTGGTCTTCTTTCGAAAATGAATCCTTACTATAACTAGTAAAACTAGATGTTTCAGATAGAGGATGGTAAGGCGGATCAAAATATACAAAATCTCCGGCAACTGCGTCTTTAACCGCATCGATATACGAACCACTAGATATGTGTGAATTGGCAAGCGCTTTTGAAACAACCTTGAGGTTATCCTCATCTACAATTTTAGGGTTTTTATATTTTCCCATAGGTACGTTGAACCCACCTTTAGAATTTTCCCTATATATACCGTTAAACGAGGTTTTGTTTAAGAACAGAAAATAGATACTTTTCTCAAAATCTTCTGGCGATAAGGAGTTATATTTTTCTCGGGCAGAATAGTAGAATTTTTTTCTTTGCTCCTCATTTTTGGACAAAAACTCATCTTCAATATTTTTAAGCGACATAATCAACTTATCAACATTATTTTTTACATTTAAGTATGACTGAATTAATGTTTGGTTTATGTCGTTGAGATAAGATTTGTGTGGGCTCATAGAAAAAAAGACTGCACCACCGCCAAGGAATGGTTCAAAGTAAGAATTATATTTTTCAGGTAAGAATTTCTCTAACTGAGTTAGCAGCTGCCCCTTACCGCCAACCCATTTTAGAAATGGTTTTGCTTTTTTAGTATTTTGCTCTGTCATGGAGTAATTTTATCAGTTTTTGCCCATCCATCCTAGGATGGATTGTTTAGGCCTTAGTTATATGTAATAATTGCCACATATGATAACTGGTGGCATTGGAGGTGCAAATACTAAATCTGGTTTACACTTTGAAGGTAAAGTGGATTTTCTTGCCGTCCTCAGAAATATGCCAGGATATGTTGTAAGAGATGACAATTCAATTTTATTCAATGGAGAGTTAGTTGCGCTCAATCTTAGAAAAAACTCCCTATACAAATATCTTCAAAGTAAAGGTGTTAATTATAAAGACATACTTTCAAAGAAACTACTGCCCGACGATGCCATACTAGTTCTAGAAACGAATACTTTTTTTGTTATCGAAATTAAGTTTCAAAATGTCGCTGGTTCTGTGGATGAAAAATTACAAACATGTCATTTTAAGAAACGCCAATACGAAAAATTACTTAACTCACTGGGGGTAACAGTCGAGTATATTTATATTTTAAGCGAATGGTTTCAAGCACCTTCTTACAAAGACGTACTAGCTTATATCAAAGAAGTTGATTGCGATTATTTTTTTGAAGAAATTACTCTAGGCAGATTAGGATTACCATCAGAGTAGTTTTATCTGAATCCAGGCATTGCTGATTGTAGAACTTCTGTATAATGCTTATTGCCATCAATATATTCCCTAAGTGTGACTAATAAATCACGGAACATATAAGCTCCAGTATTTATTTTTTCGTTTTTACAGAATAGTTCAATCATTATTGCTACGTAATCTAAAGATAATGTATAACTTTGCTCTATGTGAGCATAGTTTTTTGTTATCATTTCCACAGTTTGTAGTTCATATCCATTTCTGGAATCAACGGATTCAAATGGTAAAGTGCTGTCGTAAAAATCAATATAGAACTGAACTATCTCTCTGACTTCGGCTCTAAATTGGGGAATTTTCAATAGTAAGTCGACTACCCAAAAAGTGTGAGTAGGTGGTGTTAATCTTTTTGTCTCTCCAGGGACAAGAATTTTTATAACGAAATCAATATCTGGTCTCAGACCTCGACTACCTTGAAACAAGCCAATGAGGGTACCATCTTTGGTCTTGTAAGTTTTAAAAGCAGTTAATCGTGGTCTTAATTGCTGTAGGTCTGTACCATTATAGTATTTTTCATTATATTGGAGCTCCATGTCTCCAGTATAACATTGAACTGTAAGTCTGCCGATCTGAAATGAAAAAATCCGTAGTAACTACTACGGATTTTTAAGTTCTTAGGAAATAATTCAATTCACTACTTATTCAAATTCTCAATAGCATAGTCGGCCTCAGCTTCTGTAAATTTTTCACCGTACTCGGAAGTAAGCTGGTCATGAATTGCAGCAGGAGACATGTGTTGCATTTCTTGATAGGATTTTGCTTTAGCAAGAGCATTTGCATTCCAATCAGCTTTCACATTATCAACTGCATATTGCGCCGCTTCAGGTGTGAATTTTTCACCGTACTCAGAAGTAAGTTGATCATATAAACTTTTTTTAGACATGTGCTGGATATTAGCATAGCTATCAGCTTTCCTCAGAGCAGATTTATACTCAGCAGGTACGTTATCAGTTTCTTCCTCAGTTGCTTGAGTAGTTTCAGCTATAGCAGTGTCATTAGAAGTACTTGTACTATTGCTACCATCTCCAGCACTGGCGATGCTGATAATTATAATGAGACCCAGAAACCCCAATATTCCGGTCATGATTTTATGCCTCATGAACCAATTTCTCTGGTCAGTTTGGCATTTGGGACATTTAGTTGCTTTGTCGTCAATTTCACTTTGACAACTCTTACATTTTTTCATAGTTATAGATTAATTATTCATAGCGATCAATTTGTTGTTGTAGTTTTTGTTGAATCTCTTCACCTTGCTCAACTGTTTGAATTGCCTCCAACTTTTGTTGTTTGCTATATGAACTATTGTTATATCCGTAAATTATTCCAATAGCGATTAGCAAAGCAACTACTATGACACTGATTGAAAACCAAGCTTTTTTGTAAAATGGTGCTCCTTGTATTGGAGACTGATCTGGCATAATTTTATCCTTTCCGCCAGCGTAGAAACACAAAGCCCCACGCCAGCTGGTTCCTTGCGGAACCCATGCCCTTTCGGGCACGACACATCGAAGTATAACTGAACGCAGGGTTCAATATCTTCGATGTGTTTAACTCTTGCCATGCCTGTGATTACTCACAAGTTTAGGCATTAATTGTTAAGGTCATTATACTAAATTTCTGTATGTATTTCAATCAGCTGGGCAGACTGAAAACGCCCTAAATTATCTTAGTTAAGGCAGTTATTAACTACCCAGCAAGACGATACCGCCAAGTCAGTGATAAGTCCAGGAAACTTTAAAAGACCATATCCATTAGCCCACCTGTGATAGTGCCGCCATCTTCATCAGGCCCGCCGCAATCTAATATGTGAGAGGGTCGCTTGTTATAACCCTCAGTAATTTTAGTGATCAGCAGTGTAAAAGCATCAACTAAGTCATCATGTTTTTCATTACCAAATCCAACTATTTGCTGGATTAATTCTTCTGCGCCTCTAACCGGGAATACGACAGTACCATTCATAATGTAAGAAGAAATCAGAGCAAGTCTTGCTCGTTTATCCATGCCGTAAATCTTTACTGCTTCTACAGGTAATCCTTCTTCTTGCTTTAACCTTTGTGGTAATGCGGCTTGGTATCCTACATCTTCGATATAAATTCTTGGTTTGAAATCAGGTACTAGCGTCGTGTAGAGTTCTTGGATTTTGCGCACAGTTTTAGGGTGATCCATGCGTTCATTTACAGGAAAAGGTAAAATATAAATTCGGAAATTTTCACCCCATCCGCATACAACTGCACCCACCATAGCTGTATAGTCTGCAGTTTGCTTTTCAGAAATTGCTGGGTCAACTGCAAACGCTGGGAAACGAAATTGAGTTTTGGAGTCTTTTATGTCTGGTAATCTATCATAGTATTTGACCCATTCTCTATGAATGACTCGGTCAGAGTAGTCACTGAAATTGAGCAGATATTCTTGTTGCCAAGCAGTGTCATTACCAATTTGTCTACGCTGTTTTTTTATTGCTTCTTCATTTGGATATTTACCAGGCCAAAGAATGTTGTTTTGGGAATCAATTAAAGGATACCTTCTATAAATCCCATCACGCCGGTCTTCACGGATATCTTTTTCTAAACGTCTAAGCAATCCGTCATCATGAAGTAAGTTCCCGATGACAACGAGTCTGGTTTTTGGACTACCTGCTGGAATAATTTCTTTGGTAAGCAAGTTATAGGTTTTGTTTCGTCCATCTAAGGTTTTTACTGAGGCACTATTCTCAAGGTCATCGGCAATAATCAAATCTGGTCGGTGTTTACCATACTTGAAGCCGCGCACTGCCTGATCAGCGGACACAGCCATAATTCTTGTGCCGTAATTTGGTACCACTAAGGCTTGAGATTTCCACTCATCTTCTTCTTCTTGGAATGGCCCAAGATCAGAGCGTAGTAGCTTATTGCCTTCAATCTGCATTCGCACATTCTTTAAGTGGGCTTTTGCCTGATCTTGAGTCTGGCAAACGATGATGATGAACTTACAACTTGGTTTACCAAGCACCGACCATAACAAAAGTGAGGTGTTCATAATGGTAGATTTGGCGGAGCCACGGAATGCTTCAATGAAGATACTTTTGTTACTTAGGTTTTCGGTGAGCGAAAACATTTCTCTCTGAAAGTCAGCTGTTTCGTATTCAACCTGATCTGCAAAATAGATATTGAAGAACATTAAGTGACTTTCACTAGCCAAAGCTCTACGCACTTTTCTATCAGTTGAAATTTGCTTGAGCAATTCAGGCGGAAGTATTGAATGCTTATTATTTTGATTCATGGTTTTCTCCTTTTGGGGTAAGTGAGGCTAGGCGTAGAGCATGCTCAACAAGAGCTTGTTGCTCGGGGCTTAACTCCTCAATTACTTGTTGGACTTTGGCATTAACCTCAATACGAGTTGAGTACGTATTGTGTCTGTGCTTAAGCCAAAAAATTATTGCTGTTAAATTTTTTTCTTTGATAAGTGATAAGAGTTGTGATTCAGCGATATCGTTCACTAATAGCGATCCCTCATTTAGAGCTTCGTCTGTAACCTTGGTAAACTCTTGATCATCTTTACGCCAGCGGTAATATGTCGCTCGGCTGATACCTGCTTTCTCGCAGGCAATTTGAACGATTGGTGTTTTCTTAAGTTGCTCAATGAGCCGCTCTTTTTGATCTTTATTAATCATGGCCTTAAAGCTTAATTGCTGTTTTGCCGGTGAGCTTTTCCCATCTATTTTTTATAACCTCAGAATAAATTGGACTTTTCTCCATTAGTAGACATCTACGGTTCATTTTCTCGCAGGCAATGAGCGTTGAACCGCTACCACCAAATGGTTCTATAACAAGGTCGCCTCGCTTGGTTAAGACTTTCAGGTATGGGATTAAGATTTCTACTGGCTTGGTTCCAAAGATAATACCTTGGCCACTAGACTTTTCATCAGCGGCTTTGTGTTCGATGAAATCAGTTGGACAATACTTTTTGCCTTTCTGATAATTTTCCCAGTGAGGTTTACCGGAAATGGCAAACAACGCTGTTTCGTATTCACTTTGTAGCAACTCAATTTCTGGCTCTAGATTTAGGCTTGTCCTCCCACCAGTGCCAACCATGGCAATATCATGCTTGTTAAAGAATTTGTATTTGGCCGCAAAGCCTTGCACGCGGTTCGCCAAGTGCCAAACTATCATATTCTTGACCTTCCAGTACTTTTCCATTTCATTCCAGATAATGCGAATATTCTTCCAGTTCTCGTACACAATAATACTGAAGTCGTCTTTGGCTACTTTATGAATATTAGCCATCCATTTTTCAGTAAAGTCATCAGGGATGACATCTGTTTCCAAATACTTTCGGTCACGCTTATACCCAAACCCTTCGATTGGTTTGCCACCTTTCTTCTTGCCTTTTAAATAATCAAGGATGTACGGGGGATCAGTAAGACACATGTCTGGCTTTTCGCCATTAGCCAATTTTAAGACGTCAGCTTCAACGGTACTGTCGCCACAGTGAAGTCGATGATCGCCAAGTTGCCATACATCACCTTTCTTAACATTGATTTTGTCTATGTTTAGCTTTTTCAGTTCTTTGGCTAAATCAAACATTTCTGGTTCATCGTCGATGGCAAAAATTTCATCTAGCTCCTCGGTGGAGAAACCAACGTCGACTAAGAAGTCTTCGCTAAATTTCTCTAGCAGAGCCCAATCCCATTCGCCAGTATTTTTGTTCAGCCGAATATTCAATTCTTTCTCTTTTTGAATATCCGGTAGATTTACATACACCACCGGCATTTCTTTGTAACCGAGCTCTTTGGCCGCTTTAAGCCTAAAGTGGCCACCAATGACGATATTCTTTCGCTTAGGGGCACCGTTGACTACGATGGGGTCAACCAAGCCGAATCGCTCAATAGATTCTTTTAGCTGTGCCATAGCCTCATCGCTATGTTTACGTGGATTGTAGGCCGCAGGTTTAAGATTCTTAATAGAAACAGCCTGAACCTGTAACTTTTCACTTTTCATATCTTTCCTTTCGGAATTGGGCAACTAAAAAGAGCCCAAATCCAATAAATAATAAGTGTCGCATACTACCCGTATGCAAGGGACTCATGGTTTTTTATTGGATTCAGACTCCAAGCTATTATATTTAAGCTGGCTACTTAGCGTTTAGCATGGTTTGCTCCCCATACTAACGCCAGTCTTCTGAATACAAGTTTAGTATATACTATACTCACAAAGTTGTATATTGTGGATAACTTTTTGTTGTAGACTTGACCATTGTATGCTATTGTTAGCATATGCTAGCAAATAAATCGGATCGACTTACTGAGAAACAGCAAGAGCTTTTAGATGTCATCCAAAAGTTTACTCAAAAGACTGGTGAGTCTCCAACAATAACTGAGCTTGCTGGGTTAATTGGGGCAACTTCCCTGAGAACTATTACTCAGCGCCTGGAAGCACTAGAAAAAAAGCGGTTAATAACTTGGATTCGACACAAAAGACGAAGTATTCAGTTATTGGCTACGGACGCTTACAGCTCATTAGTTGTACTACCAGTAGTAAGCGCAGTTAGTTGCGGTGAACTGACTGTTTTTGCAGAACCAAATTACAATGAGCACGTTAAAGTTGATCGTCACTTTTTGCACGGTGCTCATGTTAAATCTGTTGTAGCAATAAGAGCTGTTGGAGATTCCATGGAAGATGCTGGTGTTAAAGATGGAGATTTAGTTGTTGCCGAACGAACTAAAGATGTTCATACTGACGACAAGGTCATAGCAATTATCGACGACATGGCAGTTTTAAAGCAACTTAGCTATACGCCAAATGCGGTTGTGCTGAACCCGATGTCATCCAATCCTCGGTACCACCCGATAGTTATGCGAAGTGATTTTGAAATATTCGGTAAAATGATTGACGTAATCAAACATCAAAAAAACCATGAGATAACGTACGAACCAATCATCGAAGACTAAAAACTAAAAGGTAAAACAAAAACTAATCCCAAACTGCAATAACCTGTGGATTGGTTTTTATTTATAAAATTTCAAATGATAAATAAATGAAACGAGTTAGCGGTTTCACCAAATTAATTAATCAGCTAACAGAAATATTTAAAACAATGGCAAAAACAGTCATCGTTACCAATGAAAGTGAATCTGGCAGGAACCATCACTTTCATGACAATAAATCCGGCCGAGACATGAGCCGGACAGAGTTCGTAAAAGAAATCAAACAAGGCAACTTTCCTGATTACCATGTTAGAAAAGTTAATGGATTACAGACCCCGGTCTCAAACCCAGATCGCCGTGAAAGCAATAATTTAGACTAACCATATGGCACACGAAGTAGATATACTTGCTGTGGGTGATAATTCCCAGAGCGGCGACGCGATCGCTTTACGATTTGGTGACTTTGTAAATAATCCAAGTGATCAGCGTATAGTAGTTATCGATGGAGGTTTTAAAGAATCTGGCGAAAAACTAGTTGAACTAATTCGTCAGACATATAACACCGATTATGTAGATCTGGTAATTTCTACCCATCCTGATAACGATCACGTTTCAGGTTTACATGTAGTACTCGAAGAACTAAAAGTTGGAGAACTATGGCTACATAGACCTTGGTTGCGTAGTGAATCCATAAAGACCAGAGTTAAAAATCGTGTAACCACTGTTCTCGGCTTAGCAAGTAAGTTAGAAAAATCACTTGAATCTGCGTACGACTTGGAGCAGTTAGCCATTAAGAAAAACATCAATATTTTAGACCCATTTCAAGGCTTATCTGCTTTCGATAATAAACTTCACGTATTAGGACCGAGTGAGGAATTTTATCTTGAACAGGTTGCAAACTTTGAAAAATCGAGTAGTTATTCTCTTGTGGAGAAGGCTAAGCGTATGATTGAAGAATTCTGGCATCAAGATGAACTTACAGACCCAGAGGAAGGATCTACAAGCTCACGTAACAACTCCAGTGTAGTTTTACTGGCTCAATTAGGTGATGACACCTTCTTGTTTACAGGTGATGCTGGTGTGAGTGCGCTACATCATGCAGCGGATTATGCGGATCTTAATAATTTTGATATAGCTTCTAATGTTCATTATCAACAAGTCCCGCACCATGGTAGTAAGCGTAATTTAGGGCCAGAGATTCTAGATCGGATTGTTGGACCTAAAGTTGCTCAAGGAGCCATTCATCCAACTGGAAAAACAGCTTTCATTTCCGCTGCGGCTTTATCAGCTAAGCATCCTTCTCAGAGAGTTATCAACGCACTAGCGAGGCGAGGAGTTAAAGTTGCAGCTACTCAAGGACAAAACCAATGCTTCCGTAGCCTAGATGTCCCAATGCGACCGGGGTGGATACCAATTGTTCATTTAGAATTCGCTGCACGATATGAAGAAGAGGATTAATTATGAAGTTTAATCAATATACATTAACCGCAAGGGTTCTGCCTGCCATTTTGGTATCATTGCCGTTTCAGGTTCTATATTACTTCTTCATCAGTCCTATGTTCGGGGAATTTACCGATTCAGTCTTGCAGGTTAAATGGATTGGCGATTTGAGCGTATCCCTTGCGTTGGTTGTTTTACTAATACAAGCTAACAGAGTAGTTTCCAAAGAGCTTTTTGAAAAATTCTTGTTTAAGAGCGGATTAGAACTTCCGAGTGTGAGTTACTTGTTGCATTCCAATACTTACTACACCACAGACTTTACAAAATCACTTCACGGCAAAATTAAGAAAGATTTTGGCATCAATATACCAACGGAAAGTGAAGAGGCTTTAGATGATGAAAAATCGCGTCGTTGCATAAGCGAAGCGGTGGCTTTGATCCGAATCAAGGCTGGTAATGGTAAGCTTATTCATCAACATAATATGGAATACGGATTCATCAGAAACTTGGTCGGTGGATCTACTATAGCCACTGCTATGTCTCTTGTGAATATTTTTATTTTTACTGCACTGTTCCCGAACGACCAAGCATTTATTATTTCCTTATTACTACTTTGGGTTTACTTGATCGTTGTTGTCTTGGGAAAGTGGTTAATTACGAAATTCAGTCATAGTTATGCTGTAGTGCTGATTCAAGAGTATTTAGCTAAATAGGATTATGTTTTGCACTAATTGTGGAAATAATTTAGAGTTAGGTGGTAATTTCTGCGGTCAATGTGGAAGATCTGTTCGACTTTCCCGTAGCCCTGAAATAGAAAAACCACTGCATAAAATTGAATCATCTGTAATCGAAAAACCTGTAGTCGAACCGCGGAAAGAATACAATCCACCTCCGCTAATACCGCGTCGCAGTAAAACTGCCGAAGCAAAAGCTGAAAAGAAAAAGGAAGAACTAAGGGAGGATTTGCGTAAACTATTAGAAAAGGAGCAAGGGAAAGATGTTTCTGATCAAGAGCTTTTCGAAGCAGAACATTGGCTGACGGGATTTGCAAGCTTGCTTCTTGATCTTGGAGTAAAAGAGGCTCAGCGCAATAAAAAACTTGAAGCTAATCCCAAAGGCTTTCATCTTGAAGGCGAAGGCTACTCTTGTTTTATTTGTGGCACTTCAATTTCAAAAGAAGAAACTTGGTACGACAAGCATGGCATCAAGTGCCTAATCTGCCAAAGTGCAATAGATAGAAAGATTATTCCAGCAACAGCGGCGAGTGACAAAGATAGTTGGTATACAGTACATGACTTTGAACACCACCTTTTTATAAACCGTTGGGGCGTTAAAAAATTGGTTAAAGAAGGATTGCTCAAACCTCGAATTATCCCTAGCCCAGCTGGCGGTACTCATTACCACATATTCCTAATTAAGGATCATGAAGGTATTTTGCCACCCAAAAAATTAACAGAATGGCCTACAGTTAAGTTTCAAAAGGATGGCGAGGATTGGTATGGTTCAGAGCCGTGGTTTATGCACTCAGACCCTAAAGAAGTCCTGAAGGGCTATAAGATCCTCGAGTTGATGGGTATTCTAGAAGAGAAGCATATTAGTAAGTCATTTCCGCAGTTAAGCTACCAAATCCCTAAAGGAGCGAAGTCTATTATGAAAATCAAACATATTGAGTCAAAGGCCTCCAAACCATCCGAGAGTGAGAAGTCAAAATGAGACAGTTGCCAGCCCTTTTATACTGTCTCATTTGTCTTATTTTGCCGTTTCAGACCTCGACCTAAGTGCGTTATAATACCAAGGTATTAAATGCTCCGAAAACCCTTGTGAAAACCCCTAAGAGCAAGTCCTGGACTGATGTGTCCAGCCACCAAACTTTTTTATCGTCTGACCTAGATACTTCAATGAATATTGCGAAAAAGGAACTTTACATTTATAACACCCTAATTTATAATAGCTTTAATATGTTAGTTAATCATTCTCAAATCTTATTTTCTTGGTGGAAAGGCAATCAACCGCTTGGTGATTGTCCAGGTTTTGCTGTGATTAGGTAATAGTTAATCTAATTTAGAAAACCCTTAAACAGTCCCTAAGTGGGACTGTTTTTTGTTTGAAATTTCTTAGGAGGGTTAATGATATGTCGAAAAAATTACAAGTAAGATTGATGGCAGTGGCTCCAACTTTAATGAGTGCTGTTCATATGGCTGCTTTAGGCTTTGTTAAAGAAGAGTCTGAAGAATTAATTCGAGACGTGCGAGAGCATTTGGAAAGTGGGAAATTGGTCTATAGGATTTTTGCAGATAAGGTAGAGATTGGGTTCGCAATCTTTGTAATCTATCAAGATATACTTTATCTGTCTGGAATTATTCTCACTCCAAAGTTTCAAGGAAGGGGAATTGTACGTACCGTGATTCAGCAAGTTCAAAGGCTACATAGAGGCTTAAGTTATTTAGCTTTGCGGACGCAGAGTCTTAGGATGTACTTAGCAGCATCTAGAATGTGTGACGAATTCTATCCGGGTCTTGAGGGTGAAATCATTCCCGAGCAATTTGCCAAAAGAGGGGAATATATAGCATCACTAATCCATTCTGAATTCCCAGTACACTTGAATTGCTATGGCGGACAACTTTATGGAATAAAGCCAATTTACAAAGATCCGGTATTGCAAGATCTTTGGGACAAGCTTTGTAATTTTGAAAACGGTGATGCCATTATTTTTATCGGTCGACTCCGATGAAAATACTCAGGGGGTATTTCAATACCCCCTACTTAATAATTAAAATAATTATCATGACAAATAAAAATATACTATTAATTGGCGGTACTCACGGCAATGAAGTTACCGGAATAAAATTAGTGAGGCATTTAAACAAAAAGCCAATATCAGGTATTGAGCCAATTATTGGCAATGAACGCGCTGTTGCGAAAAATGTCAGGTTTGTAGAAACAGACTTAAATAGAAGCAGTGGAAAGCTTAAGCCCAGAACCTACGAAGAACGTTTGGCAAATAACTTAAAACATAAAATTACGAAGGCAAGCTTTGTTGTTGAGTTTCATAATACAACGGCAAGAAATAATACCTGTGCGATAATAACTTCAAAACCCAATTCACTTCATTTTGCTCTAGCGAAGAGTTTTGGAATTGATAGAGTTTTAATAATGCCGGCAAAAGGTTCTTTGAGCGGTTTAAGATCCAAAAGATTTTTTAGTCTAGAGATATCAAATAATGATACAAGGTTTACAAATATCCAGTTCCTGCTGCGTAAATTGAAAAATATTTCCAACCTAGGAAAAATAAATTATAAGAAGCTTAAAATTTATAAATTCTCAGATATATTGGTGACTAAGGCTGTTGCCGAGAAGGTAGGTGTTGATATCTCGAAGTTAGTAAATTTTAGAGCATTCACTCCTAAAGAGCTTGGTTTGCTGAAATTGCCTACAAACTCAAAAACCTGTCCTATATTTATCGGGGAGAAAGCCTATGGTAAATCTTTTGGATTCTATGTAGCTAAGCTTCTTTAGACTTACTGTATAAACAAGCCTCTATGCCTTCTATTAATTGAATTGTTGGGATAATATCAGCCGGTCTAGTAAGTAAGTTTGAGTCATCGTCAGTATTTTTAAGGTAGTAGTTTGATAAGGTCTTATATAACGCTGTGTGGCCATTTCCGTAGTAATCTTGGTTTAATCCCAAGTTATCACCACCTGTTTTGATAGGGAATGCAAATTCGGAAAGTGCTACTCCACCAATCTTCACCGACCCTTTAGTTCCTACGACGAATAGACTCGATTCAAGATTTTGGTGCTTGGTGCCCACACAGACTTCAATATTACATAGAACACCATTATCAAATTCAATAATCGCAACAATTATATCAGGTAAGGATATATCTTCCCGAGTTCTAATTTCTTTTGCTGAAATACTCTTTATCTTAGAGCTCTTTGTAAGATGTGTGACGAGTTCGAGTGAGTGAATGGCTTGTGTAATAAGCGGGCCTCCAGACACATCATAGTTGCCGTGCCAGTCTTGATAATAGTCAACATCTCTCCACCAGCGTAGTGTCATGGCTATGTATTGCGGGTCTCCTAGTTCACTTTTTTCATAATTGTAAAATTGCTTAACGGCAGGATTGAATTTGTTTTGGAAGACAATATGAGTTTTATTATCGGTATCAACCTCAGAGATGTACTTTAATAAATCTTTAGCATTCAAAGCTAGAGGTTTTTCACACAATATATTTTTCCCAAAGTCAAAAGCCTGAGAAGCCAATTGGATATGGGTGTTGTGTGGTGTACATATAGAGATTGCATTAACTTGACTATCTTTGAGCAGCTCCTCGTATGATAGGTATTGCTCACAGTCATATTCCATAGCCACAGTAGATGATCTCTTTGTATCAATATCGAATACACCCACCAGAGTAGAATTCTCATTCGATTGAAGTGCATTAAGGTGCTTTTTAGATATACGTCCAGTTCCAACTATTGCATATCCTACGCGCTTAGTATTGATTAGGTCGTGTAAATATAATAAAGAATTATGTGATGCATTCCATTTATCTGTTTTTACATGGGTTTCGATACTGAGGTGTAATGGACTGGTTATTATTTCATTTAGAGCAGAAAATATCCTTTTGTAGTTTATGTATCCCTGACCTAGAATTGTGTACTCATGGGCTTGAAAGGCAATAGGATCTTTAACGTGTATATAATCAATATATGGCTCTAGAGCTTTGAGACTATCCATAGTTACCAGTTGACCTTCCTCATATACATTTGCAATATCAAACCAAGCGCGTAAGCCGGGATATTTCCCAGAAGTAAAAATATTAATGTAATCCTCTAGTCGAGAAACATGGCATACGGGCTCATTTTCAAGCATTAACTGGACGCCGTTTTCTTTTGCTACTTCAAGTGCATACAATATAAGATCCGATTCCTCTTGAGGTAGTCCTTGACTCATTTGGTCTTCCTTTAGTCCAGAGAAGATACGAATTCTTTGAGTTTTTAGAATTACTGCTTGGGAAATAACCTTTTTTATCATCTCCTGCTTTTTCTCTATTGAAAGAAATGGACTCATTCCGAACAGGTCAGCCTTACTGTCATTTGTTACACCTTGGGGATACCATTTAAATAACGGAGAAGCTATGGCCGAAATTGTGATTCCATGAGTATTTAATTTTTTTCTTAGCAGCTCTGTTTCTTCGAGGGTCAGGTTAGCTATATTATTCCCATCAATCGTGCGTATTTCAGCCGAGCTTATATCGTGTTCAATTAAAAAACGTATCCCTTCATCCAGGGAATCTGCTACCTCATCGAGATTGTAAGTAATAGTTAGTTTTTCTTTCAGCATGATTAATCATTATTCATTAACATTTCCCTAGCTTTCTGAATTGTTTCATCACTTACTTTTTTACCCGTCCAATATTCGAAGGCAACAACTCCTTGGTAAACCATCATGTCAATGCCGTATGCCATGGTTGCACCATTTTTAACCGCACTTTGTTGCAGCTTCGTACGTACCGGATTAAAAATTGCGTCAAAGAGTACCATACTCGATAAGTCTAACTGCTCTAATAGCTTCAGATTGATCGGAGAGTTATCGTAATCTGGAAACATTCCTGCAGACGTAGCATTGCATAGTATGGAACAGTTGAGTATATCGTTAGGGCTCAATTTCTCGTAATCCAGAAAGTTAACCTTGCCTTTGAGGTCATTTTCTAAGTTAATGGTTCTTTTAGATTTAGGGTTTCTATAAATTACCTTAACTTTCACACCTTTTTCAAGCAATCCCCAGATCATAGCTCGAGCAGCTCCTCCTGTGCCCATTACGATAGCTGTGTGTTGGTTAGTTATTTCTTTTTGGAAAGCTTTTTCGATGGCTTTTATTGCTCCATAAGCATCTGTATTACAGCCAATCAATTGACCGTTCTCTACTTTAATTGTATTAACAGCTCCAATATTTTTTGCTTCAGGGGTGATAACATCTAGGTAGGCAATCACATCAGTCTTATAAGGGAGTGTAATATTTACACCGGAAAAACCAAACGCTGGGAGTGCTTTTATAACTCTTTCAAAATTTTCTTCCTTCACATCAAATTTTGAATGAGCATACTCAAGGTTGTGCTCACTTGCATAAAGGTTAAATAGCTTTGGAGATACGCTATGCTCTACTGGAGAACCGATTAATGCGGTTGTGATCATAATATTTTCAATTTATCTTTTACCATATCAGCCTGCTCTATAATAGCTGATTCTACGATGTAATTATTTTCTTGCTCTGCCCAAAACCAAAAATTAATAGCCCTCAATTCAAAAAATGGTAGTAGCTCTTTTCCAGCATTTGACTCAGCTTCAGGAGATAGATTTGGGTTTAGAAAGTGGGTGACCCATTTTGTTAATACATCTACCCAGGCAGCTGCCTTTTTCTTTTCTGACCGGGGGTGAGTGAAGGATTGTATATATTGCACCATAGCTTCAGAATCAATCCATTCTACGCTGTTGATATTCTTAAGCGTATGGATGGCTTGAATTATCATCTCATTCGCTAATTCTTTGTGTTTGAATGATTTATCCAGGATTATACTATTCTGCGACTTTAAGGTAAAGTCTCTATCTTTCGATATAGGAATATTTTTTAAGCCAGTTAGCATAGCATTAGCAATTTGAGGGAACATATACTCTAGTTTATTGAAACTGGGGGAGTGTATTTTCTTACCAAGACTCACTTGGGATATTTTACAGCCCCGCCCCAATGCAGTAATTGTCATAAATATATCTATGCCATAGCTTAGTATATAAGGTTCCGCACTCAATGGATTACTCGAGATAGCTTGGGCAATCTCTCGCGTAAATCCAAAATCTCCGGCGATTGGTTGCCGGATAGGGTGTCCGGTAATTCCATAAATCAAAGGGAAAGCAAAGTGATTAGTGGAGCTACCTTCAAACCGACTGCGTTGATATATAGGAGTGCTAAAATCAAAACCTTGTTCTACTATTGGTAAAAGTAATTTAGCGACCCAATCTGGAGTGGCGGAAACGATATCAGAATCAATGGTTAGGCAAAAATCTATTTGATTATTAACAGCATAGTTACAAAAACTCAAAATATTGGTACCTTTGCCTCTTGATTGCTTAGTTGTTATAGAAATCTTTGGACAACTGGTTTCTGTTTTTGAAAAAAGTTCCCGTGTTTTGTCGGTACTGTCGCTATCCGCGTTGATGATTATAGCCTCGGCGTGGGGGCGGTGTTTTATAAAATCTGTTAATCCCTGATCTGCTATCCTTGTAATGTTTGCTATATTATTTTCCTCATTGAAACTCGGGAGGCATAAAGCTATTTTCATTGTAATTTGGAAATCTCTTCTAAGTTACGCTGATGGAGTAATTGCCAGCTTGGTTCGTTCGAGTATTCCTCTGTTAGTTTCAGGAAATAGGAACCTTTTTCTACCAGATGTTTTTGTGTGTCTTGGTCTGTAACTAGAGATATGTACAAGCTGTTAACAGCAATATCTGCAGCCTTAAGAACCACCGCCTCTTTACCATATCCCACTACTCGATTGAACATATCAACATACCGATCTACTGGATCTTTAATCGACTCGTCGTAACTAACAGCATCGATAAGCTGTAGTATGTCTTCCCCAAAACTTTTGGTGATTTCCTCAGGCTTAACTGCCGTGTCTTCAAGGATATCATGTAGTACAGCCCCTATAATAATTTTCGTACTATATCCCATTTCCATTAGCAACATAGCTACTCTTAGAGAGTGTAATATAACAGGTTTGGGATTGTGTCCCGAGTGATTATAGTTAATAATCAAGAAGGAAATGGCCTGCTCGACTTTAAAGCTTTCTTTAGGAGAAATCGCTGATTTTAGATTAAACATGAGTTAATTATAACAAAAAAAGGCAACCGTATCGAATTGCCTTTAAGTCTCCATCTGGGAGATTATGTAATTACATGTACTGTGCAGACTGCCAGCCGTGTAGATTACCTTTATTTTGGAGATGAGAGATTCAATCAGCTCGGTTCTCATATTATAGAATTCATGAGTATCGAAGCTCGGTACATATCCCGCAAATTTTGTTCCTTTGCCGAATAGTGAGATTGCCGTACCCCTAATGTAGCGAGATGTGTCTTCATTCAGATACAACTTTGTGTCTAAAGGGTTTGCGTTTGTGATATGGACCTGATCCATTGTTTCGTCGATATGAACTAAAAAGCTGTGTGTGATTGGTGTAACTTCATCACAAGAGTCCACTTTTAGTCTTCCCGGCTCGCAATAGATTTTATGACTCCAACTATCTTTGTTTGAGTCAGGAAATAAACTCAGCAGATCAGGTATATTTCTTTTTATTGACTCTTCCCGTAGAAAGAAATATTTTGATCCGCTATAAGCTACAAGCTTATTTCCAACTAATCCTACTTTCACCACATCGTTTCCGATAAGTCGAGCATGGTGATTGCGACAAAGGGAGAGGGCTAAGCTCGTTTTACCTGCCCCTGATTTACCAAGTAATAGTACTGCCTTTCCTGAAATTTCAACCGCAGCTGCGTGCATCGAAACGATCGATTTGCGTTGGTGTAATATTTCGAAAAAGGGTTGTATGGCGTAAACAAGTAATTCTCCAGTTCCCAAATCTTCGAGTTTCATATTGATGCAAACTCGATTCTCAGAATAAAGTACTTCATTAAGAGAATTATTGGAATATACTAATGTGAATTCATGTTCTCCTCCTAAAGAAACTTCTACATTTGTAAGGTATAAAAGTTCTTTCCATTGATCGAAGATTGCATGAAGATCCGCATCAGATACTATTCCAACCATTTCGCCATCGGCTTTGATCGTGTAATGGTACATCATTTACCTCCTAAAGTGACTCAATCCAAGGTCGAAACGAAAGAATTTCTTGAACGTAGTCAGTTTCAAACATCAGTTCCTCAATCATCTTTTGTAGCTGATTTTGATTCACTGCTTCGCTGACCGAAACTAGTAGCCGATATGGGGGGAAAAGGGTGTCACCGCAGCGCGTTACTGCTGTTACTGAGCACCTGACAGAAAACCTTTCAGAGATCGCACGAGCAATTTTTGCTGTCATAAAACCATAAACCCGACCCGTATGATAGATCGGATTCTTTCCTGCCCATGATTCCAGAGTGTGGATTCTATGAGTAGAAATGATCCCATTGATGTTATTACCCCTACCAACAATTCCTTCTTCGCCGCACTCGATACAGCTTCCTAATCCAAGCATGTATTGTCTTTGGTACGGATTAACACGAACCTCTACTCGTAGGCCTGTGCCTTCAAGCAATTTGTCGGCGAGGACTTGAAGATTCTCTTCGTGAACTTGTATTAATTTGCGGTATGCATCAAAAGATTCCGTGAATAGACTCATGGTCGGTACGCAAAGTGTCGCATCCAGAGCTTTTGATGTTCTGACTACCATAATTTTAATATCTTGTCCGATTTCTTTGAAACGAGGTTTTGCAAAACCTGCATCCTCGCTCCAGAAATATCGTTCTAGCTGGTAGGCGATAGACTCTGTAGGTGTGGGAGGCCAATGTCCTACGCAAACTGATGTATCGTTAGCCTTTGGTAGTTTGACATCAGGGATATCTTCAATACTTCTTGGGTTAAACCAATAAGGAACTTTGGTGTGTTGTGTTGCGTTAGGCTCCACAACTATATCTTCGCTCTTAATGGTTGGCATAACATGACTCATGTAATTCATGACTGCTGAAGTTTGTATATGTTCTATATTCAGGTCGGTATCACCAAAGTTTGATGACATGCGACCGTTAATCCGAACAATCACTGGCGAGAGGCGTTCACAAATTCCATAATCGTTTTTGTAATGACCAGCACCGATATACAGCTTGTCTATGTTATGGTGAGGAATCACTCCTATAGTATCCAGGCAATGCCTTGCATACGATATTGATACCTCATTAGCCAAGGCATCTGCTAAGGAGTCAGGATGCCCAACCCCTTTCCGTTCTACGACCTCGAATTCTTCAAGGGATGGATCCTTGTGGTTGGTAGTAACTTCTAAGTTTTTCATAACTAGCCTCCTAATTTCAGTGAATCATTTCTTGTATACTTGCTTGTTCCGATGGGGAGTAGGTTACCCCCCGGACAAGAACCGCAGGTACACCTTCATTTGCTTGACCCATTAACATTGAAGCTGCGGCTGCAACTTCGTCCACAATAGCAATCCTGCTTACAGAGGGATTACCGAATAAGTCAGTTTTTTCGTCAATCCGCAAGGCTTTGATACCAGCTACTCCGATTGCCATTCCTACGGATCCATCGCGGTAGTCTCTACCGCATGAATCATTAATGATGATACTTATCGTTTTGCCGGTTTTTTCCCTGACACTGTTACGAATATCACGAGCGCTCTTATCGGGGTCTTTCGGTAATAGGACAATGATCTCGTCTGTGTGTGGTGCGACATTGGATTTATCTATTCCAGAGCTTGATCCAACAAAACCCAACTTATGACGAGTAATTACCATCCTTCCTTTTACGGCAATGACTTCGGACGCTTCGTCGAGGTAAAGCTGGCATAAGCGTGGATCCCGCCCAGTCTTATGGGCTAGCTCCTTAGCTTCGTCAGAAGCAGTTACATCAGACAAGAGCATGGTTGCCCCTTCTGCTTTAGAGATAATTTTCTGAGCAATAACAATAATGTCATTGTCTTCAATCGAAAAGCGGTTGTTTGCGAGACTTTCCAAAATGAGAGTAGCAACGTTGTCTCCCTTTTTGACAAGTGGGATACCTGTCAGTGCTTCCAAAATAATCATTTTATCTTTCCTCCATTGACTTGTTTAAGAGCAATTTTAGCGATTCTACTATAAATTGTTCAAATTGTCAACTTGCTTTTTTTATGAATTGTATCGTAAAATAATCAAAAATCTGGTATAGGAGGTACGATATAGATGAATAGTTTAGCGATGTCGGTAAGTGTTATCGTGCTCACCTACAAGCAATCTGATGTGCTAAATTTGATTATCGAAGCTTTGGATAGTCAGACCTACCAAGGAGATTATGAAGTAATTATCTCCGATGATGGTTCGACGGAAGAATTTGTAGCTAAGAACCTATCGATGTTAAGAAAATCAAAACTAACTTTCAAGTACGTGTGGCAGCAAGATAAGGGGTACAGAGCATCGACTGCACGAAACAATGGAATTAGTTTGGCCAAAAATGAGCTTTTAATTTTTCTGGACGGAGACATAGTTCCTCATCCAGATTTCATTCAAAAGCACGTCAACCATCATCAAATGCCAGGACGGCTCGTCGCTGGGAACAGAACTTGGGTGGGGCAGATTTCTGAGATAAAGTCTCTCGCAGAATTGCAAGGTGTTGAGCCTGACCCAGTTGCTCGTAAACGGGGTAGCACAGAAAGCGAGTTACGACATGAATGGTTGGCTTCCATTAACCCATGGAAAGCTTGTTTTAGCGCAAATTTAAGTGTAAGAAAAGCACATTATGTTTCGTTTGATGATCGATTCGTCGGATGGGGTCCAGATGATGCAGAGTTTTGTTATCGATTATGTGTGAAGCACGGGTTGATACCAATCTATGATGAAACAATAGGTGCTTATCATCTTGAGGAGCCTGCTGCGGTGGGCAATGTGTTCAGGAAAAATAACCACTTAGCGATAGTTGATTACATTCGAAACACCTTTCTGTTTTTTGATCTTTGTCCAGGGTTGAGCATCGAAGATGTTTTTTATGGTTTTATTAGGTTAAGACTTGATAAGCCTACTAATACTTGGTCAGCAGTACCAAGGTCTGAAATTTTAGAAACCGATCTTGAAAAGATAGTTACCTTGGCTCGCAAGTGGCTCATTGAAAACCATGATAACTATTTCGCGCCAAATATATCCGAACGTTGAGGTATTACAGCGTTCGGTTTTTTATTTGACTAAGAGTGATACTTGTTTGTTATTAAACTTAAATTTACTTCTTAAACATCCCCATACAATGCCAACTGTATTTTTTTGAACAAACCAATGAGTGTGACAGCGGTATGAAGGTAAGAACCAAATATCTCTTTAAACTGCAAGAGATAGTGAAAAATCACGAATATGATCCAAGTTGGGCGTATTCTTAGAGTCGGTATCTTACAGATAAGAAATGAGATACTGGGTACTCCTTTTTATACTGTCTCATTTGTCTTATTTTGCTATTTTAGACCCAGACCTAAGTGCATTATAATACCAGAGCACAAGAGCTCCAAAAACCCTTGTGAAAGCCGCTAAGAGCAAGTCCTGGACTGATATGTCCAGCCAACTCGGGCTAGCCCAAGGAGTGTCCCTATCTCGTGCGGCCGAGACGCGTACAGAAAGTAATACCGCCGATTGGCGGTTTTTTGATATAATGACCTCATGAAAAACATCTCTACAGAAATCAGGATTAAGAACGGTTGGTTAATTTACCAGAATGTTTCTGTGCATTTGCACAAGCTTTGGGGTAAAAACAAGCGATTAGCAACTATCAAAGATGTAGACAAGAAAGTTGCAGCTTACCAAAAAGCTTGGAGTAAACGTGAAAGGATAATCCTTGAAGGAATGTTTAAGCTTACTGGCCTAAGGTTTAAGCAAAACATTATTGATGTGTATATAGCTCCCTGGTTTGCGGCTTTTAGTGATCCTATGGTCTTAGGGATTAAGTATGAACCAGATAGGTTTGTGGATGTTTTGACTCACGAACTTTTGCATAGATTACTGACAGATAATACAAAGATAGGGAAAATTGATTTATTAAAAGAATGGAAAAAGCTATTTGGAAAGAATCACACTTTTAATACACTAGTACACATCCCGGTGCTAGCTTTGCATAAAGCAATAATGCTTGAAGTCCTAAAGCAACCTAAGCGGTTGGAACGAGATATTGCAACTATGAAAGAATACCAGGCAACTGACTATGTTAAAGCTTGGAACTACGTAAACAAAAACGCATACCAGGATATTATTAACAAATCGTCCTCGTTATATAAACGGTAACCAGGTATTCGAGACTCGTCGGTTCTCCTAATATTGGAAATACTTAGAAAATCCTTACAGGGCTTGACCACACCAAGGTTCCAGCTCGAACCGGCCAGCCATAAAAAATCGCCTTTAAGGCGGTTTTTTGTTATCATAAAAGTAAGAATATTAAATTAATGTTATGGCATCAGTAGTAACCTACTTAAATTTTGATCGCAAGACCGAAGAAGCATTCAATTTTTATAAATCAGTTTTTGGTGGGGAGTTTGAACCTGGCGGTATGCAGCGCATGAGCGAAGCACCGCAGCCAGAAGGAGCGCCATCGTTATCCGACGAAGACAAAAATTTAGTGATGAATGTAGGGCTCAAGATTCTGGGTGGCCATGTGATTATGGGGACGGATGCATCTGAAGCGATGGGTTTTAAGCTAATCCCTGGCAACCATATGTACATCATGCTCTGTCCTGATTCGCGCGCAGAAGCAGATCAGCTATTTTTCGCGCTCTCTGAAGGTGGTAAAGTTGAACTGCCAATGCAAGAGATGTTCTGGGGCGATTATTATGGCTCTTTCACAGATAAGTTTGGTATAGGCTGGATGATTGATACCGCGGCCAAAGAGTAGTCAAAAAGGCCGCCCTGTGGCGAACCTTCAGGGCGGTTTTTGTATGATATACTTATAGATATTAATTTTTGAGACACATGCAAAACCTTCAAACTGTGCTTGATCGCTATCGCGTAATTGCGATTTTCTTGGTTCTGGTAGCCATTTTTTCGATAGTATTTATATCAATTTGTTACACGGGCCGGTTAGTTCTTCGCCAGCAGGCCAATGATCCACAAGTGGAAGTCACCGAGCAGGTTGCAGGAATTATTCGGCAAGGTGCGCCACTTGATGCTATAGTGGGTGCCGCCCAACAAATAGAGCTTAACGACAGTGATGCTCTGTTTGTTGCCATCTTTGACCAAGATAAAAATTTGGCTGGCTCTACGGCATTGGTTAACGGACAATCAATTAGCGTCCCAGCGGAGAGTTTTGATTTAGCTAAAGCGCAAGGGGATTATCGGTTTGATTTAGAAGTCAGTGAAGGCCGCAAGATGGCCGCGGTAATCAGGCCTGTTGATGATACAGCTTACGTTTTAGCTGGCCGCTCTTTAGCGGAATTTGAAAAGCGGGCCGACACTTTATCACTCCCAATTTGGATTGGCTGGGGCATTTCTGTCTTGTTGGCTTTAGTGCTGAGTCCTTTGCTTAAGCCGCTGCGTCCGATTGCAATTGTAGAGGAAACCAATGTGACGGTTGTAGAAGAATCAAGCGCCCAATAAATATGACCAAGCGCCGCTTAAGGATTCTAGAATTCTTGATTATCGGTCTAGGGATGGGTATTGCCGAAGATTTGTTGGCGATAATGTTTGCCACCGACAGTCAGATAAATTGGCGCGTGATTTATATCGTTGTGGCCGTGGCCATACCGTTTGCCTTTATCAGCGAAATCGTTGTGGACCATCCCCGGTTTTGGGAAAAGATTTTTCCGCCCAGTAAATCAGACAGCAAATAAAAAAAGACCCCGCTTGGGGGTCTTTTTGTTTATTCATGGCTATAGGCTGCGCGGGTTTTTTCTATATATTCTTGGGCTTTATCTGACCCTTCAAATTCGCCGACTTTAACTTCTTTGTTTTGCAATATCTTGTAAGTTTCAAAGAAGTTTTTAATTTCCTTAGGAGAATGCTCCGGGAGTTCTTTGAGTGATTTTACATGTTCGAAACGTGGATCTTCGGTTGGCACGGCTAGAATCTTATTGTCTATTTCGCCGCCGTCTTCCATGTTCATAAAGCCGATGGCGCGGGCTTCTACTACTGCGCCGGGCATAATCGGATTGGTGGAGAACAGTAAGACATCGGTGTGATCGCCATCATCAGCGCGGGTTTCGGGGATGAAACCGTAGTTGGCGGGAAAGCGCTGAGCAGAATAGAGAACGCGGTCTAGTTTGATTACATCCAGCTCTTCGTCGTATTCGTACTTGTCTTGGCTGCCTTGAGAGATCTCTATGATTACGTTGAATTTATCTGGTTTGCCAAAAGGCACATCTTTTAGTCCCATAATTTTCCTTTGCCGGACATTACTGCGGCGTTACTTGTGCGGTTATTATAATGCGAAAATAGGCGAGAAGCAAGGCTATTTCTGATATAATCAAAGCATGACCTTCAAAGATCAGGTGATGGAGGCGGTTAGAAAGATTCCGCGTGGGAAGGTAGTTAGTTATGGCCAGGTGGCAGCGTATATTGGCAAGCCGCGCGCGGCGCGCCAAGTCGGCTGGGCGCTACACACCTTAGACGGGGACGACAGCATTCCCTGGTGGCGAGTGATCAATAACGAAGGCTATATCAGCATCAAGGGGAATATGATGTCCACTCCCCTAGCTCAAAAAAATTATTTACAAAGCGAAGGCGTAGAGGTAACCGATGATCTGCAGATCCAGATTGAAAACTATCGGCACCACTTCCCCACCTTTTTATTATGAAATGGTTTTTTAGAATCCTTAAAGTTGCCATTGGCATTGTCGGACTTGCTGCCGTGCTCAATGCCAGTGTGATTTATGCGGTTGCGCAGAGCAGGCCTGATTTTGAACGTGCTGATGCAGCGATTATTTTAGGCGCAGCGATTAACACACCAGCACTTACTAACCGGACCACCGAAGCGCTCAGGCTTTATCAAGAGGGCAAGATTGATAAGTTGGTGCTGTCTGGCGGGAAGATTGCCGATACTGATATCTCTGAAGCACAGTATATGGAGAAGATTATTAAGCGGTTTAGTGAAGGCGAAGTTAGATATCTTTTGGAGGACCAATCTCATAATACTCATGAGAATATCCTTAACTCCAAGCAGAAATTGGCTGAAGTCGGCCAAGGTACAGATAGCAGTGTAGTGATTGTTAGCGATGAGTTTCATTTGGCTAGGGGAGTATTGATGGCTAAGCGCGCTGGTTTTGAAACAGTTTACTGGAGCGCACCTGAACCAAGCTATTATTCTTCCGATGATCTGCGCTTTTATTATCTGCGCGAATTTTTTGCCATGATTGCGTATATCCCCAAATTTATTTTAGGATAATGCCTATTGAATCCGAAAAGTACATGCCGCGTGAGGCAATCCATGAACTGGATGGTGTAGAAGACATTGCGGTCCCAGAAGGTACTAGAGAAGCAGAGCATTCTCCGGAAATTCGTGACCTCCTCCAGAATATTGATTCCAGACTTAAGACGCAGCTGTTCTTTAAGTCTAAAGTTAATGAAGGGCAGCAGGCCTTAATTTTTAAGTTTGAAACACAAAAAATAGACCAGACACCCGATGTTGAGGGTCAAAAGAAAGTGGACAGTTATTTACCAGAATCAAAAAGCGTCAAAGTGTTAAAAGTCACCAGCGAAGCTATGGCTGCCAATGAATTCAAGTGGCATGATAAGGCCTATGGTTTGTATGAGCAGATGCCTGATGAAGAGAAGGCTGAATATGCGGCCATTCCCAAACCGATTTTGACTCACAGTTTAACTATTGATGAAGACTTGCGAAACCGCCTAAATAGGCAAAATGCCGAGCTGTCCATAGACAAAGCCTCTATCATTTTGATGGATTGGGTGGAAGGAGAAGACCTGTTAACAAAATTGTTTAAGCTCTATTTATCCGACCGACCAGGCTACGAAGACATGGGCACAAAAAATATGAATTTTTCCTCACTCCTTTTAGCGGTCAGTAGTGATTTCCGTAGCAGAGGTTTGGACTTTACTGCAATGGATACGCTGGAACAATATAAAAAGCTTTTGCAGGCCATTACAAAAAAAGATCATGAGTTGCTTAGTGCCAAACAGCGTGCCAAGGTTGCAAAAACTATAGAACTTTTCCATCATAATAAAATTTACCATAATGATTTACACCTTAGAAATTTTTTGGTAGAGGACGGTCCAGACGGCGAAGTTTACCTAATTGATTTTGGCCGCTCAAGCAATAAAGCCACTGCTCACGAAGATGGTATTGATGATAATTTTGCTATCAATCTGTTATCTGAGTATAAACTTGAGTCGCAGCGCAACCAGGAAATTGATAGAGAAGTATTCAGCGACATTAAGAGGTTGCTGAGCAGGAATGATTCGGACATGCAGGCTATTCAGCATTCGTTAAAGAAACTTTCCGAAGCAGAGTTATTAAGATTTTTGGATATAGATTCGGGTCAATGGCGTTTGGATTCTTGGAGAATCAAAAGAGTTGCCGCCGGCGCCTATGCGCTTAAGGAAACAGATCCAGATCGCACTCATTTAATCAGCGAATTTTTAAAAACCAAAAAGAAGGGTTTACAGGTTGAGAGTGTTCAAGTTATAGATTGGCTAGAGCGCCAAATATAAAAGGACTGACGTTGGGAAAATGGTCAGTCCTTTTAGGTTTCTACCTGTAGATTTGCGCGAAGGTGGGAAAATACCGTGTTGCTTTCCCCTTTGGCGAGGATGTGAAGGTCGTTAAACCTGACATCCATACCTTTGCTTGCAAGATCGTTGCAGAAATATTGCTCAACTTTGTTGAGCAAATGCGCAGTTTTATCCGAAAACACATAGGCCTCTTCGAACTCATCTGTGATACTCCTCTCGATGAGCTCTTTTGATACAACCTTGCTATTCATGATGAACCTCCTAGTTGATGTTTGAGCATTTTACTAGATTTGACTGTTTTTGTCAATAGTATTATAATACATCTAACTAAATATCCCAAGACAGTTGGCGGCCAAATAGGCCTTAAATATCAATAGATTGCCCACCGAGGAACGAAAGTGAGCTTTTTAGTTTTATATTTTGAACTCGGCATATGTCCTGAGCCGCAACGCGGACAAGGAAAAACCGAGTTTTATTGTTTACTCATACTGTCATTCCTGGCGAGCCATTAGGCGAGACCGGGAATCCATTGCAACAACAGTGGATCCCCGGTTCGCTCGCTTAAAGCTCGCGCCCAGGGATGACAAATAAAGTGGATTTTAGTTGTAAAGGTCGAATATTTAAATTCCCAAATTTTCGCTTGGGCTAAGCCTGAGCCGACCCGACGTAGTGTAACGAGGAGGGTCGCAGCGAAGGCGCCAGTTAAGCGAAAATTTGAGAGGAGAAACTTTATGAGCAGGCGAGCGAGCCGTCCGCGTAGCGGATCGGACGCGAGCAAGTGAGTAAAGTTTGGACGAAATGGCAAAAACACGACAACAAAAAGAAGCAGACTTGCAAGAATTAACTGAGAGTCTTAAAGCTGCCAAGAGCGTAGTACTTGCGGATTACCGCGGTACAACCGTAAAGGAAATCGATACTTTCCGCCGTGCGCTTTCAGCTGAAGGCGTTAAGAGTAAAGTTTACAAGGTTTCCTTGCTCAAGAAGGCTTATGAAGCTAACGGCATTCCAACTGCGGAACTTGATTACAAGCTTCCAGTTATCCTGTCTGTTTCCCAGGAAGATGAGGTTGCTCCAGCGCGCATCATTAGCAAAGTTGCCAAAGACGTTAAGACTATTAACATCTTAAGCGGCGTACTTGATGGCCAGTTTGCATCTCGTGAACAGGTAATCGCTCTAGCAGATCTTCCAAGCAAAGAAGAACTGTTGGCCAAATTGGTCGGTTCTATCAATGCTCCAGTTTCCGGTTTCGTCAATGTGATGGCTGGAAACATTCGCGGACTTATCAACGTGTTAAACGCTGCCGCGCAAAAGTAAAACAAAATTCGCTCTTTGGACTTCTGCTTTGTCAAAGTCTCCGCTGATTGCTCTCCGTAGCTTTTACTACGTCTCGCAACCTGCTCGACTTTTCCTCGCATAAGCCTCAAATATCGAATTTTGCTATTAAGTAATTAATTATTTCTAAGAATATGTCTGAAGAAAACAAGACTGTAGAAGTTC
>CAZQZS010000002.1:0-155078 GCA_964597895.1 uncultured Candidatus Saccharibacteria bacterium
TACAGAGATTGAAGAAGGTGAAATAGAGTATAGAATACCTAGGTTTATAGTGCCTAAAAAGGTAATCGGCTATTATTTGAGATTTTGGATTATGCGCTCGGTTTATATTTTATCTACCAATTCTGGTTTGGAAATTATTAAAAAAGATAGAAAAAAATTTAAGTTATTATTAGGTATTAGCGGTCTAGATATTGATAAACTTAGTTAAAACTTGAAATGAATTTGATAACCAGATGTTACTTTGTTTAGAGTGGGCCCGGTAGTGGCTACACTTCTAGAACTGACACCTGGATGTGCGGGTTCGATTCCCGTCGGGTCCACCAATTGACAGGTGTAGAGATTGACAGTAGTATAATACTGTCAGTTCTGGAAGTACACTACCTAAAAGCCCCGCCAATGGCGGGGCTTTTCTATTCTAGAATTTTACTCTTAGCAGTTCGCTGCCGTTCAGCACATAAATAGTACGCGAGCTTTCATCTACAGCGAAGTCACGCATGTCGGTAAACTGATCACTAGCCAATGTCTGAATCATATTTCCATCCTTGTCCAAAATCACAATTCGTTTTGCTCCTGGATCAAGTACATAAATATATTGGTAATTAGTTTGGGTATAGAGCTTGCCCGCATCACTGAAGTCTGTAATCGCAGAAGAGAAGGATTGTTTAGCTCCAGAATTGAACTTGTGAATAGTGCCGCCGCTCAACACATAAATATTTCCATCAATGGCTATATCAGCTGCTGTTTTAACTACATCATCTGCCACAGATGTTGTTTGGCTGCCAAATGTTCGGCCAGTAGTGGCATAACTCTTAATCTGACTGGACGATTTATCTGCCACGTAAACACGGTTGTTTACTGAGTAAGTTTTCATTCCGCCAAAATTGTTAGTGCTAGGGATTCCGTCACTGAACCGGCCTGTGACAATGTCACCGGCAATGTCCCACACGAACAGCTCTTCGCCATTGTAAATTGCAGCCAAGTTATTATTGAGGGCAATGCTATCTAAAATAGATTCGCTAGAGCGCAGCTCGTTTTCTGTAATCGCACCAGAAGATTTGTTGTAGCTAACAATATTGCGGTTAGTCTCTGTGGCTAAATAATTAGACAGATTGATCAAGTGTTGGCCGTTGCCTAAAGTACCTAAACTCTCTACATTCGCTGTTTCAATTTTACTTAACTTGCGTTCAAGTTCGGAGGCTTGATCGCGGAAACGCTGGGCCTGTTCGGCCTGAGCCGTATCGGGAAACTCCGATGGCAGTTGGGCAATTACGTCTTGTGCGTCCTTTAATAGCTCAGCGGCCTGGCCCTCATCGCCGTAAAGCACTGCCGCGTTGCTGTCGTTTAGGAGTTGTTCAATTCGAGTAAGTTGCTCTGTGGCTGCTTGGGTTTGCTGCTCTGTACTTTTATTAGTCCGGACAATAATGATGTTAGCCACTAAAGCGATAAGGAGGATTGCCGCAGAAATCAGGAAGAACTTTTTTTGTCTGCTGAAAGTTGAAATTTGCCCTGGCTGGAACTTCGCCACGGTCTTTTTGAGGCGACCCTGCACGACGCTCACCGAATCACCGCTTTTGCTGGCAAGAGTGCGCCAATAATTTGGTTTGAGGTACTTAGCTCTAAGATCGGACGCAAAGTTTTTGGCGATGACCAAACCAGTGCTGGAAGCTGAGGTGACTTTGGATTTAACTTTTGGCGGAAGCCATCCAGGAACGTCTTCGCTTGATTGTTCGTCTGGGGCTGCTAAGTATTGGGCCAAATCAACTTCTTCGTCAGTGATTGAGCCAGCTTCTACTTGCAAAGCAAAAATCGTCCCACAGGCTACTTCTGGACCCATCTCGGACTGCAGATGTTCAATCATGCTCTGCGCGGCAATTGGCAGATCATTTTTGTCTATGAGGGTTTTGATTCGGTCAATGGAGAGATGGTTGAACAATTGCGGCGTGGACAAAATGAACATATCGCCAAGGCGGAGTTTGCCTTCGGAAAACTGTTCAAAAGTTTTAAGCGGCTGATTACTGTTAGAAGGTTCTGTCACCGACACGAATTTGCCGTCGCGATAGAGTAGGGCAGACATTTTGCCGACAGTAGAGACGCTTAAGATGTTGTTGTGTTTGACTGCAACCACAGCGTTGAGCTTGCCGAGCCAGTGAGTTTTGCCTAGCGTGACCAATTTAGCGAGTTCTTCGTTGATAGTAGCTAAAGCGTTTTCAAAAATGCTTGCCTTGTAACTTTTACGGTAACTGCGTTTTAACGAGGCAGTAATAGCTTCGGCAATGCGTTGGCACTCGTCCTTGGCTGCCGGGTTGAACATCGGTAATTCAGAGATCACGTAGAGTTCGGTTTCGGTGGTATCTATGGTCTCGGCCAAGGTGAAGACAAAACTGCTGGATTGGCGGTTGTCCCCAAGCTGGATTTTTACTACTTGTGTTTCTAAATCTGTCATTGTAGTAATTATAGCACTTTTCGGAGGTGTGCGAACAAGACTGATGCCTTGGCAAAATAGGCTGTGATATAATAGTTTTACTGATGGTTACGCTACTTTCTGACATTATTGATTCCAAGTACCCGGCTGAAATTTTGGCCTTCTACTTGGTCGCCCCACTGCGCAGTTTTACAGCGCGGGAACTTGGTGTACGCTTGCATACTACGACAGCAAAGGCCAATTCAGCAGCGGCAATGTTGGAGCGCAGTCGCTACCTTAAAGGTTTTACTAAAAGTAAAACCAAATATTATTTACTTAACACCCGGCATCCTCATGTTGAATCTTTGCGAGCAAAGTGTTTGGATGAACAAGGGCCTTGGACAGATGAATTGTTTACCAGTTTAAGAAAACTGGGCCAGCTGTCTGGCTTATTCCTATCCGGTTTGTTTGTTGGTCGACCAGAGTTGCCAGTTGATATTCTTATGGTCGGTAAAGTAAGCAATGCAAAGTTGGAGGAATTTCTGGCCACTGCTCAAAAGCTAACAAATAATGAACTAAACTATACTGTGATGAGCAGGGAGGAGTTTGATATCCGCCGCGATACTTTTGATAGGTTTATTAAAGACATCTTTGATTATCCCCACGTCGTACTGCTTGATAGGTCAGCAAAAAATTCAGCCATCTCCTCAAAGGCTCCGAGTAAAACTTCCAAGAATGCCGAAAGACGGGTTATAAAAAGGAAAGTTAAGAAAGTAGTTAAAAAATCAACTAAGAAAACCAATAGGAAAAAATAATCATGGAAGCTTTAGAAGAACTTTATCAAAACTTTTTGAATTATTTTCCAGCATTTTTTCAGCCGATCGTTTCAATAGGATTGGCCGTACTGCTGGTTTATGCCGTATTCCAATCACTACGGAGAAATTTTATTTTCCTCATAGTTTTGGTGGTGCTTTTACCGGCATCCATACCGATTCTGAAGGATGTCGCAGAGGTGTTGATTAGGGTAGTAAAATACCTGCTTGGCATGGGAGAATAGTTGTGGATAACTAACGCGCGAGTAAAAATTTGCGCGTTTTTTGTTTGTTTGACAGAGGGTGAACGATTGTATACTATTCAAGTACAAGGAGAACTAACTATGAGTATTACCGATAGACAAAAACAACTTTTACAATTTATAGTCCAGCAGGTTCGCGACCACAGCTTGCCGCCGTCATTGTCCGAGATGGCTGATTACTTGGGGGTCAAATCAAAGAACGCGGTTGCCAAATTGTTGAATGGATTAGAAGAGGGTGGCTATATAGAGACTACTGGCAAAGCTCGCGGTATCAAAGTTCTTAACAGTTTAACCGATAGCTTGCAAAAAGGTTTGGTGCGAGTGCCAATTCTGGGATCTATTCAAGCGGGCAGCCCTCATCTGGCAGAAGAGTTTGTAGAGGACTGGGTAAATTTGCCGCAAACTCTTATCAAAGGTAGGCGCGACGTGTTCCTGCTTAGAGTAAGAGGGGACAGTATGATCAATGCGGGAATCCATGAAGGCGACTTGGTTATCGTTCGGCCAACTCGCGAAGCCAAGAATAACGATATCGTAGTGGCGCTTTTGCATGACGAAGCAACAGTCAAGAGATTTATTCAGATTAAGAACAGAGCTTACTTAAAGGCAGAGAACCCGGACTACGCCAACATCTATCCAAAAGAAGAATGGATGATACAGGGGAAAGTTGTAGGCGTTATCCGAAACTTAGAGTAGCGTGTCCACATTTTTGACTTCCTTCTTTGTTAGAATACTGCGTCGGTGCTCACCGTAGGTATACTACGGCTCGCACCTTTCTCGTATTCTGCCTCGAATGAAGCTCAATAATCTGAACACTGAATTACTACAAATTCACTTCGCTAAGAATTTAAACCAATTTTTATAAATCATAATCTAAACCATTATGTCTGACTTAGAATTAACAAAAAAAGAGATCATCACAAAGTTGCGAATGCTCTGCGCACACTGCGCATCTGGACGAAAGCACACCTGCTCTGTCCAGCGCATCTCTCTTCAGGTGAAGGCATTTAGTGGCGTGCCGCTGATTGTCAACAATGAGTTCCGTGGTGTAATATATAGCCAATAATCAACTGGAGGTATATGCCGTGTACGGAAATTTAGATGTGCGCCTCAAGCGGTTTGAGTATGATGTAGATTCCTCTCTTGGTTTAGGAGTCACAATTTTCCAAATTCTGATGGTCTTCATCGTATTGGGCCTAGTTTCCTTCCTTAATGTAATGTCTAAGAATTTGGGTGACAAAGCTCAAAAATAGGAGTAAAATCCCAATATAAGAGTGTCTTGTATAAGGCACTTTTTAATTTTTCCTCATATTTATGAGGATTTTATTTTGAGCACATTGATATATCTCTTGACAAAATAGCCAAAATAAAGTATACTATCAAGATTTATTACTAACCTGTTCGGTTGGCCATAAATCTTCACTAATTAATTGATTGCCCAAAGGCTCTGCGAAAGCAGCACTTTACAGCAATCGCGAGAGTAATTAATAAAATGCGCAACATTTTAACTAACCGTCGTTTTGGCTTAGTTGGAACCTTGTTTGCTGTTGTAGCTGTGAGTATGGTGTTAGCTCTGATTCCTCAGGCTACTGCCAAGATTAACGCAGAAAACTGTGTTAACCCTCCTACAACTCCTACTTTGAACCACTGGCCAATTACTTATGACGACGAAAATACTCCGCTGTGTCATGATTTTCGTGCCATTGACGCAGCCCGTTATGTTGCTAATCAGGATTTAGAATTTTCTCAAAATGAGACTGATTGGCAGAACGGTTTGAGTTTGGATGTTGGTCAAGAAGGTATCGCCTTGATTTATGTTCACAACGGTGCTGCCAATAACCTTCCTGCAGAGCAAACTACTGCTCGCAACGTGAGGATTCAGACCACTACCGAAACCAACACCGGTTCAACACATCGTATCTCCGTCCGTATGGCCGGTGATAACACCAACACTGTAACTGAAAGCTTTACTGTGCACACTCCAAGTGATGCTAAGTTACAAGTTATCAGCAACAGTGGTGTAATGTACGATTACGAAGGTAATCGCCTCCCAGGTTACGAAAACCTGGACTTAGGTAACTCTACCTATACTTTAGGTGACTTGGACGCATGTTTTGAATATAGTCTGTTCTTGGCTTACAAATTCAAAGTTGTCCAAGGCGACGTTGATGACGAAGACACCTCTTTGTCTATCGAAAAGGAAGTTCGTAACCTTACCAACGACGGCCGTTTTTCTAGCTCAACTGATGCTGAAGAAGGCGATCGCGTTGAATATCGTGTAGTTGTGCGCAACACCGGCGACGAAGTTGCCCGTGATGTGCGCGTTACCGATAATGGTGTGTCTGGTATTTCAATTGAACGTTCTTCAATTGATATAGATATCAATGATAACTTGTGGCAGGGTGATTTCCCTGGCACCATCAATCTTGGTGACATGGATCCTGGTGAACGAATCACCATCACTTATGAAGCTCGGGTAACCGAAGATGACTGCCGTACTCTAACCAACACTGCTTCTGCAGTAGCTGATAACGCTTCCCGCGTATCTGATTCCGCTGCTGTCCGTATTGAAGGTTGTGATAACGATGACGACCGCGATATTGAAATTCGTAAGCAGGTTCGTAACTTAGATGAAGGTTCATCTAGCTTCCGCGATCAGGTTGATGCCCGCACTGGTGAAGATGTAGAGTTCCGCATCACTGTGTCTAACTCTGGTGATGCTACTGTTCAAGACGTAGTCATGACTGACGTGATTCCATCTGGACTTCGTTTCACCGACAACGTAGAAGTTGACGGCGATTATGAAGATATCGAATTCCGCAACCGTACTTTGACTGTAGAATTAGGTGATCTTCGCGAAGGTGAAGATGTAACCATTGAATTTACTGCTGAAGTTATTGAAGATGACCGCACTACTGTGTGTAACGAAGCTTCTGCAACTGGTGATGATGTTAGTCGTGTAGAAGATGAAGCTTGTGTACGTATTACAACCACTACCAAGCCGGGTACTCCTAATATTACCCAGTCTAAACGCGCATATAATGACACCAAGAAAGTTGACGCGACTTCTGTACATGCAGATCGTGGTAATGTGATCACTTTCACCTTAACCACCACCAATACTGGTTCTGCTGATTACAATAACTATGTAATCCGCGACGATTTGTCTGGGGTACTGCCATTGGCCGAAATTATTGACCTTGGCGGCGGCCGTTTGGATGGCAACACCTTAGTGTTCCCAGCCGTAGACATTGATCGTGGTGAAACTGTTACAAAGACCTTCAAGGTCCGCGTAAAATCTTCTTTGGCTCCAACTTTGTCATACCAGATTAAGAATACCTATGGTAACACCGTTACCATCACAATTCCTGGTAACATCGTTTACGAAGCGCCAAAGACTGGTGCCGCAGCTACTTCTGCTGCAGTATTCGCTGGATTATTGACTGCTGGTGCAGTTGTAGTCCGCCGCGGTAAAGATATCTTTAACTTTATCTTTGCGTAACCTGTAATGGATTTATAAAGGGGCCCATTCGGGCCCCTTTGAAGTTTCAGGCCAGCAATTTGCCTATTTAACCGATTTGATTGATAGTTAAATTGCTTGTCTGAATTGACTGCCAGTTCTGCCACGTAAAAAGTAGCGAACTGATTACAACTACAAGGAGCGAAAACGATGTCTTTAGGAACTGATACCGAAAAGAACACGTCTCGCTGTCCGACCAACAGGCAAATCGGTCACGTTAACGACTTCCATACAGATATTCTGTCGAAGCGTTCGCGGCAAGATTTGGACACCCTCATCCAAAATGGCGGTGTTTACAAAGAAGCCTACGAGAAGATGGTTGGCGAGGTTCTCGGTCTATTAACGAACACCATCACCGTCAAGGTGAAGGTCAAGCGTGGTCAGACCCCCCAGCAAGTGCTGGACGGAACTGGCAGGGAGCAATACACGAACAAGGCGGTCGTCGCCTCAATGCCGCTATCTGACGGCGAAGGCGAAGAAGAAGTTGAGTTTGTTTTCTTCAAGGTTGGGCGCAGTTTGCCTGACAGTGAAGTGGAAGCGGAGCGCAGGAAGCGTGGCTTGGTGCAAGACCTTGCCGCACAGGCGCAATACAACGCCGACAATCCCGACTTTGCTACCGACCATCCGAACGGCGATAGCTGGAAGGATGGAAACGGCAAGTGGTGCTACGCCTTTTTCCGCCGTTGGGGCGACGAGCGCGAGGTGGACGTTCGCTTCAGCGCCCTCGACTGGCGTGACTTCTACTGGTTCGGCGGTCGCAAGGTTAAGCCTTCGGTTTCTTGAACCCTTTGCCCTCTTTGGCATTTGGTTTTTTGGACTTTTGGGGTCTCGCAGATTTTTTGCGAGACCTCTTTCTTTTTGTATGAGTTTAAAAAACACTCTTGCAACAAGGGTATTTTTATTGACTAAAGGTAGAATTTATTATAAAATTATAAGTCTTTCTCTCTGAAAGAATCCTGACTGCGGATAGCAGTTGTAAAGAAGGCCGGGCAAGTAGCTTGGCTAGGAGGACTAATGAAACATTTACCTTTGAACGAAGCGTTGATGCCGGCTTGTATTTTAAAGGAACAGACACTGAAAGATTTTGTGAAGCAGGCTGGGCCAATCTCTTTGAAGTACGGCTATTTAACTTACGGCCAAATCGAAGCGGTTTTGAATAAAGTTTGTTCTGGAGATCAAACCATTTTGCAGGGATTGTTGAGAGGTGAGAAAGAGGTTAGAGTGGCAGATAGCTTAGCAAAGTTGTTTGACAAGCACGGTCGTCGCATTCCTCCTCGCACACTTACCGCTTCAGTCACGGACGCAAATCGCAACTATTTTCTGAAACACACGAAGCTCAACTACGCCGAGCGGCTTGCTCGCATCGTTGATTGCTTCGTCCTGAAAGAGGCGATTTCGGCGGACGAGTTTGAGAACCGTGCCGAGGCAATCTTGGAAGGTTTGCGGGTTGACGAAAAGACCCAACTCATCACCAACGGCGTTCATTTGCCGTTCTATCTGCCCCAGACACAGGTAGACGACTATGGTCGGGTGTTGGACGAAGTGTTCCTGCCTGCCGTTGAGCGAAGCTACAAGGCAGAGTTTCTCAAGCGGAGTTTTTACAACTACCGCAAAGGAACTCTTGTAGGTCAGACCACTATCGTGGAAGGCTCTCGTCACGAACGGCTGGTGGAAGCGATGAGGCAAGGGGATGTTGTCGGGATTTACTTTCCGAACTGCTTGCAGGGCTTCAGCGTCCACGCCGACCTTGAGCAGATGGCGAGCCTGCCTAGCAAGTTTTTACTCGCTGGCGGTTTCGATGCTGCGGGAGCGATGGTGGCTTTTCCAGATGTATTAGCACGGGATAGCAAAACACCCTTGCTTGACCTTGCCGCAATGCAGTGGAAATCGTCTGCCTACTCGCTTTACTTCGGCGACTACGACGGCTATCTCTCGTTCGACTGTAGGAGAGTCCTCGACACTGCCCGCGATGTCTACGCTGGTGGTCTCGTGGTTCTTGAGTAAAATTTACATAACAGCACAGTGAAAATTCACTGTGCTGTTTGATTTAATAGTTGTCTTTGGGCTTCTTTTCCCAGAATAGAATCAGAAAACTTTTGGCCAGAATTTGAAAGTCTACCCACAGGCTCCAGTTCTCAATGTAATAAGTGTCTAGGCGAATTTCTTCTTCAAACGGAAGAGTTGGCCAAGAAGTCTGAGCGATTTGCGTGAAGCCAAAGATTCCTGGCTTGATTGTTAACACGCGGCCGTTGGTTGCTTGGTATTGTTCAACCTGTTCCGGTAAGTGGGGGCGGGGGCCAACCATGCTCATGTCACCTTTGAGGACGTTCCAAAATTGTGGGATCTCATCTAGTTTAGTTCGCCTTAGGAATCGGCCCATTTTGGTTACTCTCGGATCGTCCTTGATTTTAAATAAGGGACCATCTCGTTTTTCTTCGGCAGCTTGGATCAGTTCTTCCAGCAAAGCCTGCGCCTCCTCTTTGCCGTATTTATCACCAATACTTAAATGGGCGAACATGCTGCGGAATTTATAGAATTTAAACGGCCGTCCGTTTTGACCACAGCGTATTGAACTGTAAATAACTGGCCCCTTACTGTCTAATGTGATTGCCATGGCCAAGATCAGCATCAGTGGGGCAGTGAGAATTAAACAGATTACGCTTATTATGATATCTGCGATGCGTTTAATGAGTTTGCCCCAGCCGTCTAATGGAGTGTTCTTTAATCCGATTATCGGAATACCTTGGAGATTATTGAGTTCAATGATGTTTCGTTGTACCTCAAATAAGTTGGGGACGAATGAAAATTGCAGACCGTATTGTCGTGCGAACGCAACCAAGGCTAAATTATCTTGCGCGCTGGTGTTGTGGTTGGTTTGAACGATCTCATCAAATTTTTGCTCTTGGTAAAGCTTGCTTAGCGAATCAAGCACTTGCTGATTGTTAGATAGTTCGGCAACCACTGTATAACCATGTCGCGGGTCTTTGAGTAAGTCACGAATGACTTGCGCTTCGGTGCCGGACCCGTTGATTAGAGCTAGGCGGTGCAGTCCATAACCTTTGGCAAACATGGATTGCTGGACCAGCTTTAAGATTAGTCGGCCGGCTAGCACAAACACAATGCTTAGTAACCAGACCGCTAGAATGATAAACCGGGATGGGAAGATAGACTGATCAAAGAAGAACAGAATTACTGTCAGAAACGCGGCCAGGCTCAGGCCAATACTGACTTTACTCCACTCAGTCCAAAGCCGGCGGGTACCTTTTAATGAGTACAAGCCAAGCAAGGCAAAAATCAGCAAAACAATCGGAGTGGCGCGAATTAAGATTCCCAAAAAGTCGGGGAGTGATAATTCAAACAAAACTGGGCCCACCCAGCTGTCGGTCTGATAGCGGAGTTGATAAGCTACGATACCCGCGCCAATCAGAGCGAGGGTATCCAGCGGAATTGATAATAAATTAAAAAGAAGTTCTGATTTCTTCATATTTCTGAGCATATTATAGCATTGCTGAGCCTGCACTGCTACTTCCCAATTAGGCCGTCAGATGGTAAGATTTTAGGGATTATTGTGAAGATTTTAACTTATTTCAATGAATAAAGTTGCAGTATTATTTGGCGGTGGAGGCTTTATTGGTTCATACTTAGCCGTAGAATTATTGGATCAAAATATCGTGGATGAAGTGCTGCTTGCCGACCTTCATTTCCAAGAACCACTATGGCCCAAGCGCCTGCACCAGCTGCGCGCAATGGGCAAGGTCGCGACTTGCAGTTTTGATGTGCGCAGGGATTCTGATTATCAGTTTTTACCTAAACAGGCAGAGCTGATTGTCAACCTAGCTGCCGTACACCGCGAGCCTGGTCATGCCGAGCACGAGTATTACGAAACTAACCTGCCGGGTGCAGAAAATATTTGTAATTGGGCAAACACCATCGATTGCAAACAATTAATTTTCACAAGCAGTATTGCGACTTACGGGGCTAATGAAGATTTGCATGTTGAAACCAAGACCGAAACAAGCACTCCAAAACCCAATACTCCTTACGGCATCTCTAAGCTCAAAGCCGAAGCGATTCATAAACAGTGGCAGGAAGCTGAACCCGACCGCAGGTTATTGATTGTTCGGCCAGGCGTAATCTTTGGGGCAGGGGAGAACGGCAACGTCACGCGAATGCTTAAAGCGATTAAGCGCGGCTATTTTGTGTACACTGGAAATCAGGACACAGCCAAAGCCGGCGGTTACGTAAAGGAGCTAACCCGTTCGGTAGTGTGGATGTGGCAGAAGCAGCTTTCTAGCCAGAAGCCATTCTCTCTTTATAATTTTACGATGAATCCGACCCCGACAGTGGGTCAATTCGTTAAGGCAATTTCAGCTGTGCTCGGGAAGGACAAGCAGCCAATTAGTTTACCCTTTAACCTATTATTGTTGATTGCGAAACTGTGGGAACTACCATTCAAATTAATCGGCAGGCAGACCAGCATTAACCCTGCTCGTATTCACAAGCTGCGCCGTTCCAACCAAATTGCGGCCGAGGTTTTAGCTCAAGAGGGTTATCAATATCAGTATGATTTAGTTTCTGCGATGCGCGACTGGAAATCAGAGCGCGCCGAGGATTGGCAGTAATGAAGATTGTAGTTACGGGCGGCGCTGGTTACATAGGCAGTTATGTGTGCCGAGCTTTACTTAAAGCAGGGCATAAGCTGTGGGTGATTGATGATTTATCAACCGGAAGGCAGGAAAATCTACCTGCTGAGGTTGATTTTTTTCTGGCTGATTTTGCTGATGAAAAATTATGGCAGCAGCTTTCTAGCAAGGATATTGATGTAGTCATCCATTTGGCAGCGAAGATTGATGCGGCAGAATCAGTTGAGAAACCTGAATTATACTTGAGGGAAAATTCAGAAAAAACTCAGCAGTTGTTGAACATCCTTTCAGATTTTCCTATTGAAGGTGTCGTCTTTGCCTCAAGCGCAGCTGTTTATGGCGACGCTGAGCAAATCCCAACTCCAGAGACCGCTGAATTAAAACCGCTCAATCCCTATGGTAAAAGCAAGGTTTTGGCTGAGCAAGCGCTTCAGGATTTCGCTAAAAGTGGTAAAAGGGCCATAGCTTTGCGATTTTTTAATGTTGCTGGAACTTTGCCCGAAATTGTAATTAGACCTCGTTTAGAAGCGGCTCTAATCACTGCCATCAAAAAGAGCTTAGAAAATCCTCAGGTTAGCTTAAAAGTTTTTGGGTCGGATTATCCTACCGCGGACGGGAGTTGTGAGCGCGACTTTGTGCATGTGGCAGATATTGCTCAAGCATTTGTTGCAGTAATAGAGAACTGGAGTAGTTTAAAAGAATTTGAAGCCATTAATATCGGAACTGGGCAGGCCCATTCGGTGTTGGAGGTTGTGTCTAGAGCGGAGGCTTTGTTAGGTAAAAGCATCAAGTTCCAAATCGTTGAACCGAGGGTAGATGAGATAGTTGTTTCAGCGGCGGATAATGCTAAAATGAAGCAGCTTCTCCAACTTCAGCTCAGGTATTCAGATTTAGATAACATACTCAAAACCAGCCTTTAGGCTGGATTTTTGTTTGAGTTTGGGGTATACTTTTGCACACAACGAAATACTGGAGGATTAAAATGGCTACTACAGAAGTTGCTTCTAAAGCTTCCAAGCCAAAGAAGCCAAAGACACCCAGGCCCGGACTGACTGAAGCCGGGGTCATTCTAGGATTATTTGAAACAGCGCATTTGCAGATTTGTGAGCAGTCAAGAGTGATCATTTATCCGCCGACACCGGCAAAGCTTCGACTGGCTCCACATTTGCAAAAACGAATGGAACAGTTTCGCCTTTACCTTGAGTCAATCCCTGCCGAACGGTTCAGACAGCCATGGTTGAAGTTTCTTGGAGGAATGTCCATTTCCCACATTGATTCAAATGGTAATATCCATTTGGTCGCGTTGGATGATGGATTATTATCAAATGGCTTGCCATCCGTTGGTACCGACAATGGCGAAGTCGATTATAATATCCGTTCTCGATTCGTCAGCAATCAAGTATATGGACTTGATATCAGCAGCCAGCGATTCAAAGGGAAAATTCATTTACATGTCTTCAATGTGAAGGATCTCTATTCGATGGCTAAGGCTCGTCCAGATGGAAGTGTCATCTTGGCGCTTCGGAGCATGATTGCCTTAGATCATGGCCCAAGCGGGAATTATATGAACAATTCCGGTTTTAAACCATTTTGTTGGCGGACACGGTGTAAGCTTGGTGCGTCGATGAAACAGCACAAGATGCTGGTCACACCTGACGCTTCGTGGTTTCAGGAACAAATGCCAAAATGGCTAGCTTCGTAGTTTGATTAGCTGTCTCCCAAGGCAGCTTTTTTTACCCCCACACCAAAATTTTGGTGTGGGGGTAAATTGCCAAAAACGTTAAATTTTAGTAAAATAGGCTAGTTATATGAACACGCACGAAATAATTTTATTTTATAAATACGTCCGGATTGATAACCCCGGCCAGTTAATGGTGCACCAAAAAGAACTCCAGGATAAACTGGGTTTAAAGGGTCGCACGATAATTGCCGAAGAGGGGATTAACGCAACTATTGAAGGAACGACAGAAGCGATTGATGCTTATCTGGAAGATTTGTTTTCGGATCCGCGTTTTGCCAATACTCACATTAAGCGCGACCCAAGCGATGGCAATTCTTTCCCTCGCACCTCTGTAAAAGTCCGCAAAGAAATCGTTGCGCTGGGCTTAGATGCTTCCTGCGACATTGATCCCAACGTAACGACTGGCAAGCGCCTTGCACCGGAACAGCTCCATCAATGGCTGCGCGAGGGCAAAGAATTGTATATCGTGGATATGCGCAATGCTTACGAAGTCTTGGTTGGCCACTTTGAGGGTTCAATTTTGCCAAACATGGATAATTTTCGTCAGTTGCCTGAGTTTACCGAGTCCATTCGTCACCTTCAAGATAAAACTGTTGTCACGGTTTGCACGGGCGGTATTCGCTGCGAAAAAGCCTCTGGTTATTTGGTCTCACAAGGCTTTACGGATGTGTATCAATTAGACGGCGGTATTGTTTCTTACATGAGACAGTTTCCGAATGAAGACTTCCTCGGCAAACTTTACGTGTTTGATGGCCGTATCGCTATGGGTTTCTATACTGATGATCCAAAGCATCAAGTAGTAGGGAAGTGCTTGTTCTGCAAACAGCCGAGCGAGCGTTACACGAACTGTTTGGTAAATGATTGCAATCGCAAATTCATCGCTTGCGAAGCATGCGAAACTAAGATGGGCGACAAGTTCTGGTGTCCACCAGAAATTGGGCATAAAGAAAAAACTAGAATAAGTTAAAACCGAGCATGAGCTCGGTTTTTTTATGCTTGGTGGTTGTGTTGGTCGGCAAGCTTGACCATTTTATGTAGGAACCAGAATTTAAGAAAGTAGGAAATGATGGTGAGTAGTACTGTTGGCCATAGCAGGCGCTGGTAAGCAGAATAGATTAAAGCGATTACGGTAATGAGATTAGCAAGATTAAGAGCAGTAGACAGGTCAGCTTTAAGCTTGCCTGTTGAAGTATAAATTTGTTCGCCGATAACGGCTCGGCTAATCCAGTCGTTGAGGTTTTTGGGTGGAGGAAAAAGCCTGGGGTTGATTATTAGCCAAATAATGTACGCTATCAATAAATACCAGCTGTGGTACCAGATAATAATCGGTAGTAACACAAAGCTTATAGCTCTGCTCCAAGCGCTTAGCGGATTTGCATGCTTCTTCCAGGTTTTTTCCGAGAGAATAGCCATGAATAAATTATACCAGTTGGGCAGTATTGTGCTATAATAAAGCAAATATTCATGTTGAAAGCAAAAACGAAACGAAAATTAAGGAAGGGAACTAGGGTAGTTACCAAGTTAGTTGAGGCTACTGGCATTCCCCATGGCTACTCCACAACTGTAGCCTGGTTTGCGGAGCGAATGATGCTCGCTAGTTTTACTTTGATAGTATTATCATTTGCCGCAGGCGCAATGTTTGTCTTAAAATTAGCTGAACCGATTGGGGACAGCCGGGCCTATGATGCAGCCGCCCAGCAGGCTTTGCAGGCCGAACAGGGAGTAAAAGTCTTTACCCAGCAAGTAATTGATGTGGCTTCACCAGTGTTCGCAGCGTTTGTAAAAGAAAATCGAGACCAAGAAGATTTGGCTGCGACGGAGCTCGCGGCACGCAAACAAAAGCTTCAGGCTTACCTAGCAAGCAAAAAATCACCCTTTGCTGAAGACCCTGCAGCAATTGAAGCTTTCGCTACATCCAAGAACATGAAAATGATGGTGGCGATCTCTTTTGTGGAAAGCACTTTCGGCAAGAATTGTTATTACTACAACTGTAGTGGTATCGGCGGCACGCCACCAAAACTCCGTAAGTATGATAGTTATGCGGAATGGATTCGCGACTTTGATGATTTGCTGGAGCGGAGATATAAAGATCTGCCGCCAGAAGAGTTTGTTGGGCTTTACGTACAGCCGGGCAGCCCGAATTGGATTTACGGCGTAAAGCAAGTGCTCCGCGAATTTGAAGAGCAAGGCATTACATAAAAAAGAAGCCCCCAATATCCGGGGGCTTTTCTTAAAGCTTAATGCTCTTGGCTAGGCCAAGCAGCGACAGAAATCTAATCATTATCCAACTTGGATCAATTTGATACCAGGCAAGGCCGTGTCTAGCTCTGGTAGGTTTGGCGTGGTGGTTATTGTGCCAGCCTTCACCCCAAGTAAGTAGGGCTACCCACCAATTGTTCTTTGAGTCATCGTCAGTATTAAACATGCGCGAGCCAAAGCGGTGACAGACCGAGTTCACCAGCCAAGTAAACTGAAGTCCGACTGCAACCGGGACAAAAATTCCCCACAGTACGAGCGGTAAGCCGCCGATGAAAAAGAAAATCAACGCTAGAAAGGTACTCGGCAACCACCAGTATTTGTTAAAAAATCTATGGAAGTTGTCGCGGTATAAATCTAGTGCGTACTTTTGGGAGAACTCACGAGTATGGATAGAGTCGTCGGTTTGAATCATCCATAGCAGGTGTGAACGCCAGAACCCGTCTCTGGGACTATGGGGGTCGCCCTTGCGGTCGGTATCTTGGTGGTGTTTGCGATGAATCGCCACCCACTTGATGTGCCCTCCTTGCAAAGTCAGCAGACCGCACCAGGTTATAAAATATTCAAGCCATACTGGCGTGGTAAAGCCCCTGTGCGTTAACAGTCTGTGATATCCAACAGCCAAGCCTAATCCATGGCTCAGCATCCAAACCACCACTGCTACCAAAAGCAGTGTTGGAGTAAAATAAAATAACGCCCCGATGGCACCTACTGTAAATAACAGCATCGCCGTCAAAGTGTCATAGCGAAACTTGTAGTTTTCCGTGGTCATAAATCCTCCTGCAATCTCAAACTGGCTATATTATCGCACAATTTAATAAATCTCAAAAGCACCCAAAAGACTCCTTTTCTAAAATCCATACCACCAAAAAACTCCGAACTAATCGGAGTCTTTTGTTGGTAGCCCGAGACTAGCAACCACTCGAACGAAGTTCGCTTTAGTAAGCCAGTTGTTGGAATACTTTAAGACTGAGACCAGAAATAATGATATGGATTTGGCGGAGTGATATCGATGATGAAACTTATGACCTAAATATAGAAAGAATAGTCTTAATTTTCTCATGTAGTTCGTCAAATGTGACAACTTCGACATCTTTATTGTTATTCCGAAATAGCTCAAAAGATTTTACCTGTTGTTCGGTAAGATCTGTGATCTTACCGACTATAACGAAGCATTTTGAGTTGAATGAAGTAAAAGTTTTATCTTTACTAAGACTGTAGAATTCCTTCTGCAAGTTATCCCGTTGATCCAGTGCTTGGTTGATTGCTCCGCTAAGTTCTTTTGAAACTGCAAATACGTCGTTTCCTCGATAAGGCTGATTTTCCAACAGTTTTTTCTTATGAGTTTTGATTTCGACTATTGCAACATTCTCCGAAAAATGATTTTTATATATGAAATCGGCAACTTTTCCACCCGCGTCGTCAATCGTTTTGCCTCCGACGTATGCTTTGTCCTTCAATAGAACCATCGGAAAAGCGAAAAGCTGGCTGAAAATCCAACTATTCTGCTTAAAGAAACTGTGCCATTTCTCTTCTAAAGTAGAGGTGTCTGTCAGCTGACTAATAAGGATTTCGAACTCTTCCAAAATGGTTTCAATGTAAACAAGGTCAATGACCTCTTTAGCCGAACTGAGCTGTTTCCGACGAATTTCAGTATCTTGTTGGTTAAAAGTAGAGATTATTTTCAATAAGGCATTTGTGTCAGCATCGGAAAGTAAATCCGGGACTAATTCGTGTTCATTTATTATTCTGCCAAGCTGGCCTGGAACATACTTCTTATTCGAAATCTTGATTTTCGCCGGGAACCATCCAGAGAAGATTTTTCGAGCCGCAAACTTTACATCACTCTTATATTGCAGAGACAACGGGTTTAGATACTGGTATGCAGCTTCCATATCGGCTCTTTTGAAAGTTGCAACGGAACCTCGAATACTAGTGTTTTGTTCGGATGAAACAACGATCTTAGAAACATCCGGGAAAACGTCTTCTAGGAAATAAATGAGGGGATTCAAAATAGAAGTAAATCCGTAGCCGGATGCCCAGGACTTTCGGAAACCATGAGGAAGATGGAAAGGCATTTTGTGGTATTCGATTGATTTGATTTTTTCATACTTTTGCAGGCCGAGGCGCCGATCAAATGGATAATGAATTACTCGTGAATTATCCTTATAGACTTCACGAGATTTGAAATTGAATCCATTATCACCATCAATGAAGTGGTAAACTTCTTTTGTTGCTGATTCGCGCACTAATATTTCTTCTGGGTATGAATTGGGCATTTGAATAGATTAACGGATTGAGCCGGTGCGCATAACAGTACTTCTGCTGTAAGTCTTGCGCAAACACCCCATACACCAAACGACTGAATTTCGGCTGTCTGACTCTTCTTCTGTATATTACACCGATCACAAATTCACGCAAGATCGTAATTTAACTGGGGCTAGCCAATATCTTTCTAAATATGCCGATTTCTGCTATGGTGATCGATGAATCAGAAATCAGAAAAACCTATCATCATTCATGATTTTTACCCGGATCTTTCTCCTGAAGATCGAGCGGAAGTGCAAGAGAACTTGCAAGAGTATGTTCGAATCGTTTGGAAGATATTTAACCGACTGAAAGCCGAAGGCAAGCTAGAAGACGTAATGCTTCGTGCTCAGTGGGAAAAGAGAAACCGTCACAAACCCGCGTCGCAAAACATCAATGCGGAAAACGACGACATCTAAACCACCTGCGGGACATTGAACGAATTCGCTTCTTAAATATGCGGAGCTTCCCACACTTTTACTTTTTATGTTGTAATACAGAATTTTTCGATTTTTCGTTTTACGACACGACAAGAAAATTCCTCTTAGTTTAAACAAAAAAACCGAACCCAATGGGGACGATCTTATAACTTTTTTTGCTATGGTAGCGCCACGGAGAATCGAACTCCGGTTACATGGATGAGAACCATGTGTCCTAACCACTAGACGATGGCGCCTTATGAAAGATCCTGAATCAAGTTCAGGATGACAGTAAAAACTAGTTCAGGATAACAGGAAAATTTTACCAAAAAATTGCTGGTTTGAAAAGGGTAAAAAAGAACCACCCGAAGGTGGTTCTGAATTAAGCCGCAGCTTGTCGCAACGCTTGCCGTTTGATTAAAGTGGTTAGGATAATCGGGGTAATGAGGGTAGTTAGAATTACCATCACCACAATCACCGAGAACACTTCATCATTAAGCACGCCCAGTCCTTTACCGATCGTAGCAAAGATCAAGCCAACTTCGCCGCGCGGCACCATGCCGAAGCCAACGATGTTTTTGTTGACATTCCCAGCTACAAGGCCAGCAACATATTTACCGACGAAGGCTACCGCCGTAATACCGAGCGCAACTAGCAAAATCTTTGGATCAAACAAGGTGTCTAGTTTCACGTTCATACCCGTATAAACAAAGAACAAGGGCACAAACATATTGGCAACTGGTTCAATCAAGTCTTCGATGTGCTTCTCGGAATGCTCGTCCGCGATATGCTTGAGACGTTGCTTGGTTTGTTCATCGGTAATTTCTTCCGCATGCATCTCTAAATCTTCAACCGACTTCGGCTTTTTGAAATACGAGAAGTGCACAGGATCAAGAATCAAACCAGCGGCAAAGGCACCGACGATTGGAGCAAGTCCAATCAATCCGGCCACAGCAGCAAAAATTAGAGCAAACACAATTGCCAGGGTGAACTTCATACCCACGCCAGTGTGAATCCAAGAAAAGAACTTGCCGATACTCTTAGCTGTGAGCTGACCAATTACGATTGCGCCAACTAAGAATCCGATTGCCTTGGCAATAATAATAGCCACTGACGCAACGCTGACAGAGCCTTCAGTTACGATTGCCGAAACTACGGCCAGTACAATCAGACCCATAATGTCATCTATGACCGCGGCGCCGATAATAATCCCTGCTTCATCACTTTGGCTTTGCCCTAAGTCACGGAATACACGGGCGGTAATACCAACCGAAGTGGCGGTTAAGGCTGCGCCTAGGAACAGGTAGGTGTTAAAATCAAGCCCTGGCAGAAGCCATGGACCAACTAAGAATGTACCTAGTACGAAAGGAGCCACCACGCCGATAATAGCCACCATTAAGGCACGCGTGCCTTTCTGAGCCATTTTCTTGATATTGGATTCCAGACCGACCTGGAAGAGTAGAATTACTACACCTAGCTCAGCCAAGAACGGAATGAATGCATCGCTTTTAATAGGTTCAAAAATCGTTATACCAATTAGGTAAAAATTTCCGAGAATCAGACCCATTAACAGCTCCCCAAGGACGGCGGATTGGCCGAATCGTTCAATCAAGCTAGCGCCTTTAGCAGCCAGCAAAAGAACACCCATCCATAGGAAAGTAGTGATAAAACTGCTATGATCACCGCCAGCAGCTGCACCTGCAGCATTCACAAACGGTGTACTCACCAAAACAATAACAGCCATAAAGGCTGCGAATTTGATTCTTGAACGAGCTGTCAGCGCGCCCTGAACCAGAAAGTTTTTTAGCATAGGTTTGCTTTTGTCCCTCCAATTAAATTTTGACAACTCATATATATTAGAAAAAAATGAGGATTTTGGCAAGAGTGTCCCAAGTGTTGCAAAAATGGTATAATATTTGTATGAAATATTTCTTGATTGCACTCTTGGCACTGACGTTTGTTGCCGGTGCTTGCGAAAATACTAAAATCAAAGGCGAAGTCCCAACCTCACCTCAAGAATCGTACGAGCAGTTGCCGCGCTAAATATTTATTCAATTAATAAAGACAGAAAAATTTTTTTCTGTCTTATTTTCTTGCGAGAGGTATTGACAACAGCACTAAATTAATGTCACGGTTAAACTACACCAAGCAAAACTCGGAGGAATGATGTTTGTTCGGCCAATTGGTTTGGAAGCTTTGCCTTGCAGTTTAAGGTAGGGTGGCGCACGATAGACTGTGCTCGCAGGTTCGAATCCTGCTCGAATTATTTTAAAGACTCGTCCTCCGAGTCTTTTTATTTTAGTAGCATTCCAAGTGATGTCAGGAAAATCCACAGCAAGGCGAAGCCGACACCCAATCTTTGGATTAATCCAATAATCCAGAGCGGCTTATTGAGTAGGATTTGATCGCTGATTAAAATTAAACTAGCTAAGATTATAGAGATTATGGACCAGCCAGGTTGCCAGTTAGGGTCATTAAGAAAAATCAAAGAGTAGGTGAGGATGCCCAACGGGATTCCAGCGGCCGGTAGAAAAGTGATACTGCGGTGCGATTTACTGCGAAGAGTATTCCCGCTCGGTTCGGTGGGAACAATGGCCAGTAAAATCAGCCCCAGAGCCGCTACTAATAAGCAGCCAGTTCCGAAGCCAAGCAGGGGATGGGCCATAACTGAATTACTTAAGGCAATAGCATGGAGTCCAACCGACAGCCCGAGCAAGCCAAAGGAAATAAAATTAATCACTCCATGGCGAGGGATATTAATGCTACTAAGTTCACTTATATAATTTTCCTCCAAGTGATAATTTCTTCGGCGAAATCCCATTCCGGTGATTAACAGGAAATAAAAAATAGGCTCAATTAAGCCTAAAATTATTCCAGATGTAATCAGCAAACGATTCATGGCTATTGATTAGTCGCTTCTTGGGCAGCAGGGGTTTCTGGCAGTTTGATATTTTGGGTCAACTCTTCAAAGTTTGGTAAGTCATCAATAGAACTTATTCCGAGCTGTTGCAGGAATTCCGTTGTGATTTGATAATAGTTGCTGCGGCTATCATCCGGGTTGGAAACTTTTTCGATTAGCCCGCGCATCAATAAAGCACGGATGGAATATTGCGAATTTACGCCGCGAATGGATTCTATTTCTGATTTAGAGATCGGTTGGCGGTAAGCTATGATGGCTAGAACCTCTGCAGTCGCATCCGTAAGTTGCTCGCGGAGGTCGCTATTCAGAAAATTAGTTACGATATCAGTGTTGCTGCTGGCAGTGGCTAACTGGAAACTACCATTAGCTTCGAGTAAGATTACGCCGCTATTTGCGGTGTAAGCTTTTAGTTCCTGGAGAGCAGATTGAATAGCAGTTTCTGGAGCATCAACAAATTTCGCCAATTGTTTAACACTCATTGGCTTGCTAGTGACAAATAAAAGACTGTGGATTTTGGAAGTAAGTTGGTTCATTAGTTTTGGGTTTGTTCTTCTTGAGAAACTGATTCATTAGCAGTATTTGGCTGGTACTGTTTTATTTTAACATCTGTGAACAATAATTCTTGCTCTACACTGAAAATTCTTTGTTTAATTAATTCTAACAGCGCCAAGAACGTCACTATAACCTCGTCTTTATTCTTTGCTTCTGCCAGGAGTTCGCTGAGACTGGTTTCAATTCGGCTGGCTAGGCGGTTTTGCAAGTGGGAGATTTTTTCCTGGATGGATACGGCCTCTTTGACTCTAGCTTTGGGTAAGTTATCTAATTCTTTGAGTTGCTGAAGCACTTTAAGAATAGATTCATGCAAGGACTCTGCAGTTACTTTAGGATCGGGGAAGAAATTAACCCTTTGAGAGAACACGGCCGTGCGAATAAAGCCTTGCTGTCCTTGTGAATCAATCTGCTTAATATACCGGGCTACTTCCTTAAACTTTTTGTAAAGAATCAGCTTGCTGGTTAAGTCTTCTTCTGGCTCCAATTCTTCATCTTCGGCCACTTCAAGGCTGGGCAGGATGGCTTTGGATTTGATAACCAAGAGCTTGGCGGCAATATTTAGATAATCTGCGAGAGCGGTTGGTTCAATCTGTTCCAGTTCTTTGACATAAGATAAAAACTGCTCGGTGACTTCGGCAAGAGCGATATCTGTGATGTTAAGTTTCTGCTCTTCAATTAACGAGAGCAGTAAATCTAACGGTCCTTCAAATTGTTGAAGTTTTACGTGAGCCAAAATTACTTTTTGGTTTTGATGTCTAGTTTGATATGCAAATCCTTGAGCTGTTTTTCGTTTACGTCCGACGGAGCGTCCATAAGCGTGTCTATAGCAGAGCCATTCTTTGGGAAGGCGATTACTTCTCGGATATTTGGCTCGTTTTCTAAAATCATAAACAGCCGGTCTAGTCCAAAAGCACATCCGCCGTGAGGAGGTGCGCCAAATTTGAAGGCGTTTATCATCGCACCGAATTTTTGGTTGACTTCCTCTTCATCAATGCCGACAATGCCAAAAGCTTTGTACATAACTTCTGGATTATAATTGCGCACCGCACCGCTGCAAATTTCGTAACCATTCGCAACCATATCGTACTGATCGGCTTTAATGTCCAAAGGTTCAGCATTATCAAACGCTTTTAAGCCTCCGACTGGCATTGAGAATGGGTTGTGAGAAAAATCAATTTTCTTTTCTGATTCGTTGTACTCGTATAATGGAAAATCCACAATCCAAGCCAAAGCAACTACATTTGGATCTTTGAGGTTTAGCAAATCTCCTAAAGTTGAGCGCAGGCCACCCAGAACTTTATTAACCACAGCTTTGTCGTCTGCACCAAAGAACACTGCATCACCAGTTTGGGCGTTGGTTTTAGTTTTGATAGCAGAGATTTCTGCTTCCGACATGAACTTTAAGATAGGAGACTTTGGTCCTTCTTCGGTAAATAAAATGTAGGCTAAGCCACCAGCACCATCGCGCTTAGCTTGTTCGGTGAGTTGATCAATTTGACTACGAGAAAAGCTGGCTGCTTTGTTAGCGTTAATAGCTTTGATCACGCCACCGTTTTTGATGGCTGTAGCGAATACGCTAAATTCAGTACTCTTAAAGTCGTCAGTTAAATCCACCATCTCCATACCAAATCGTAAATCTGGTTTGTCACTGCCATATTTGTCCATGGCTTCGTTGTAGGGAATGCGTGGGGCAGGTGATTGCAAAACCTTCTTGCCTGCAAAGTCTTCTACTAAAGAAGTAATTAGAGGTTCAATTTCTTCTAATACTTGTGTTCCGCTATCAACAAAAGCCATTTCCAAGTCGAGTTGATAAAACTCGCCAGGATGGCGGTCAGCGCGCGGGTCTTCATCACGGAAACAAGGTGCAATCTGGAAATACTTTGGTAAGCCACCGACCATTAACAATTGTTTAAATTGTTGAGGGGCTTGTGGTAGAGCATAAAACTTTCCTGGATGGAGGCGAGAGGGCACTAAATAATCGCGAGCACCTTCTGGGCTAGATGAAGTAAGAATCGGAGTTGTGACCTCGGTGAAGTCACGGCCGTGCATGTATTCGCGAATCTTGGTATTGAATTGGTCTCGGCGACGCAATCGTGATTGCATTTTAGGTCGGCGCAAATCTAAGAAACGATATTTTAAGCGGAGTTCTTCGTTGACTTCTTCGGTGCCGAAAGACACAGGGAAGGGGAGCACTTCGGACTTGTTTAGGATTTCTAAATCGCTAACTACAATTTCGATTTGCCCAGTCGGCAGGTTTGGATTAACTAAATCTTTGCTTCGCTCAGCAACTTTACCAGCTGCTTTGATAACGAATTCATCTCTAACTGAACCTGCGATTTCAAAAGCTTCTTTTTGTTCAGGATGAATAGTTAATTGCACTATTCCAGTGTGGTCGCGAAGGTCAATAAAAATTAAACCGCCGTGGTCACGGCTGTTGTTGACCCAGCCGGCGAGAGTGACTTCGTGTCCGACTAAGTTGAGAGTTTCTGAGGTTAGTATTCGTTCCATAATCTGATAAATTATACCAAAATTAAGCAGGTTTTGGCAAAAGAAAAAAGCCGCAACCCCTGATGGAGAAGAGTTGCGGCTTCGGGCGGCAGACACATCGGTGGCTACCTATCGAGATACAGGGATTGGGTTATGATCCCGTCCTGCACCTCTTCAAGCGGTGTCACCAGGGCACTAACGTTAGCGGCAAATAACGATGTGCGCCGTTGTTTTTGCGGCCGCTTGATTTTAATCCCCCTCAAAGTTCTAATATTACTTGCCATATTAGCAATATTGCAGATTTATGTCAAAAGAAAAGAGAGCAGTTTTTTAGACTGCTCTCGGGTGCGACTCCGGGTCGCTACTTGGAGGAAACAAGTATGATTGCTAAGGGGCGATTGCTCGCCCCGCCGATCAGTTTTTTGATCATTATTTCGCCGCCGGGGCGGCTAGTTGGGTGATGGGTACATGATGATCTCTCCTTTGTGCGACGTGATTGTCGCACTATTTTGGCGCCGAAGCCGATTAGGCTTCGGTCGAGCCGGTCGACGATCTTTTTTTTACATTCCCTGTCTCTGTGTCGTTGCCGGCGGACCATGAATACGGTGTTTCATTCCAAAAGTCCTCCTGTGAAGTGTCTTTAGATGGGTGAGCCCTAGGGACCCACCCTCCTATATGAACGATTATTAGTCGCCCATTTTCACCCTAGTCATTTCTGAAAAGGGTATTTACGAATCGCGAATCGGGGGGCACTGCTTGTTGCTCCGCGAACTCCGCGACGCCATCGACCAACAAGTCTTGGCGTATTATCGTTAGGATGGGCTTTGCGGCCCGTCTTTGAATCAGACAGGATCTATATCAGGCGGCAAAGCCACCAGCTATCCATAACGAATTCGTAAAAATATATTACCATTTATTGTCACGTTTGTCAACCCATAAAAATTAAACCAGAAAAAACCTACCATAATTAAGCGATATTTTGGTTATCAGCTTCAAAGTCTGATATACTTAAAGCAAAGAAAGTTCAGTAAAAAGAAACCAAAATCAAAAAATGCTCAAAAAGATAGTTTTAGATTTGGAAACTCAAAAATCTTTTGATGATGTCGGTGGTCGGGGCAAAAATCATTTGCTCAAAGTTTCAGTTTGCGGGATTTATGACTATTCCCGTGATATTTATGAAATTTATGAAGAGCATGAATTGCCGCGTTTAGCACCGCTGCTGCAATCAGCTGATCAAATTATTGGATTTAATATCAAGCAATTTGATTTTGAAGTACTGCAGCCGTATTTAAACTTCTCACTCCAGCAAATCCCCGCCTACGACATTCTGGAGGAAATTGAAAAAGTAGTCGGTCATAAAATTCGCTTAGAAGCAGTTGCTCAGGCAACTTTAGGCACAGGCAAGTCTGGCAATGGCTTAGAGGCCTTACTCTATTATAAGAACGGGAAGATGGAACAATTAAAGCGCTATTGTTTAGATGATGTCCGGGTTACTAAAGGCGTATATGAACACGCTTTAAAAAATAACAAACTCTTGTATCGTGACTATTTTGCGATCAAAGAAATCCCAGTAGCATGCGCAGAGCCGCAGAGCCGCATCGGAGTCTATACACAGGCAGTATTGTTTTAAAATCTCATCAGAACATGACCCAATCCAAAATAGTTTTTGCATTACTCGGCGGGGTCTTGTTATTGATTTGGCTTTTTGGTTCTGTGTTTCCTGGCCAGTTTGTGTTCTCGCAGAGCTTTGAAATTTTCGGTTTGTCTATTAGGTGGTATGGTTTGATTTTAGCGGCGGCAGTGGTCGCTGCCTATTTTTGGGCCAAAAAAACCGCAGCTGTTCATGAAGCAACAGAGGCAGAGCTGGAAAGTTTGGCGATCTATGTTTTGGTGGCAGGATTTATAGGAGCGCGGCTGTACCATGTGGTTTCGGAGCTGCCTTATTACTTGGCCAATCCTATTGAAGTAGTCTATGTGTGGCAGGGCGGTTTGGGAATATTCGGAGCCGTACTTGGCGGGCTATTAGGTTTGTGGCTATTTTGGCTTAAGCACAAGCGGTCATCAAGCTTTGGAAACCTTTTGGACTGGCTAACACCGAGTCTGGTAATCGGTCAAATTATCGGCCGCTTTGGAAATCTGGTGAATTATGAAGCCTATGGTCAGCCAACAGATTTGCCGTGGAAGATGTTTGTCCCTCAAACCTTTCGACTGCCTGGTTGGCAAGAATTTAATTACTTTCACCCGCTGTTTGTATACGAAGCTTTGGGGAGTTTACTGATTTTGTTAGTTTTGATAAACTTGCCAAAGCTTACAAAGCGAATCGGTTTTATCCAATATTCAGGACAAACTTTTGTATGGTGGCTGATATTGTATGGAATCCTGCGCCTGCTGACAGAATCTCTGCGTCTAGATAGTAATTTAGTTTTTGGTGTTAAGCATAACCTCTTGGTTGCCGGCGCAATGCTGGCAGTGGGCTTAGGCGCCATGATTTATTACAAGATTAATAATCAACATGAATCCTAATCGGCACAAATTTTTTAGTCTAATTTTTGCGGCAGCGTTTGCAGCGCTGATCTATTTTTTGACTAGCGGTGATTTGGTCTTTCGGTATTTAGTCCCTGCTTTCTTGCTGTATTTATTCGGTTTGGCTGTCTACAACTGGCGTTATCTGTTGAGCCAAGGTCAGTATAATCTCTGGTTGCTGGTAAGGGTACCACTCTTTATTTTTATTTGGTTCGGTTTATTGTTTATTATCCCTCTGGGCCTTGTGAGAGCAATTTTTGTATTCATTAGTGTTCCGCTAATTTTTATTTTTGAAACTTTGGTTGCTAACAAGGGGCAACAACTTGGCTGGAACTTATTTTTAGTTTCTTTGGCAAGCTTAATGCTCGGCTTGTACGGCTTCCACTTTTATTTTCCTTTGTCGGGGTTGGTCTATCTGGCTTTGGTTTTTCTTGGTGTGACAGTATTGGTTAGAACTTCGGTAGACTCTGTACCCCATGAATCAAGTGTAAAATGGTTTGCATCGCTAGTGCTGGGTTTGTTCTCTGCGCAGATTTTTTGGATATTGCAATTCTTACCGCTCCACTTTTCGGTCTTAGCAATTTTAAGTTTCATTATCCTGTATTTATTGTGGGCAATATACTATCATTATTTATATCAGAGCCTTACCCGCCGGCAGATTCAGTTCAACTTATTATTAGTGATTATTTTATCAGTAATTATTTTAATATCTTCACCTTGGACAATTCAAAGTTAAGAATTTTCGTATATGAATAAAAGGCAAATTGCATTGTTAGTTTTAGTTATCTTGGTGGTCGTATTAGCAGTTGACCTGTTAGTAGGGAATTACATCTCTGCCCGGTTGGCTACAACTTCTTGGGCGCGTAAATGGGGATTATTTAACACCCAAGCACCAATCGTAGTGACTAATCGGGAAACGGTCCGGGTTAACACTAATAATGATTTAGTAGAGACAGCAGAAAATGCTAAGACCCGTACAGCAGTTACCGTCCGCGTGCAAAATGGGCAAGTTGAGACAGTAGGTGGCGCCGTCAATTGGACTAGTGATGGTTATTTCATATCGGCTCAGGTGCCAGGAGTGGAGCCTGAGGAGATTTCTGGAGTACTCACTAATAACGGCGAGCTGTTTCCTGTTGAATCAACTTGGACTGATCCGGCTACTGGCTTAGTTATCATCAAAACTGCGGCTCGTGATTTGATTGTGTTTTCGCCAGCTGAAGCCCGCGATATTAGAGTTGGTCAGCAGGTGGTAATGATTCAAAATTCCTTAAGCGCAAATCAGACTAAGTTTTTCACAGGATACGTGTCTAAGCTTGCGGACGATGTAGCTGGTCAGACGCTTGAAAGCGATTTTGTAGCGCGCCGCTTAACATTATCAATGGGTGCCGCAGCAGAACCAGGTAGTGCGGTTCTTAATCTGTCTGGTAGAATGGTGGGAATTTGGACTGGTTTGGATGTAATCATGGCCGATGATGTTCGTGATATGATGGATAATTATTTGACCAATAACCGCCAGGTAGTACGCCCAAGTGTTGGATTTAGTTATCAGCAGCTCAGCGAAGCGCAAGCTAAGGCTTTGCAAACCCAGGTTGGAGTTAGGATTATGGGCGTGGCTAACAATTCACCAGCTAGCAAGGCTGGCCTCAGGGGCGGAGACATTATCATAGAGACTGATGGACAGGGGATAGATTCCGACTTTGATATTGACAACTGGCTCAGAGAAAAAAAGCCAGGTCAGACCATCAGCTTGTCAGTACAGCGCGGCACTAACATACTCAACCTTTTGGTTACAATTGAACAGCTTTAAAGAAAAACCCCGACTAATATCGGGGTTTTTAGTTTGAATTAAATTTCGCGGCGGCCTTCTAATGCGCGCGACAATGTAACTTCGTCTGCGTATTCCAAATCACCGCCCATTGGTAAGCCGCGGGCGATGCGGGAAATTTTTACAGGTGAATCTTTCAGCAGCTTGGCAATATGCATGGCTGTGGTTTCGCCTTCTAGGGTGGGGTTTGTGGCAATAATTATTTCTTCCGCGCCTAGCAGGGTTATTCGTTCAATCAGAGAGCTGATGTTGAGCTGATCGGCAGTGATTCCTTCCATAGGATTAAGAACGCCGCCCAAGACATGGAACAAGCCGTTGTAGCTACCGGTTTTGTCTAAGGCAATAGCATCAAGCGGCTCTTCTACTACACAGATTAATTTTTGGTTGCGCGATTTATCGGCGCACACGCTGCAGGGATCAGTTTCCGCCATGTTATGACATTGTTTACAGAAGGTAATGTCGTTGCGAACCTCACGTACGCTGTCAGATAAAAGCATGAGTTCGACATTATCTTTTTTGAGTAAATAAAAAGCTAGGCGTTGAGCGCTTTTTGGCCCAATGCCTGGCAGTTTGGAAAATTCGTTTATTAATCTCTGAAGAGAGGAGGGGAGTTTGAGCATGTTCTAAATTCTGTTGTCTAGTTAGGTGGTTCGTTTTCATCAAAGCCTTGTAAAGTTTGCATCACAGTCTCTGGGCTAGTATCAAAGCTTTTATCAAGATTCCGGAAAGAGGTGCGCTCGGCATCAAAGAACAGATCTACTTGGCCAGTTGGGCCGTTGCGGTGCTTTTTGATATGCAACTCAGCAATGTTTGGCCGGCTGGACTCCTTGCCTTTATACATATCTTCGCGGTAGATAAACATGACCACGTCGGCATCTTGTTCAATGGAACCTGATTCGCGCAAGTCAGCCAGTTGCGGAACTTTGTCGGGGCGGTTTTCTACGCCGCGGGACAGCTGGGAAAGAGCCAGAACCGGCACGTTGAGTTCGCGGGCCAGGATTTTGAGAGAACGGGAGATTTCTGAAACTTCTTGAACGCGGTTTTCGGTACTGCGTCCAGCCATCAGCTGCAAATAGTCCACGATAATCAGGCCAAGCTTGTGTTCCATTTGCAAGCGACGTGCTTTAGTACGGATTTCCATAATGTTACCTCCAGCAGTATCATCAATGAAAATCGGAGCTTCGCTTAATGCGCCCATGGCGTCACTTAATGCGCTAAAGTCATCATCGTTAAGCTGGCCGGTGCGGATTTTCCAAAAGTCTACGTTGCTTTCCGCAGCGAGAAGGCGATCCACTAATTGATCTTTGCTCATTTCTAGTGAAAAGATGCCGACTGGAGTTTTAGTATGCACAGCAACATAGCGCATAATGTCTAGTGCTAAAGAGGTTTTACCCATAGACGGACGGGCAGCTAAAATAACCAAGTCAGACTTTTGCAAGCCGCCCAGTTTTTTATCTAAATCCACAAAGCCAGTCGGGAGGCCGCGTAGCTTGCCACTGGATCTATGAAGTTCATCAATGCGGTCAAAACTTTCGCTGAGCACGCTGCTGATAGATACGAAATTTTGCTGCAGGTGCTGCTGGGAAATATTGAATAAGCTTTGTTCGGCCTTATCTAGGATATCTTCAATCTCACCTTCTTCTTCAAAAGCCAAGTTGGTAATTTGAGAGGCAGAGCTGATAAGGCGGCGCAGCGTACCTTTTTTGCGGACAATGCTGGCGTAGTAGGCAGCATTAGCTGCAGAGGGGACAGAGTTGACTAAGCTGGCCAAATAGCTGGCCCCGCCAACGCGTTCTATATCTTTTTTTTCTTCTAATAAATTGGAAACAGTTAAGACATCTATAGAGGTATTTTTCTCAAACAATTGCACAATCGCTTCATAAATTAGCCGATGGCGTAAATCGTAATAATCATCGCTGATAATTTTATCAGCAACTTTGATTACAGCATCTTTGTCTAGCATGAGACAGCCCAGCAGGGCAGTCTCTGCTTCCAGGTTTTGCGGCGGAAGCCGGTCCAGCGAATTGGCCATTTTGGTATTTAACTACAGTTAGGTTTTTGTATTGTAGCAGAAAAGAAATAACTCCTCTATTGACGAGGAGTTATGACTGTGACGTAGTTTGTGACTTATTTGTGGCTTATTTGTGGGTAACTTTTTGACCATCGGGCGTATCTAGGACAATAAAGCCCAGTTTTGCGATTTGGTCGCGGAGCTGGTCGGATTTAGCGAAGTCTTTATTCTCGCGCGCAGTTTGTCGCTCGCTGAGCAATTCTTGGACATTTTTAGGGATTTCTACCTTCGGCTGTTCTACCTCTAATCCTAGGCCGAGTAAGTTGTTTAAAGCAGGTAAATCATCTTTGTGGGTGTGGGCCAAAGCCAGGGTTTCCGCGGTGTTTAGATTGTTATTAATAGCTCCTAAAAGTTCCTGATTAATCTGAGAATCTGATTCACTGTAGCCGGTGCGCAGTTTGTTACGGCCAGTCTGGGCGGCTTCTAGAGCCTCCCAAGTAAAATTTGTCTGCTGCCTAAAATTGCTTTGCAAAAAGAAGTATCGTAAATCTAAACCAGAAAATCCTTTGGCAGCTAAGTCGTTAAGTCGGTAATCATTTTTTAGGCTCTTGGACATTTTTTTGCCATCAACAAGCAAGTGTTCAAAGTGAACCCAGCTTTTTACAAAGGGTTTGTAGATTGGCTGGCTTTGAGCAATCTCGTTGGTGTGATGAGGGAAGATAAGATCTACGCCGCCGGTGTGAATATCGGTAGGCTGTCCGTTAAATGCTAGGCGATTGATGGCGCTGCATTCAACATGCCAACCAGGACGGCCTTTGCCTAGCAAGGGATGTTCCCAAAAAATCTGGGCGTCATGATCATCCCAGGCCTTCCATAAAGCAAAATCGCTGAGGTTGTCTTTATCGTATTCATCATTTTTGATCCGCGCGCCAACTTTTTTACCTTCTAAAAATTTTTTTCCAACCAGTTCGCCGTAATCGCCAAACTGCTCTTGGTACTTTTCAATACTAAAGTAAACACTGCCATCGTCGGCTTTATAAGCAAAATTCTTTTCCAGTAAATCTAAAATCAGTAGTTGAACTTCCTCTATTACATCGGTGACATTAATGAATTTAATCGTTTCTGTGTTGATCCCGACTGCACGCAGATCATCAAAAAACTTTTCTGCGTAACGCTGGGTATAGGTTTTAAGCTGAGCAAGCCCTGCGTCGTTTCCGTATTCGCTGATTGTTCCCTTAATCGTTTTGTCGTCTATGTCGGTGAGGTTCATCACCCAATTGACTTGGGCACCATTGGCTTCCAATGTTCTTCGCAAGATATCCGCCATCACAAAACTGCGCAAGTTGCCGATATGAGCAAACTCGTAAACAGTGGGTCCGCAGGAATACATATTAACCGTTTGGCCAGGTTGAATTGAGAGCTGTTCTTCTTGTTTAAGGAGAGTGTTGTAGATTTTCAACATAGAGCCATTGTAACAAAAAAAGCCGCGCTAAGCGACTTTTAAGGATTTTTGGAGGGTTTCCAGGTGTTTGGATTTGAGTTTGCGCAGGCTTGCACTGTCGGAGTGTGAGCGGATAATGTCTGACAAGTGAACCCCGCCGACAAAGTGGGGAAGCAGGACATAGTCTGCGCCTTTGTCATAAAGTTCTAGCGCTTCTGACTCATCATTGGCGGCCACGATCAGTTTTGGCTTTTTGCTTAAAGAGACCACGGCTTCAACCAAAGCTTTGGTGTCGTGGAAATCAGGAATTGTGGAGATGACTAGTTTTGCAGCTGGCAGGCCAGCAACTTCTTGGATATATGGATCGCTGATGTCGCCACAAACTGCCAAGATGCCAAGACCGCGGTAGTGGCTTACCACATCTGGATTAAAATCAATGACGATAAATTGGGTATCTTTTTGTTTTTGTAGACGATGGACTAAATGGCTGCCTAAGCGATGCGCGCCAACAATCACGATGTGCTTGCTAAATACTGTATCACCTAAATGCTCTTGATCGCGTCCTGCTTTGCGGCCGACTTTATCCAGCCAACCCATGGTCAGAGTCATTAGCCAGCCATAAAGCTTATTAGAATAAAGAATGCCGTATGAGGAAATAGCTATAGTGATGATTCCAACCATAGTGACAATTGTGACTTCGGTTTCGCCTACATGGCCGGCTGCCAGGCCAAGCGCCATGAGGATTAGGCTAAACTCCGAAATCTGTGCGACGGTAACGCCAGTTAAAAAAGATGTGCGGATTTTGTAGCCCATGAGGCCCAAAATTAAAGTGACGATCAACGGGTTGCCGATCAGAACGAATAAAGCCAAGATGACTGAAGGCCAGAGCGCTGCAGTGAGATTTCCAATGACTAACTGTGAGCCAAGCACGATAAAGAAGATGACGATAAAGAAATCGCGAATGGGTTTAATTCGTCCGCTGATTTGGTAATGCGCTCCGGTATTGGCCAGTGCCAAACCGGCAACAAATCCGCCGATGGCGGCGTTAAAGCCAATCCAAGGCGAAGTAAAGAAGGCTGCCAACCCGAGTGCCCAGCCCAAAGAGAACAACAATAACATTTCATCTGACTTCATCAACGAATTGATCAGTTTTGGGAAAATCGTGCGGCTGAGGGCAATGACCACAACGCCAATCATGAACGCTTTGGCGATGGTAAGGATAATGCTGTTAAGTATTCCACCGCTGGTCAGTTCGCCGATGCTGTTGTTGCCGGTTATGCCGGCAAGAAGAATCAAAATGAAAATCGCTGCAATATCTTGGATTAAAAATATGCCCACAGCGAGTTTGCCATAAAGGCTCTGCATATCTTTTTTCTCGCTAAGGAGTTTTACAACGATGATCGTAGAAGAGAAGGTCAGGGCAATAGCAACATACAGCGCTGGGATTGGCGCTAGTCCGAGTAGGGTGGCTATTCCGTAGCCAATTCCTGCGGTAAACACAACCTGGCCGAGACCAGCGAGAATGGCAGCCTTGCCGATGCGTTTGAGCTGGGAAATATCCAAATCTAGGCCAACCATAAACAGCAGGAGCGTGATGCCGATTTCGGCTAAACCTTCTAAGATTTCGCCGTGGTGAAGGCGGTATAAAGCAAACGGACCAATCAGTAAACCGGTAATTATGTAAGCAATGATACTGGGCTGCTTTAAAAAGTGCAGGATATAAGAGATCCCTGCAGCCGCAATAAGCACGAGAGTTAGTTCAAAAAAAATATTTTCCAATGCTGAAAACTTTGATTTTAGAATCTGATTTGTTTTTCTTTCAACAAGCCAACTTTTGTTTAATTATAACACAAAGTTTGCTCAAACTGCGCAAAATCGGTAGAATTAAATTATGGAAATGCCGAAATATGACGCGATTTTTATGGTTGGACCGCAAGGTTCAGGCAAAGGTACCCAAGGGAAAGTCTTGGCCAAAAAGCTAGGCTATTTTTATTGGGAGATGGGTGAGATTCTCCGCGAAGAAGCAAAGAAGGATACGCCTTTTGGACGCAAAGTAAAATCATTGATTGATGCCGGACATTTATTAGAAGATGATGAGCTTTATAGGGTGCTTAATTCTGAACTTCCCGAAGTTATTAAGCACAAGCGCATTTTGTTTGACGGCGTGCCGCGTCGAGTCGGCCAAGGCGCTTATCTGATACACTACCTAACTCAAAACGGCTTTAATCAGTTCGCCACAATTGTTATTGACGTGCCCAAAGACGAATCCATTAAGCGCTTGCTTGAGCGAGCTCATCACGAGTTTCGGACCGACGATACTCCAGAAAAAATTGCTTATCGGTTGGATTTGTATGACAAAGAGACTAAGCCTGTGATTAAGTTCCTGCAAGGTATTGGTGATTTATATACCATAGACGGAGTTGGTTCAGTGGAAGAGATTACCCAACGAATTAACTTCAGTCTCAACCTTTAGCCAATGAAACTAGCTGACGGTAAACCGCTTAACTTAATTATTCTTGGTGATGTGGGTGCTGGTAAAGCAACTCAATCGGCTTACTTTGCCAAAAAATACAAGCTGCGGGATTTTGATATGGGCTTGGAGCTTACTATGCTGCGCCAGAAAAATTCAGAAGTTGATACGGCTCAGCGACGGACAGCTGATAAAGGTATTCTTACACCAACGAAAATTGTTCGCGGCATTTTAGAGAGAACTATTACAGGGACTAACAACCAGCAAGGAATTTTATTTGATGGCCATCCCAAAATGATTGGTGAAGCCAAGATTGTTACCAAGCTGTTAGAGCAGACAAAACGCTCAAAGCCGTTAGTGATTTACTTGAGCATTCCTCAAGCAGAAACCGTAGCCCGCATCAAACATCGCCAGGGCTACAAAAATACGACATTCGCAAAACGGAGCGATGATACTTTATCTGGCTTAAAGAATCGTGCCCGCTATTACCGCGAGCAAATAAGCAAAGTGATAAAGTATTTCGCAAAACACTATGAATTTGTTACCATAAGCGGAACCGGCACCAGAAGTCAGGTTAGGAGCCGTATTCAAGCGGCTATCAATCGCTATATTCATGATTATGAAAAAGTACACCAAAAAACCCGAAGAAATTGAGCTGATTGCCGAAGGTGGCAAACTCTTGGGAGATATTCTGAAAAGAACGGCTGCCTTGGTTCAGCCTGGGATTTCTACCCATGATTTAAATAGCTTTGCAGAAGCAGAGATTCTTAAAGCTGGCGGCAAGCCGAGCTTTATTGGCTATGGTGACAAAAACAATCCTTTTCCTGCTGGCCTGTGCACTTCTATCAATGATGCGGTTGTGCATGGGGTACCAATGCCAGACGATATTTTGCACGAAGGGGATATTGTTGGATTGGATATCGGCATGGTCTATAAAGGTTTTTATACCGACACAGCAGTTACGGTTGGCGTGGGTAAAGTTTCTGAGCAAGCCGACAAAATTATGAAAATTACCAGGCAGGCTTTGCAGGAAGCCATCAATTTGGCAAAGCCAGGGAACCGCATCGGCGATTTAGGTTACGCTATGCAAAGCATTGCCGAAAAGGCCGGATTTAGTGTGGTTAGGGATTTAGTAGGACATGGAGTCGGCTATGCTGTTCATGAAGATCCTTCCGTACCATGTTACGGCAAGCCAGGAACTGGCATTGAGTTAGTAGAAGGGATGGTCTTAGCAATAGAGCCCATGGTTTGTGAAAATAAGCCAAAAATTGTATTTGATGCCGACGGTTGGACCATTCGCACCTCTGATGGCGGACTGGCCGCGCACTTTGAGCACACCATTGCAGTCACGGAAAAAGGTGCCAGGATCCTAACATAGTTTGATATAATCAAAGTAAGTAATTAATTCTATAAATATATGGAATATGGTGAAGTACAGCCTTTTGGCGCCTACCAGGACATGACCCCGTATGAGCAGGGATTATCTGGTGCTCCATTGCTGTTCGTAGTGATATTGGGTATTGCAATTTATGTTTATACCGCATATTGCTTGTCCGTAATCGCTAAGAAGACTGGAACCCCAAATGAGTGGTGGGCATGGATTCCGGTTTTGAATCTTTTGCTTATGCTCAAGATTGCCCGCTTGCCGTTATGGTTGGCATTAGGATTTTTGTTAGCGTTTATTCCAGTCGTGAACTTGCTAGTCTTAGCTCTAGCAGCTTACATCTGGTGGAAGGTTGCTGAACGCCGCAACCGTCCAGGCTGGTGGGGAATTGTGATGCTGATCGGTCCGATTAACTTAATCTTGCTGTGGTTCTTAGCTTTTAAAGAAGCAGCTCCGCAAAACAATACTCCGGCAGCTCAGGCGCCTCCTGCTGCTCCTGCCGCATAACTTCAATAAATAAAAGCCCAGTAATTTGCTGGGCTTTTTTGAACTTTGGTTTGAGTAAGGTGGAGAGATGAGACAGTGGTGTTTTTGCCAACTCGGATTATTTTCGTGAGTTTATCTTATCGCTTAAAGTTTGGGCAAATTCAGATACCGAAATTGTTCCAAGATCCTGATCGCCTCTGCCGCGGACTGCGACAGCGTTGCTTTCGGCTTCTTTGTCGCCAACTACTAAACTGTACGGAACTTTTTTTGTTGCGGCTTCGCGGATGCGTTTGCCTACGGATTCGCTGCGGTTATCAATTTCAATTCGCAAATCAGGCACAGCCTTGCGGAGCTGGTCTGCTACCTGATTGGCGTATTCAGCATGTTTATCGGAAATAGGCAGAACCACTGCTTGAACAGGGGAGAGCCAAGCAGGCAGGGCACCCCCGTATTGTTCAATCAAGATGGCCATAAAGCGCTCAAAGCTGCCTAAGATGGCGCGGTGGATTACGATTGGGGTTTGTCTGGAGCCGTCACTAGCCACATACTCAAGCTCAAATCTTTGCGGCATCTGGAAGTCCAGTTGGATGGTGGCCAATTGCCAATTTCGGCCAAAGACGTCCTTGATTCGCATATCAATTTTTGGTCCGTAGAAAGCTCCATCTCCTTCTTCGCACGAGTAGTCCCAGCCGGCCTTATCTAGCGCCGCTGCCAGTGCAGCTTCGGCATGTTCCCATTCTTCCTTGGTCCCCAGAGACTCCTCGGGCTTGGTGCCAATCGTTACTTGGTCAATTTTCATGTCAAAGATTCCGTAAATTTGTGTGACTCTATTTAGGAGATCTGCAACCTCATCTGTGATTTGTTCTGGGGTAACAAAGATATGAGTATCATCTTGTGCAAAGGCCCGGACGCGGGTCAGGCCAGAGAGGGTTCCGGATAATTCATTACGGTAAAGCGTTGTCATTTCTGCAAAACGAAGTGGAAGGTCTTTGTAAGAGTAGAGACTCTGTTTGTAGAGCAGCATATGACCAGGGCAGTTCATCGGTTTTAAGCCAAAGGTGCGGCCTTCCGATTCTAAGGTGAGCATGTCGTCCTTGTAGTGCTCCCAGTGCCCAGAAGTCTTAAATAACTCCGAATCAAATAATTGAGGCAGTCTGATTTCGCTATAGCCAGGTCCATAGGAAACTTCGCGGACAAATTTTTCCAGTTCATTGCGAACTATTGTTCCAGCTGGCTGATAAAAGGGAATGCCAGGTGCGTATTCATGGAATAAGAAATAGCCAAGCTGAGGGCCTAAAACTCGGTGGTCGCGCTTTTCCAGCTCTTCTTGCAAGGAAATAAACTCGTCTAATTTGGCTCTGCTTTCAAATGCTAAACCATAGATGCGTTGTAGTTGCGCATTAGCTTGGTCGCCGCGCCAGTATGCCCCGGAGATTTTATGCAGCTTGAACGCATTTGGGTCAATTTCGGCAGTGTTGTCTACGTGACCACCTCGGCAAAGATCTATGAAGTCGCCAGTCTTGTACAGACTGAGCTGTTCACCAGTCTGTTCTAGATCACTAATTAATTCCAGCTTAAATTGTTGACCACGCTCGGTAAAGAATTTCTTTGCTTCGTCAGCCGAAATCTCTTGGCGCTCAAAGCTGAGTTCCTGTTTGGCCAGCTCCTTCATGCGGCTTTCTAGTTTTGGTAAATCTTCTGGGGTCAGCGGCCGTGGTAAAAGAAAGTCGTAATAAAACCCGTTTTCAATTACTGGCCCGACCCCAAGCTTTGCGTCTGGAAATGTTTCCAAAACGCTTGCAGCTAGCAAGTGGGCGAGTGAGTGGCGTTGGTTTTCTAATGTGTTCATATAGATTATTTTAATGTTATCAAGGTCTAATTGGCAATAACATTATAAAACTACGGTAACTGTCTATCGTGCAGTTCAAAATCATGGTCAAAAACAAAAAACTCCAGGAGCCAAGACAGACTTTGTCTTTGACTTCTGGGGTCTTAAATTTAAGACGATTCCGTCCCAGTTCACTGCTTGAATGCAAACAGCCTTTTGATTATGCAATTTAGGTTGACTGGCGGTTGGTAGCCGCTTCAGACATCAACAGATTCTAAAATTATTATACAGGAAAATTTTGTAAAAAAAAGCGCAGTCTTAGAACTGCGCTAAGGGTGGATTCGTACGCTTCAGCTCGGTCAGATTTGCTATGGCTTAAACCGCGTGATTGCGATTATTGTGAAGCGATTTGATTAAATAGTAAATTTACGGAGCTATTCATTCCTAAAAGTCTAGTCGGTCATAAATCATACTCACCTCTGGAATGGACCGGAGTCTGTGGATTAGTTCCCGGCTGATGCGCACGCTGGTCTTGGTTTTTATGGTGTTTTTGCTTTGACCTTGGCCAACTTGCAGGAATACCGGCGCATTTCCTGGGTTAGCTTCCAGAAGTTCTTTGATTTGATGTAAAGTGGCTTGATTTTTGATGTCAGGTAGATGGATAGTCAGTTCTTTCTGCTTTTCCAACTCCTCAAGGGCCATCTGGTAAAGTTCATCATCAGGCAGGTCCTTGATTTCATTAGCTATTAGCTTCGGTTCTCCGTCTTTAGAGGAAATTTTTGCGTTAACCTTGATGACCATATCGCTATCCAAGTAGGCAAGCGCTTGGGGCATAACTGTTGGGAAAATCAGTATCTCTACTGAGCCGGTTTTGTCCTCTAGTGTGGCAAAGGCCATTGGATCATTCTTTTTCGTGATTGTGCGTTTGGATTTGGTGATAATCCCGGCGACAGTAACCTGCTGGCCGTCCATGTCTTCGGTAAGATTACGAATGGGATAATAATTTTTGGTGACGTTGCGATAGCGATCTAATGGGTGTCCGGATACAAATAATCCGATATGATCTTTCTCAAATTTGAGCATATCTTCTTTGGTAAGCAGGGCTGAGTTTTTGAGTTGGAGTCGACCAATTTGCATGGTTTTGCCAAATAAGGAAGTTTGACCGCTTTGGTCATTCTTAAAGTGCTCACGAAGAAAATCCAAAACGTTATCTGTACTAGCCAGTAATTGGCCCCGCTCGCCAAACTTGTCTAGCGCCCCAGACTTAACCAGTGCTTCCCAAGATTTTTTGTTAAAGCTTTTGGTGTAACTTTTCGTTAAGAAATCTTCTAGTGACTCAAATTTTATATCGGCTTTGTGACAATCAATGATCTTACGAATTACGTCTGAGCCAAGGTTTTTGATGGCGCGCAGTCCAAAGCGGATGGTTTTTGCGTCAATAACTGTAAAGCCGCCGTAGCTTTCTGTGACATCAGGAGGTAGTACTGTGATGCCAAGGTTTTTGCATTTTTCAAAAGCTTCGTGGATTTTTACTTCGTCACCGCTCTCCGCGCTCATGAGCGAAGCCATAAACTCTACTGTGTAGTTGGCCTTCATATAGGCGGTTTGGTAGCTGACTTGACTATAAGAAGCCGCATGGGCTTTGTTGAAGCCATAGGCTGCAAAAGGTTCAATTAAGGTAAACAATTCGGCGGCGCGTTCGTTGCTCATGCCGCCTTTGATACAGCCGTCAATAAACTTAACTTTTTGCTTAGCCATCTCTGCAGGGATCTTTTTTCCCATAGCTTTACGGAGTTTATCGGCTTCTTCCCAAGTGTAGCCGGCTAAATTGATGGCTGTGAGTAAAACATCATCTTGGTAAACCAGCAGGCCAAGGGACCGTTCTAGATAATCTTTCATGCGCTCATCAAAGTACGTGATTAGCGAAGGATTGTGCTTGCGCGCGATGTACTGCGGAATAATACCCATTGGTCCTGGGCGATAAAGCGCAATCATGGCGGAGATATCAAAGATAGAAGTTGGCTTTAGCTCTTTGAGGTAACGGGTCATACCACTGGAGCCAAGCTGAAAGACTCCGAAAGTATGCCCCTCAGCGAGGAGTCTAAAAGTTTTTTCGTCATTTAGAGGAAGATTTCCTGGATCAATTTGTATGCCGTGACGAATCTTCACTAATTTTATCGCTGCTTCCAGGATGCTGAGGTTTCGTATTCCCAGTAAGTCCATTTTAATCACACCGATGGCGTTGCTGTCCGCGCCAACATCCAAAGCATACATATCGTATTGTGTGATCAAGCGGTTCCCGTCGGGTTCAATTTGCAGCGGGGTGTAATCAGTTAGGGGAGTTGGAGTTATGGCCAGCGCTGCCGCGTGGATTGATGCATGCCGGACACAGCCTTCCAGTTTTTTTGCAATATCAATGATTCGCCTGGTTTCGTCGTCAGTATCATAAACTGCAGCCAGTTCAATATTTTGCTCTAATGCTTTGTCTAGAGTCATAGTGAAGCCTTGCTTGCCAAGAGGGATCATTTTGGCAATGCGATCGCATTTGCCATAGGGTATACCGAGGGCGCGACCTACATCGCGCACGACTGCCCGAGCTTTCATGGTTCCGAACGTAATAATCTGGGCCACCTTATCGTGACCATAATGATCAGCGATCCAGCCAATGACTTCATCACGGCGATCATCAGCAATATCCAAGTCAACGTCGGGAGGGGTCGGCCGGAACACTGTTAGAAAGCGCTCAAAAGGTAGCTGGTATTCCAACGGGTCAATGGCGCTGATTTTTAGCAAGTATCCAACAATAGAACCTGCGGCGCTGCCACGGGTGTTGGTTAAGGCGCCTAGTTCATGTGCCCCCGCGACTATATCAGCGACCATTAAGAAGTAAACAGCAAAGCCTTTTTGGCAGATAATGTCTAGTTCATAGTCAATGCGTTGCTTGATCGTTTCGTTGATACCATCTGCTCCATATACTTCTTTGGCGCGCTGGTAAACCGCGCGTTCAAGCTCTTGTTCTGGGGTAACATTGGCCGGCAGTTTGACATGAGCAAAGTATCGTTGATTGGTTGGGATTTCTAAGTCTACTGTTTGCGCTATGAGCTGCGTGCTTTCAATAGCATCTGGAAGGTCTGCAAACTTTTCCTCCATGGCTTCTGGTTTTGTGAGGGATAGATCGTGGCTGCGCATATCTAACCGATTCGGCTCGTCAACATTACGCCCAGTACCGACGCAGACCATGACGTCTTGCGCTTCGCTATCGCTCGGCCTGAGATAGTGACAGTCCTGTGTGGCAACCGGCCGCACCCCTATTTTTCTGCCCAGTTCTACAAGTTGTTCGTTTGGCTGCAGTTCATGACCGTCTAAGCTGTTTCGCTGTAGTTCTAAAAAGAAATTTTCTGCGCCGAAAATTTTAAGATGCTCTTCCAGTGCTCGTTCTGCCGCGGTCATGGAGGTTTTAATGGCTCGTGGTACTTGGCCGCGAGGGCAGCCTGAGAGCGCAATCAGTCCTTCGCTGTATTGGGCGATTGCCTCTAAATCTAGACGGGGTTTGTAGTAAAAACCCTCGGTGTGGGCAATCGTTGTTAGTTTCATCAAGTTTAAGTAGCCCTTGTAGTTTTTGGCCAACAAAGTGAGGTGATGATAGTCTGCGTCTTGCTTGCCTTCTTTTCTCTGCAAGCCTCTGGGGGCAATGTATGCTTCAAGGCCGATAATCGGCTTAACTTCATTTTTAACGCAGGTATTGTAGAAATCAATCGCGCCGTACATCACGCCATGGTCGGTGATAGCCAAAGAATCCATCCCATATTCTTTGGCTAAAGCTACTAAATCAGGAACTTTGGAAAGTCCGTCTAATAGCGAGTAATGAGAATGACAGTGGAGATGGGTAAACGCCATGATTATCGTTAATTTCTGAAGAGTTTTGCTATAATAAAGTTATCATACCGTTCTGAGTTCTTCTATGTCTCTGAAAGAAAATTTGCAAATTCAGACCAGCGGCGCCGCCCTCGCGGCGCAAGAATCAGCCTACAAGTTTAAAACTTGGTTTTTATCTTTGTATACATGGCAAAGGGCTTTGCTGTGGATGCTGCTGCTATTGTTGCTGCCGGGTTCGCTGCTGATTCGCTATGGTTTAGAACTGGTTTTGGTCCGGCAATATGCTCAGCAGGCGGTTGTGGCTCAACCAGCCTTCAGCAATCCTGACCCAATTTCCCAGAGTAAGGTTAACCTAATACAAAATTCAATCGGCACCACCTCGGCCTACGCTGTTATCAAAAACCCAAATCTAGATTTAGCAGTAGAGCAGCTTCGCTATACCATGACATTTCTCAACAGCCGCAATCAACCTGTCCAGACAGCGACAGGTACGATTTATCTTTTACCTGATCAGCAGCGCTGGTTAGTTGTACCTCGGATAGAGTCTGCCGACCCAATTGTGTCTGCGGAATTAAAATTTGTTGAACCGGTTTGGCAAAAGCGCCTGTCTCTGCAGGAAGTGGAGCTGCGCATGACTGAGCCTTATACTTATCAGCAGGAATCGCCTTACGCTACAGTCACCGAAGGCGCGGTAATCAATAACAGCCCGTTTGACCTTCGGCAGGTTACGTTGGTGCTAGTCTTATATGGTTCTAACAATGAGGTTTTGGCCGTCACCTCGCGTGAGGAATTTACCCTTAAGCCGTACGAGCGTCGCGCTTACATTATTCAGTGGCCAGGCATTGATCGCAGCCAGGTAAACCGCATCGGCTTGGAATCCTATACGAATACGCTTGACCCTGCTAATCTGACCGTGAGCGCTAATTAGCTATCTTTGAGTACATGTTCTCTTTTCTGAACAGATTAAAATTTTTTGATTTGCCGCTGCTTGTCGTCAGCGGCTTATTGCTTTCTGGTGGATTGGCCATTCAGTACGCCATCTCTTTGGGCGAGGGAGACCTGGGCCAATTTTGGCGGCAGGTAGTTTATGCGAGCGGGGCGATTGTCGTGTTCGGTTTATTGGCTAACTACAACTATCAGAGGTTGACAAAGTACAACAGGATTATCTACCCGGTCTTAATTTTGTCGCTTATTTATCTGTTGTTGTTTGGCGACCCGATTCGCGGCAGTGCCCGCTGGATTGATTTTGGCTTATTTCAGTTGCAGCCTGCAGAATTAGCTAAGGTGGTGGTCTTAATAGGCTTATCGCGCTGGTTGTACATGAATCGTGGACAGATTAATTCTTGGAGAAATATTGGCATTACTTTTGCCTATGCTGCTTTACCTGCAGTTCTGATTTTTTTTGAACCTGATTTGGGGTCTAGTCTGATTGTACTTGCAGTTTGGTTTGGGCAGATACTACTTAGCCCGATTCGCAAGGTGTATATCATTGCTCTGTTGCTAACTGCTTTGGTCGTGACTGGGCTTGGTTGGCAGTTTGTCCTGCGTGACTACCAAAAACAGCGAGTGGAGGTGTTCTTAAACCCAGACAGTGACCCGCAAGGTAAGGGTTATAATGTTCGTCAGGCCATGATTGCGGTTGGTAGCGGTCAGTGGTTTGGCAGAGGTCTCGGGCAGGGGGTTCAGAGCAGTTTAAAGTTTCTGCCAGAGAAGCATACTGACTTTGTTTTTGCCGCTGCTAGCGAAGAGATTGGTTTGGTTGGTTCTTTATCAATCTTGGCTTTGTTTATCATTCTCTTAACCCGCATTGTTTTGATTATGAAGCGTGCTCGGGATGATTTAGCTATGTACTTGGCTGGCGGTGTTATGTTTCTTTTCGCTTCACAATTTACTGTTAATGTTGGTATGAACTTGGGACTTCTGCCTGTAACTGGGATTCCTTTACCATTTCTCACGGCTGGGGGAAGCTCTATGTTGGTCACAGCGATAGCTTTAGGGGTTGTGCAAAATGTTGCGAAGCAGACTAGGGTATTGAGGTTTTAGTAGCTTTATTTTGAGTCTGATTTGTGTTAAGCTGATCCTGAAAGGTGAATATGAAAAAATACGATATCAAAAAAGTCTTGAGCTGGTTAGGTTTTATGCTTCAATGCCCAGTCTGTAGTACTAAGTACCAGATTTCTAACATCAAAGTATTAGACAGCCAACAAGAGGACGAATTAGCAGAAGCACACCTGTTAATTCATTCCGACTGCCATAGCTGTAAGAGTTCTGTAATGTTTAATATAGATATCAGCGGACCGGACATTTTTACCGTTATTGCTAAAACCGATCTAACCAAAAGAGATAGCAGCCGCTTTAGCACTTTACCGGCCCTTGCCTTAGACGATTGTATTCGTATCCACGAAACTATACAGAAATTTGATGGAGATTTTGTTAAAGCCATAAAAGCTAAATAACCGTGATTATTTGGCCAGCAATGCTGGCCTTTTTTATTTATTCATTATTTCTTTAGTTAAGGTCTTGCCAAAATTGACGGTTTCTTGTATAATTCCTGGGTATATCTTGAACTATATGGAAAATATTCATTTAAAATCTGAAGCTCGGGAGCTCGTAGGCCGCGATAGTAAGGCGCTTCGCCAGTCCGGTTTAATCCCAGCAGAATTGTATGGCCATAACGTTGATAATGTTCATTTGAACGTGAATGCCATTGAATTTGAGAAAGTTCTCCGCAAAGCTGGTGAAAGCACAATTATTGAATTGGACATGCCAGATGGCACCAAGAAGAACGTTTTGATTCAAGACGTTCAGTACCACTACCTAAATAGCAATCCAATTCACGTTGACTTCTTTGCTGTTTCTATGACCGAAAAGCTTACTGCTACAGTACCGATTGAATTTATTGGAGAATCTATGGCTGTTAAGGCGATGGGCGGCACTTTAGTAAAAGTTTTGACCGAAGTGGAAGTAGAATGTTTGCCAGGGGATTTGCCTCAGCATTTCGAAGTAGACATCTCCAAACTGCAAAGTTTCCAAGATGTCATTGCTGTGTCTGATATCCCTCGCTCCGACAAAGTAGAAATCAAGGCGGAACCAGACGAAGTTATTGCTAAGGTACAAGAGCCTCGGGATATGGAAGCCGAGCTCGCCGAACAGGTTGATGAGGCCGCTGCAGTTGCTGCTGCTGTCGGACCAGAACCAGAAACTGCTGACAGTGAAGAAAGTAAGCCAGAAAACCAGTCTGAATAAAAGTAAAAACCGTGCGGAATCCCGCTCGGTTTTTTATTTGTGTCTTAAGGCACACAGTACGATTCCTACTACTGCGGCACAGGCATACAGGAAGACTTTACTCCAAATAATGTGCCCAAAAGTCCTCTGCCACACCGGAGCTTCAAAGGCTATTGCATCTAATACACAGCTAGAGAAGCTGCCGGCGAGGATGGCAAGCAGGCCAATCCGTAATTTATTTAGATCCACATCAAGCATAATCAGCCAACCTGTGAAAGTGCTCATACCTAGGCAGAGGTAATATACATCAGTCGTGACTAAGCTGGTCAAAGCGCTGGTTATGAGCAGGCCAATGAGGAGTAATAGTGGCCAACATTTTTTTGGGATGGTTGGCAAAGAGCAAACTTCTCGCATATTTAACCTCCTTTGTGGGAATTATAGCAGACTGGCAGATCTTGCGATGAGTTTTGAAGTGTGCTAAATTAGCGCCACGGAGGATTTTATGAGAGTGATTGACAATTGGAAATTTTTGCTCGCCAATCAGCTGTTACTGATAGTATTTCGTTTTGAAGGCAACTATTACCTCGCGATCAGGGATGGATCTGGGGTTTGCAGTGATAGTTTCCCTGAAGATGTGATATTTGGCTTCATGGACGAATATAACGACCAAGTAAGCCATAGGGCAGTTTGGAAACAGCTGGTATCAAAGGCGCAACAGAAAGCTAAGGAGTTAGGTCTGATGACCAACCACAACATTGTGACCATGCTCAGGGAGGCTCAACTCTGCAAAGCGAACTAATTTGTGAATGTCTTGCGTGAAGGTAATCTTTGCGCAGGGCATATTTTTTTTAATCCAATTCTGGAGCTTGGGCTTCATGCTTGGGTCAATTTCAAAAAGTATTCTTCCATTTTTGGTAAGATTGCGTGCAAATTGAGATAGTAGCTGTTGATATAACGAAAAGTCCCCTTTGGGGTCTACTAGAGCGCTGATTGGTTCAAATATCAGACTAGGTTTCAGTTGTTGGTAATTTGCCTTTGGTACGTATGGTAAATTGGCGATGATAAGATCGTATTTAGCTTTGTCTCCAGACAATAGATTTTGATTTTTAAACTTTATGTTCACCTGATGTGCTTGTGCATTTTTCTTTGCTACGCCCAGCGCTTTATTTGATACATCCACAGCAGTCATCTTTACTTTAGGTGAGTGGGTCTTAATGCTGATAGCTAGGCAGCCTGAGCCAGTACCAAGGTCTAAGATTTTGATTGGTTTATTGGATGCTAGCTTAATTGCCCGTTCAACTAGCCATTCGCTCTCTGGCCGAGGTATTAAAACTGCTTTATTTACAGCAAATTTTAATCCAAAGAAATCTTTGTAACCTAAAAGGTAGGCGATAGGGAAACCGCTTTTGCGCTGGCGAACCAGTTTGCCTAATTGAAATTGCTGGTTCTTAGTTAAAATCTTATTCGGATGCAAGTACAAAAACTCCTTGGATTGCTTTAAGACATGGCCAAGGAGTAACTCAATTTCTACTGCTGAATATTTTTCTAAAGCAGCTCTGATAGTCATATTAGCTGGTAGCTGCGGATTTACGAAGTTCCAGGTCAGCTTTTTCTAAAGCAGAGATGATCGGTTCAATCTGGCCCTCCATGATCAGGTTAATCTGATTGAAGTTTTGGTTGATGCGGTGATCGGTGACGCGGTCTTGAGGGAAGTTGTAAGTGCGGATTTTTTCGCTGCGGTCGCCGGTGCCGATTTGGCTGCGGCGCGCGTCAGTGATTTTCTTTTCTTCAATTTCTCGGTAGTAGGCTGACACGCGAGCGCGGATTACGGCTAAAGCTTTTTCTTTGTTCTGAGATTGGGAGCGTTCATCTTGGCAGGTGGCCATAATGCCGGTTGGGATGTGAACCACGCGGATAGCACTATATGTTGTGTTTACGCTTTGACCGCCAGCCCCTTGAGACGTAGTAGCTTCAATTTTTAAATCCTTAGCATCAATCTCAAAATCCTTTTCTTCTAACTGCGGCATTACAGCTACCGTAATTGTGGAGGTGTGAACACGGCCTTGCTTTTCGGTTTCGGGCACGCGCTGCACGCGATGCACGCCTGATTCGTATTTAAACTTGGCATACGGGGTGAGTTCGGCGCCTGGTTTCGCATTGACCTCAAAGATGACTTCCTTAAAACCGCCGGCATCGCTCTGGGAGCTTGAATCAATATGCACGGACCAGTTTTGGGTTTCTGCATACTTGCTGTAAGCGCGGAACATTTCTGCAGCAAAGAGAGTTGACTCATCGCCGCCGGCGCCAGCGCGCATTTCAATAATCACGTTCTTGTCGTCATTTGGATCAGTGGGGATTAAGTCATTTTCGATGCTTTCTATTAGCTCAACAATTTGAGCTTCTTGCATTTCTATTTCTTCGGCGGCCATACCTCGGATTTGTTCGTCATCACTGCCAAGAAGTTGTTTGTTGCCTTCAATATCTTTTTCGATTTTATCTAGAGCCTGGATTTTTTCAACCGTTGGCAAAAGCTTTGCTTGGCGCTTACCAATTTTGGCAATATCAACATTCTCGCCGGAGCTGAGCTGCTCCGTGAGCTGATTGTATTCGTCTAAGATTTTCTGAAATCCAGGGTTCATAACTGTCTAATTGTATTGTTTCTATTGGTTTTTGGCAAGTTGTGTATCTGATGTTTAGGTGTTAATATAGTGTTAATTTTGAGGAGGACAATGAAATGATTAGACATAAACAAAGAAAGCAAAAGGTTGCTAGTCATCTTTCTACCAGTATCAGATCAATTTTGCCCAAGAAAAGTACAGAAGAGTTTATAGATGATGATACCAAGTTTGTGGTAAATTTCTTAGCTCTGGAAACAGGTATGCCACACGCTCAGATAGTAAGGCGGGCAGTTGCTCTGTGGAAACTTACTTTCGTACACAATCCTGTCATACCACTACCTGATCAAGTCGAAAAACTAAGGTCTGAACATTTAAAAAAGTGATCTATTATCATAAGACTGCTGAATTTTCCAGCAGTCAATTTTTTGGCACAAGTTGTATTGCTAATTGCTCAAGAATTGGTTAGTCTGTGAGTAAACTAAAGGAGGGTCACTGAAATGGAAGATCGGGTTACCGAGCATTACATCGGAATAAGCTTACTGCTATTTCTGGTCTTTTTCCCCTTTCTAATTGGAGTCCTTGTGCATGTGCTTAGTTGGTTGGCGGGAATTCTGGAAAAAAGGTGAATATATCAAAAGCCACCCTCAGACTTGTTGAAGGGTGGTTTGTTATTATTCAGACTTAACTCCGCGAGTCTTGCGGGGCTTCTTTTCTTTCTTAACAGCTGTAGCAGCAGCTTCGCGACGCTTCTTGAAGCGGTCAACGTTACCAGTGGTGTCTAAAATCTTTTGCTTACCAGTGTAAAATGGGTGGCAGTTGCTGCAGATTTCAGTTTGGATTGATTCTAGTACAGAACCAGTTACAAATGAATTTCCGCAAGAACAAGTCACTTTTACGTCGGTGTGATAGGTTGGGTGAATTCCAGTTTTCATAAAATATAAATTAAGTTCTATTCAGATTCTGGCGAAAATCTGGACAAAATGCAGTGCAAATACCTAATGATTATAGGGGAACTTGCACGTTTAGTCAATAGCTGGTATACTTTCGTGGTAATTAATCAAACATATTTCGGATAAATCCTGTCACTTTTGGCCAACTGGCTTAAGCTGATGACCGAAATAGAAGTTAAAGGATCACATATGAAGACTGACATTAGTCTTTTGGATTTGCTAAAATCCGGTGCTCACTTTGGGCACAAAACCTCACGGTGGAATCCTAAGATGAAACCGTACATTTTTACTGTGCGCAACAACATCCACATCATTGATTTAGAAAAGACTCGCACAGGACTCCAGAAGGCCGCTGACTTTGCAGCTGATTTAGCTAAGCAAGGTAACAGCATTTTGTTTGTTGGTACCAAGCGTCAAGCTCGCGATATCGTAAAGCAGCAAGCTCAAAACTGCGGGATGCCTTACGTTAACCTTCGTTGGTTGGGTGGCACTTTCACTAACTTCCGCACCATTCAAAAAACAGTTCGTAAGTTAGAAAAATTACAGCAACGTAAAGATTCTCCAGACTTTGAATTGAAGTACACAAAGAAGGAACGTTTGCTCATTGAGCGCGAAATTGAAAAGCTTACCAAGCTCTTTGAAGGCATCAAGAACATGAAGAAAACTCCAGCAGCGGTCTTCATTGCAGACATTCATCATGATGACATTGCCTTAACCGAAGCTCGCAAGATGAAAGTTCCAGTCATCGCTATCGTTGATACCAACACTGATCCAGGGCTTGTAAAGTATCCAATCCCAGCTAACGACGATGCAACTGCAGCAGTAGAATTGATTACCAAGACTATTGCGGAAGCTATCAAAGCTAACAAGTCTGCTACACCGGTTGCACAAGAGAGTGGAACATCTGCTGAATAATTAATACCAAAATTTTTATGTCTAACGATTTAATTAAAGAATTACGCGAACAAACCGGAGCTGGCATCATGGATGTCAAAGAAGCTTTAGAAGAAGCTGGTGGCGAGAGAGATGCAGCTATTGAAGTGCTTCGCAAAAAGGGCCTTGCAAAGCAAGCCAAAAAAGCAGACCGCGTAGCGAATGAAGGTTTAGTAGAAAGCTATATCCACGCTGGCGGTCGCATTGGAGTCTTACTGGAAATCAATTGTGAGACCGACTTCGTAGCTCGCACTGAAGACTTCAAGAATTTAGCCAAAGAAATCGCTTTGCATATTGCAGCAAGTAATCCGCTTTATATTTCTGCTGATGAAGTTCCTGCCGAAGTCATCGAGAAAGAGAAAGAAATCTACAAGCAACAAGCTGGTGATAAGCCAGCTGACGTGATGGAAAAAATGCTGGACGGCAAGATCGCAAAGTATTTGGAAGAAGTTTGCTTGCTCAATCAGCCATTCGTCAAAGATGCAGATAAAACCATTGGCGAACTGCTCGGTGAGGCAACGGGTAAGATGGGCGAGAACATTGTCGTACGCCGCTTTGCTCGCTTCATGCTCGGCAACTAAAAATTACAGATTTATCAACAAGAAATCGCAAATTTTGCGATTTTTTGTTTAGTGATTAATGCTATAATATTCTCACGAGTAACCTGTAAACCAACACTAGTGCCTTACAACACCATAATGAACATTACTTTTGTACTCTCAGCCCTCGGGGTTATCCTGATGGTATTGCGACATTTACCGCAGGCTACTCGCGAGCAAAAACAGCATAAGGCCCGGAAAGATGCTTCTGTTGGCGTACCAGCCAGCGAAGCTTTGCAGGCCAAAGGATTGCCGGCACGAGCCTACTCAAAGAGCTTAAGCTTTGCGAAGCTGCTCAAGCATAAGCTTTGGCAATTTATATTGGAAGCGAAAGGTCTTAAGCAATCACCTAAAATAAGCTATCAGTTCCAAAGAATATTTCAGACTAATGAAGCAAGCGAGACTCAGCCAGCATTAGTCAAGAACGAAAAGTACTATATCGATCTAATCAAGCGCAATCCGAAGGATAATACTTATTACGATATGCTTGGGCAGTTTTACTTAGAACAGAAAAAGATGCACGATGCGGTCAGCGTGTATGATTATTTGGTAAACCATGCGCCTACTGAAGCAATCTTTTGGGTTCGGCTCGGTCTGGCTTCATTGTATTTGCAAGAACATCAGCGCGCCGAAGAAGCTTACACTAAAGCTGTAAAATTAGACCCAACTAGTCCGAGCAGGTTCTATAACCTGGCTTTGGCGCAACAAGGATTAAAGAAATACGCAGCAGCAGTGGAATCATTGGATAAGGCCCTTCATTTAGAGCCAGGTAACCGCAAGTATCAAGACCTGCGCTTTGAACTAGAAAGCAAGGCCAAGACCACGGTGCCCCTTGAAAATATACACAAAAAAAGTTAAACTATCTGGGTATCAACTGGATCATACAAATTTTCACTTGGGCTAAGGGTGAGCAAGCTTGAGGAGTGTAGCGACGAAGGCTGTAGCGAACCCGCAAGTTAAGTGAAAATTTGAGAGGAGTACTTGGCGGAGACCGTTAGCGGGTAAGCGATCGCTTGGACGCGAGAGGTCGGAGACAAGTAGGACGTGCCGTTGTAGCTCAGTTGGTAGAGCATCTCCATGGTAAGGAGAAGGTCTGCGGTTCAATCCCGCACAACGGCTCCACGGGTAGGTACCCAAGCGGTCAACGGGGGCTGACTGTAAATCAGCTGGCTTTAGCCTTCACAGGTTCGAATCCTGTCCTGCCCACCAAAGAAATAACATCGCTTGCCGATGTTTTTTCTTTGGTCTAGTGGATGAGAAAAAAGCACTCCAGAGGGAGTGCTGATGTCGTTACGACGACATGATTAAGTGCGAGAAAAGAAAGAAATATCTTGTCTCAACCTCGTAGAGTGTCTTACCTCCTCGGTCTTCGGGGATTAGGTCTGCTGGTATGCCGAACAAGGCGTAGCTGAGCATGGCCATTTTGATTCGATACCAGTTTGTGTGTCTCTTTCTGGCAGCTTCGGCGAGGATAAATAGTTGTGCGATGCTCAGACCGTAGTTGATGCCGTTAGGCATGAAGTCTGCTCGAGCACCGCAATGATTACAACTTGCATGAGCGTTGTATGACCAAGGATCATACAATTCCACAAAGGTCATTTTGTTGCATCGGGAACATGAATATTCTATCCCGACAAACGGGATTGAAATATGTGGAACGCCAGGCCCAGCTTTCTCGTTGTGCAGTTTGGCGCTATTGCGTTCTTTGTCAGTCGAGCGTCGGATGCTTGCCAGCCCTAAATATTTCTTAAGCGATGCCCCTAAACTATCTTTAGGTTGTTCTGTCATATTTCCTCCTATCACTGTTGGTATTTTCTAAAACTACTATTGTAGCTTACTGTAACAATCAAAAAATAAAGAGTCAATGTAAGTTAAAAGACGCCTGTAATGGGCGTCTTTTCGATAATTGCGCTCCTCACCCTGTTTAGAGACAGGTAAAAGAGCATTCGTCTATAGTTCCTCTTTGATATTTTTTTGGATAGTTTTTTGAGATATATTCACCTTACCTTTTAGGCTGGACTTTTGCAAGGGTTTGTGTTAAACTTTGAAAGTTATATTTGGCTGTAATTTCGGCCGGCTTAGCTCAGCTGGTTAGAGCAACGGTTTTGTAAACCGTAGGTCGTCGGTTCGAATCCGACAGCCGGCTCCACGGGCCATCTGGCTCTCAGTCGCCTCAGCCCAAGGCTTTACCTTGAGCTCCGGCTCCCTTCGAGCCAGTGTCCCTTTTCAGTCGCTACTTAACCTCCCAAGCAAGCTTGTTCGGCCCAAGTAGCGACTGATCAAATTCCCATTAGTAATACATCATTATGTCTCAAGACCATCGCATACAGTTAGAATGCACCGAGTGCCGCAATATTAATTACAATACTACAAAGAACAAGAAGAACACCCAAGCTCGCTTGGAAATTAAGAAGTATTGCAAGCACTGTCGTAAGCAAACTGCGCACAAAGAAACTAAGTAATCAACCCCGCTCTGCCAGTCGGCGGATTAGCGGGGTTTGATATAATATGGAGCAGTAAGCTTTGCGGGCTTCGTATAATGGTAGTACAGCGGTCTCCAAAACCGCTTGCGTAGGTTCGATTCCTACAGCCCGTGCCATGAAAAGAACACCAGAAATTCTGGTGTTCTTTTCATTGTATGATGCAGGAATCGAACGGGTTGAAGTGAGGCAAGGTTTGCTCTGCAGAGAAAGCCGAAGACGAACGATCACGAAACTGCCACTGGCAGTTTCGTGCAACCCAGTACAACGAAGCCGTCAGTAGACGGCTGAGGCGAAATTCCTACAGCCCGTGCCACAGAAATCGCCCTTGCGGCGGTTTTTTGTTATTATTTGTTTATGAAAAAAATTGTTCGAGTGAACGACAAAATGCAGACAGGTTACAGCTACGAATTAGTTGCGCCGATGGGTAAAAAATTTGACCCGGAGTTTAAACCAGAACTCACTCCCAAGCAAATGCTGGCTCTGGGTGTGTTTGGCGGCAAGTATATGACTGACTGCAAGAAAGAATTTCCAAAAGATTGGTTTCAGAAAGCAAAATTCAATCCTGAGTTTCATGACCCGAAAATCAACTACTTTGGAGTGAATGCAAGTCAGCCATTAAGTGTTTGGCAAAAGAAAGGATGGATTCATCCCGAGGACCCACGCGGTTGGTTTCAGTGGTACTGCCGGTATTACATGGGCCGTCGTATGCCCCTAGAAGACAAGCGGCAAATCAAACGTTGGAAAGCGATTCGTCGCCACATCACTCAGTTAAAAAAATCCTGCCACCCTCGCGATTATACCTGCCGTCCGCGCCAAAGGCAGGCGATTCTGCATTGGGCCTATGACAGCCGAAAAATGTAGGTATTCTGCTATATCTACATTCCTCTAACCTAGGTATACTAGGGTTATGGGCGGAAACTACAAAGAAAACATACTAATTGAGCTAAGACAGTATCATCTGGATGAGTTTCCCGACGCATTATCCAGTTTTGAATTGAATGAACTCCGTAAGGAATTCGCCGAAATAGAGGATGAGGTAGTCAATTCGGCCCTGTCCATAATCAATGGCAAGATTGAATATCAGAATCAAGATAAACTGCTGGATGAGTTTTTAAACAGAGTTAAGTCTGCCGCAGGCTCTGAGCATAAGGCTGACCTAGATTTTTTTAGAGCCAAAATTGACCATCTTAAAGTTATTCTTGGCAAAGCAGAGCAGGGGGGATTTCCTCTTCGCAAGCAAAGACCTGCACGAGCCTCAAAGTCCACCAAACAGATCATAGAAGAAAAATAAATCGCTGATTCAGCGATTTATTTTTTACCAGTGCCTTCCTGTAGGAATATTTTAAGCTTATCAATTTCTGATTCGGGGATTTTCGCGCTGACTAGGGATATGTCTTCGTCGGTTAAGCTAATTGGACTATTAATTTTATTACTAAAGGCCACTGCGCAAATTCGGTGACCACCCTCAATATGAATCAATTTTCCGTTTGGGAGCTCTAGACAAATAATAGCGGTGGGTTTAGGAAAACTTTTTGTGATTGGGATTACCCGGTCGTGAGTTTTGATCCATTCATAAAATTCTGGGATTTCTAAAGCCTCTTTAAAGCTGGTGGTTAATTGATTATTAAAAAACTTTGACCAACCTTGGAACGGCCCGACAATAATGTTTGGCAAAATTTCATTAGGATTAGCTAGTGGTCGCGTTGACCAGGATAGTTTGTCTAAGCCTAGTCTTAGCGCTGTATTGAGTCGCCACTCAGTGATAGAGTCAAATCCTTTGGACTGTGCAACAGGCAGAATGTTCCGCCCCTCAATTCGATAGACTTCAGCAGCCAGCCAAGTTAAAAACATTTCATCAAAAGTGATTTGCCTCATAGGAGTAATTTTAATACAGTGATTATAGTTTATAAACAGCCAGACAACAATATGACTCTAGACGAACTCTATCAAAAAGCGGTCAGCCACCGGACTCAACATGGCTGCAGCGCTTATCCTTATGAAGATTATCCAAAGCTATTTGAAATCGTTGCCAAGCATCAACCCAGGCAAATTCTCGAAATCGGCACCGGGATGGGCTTCACATCAGTAGTAATGGCTCTAGCCAGCCCGGCAGCAAGAATTGATACACTTGAGAAAGATTTTGCGCACATGGAAACTGCTCAGGAGTTTATTGCTTCGCACCAGCTTTCTGAGCGGATTACTGTGCATAATGTAGTCGCAGAAGAATATTTATCAACTCTAAATCAGCAATACGACCTAATATTTTTTGACGGCTACCAAATCCATTATGAATTCATTCCGCATTATGAGAAATTGCTTAAAAGTGGGGGAGTGTTGATTCTTGGCAATAATCAGCTCACAAGCAAGACTAGTGATCAATTTTTTGAACAACTCCATAATCAGAATTCCTGGGTGATAATAGGGAAATTTGCCGATACGACCATAGCTGTGAAAATTTAATCACAGCTATTTTCATTTATCCACTTGACATATACCCCTGGGGGGTATATCTTTACATCAGAAAGGGAATCTTGTATGCAACCAGTAAATGCAAAAGCACTCATCAATCGTCTGCATCGTCTCCAGGGTCAGCTAGCGGGCCTGGAACGCATGGTAGACGAAAATAAGTATTGCGTTGATATCATCACGCAGTCGCTGGCGATTCAAAAGTCGCTCCAAAGTTTTAACCAGACCCTGCTGGAGAACCATTTGTCTGAACACGTGGCTCATCAGTATAAAAAGGGTAAGGATAAGCAAGCAACTTCCGAGTTGCTGAAAATTTATAAATTAAGTCACTCATAAGAGTGGAAAGGGATTTATGGAAGAATCAAAGAATAAAGTTTTAGTTTATGGTATTGGCGGGTTAGTAATCGGCGTGTTGCTGACTATCATCATAGCTCGCGCTACATCTAATAATGCGGATTCTGCCGTGATGCGGATGATGGGTTATCAAAAACCGATTGCTGTGATGCAAAATCAAAATTCACCCAAACCAGGTCCTAATGATCATATGCATAGCGCTATGGAAGGTATGATGATGGGCTTGGACAACCTCAAAGGCACACAATTTGATCAGGCGTTTATTGACCAGATGATCATTCACCATGAAGGCGCAATTGAAATGGCAGAAGCTGCACTTGAGAATGCCGAGCGTCAAGAAATTAAAGATCTAGCAAAGGCAATCATAGAGGCTCAGACAAAAGAAATTGAGCAAATGAAAACTTGGCGGACAGACTGGTATAGATAATGAAGGGTCATCAGCATCAGTACGGTCACACTCAGCGTGAACATTCTCATCACCAAGTTGCGGCTAATTCGCAGAATCATTCAGATCACTCAGTGCATGCGGCTCACGGAGAGCACGATAAGCACGAGGGCCATTCGCCAGAAATGTTTAAAAGCAAATTTTGGTGGAGTCTAGTCCTAACTATTCCTACGGTTTTATATTCGCATATGGTGCAGCAGTGGACAGGAATTTATCCGCCGGAATTCCTAGGCAGCGAATATATACCATTCTTGTTTGGCACCGCGCTATTTTTTTATTCAGGTACTGTATTTGTTAAAGGGGCCTGGGCAGAAATAAAATCACGACAAACGGGCATGATGACTCTGATTGCTCAAGCAATCATCATCGCCTTTGCTTACAGTATTGCCACTACATTTTTTTTGGAAGGTGAAGATTTTTTTTGGGAACTAGCGACTCTGATTACCATAATGATTTTGGGTCACTGGCTTGAGATGCGTTCTGTAGCTAATGCTCAAGGAGCGTTGAATGAACTCGCTAAACTTCTTCCTGATGAAGCCGAACTTAAGGGCGGCAAGAAAGTATCGCTCAAAGATCTGAATACCGGCGACATAATTATCATTCGTCCTGGTGGCAAAGTTGCAGCAGATGGCCAAGTGGTCGCAGGCAAGTCTGAGTTTAACGAAGCCATGATTACCGGCGAGTCAAAGTTGGTTAACAAGTCTGTCGGTGATGCCGTGATTGCCGGCACAATTAACGGCAGTGGCGCTTTAGAGGTTAGGGTAAATCAAGTAGGAGAGCAGACCATGCTAGCCGGCATCATGAAGCTGGTGGCTCAGGCCCAGGCCTCTCGGTCGCGCGCTCAGGTGCTGGCAGATCGCGCGGCGTTCTATCTAACAATCGTAGCAATGCTTTCTGGTTTAGGCACTTTGCTATTTTGGCTGCTTACAGGAAGCTCGGTAGTATTTGCTTTAGAGCGAACTGTGACGGTATTAATCATTGCCTGTCCGCACGCTCTAGGCTTAGCAATTCCTTTGGTTATATCCATTTCTACTACTTTGGCAGCTAAGAAAGGATTATTGGTTCGCAACCGAATGGCTTTAGAGTCTGCTCCCAATCTTGATGTTGTGATCTTTGATAAAACGGGCACGCTGACCTTGGGTCAGCAGGGAGTAGTTGATATCTTTCCTGCGTCAAATAAATCAGCGTCCGATGTTTTGCGACTGGCCGCTGCAGCTGAACAGATGTCCGAACATTCAATTGGGAAGGCGATTATAGATCGAGCCAGCATGGACAAACTAAGTATTCCACCAATACAAGATTTTGAAGCTTTACCCGGACGCGGGGTTGTAGTTAAAGCAGAAGGTTCAGAAATCAAGGTCGGCGGCCCTCAACTAATGAAAGAATTAAATGCAAGTCTTTCAAGCGAACTTGCAGAGAAATTTGAACAGTCCGGACTTGAAGGCAAAGCAGTCATAGTAGTCTGGCAGGACGGCGTAATCATCGGCTTAATTACAGTTGCAGATCAGATAAAGCCAGAATCTCAAGAGGCGATTAAACAGTTAATTCAAATGGGCATTGAACCGGTCATGCTAACTGGAGATTCTCAGGCTGTAGCAGCCTATGTAGCTCAAAAATTGGGGATCAAAAAGTTTTTTGCGGAAGTGTTGCCAGAACATAAATCGGATAAAGTTAAGTGGTTTCAAAGGCAAGGAAAGAAAGTTGCTATGGTTGGCGACGGAGTCAATGATGCACCAGCTTTGCTGCAAGCCGAGCTTGGCGCAGCGGTCGGTGCCGGTACAGATGTGGCCATTGAGTCAGCGGATGTGATTTTAGTAAACGACGACCCTCGTTCAATTGTCCAAGTAATCGCTCTCTCAAAATCGAGCTACCGTAAAATGCAGCAAAACCTATTTTGGGCCACAGGGTATAACCTAATTGCCATACCTCTGGCAGCAGGAGTATTCGGTATAATTTTGGCTCCAGCCCTTGGAGCGGTATTGATGTCGCTTAGCACGATTATCGTTGCCGTAAACGCGCAGCTTCTGCGTACAACCCGCATCTAGAGCTTTGACTGTAAACCTGGATTTCTGGTAAAATCTCCCTATGCTTACAAAACAAGAATTTGAAACACATTTAAAGTGGGAGCTGCCAGTGATTACAAAAGTCATCGCAGCTATCCCAGAAGAAGGTTTTGATTTTCGCCCTCACGAGAAGTCCCGCAGTGCTAAGGAACTGGCTAAAGCTTTGATTGCTGAAATTCCGATGACAGAAGCTTTTCTTCGCGGTGAGTCCGTTACCGCTGAAAGTGCCGGGAGCTTTTATGCAGGTATTGATCCGCAAACAGTGGCAGAGGCTGTGCAGTTGAGCGAGAAAGTAAATGCGCAGTTATTGCAGACTTTGTCTGGCATCACCGACGAACAGCTCAAAGCGCGGGTGACATTCTTTGTGCGCGAGACCATAGTGGATGATGCGCTGTTTAATATGATGCTGGATTTGATACATCACCGCGGTCAATTATCTGCTTATATTCGGCCAGCTGGTGGCAAGGTCCCCAGTATTTACGGACCTTCGGCAGACGAGGAGTTTCACGGATAATGGCTGTACCGAATCACTTGGCAATTATTCCGGATGGAAACCGGCGCTGGGCAAAACTACATCAAATCAATCCTTTGCATGGTCACCTTGAAGGAACTAAGCGCTTTTGGGATGTTGCTGACTTCGCAAATGAAATTGGAGTAAAATACATCACTTTTTGGGCTGCCTCTTATGACAATTTTGTAAAACGGTCCAAACTAGAGGTAAAGTTTTTAATTGATATTTTACGGAATGAAGTTGTTAAACCTGAATTCTTAGAACGCTGCATAAAGAACAATACACGTTTTCAGCTTGTGGGAGAGTGGAAAGAAGTTATTAGAGATTTGAAGCTCATAAAAGCAGTTGAAGAAATTGAAAGCAAGACAGCTAAGTATACCCAAAAAGTACTTACTATTTTGTTTGTTTATGATGGTCAAAGAGAAATGATTGATACTATTAACCGGTTGGTTGTGTCAGGGAAAAAAGTAACAAAAGAAGTCTTGCATTCATCGCTTTGGACCAAGAGTTTACCAGAAGTTGATTTAGTAATACGAACTGGGGGTGAACCGCACTGGAGCGCTGGGTTTATGATGTGGCACACAGCCCATAGTCAATTCTATTTTACTGATAAACTTTGGCCGGATTTCAAAAATATGGAAATAAAAAAAGCACTCGCTGAGTACGAGCGCCGTGAGCGTAGAATGGGGAAGTAATCACTATCATCCTCCCTGAGTAACTTTCCTAACCACAAGAGTTGACATAAGAGGCGAGTGCTATGCTTGCCATTTTTGCCCTGTAAGCTTTTTCATTTGCTTTGAGGGACATTATTGAGTTTGCAATCGCATTGGTGTGTTCCGTTACGAATTGGATTTGTCTATCATTCAGTTCAGCCGACTCGTTACAACCATCAATAACGTCCATTAAAATATAATGTGCGGTATCGGTGAAAAGTTTGCTACCCATAGCCTCATCAATATAAGCTAATAATTGCTTTTTGGCTTTATTCATAATTTGTTTCCTCCATATTCAAATTTTCTCTGAAAACAAAAACACACAAAGTCTAGATTCCCGCCTTTACGGGAATGACACAGGGTTGTGTGTTTTTGTTTTGCTTCAAGCAGGTTCGTAAGCCGGATTCTGGTTCTAAACAATCATCTATCTAGGCGACTTGTTACCAAGGCGCTCGTGCTGCCTACCAAATTTGGCATTGCACTCAAGTAAGAATTTAGCCGTTTCATCTTTTGCGTTTCCGCAAAAGTTAATCCCGAAGGATTCCCTTGCATCTCTGCTTAGGCGTCACTGTTCGCATCTCTAGGATTACTCCCGACGGGTGTTACCCGCTACTAGGGTTAAAAGCTCATATGATACTTTCAACGCGAGTGTCCGGACTTTCCTCCAGCCGCACAAGGCGGCGGGCGATTGCTCGGCCTGCTTAAAGCTTCCAAATAATGCCACAGAATGGGTGATTTGTCAATCCTAAAGATTCTTCGATTTACTCGGAATGAAGGGATTTTTAGTGTATAATTAACTCAAATTCTAAAGAAAAACAGGAAGGAATCTGTCCGTGAATTCACAACCTAAAGTCGTGTTAGCCCATGATTCATTCACCCAATTTGGCGGGGGTGAACGGGTGATTAAAGCCATCCATGAAATTTATCCTGACAGCCCAATATACACACTGGCCACTAATTCCAAAGTAAGTGCGCATTTAGATGGCGCGCGAATAAAGAATAGTTGGCTACAAAAATTGTATGGTTATTTTCCGCATTTGCAGTTTTGGTTTGTATGGGTACCGGTGGTACTCAGATTCTTTAAAGTTGAGCAAGCGGATGTTTTGTTAAGCTCTAGTTCGGCGTATATAAAAGGCCTGCGGAAACCTGCTGGGAGCATTCATATCAATTACTGCCATACCCCGACCCGCTTTTTATGGAACGATGTTGTTTACGCAGAAGGGGAAGTAGCGCCGTTACTCCGACCTTTTATGAAGGTGTATTTTTGGTGGCTGCGCAAATGGGATTTACGGGCGGCTCAGCGCGTAGATTATTTTATTGCCAATTCTAAAGAAGTTCAGGATCGGATCCGCACTTACTATCAGCGTGAGAGCAAGTTAATCTACCCAGCTATTGATACCCAGTTCTGGCATCCGACTAAGGAAAAGTCTGACTATTTTTTGGTGGCAGGGAGAATTACTCCGTATAAAAATTATGAAACAATTATTGAAATTTTTAACGAATTAAATTTACCTCTCCACGTAATCGGCGAAGGACGATATTTGGATTATCTTAAGTCCATAGCCAAGCCGAACGTCACTTTTTATGGACGAGTTTCTGACGAAGCTCTTCGTGATCAATACAGCGGCGCATTGGCGTTTATATATCCGCAAGTAGAAGACTTTGGCTTAATGCCGCTAGAAGCCGCCTCTTGCGCTACGCCGACGGTGGCTTTGGCTAAGGCCGGAAGTCTAGAAACGGTTGTGCATGGCCAAACTGGTGAATTACTAGAAACCTTTGATCAAGCAACCTTATCGGAGTCTTTAAAAAAGGTTCGCAATCATGTTTACCAGCCAGAAGTCATGCAAGCCCATGCCGCCAAATTTAGTCAGGACCGCTTTAAGCAGGAGATTAGCCAATTTGTCATCCAGACTTACTATGCACATCACAGTTGATTTAAGGAGCTTGCACTCCAAAAATATCACCGGGGTTGAGTACTTTACGACTGAAGTTTTGGAACCCTTATTGACGAGCGATAAAACCAATCGCTATCTTTTGTATTACAATGCCTTTCAGCCTAAGCAGTTTGAACAGTTTCATTTTATCAATGCCACTTATAAACAGACGCGCTGGCCTAATAGATTGTTAAACCTGTTATTTAAAATTTTTAGCTGGCCAACTATTGAGAGCCTTACTGGTGAGCAGGGTACGGTCCTTATGCCAAACCCAAATATGATTGCAATGAGAAGCACGACCAAACTGATTTTAGTTGTGCACGATCTTTCTCCAATCTTGATGCCGGAGATGTATTCTTGGAAAGCACGGCTCTGGCATAAGTTCATAAATATTCCCAAGCTCGTTAAGCGAGCCGACAAGTTAATTGCGGTTTCAAGCTATACTAAACAGGCTCTTCATACTGAACTCGGTGCCCCATTAGACAAAATCACAGTAGCGCATCTAGGGGTGGACCACGAACGTTTTCGTCCAGACCTTAACGTCGCAGTGCAGCGTTCAGTCCGTAATCGGTACAGCCTGCCAGGAGAATTCTTACTTTACATCGGGACTATTGAACCCAGAAAAAACATTGAACGGCTAATTGAAGCTTTTGAGCAGGCAGAAATTTCGGCAGACTTAGTATTGGCTGGCAAGTTAGGTTGGCGCGCCGACCAAATTATGGAAAAAATCCGTAAGAGTCCTAAAGGAAGGCAGATTCATTATTTAGGATATGTCTCCGAAGAGGATAAGCCCGCCCTCTTAAAGTTGGCCAGAGCATTTGTCTGGCCGAGCCTCTATGAGGGCTTTGGTCTACCGCCTCTAGAAGCCGCCGCAGTCGGCACTCCGGTGCTTGTATCAAGCGTAACCTCTTTACCAGAAGTGTTAGCTGATAGCGCGTTGCTGGTAAATCCGTATAATGTTTCTGAAATCAGTCGGGGCATGGAAGTGTTGCTTAATGAAGAGACCTTGCGAGAGCAATACATTAAACGTGGGCTTGATCGTGCGCAAAAGTTTGATTGGGTGAAAACCGCCCAGATAATTAAGCAAGTAATCAGTTGATTAAAATTGGTTTTGATTTTCGGATGGGGGGCATAGGTAATGCAGGCATTGGCCGGTACAGTTTTGAGTTGCTCAATGCCATGGTGGCGGTATTAAAATCCGCAGGTTTGGCTGATCAGTACCAGTTTGTAGTTTTTTATAATAGCCAAAATGCCTCCAAAACGGACATTCAACAGCTTTCAGATATGGGTGTTGAGCTGATCGCAGCAAATTACCGCCACTATTCACTGGCTGAGCAGTGGGCTTTTCCCAGATTGCTGGGCAAACATAATTTGGATTTGATGCACTTTCCGAATTTTAATGTGCCGATATTGTACCGAGGAGATTACGTGGTGACAGTGCATGATGTTGTTCATCATGTGCTGAGTGGTCATAAGAAATCCCGTTACCATAAGTTTTTGGCTTATAAGTTAATTATCAATCAAGCTGTTAAGCGAGCCAAAAAAGTTTTAACTGTAACTAATGCAGCGAAAGCAGAAATAGAGCAAGTGCTCAACGTACCCGCAGAAAAGATTGCTGTTACTTATGAAGCCCCGACTCGTTATCAGGGAGAAGCTGCTGACTTTAATGTTCTTAAGCAGCGCTACCTGTTATCACGGCCGTACTTATTGTTTGTCGGAACTTTGGAACGAAAGAAAAATCTGGTGAACTTAGCCAAAGGCTTTGATATCTTGCTTAGCAAATATAAATACGATTTGGATTTAGTCATTGCTGGAAAGAATGATCCTCATTATCCGGAAATCCGAGAACAAATTTTAAATATCAAGCACCGAGATAATATCGTGTTTACTGGATTTGTTTCCGATAGCGTGCAGACTAGCCTTTACCAAAATGCCTTTGCTTTTGCTACAGCTTCTTTGTTTGAAGGATTTGGGTTACCAGGATTGGAAGCGATGGAATATGGCCTACCAGTGCTCGCGGCTAATACGGAGGTTTTTAACGAAGTCTACGATAATGCTGCAGTATTTTTTGATGGCAGTAAGCCAGAAGATATCGCAGAAAAAATGCATCTCTTAGTAAATGACCAGCCCTTTTATGAATTAATGCAGAAGAAAAGCCTGGCTCGTAGCGCAGAATTTGATTGGCAGAAAACCGCCAAGCAAACTATTAAAGTTTATAACCAGGTCTTAGCTCAGAGTTATCAGGCCTCTGATAACGAACCTGAAGCTGAATAGTTATGAGTGCGAAACACACTACAAAATATATTTTTTTGGCAGGAGGATTGAGCGCAGGGCCAATCACTCCGCTTTTAGCAGTGGCAAGGGAGTGGCAACATCATCACCATAATCTAAAACCGGTAATTTTAGATTCTAGAAAGTCAGTCGCTTACAGTCTGGCAAAAAAGAATCAGTATATTTTTCATGTTATTGTTTCAGGCAAGTTAAGACGTTACTGGTCGGTTAGAACCGTACTTTCCCCATTTTTGATCGTGTTCGGTTTTTTGCAATCACTCTGGCTCTTAAATAAATATCGCCCAGTGGCCGTCCTTGGTGCCGGCGGTTTTGTTCAGGTTCCTGTATTAGCTGCAAGCTGGATTTTGCGGATTCCAAGATTTATACATCAGCAGGATGTAAAGCTAACCTTAAGCAATGCCATCTGCGCTCCGTTGGCTAATTTAGTAACCGTTACATTTGAGAGCTCTTTGCGTGAGTTTCCGCAGGGCACTGGCTTGGGTAAAAAGTTTGTAACAACCAACAAAGTTCATTGGACCGGCAATCCAAGTTATCAGGTAGAAAGCAAAGAAAAAATCAGTAAAGCCAGCGCCTTAAGAGAGTTTGGACTTCATCAAAAACTTCCGGTATTATTAGTGGTCGGCGGCGGTACCGGCTCAAAAGCTTTGAATGACTTTGTCGTCCAGAATTTGGCTCAACTGACAAAAGTAGTCCAAATTTTGCACAGCACAGGATCACGAATGCACAAACCGGTTGAACACGAAAATTACCATAGCCACGAATTCATTCACAATATGGCTGCGGCCTATGAGGCTAGCGACATCGTGCTCTCGCGAGCTGGACTCGGTTCATTGACTGATCTAGCCCATCACAAGAAACCGGCCATTATTGTGCCCATGCCGGACACACATCAGGAAGATAATGCCGCGCTGCTTTACCATATGCATGCGGCAATCGTCATTGATCAGCAAGCTTTGTCCCCGGACAAATGGCTGGCTGCGGTTCGCGAATTATTATTTAAGCCCGAGCTAGTAAAAGAATTCACCTCAAACTTGCGGAAGATTTTTCCAGAAAATGCAGCAAAAAAAATCTACACGCTTCAGGAACAATACCTCACTGAACATGAATGAGATCAAGCAACCTAAAGTCGGCTTAGCACTTTCCGGCGCCTCCTCGCGCTCAGTTTTTTACATTGGCTTTTTGGAAGTACTCAAAGAAAACGATTACCCGATTGATTATATTGCCGCAATGTCGGGCGCAACTATTGTTGCGGCGAGTTTTGGCTGTAAAACAATGGACCAGTTAAAAAAGTTTACTTTCAAGATGAATCGTGAAGTTTTGCTGAGTTTTATGGAGCGTAGCCAAAGCAGCGGGGGATTGTTCCATCTTAGAAAATTTGAGGAATTAGTCAGACTATATACTAAGAACTATAACTTTGAGGATGTCTCACCGCGGATGGGTTTTGTGACTACGGATCTGAACAGTAAATCTGAGGTTGTGCTGCAGGTCGGGGATTTGGCAAAGGCTATTTGCGCATCTTGCGCTCTTCCTGTGGTGTTCCAGCCGCAAGCTTGGGGAAACAAACTCCTGGTGGATGGCGGTATAATTAATGTTGTTCCCGGAGACGTCGCCCGAGCTGCTGGGACAGATGTTGTCATAGGGATTGATCTTCGCTCAACCAGGCATGTATTTAGTCCTTGGCAGATTTTTGTCCGCAAACAGATTAATAAGGTTAAAAGCTGGTTGTGGCCCAAACAAGCTCAGGAATTGCATAAAAAATTGATCAATAAAATTAAATACTCAGAGTTTTGGCAGAATTATTTCTACATCGGCCAATATCACGAACCAGCTTTGGAAGACCCGCGGCTTTGGAATGTGATTAACAAATCTTTGGATATCGCGATTGAGGCGCAGCAGGCCCAGAAGAAAAAAGTTAATTTTGATTGCGATTACTTAATTACCAAAGAGCTCTCGGTGCCATTTTGGAAACGGGCGTTATTTGTAAGATTTTTACACGTTGATAATATGCAGGACTACTATAAAGCTGGCAGAGAGACAGCTTTAGAGCACTTGCCTGCTTTGTGGCAGCTGTTAAAGGACAAGCAGGTAGAATTGGCTCATCAAGACGAGCAGCTTAAGCAGTTACTTAACTAGCAATGAACCTAACCGAAGATACTAAAATTTATTTCATAGGCATCGGCGGAATCGCTATGTCTGCGGTGGCCGGCTTAACCAAACAGCTTGGTTTTGAAGTGTCCGGTAGTGACAGCAAGGCACTCTATGATCCGGCAAAATCTGTGCTAGACCAATTGGGGATTCCTTATCATGTTGGGTATGATGCTAACCATGTAGCGGATTTAACTGATGCAATTATTATTGCTTCAGCCGGGGAGGACGAAAATAATCCGGAAGTTGCTGCAGTTATTAACCGCGATCAAAAGTTGTACTCTTTCTCCGAACTTCTCTATGAGTTGTTTGAGGGCAAGCTTAGGGTAGTGGTCACCGGTACTCATGGCAAATCAACTACTTCTGCACTTCTGGGCACTATGTTGCAAGAGATAGATGACAGTAGTTTTATGACTGGCGCAGTTTTAACTAACTCTGGTAGGAATTTTCATCTTGGCGACGGCCATTATGTGGTTTTTGAGGGAGATGAGTATAAAGCTTTATACGACGATCCAACACCGAAGTTTACCCAGTACAAACCAGATATCTTACTACTAACTAATTTAGAGTTTGACCATCCTGATGTTTTTAATTCTGTGGATGAGATCCGCGATGAATTAGCAGAGCTGATTCATAAAATGCCAGATGACGGCGTAGTAGTTTACAATGCTGATGATATTGAACTAGCTAAGCTGGTGCATGGCACTAGTCTGGGCTCCATCAGTTTTGGCTTGGACAATCCTGCAGACTTTGTAGCAAGCGAAATTGTCACCACAGAACGCTACACAGAATTTAAAGTAGTCCGAACTGGTGATTTACCAGACGAAACTTACCGCATTAACTTGTTTGGACGCATCAATGTATACAACGCGCTTGGTCCAATCGCGCTTTTGCGCACCTTGGGATTTTCGCAAGCAGATGTGCAATCCGGATTAGATGAGTTTGAGGGGATTAAGCGGAGATTTGAATTTGTCGGAGAAAATCAGGGTGTTAAAATCTTTGATGATTATGCCCATCACCCCACGGCTGTAGCCGAAACTATCGCCTTGGCCAAACTCAGATTTCCTGAGGCAAGAATCTGGGCCGTATTTGAACCCCACACCTTCAGTCGTACCGAAGCAGTCTTAGAGCAGCTTGCCAAGAGTTTTGATAAAGCTGATCAAGTTCTGCTCGCAGAGATTTACCCAGCCAGGGAAACCAAGACAGCTCAATCAATCTCTGGCCAGAAAGTTGTCACTGCAATTGCTAAGCATAACCCCCATGTCAGGCTGGTGAATGATAAGCAAGCAGCAAAAGAAATTCTATCAGCCGAGCTTGAACCTGGTGATGTAGTCGTGATTATGGCTGTAGGCAACTTCAACACTTTAGCTCAGGAGTTACTCAATCGTGCAAATTAAGGAAAATTTTCCCTTAGCGCCTTACACAACGTTTTATATCGGTGGTAACTGCCGGTATTTGATTTTCACGCAAGATTTAGAAGAAATCCAGGAGGCCATTGAATTCTCTAAACAAAAAAGTCTGCCGCTATTTGTGTTTGGCGGTGGCAGTAATACTTTGGTTTCGGACCAGGGTTTTTCGGGCGTGGCTGTCCGCATTGAAACTGTCGGCATAGACATCGTCTCTGAATCCGAGACAGAAATAGTGCTAGATGTAGCTAGCGGCGAAGTTTGGGATGACGTTACTCGGTTAGCGGCAGAAGAAAACTGGTGGGGAATAGAGAATCTCTCTCACATACCTGGGTTTACTGGAGCTTTTGCGGTCCAGAACGTAGGGGCCTATGGCCAAGAAGCCAGTCAAGTTTTAGTGGAAGTTAGAGCGGTTAATCGCGAGACAGGGGAGTTGGTGTGTTTTGAGAATCAAGAATTAGGCTTTGGCTACCGGCGAAGCATTTTTAACACTACGCATAAAGATAAATACATTATTGTGAGCACGAGACTAAAACTTCAGAAGAATGGTTCTCCAAACCTAACTTATGGCGACTTAAACGAACGCTTTCAAGGCCAGCATCCAACAATTACAAAAGTAAGAGAAGCAATTATTGAAATCAGAAATCAAAAGTTTCCGTTCCCGTCTGAGCCAACAAAAGGGAATGCCGGTTCGTTTTTTCGGGGTAAAGTTTTGTCAGAGTCTGAGTTTGACTCTCTTTTGGAGCGCGTGAGCTTAGGATTCGGCCAAGAAGCCCTGCAGCGGCTTCAAAATATGTCTGATCGACTAAAGGTGGCCCAAGGCTATAAAACCCCCGTAGCATTTTTAATAGAGCTTTGTGCTGGAAAGCAGTTGAGCGTTGGCGGCGTGTCGCTTAACCCAGTTCAGCCGGCGATTATTCTCAATCATTCAGGCCAAGGGAAAGCAGCAGAAATATTGGAACTATTTTTCAAGGTCAAAGCTATGATCCATGAGCGTTTAGGAGTTGAACTAGAGGCTGAGCCAGAATTTATAGGCTTTAAAGAGAAGGAAATTGAAGGGACCAAGTCCAATAAATAATGCTATAATATAGAAAAGAAAGGATAAATATGAAGATTAACATCAAAGCTACCAATACTACGCTTACAGATTCCATTCGCAGCAACATTGAAAGTAAATTAGGTATTATTGAAAAGTATATTCGGCCAGAAGATGTCATTTTTGTAGAACTCGCCGAAGACAGTAAACACCAAAGCGGACAGTTTTTTAGAGTAGATATTCAGATTAGTCCTCATAATATTTATGCTGATGCGCGCGGCAATGATTTTTACGAAGCCTTAGATTTAGCAGTGCCGAAAATTCAGACTCAGCTATCAAAGACTAAGGATAAAAAAATCAGCCTTCGGAGAAGGCTGGGGAATACTTTACGCAGCTTAAAGCGTTGGTAATTTAAATACTGGCATCTAGAATAGTGTACTCTAATTCGTCCTCCTTAGTGAGGACGATTACTTTTTCCTCCCAAAATTTTTTTACTCTTTTGAGCGTGTATTGAATTTTGGAAGGCTGACCTTCATATGCAGTCTTTAGGATTTGGTCGTAATCACCATTTTTGTAAATCATGGTGAGGTGGAAGCGGAGTAACTCACTGATTTCTACTGGAAGTGCTGCCAGAATTTGCCTTGCATCAACAGTACCCAGGTTGAGCCATTGCTCAAATTGCTGAAACGCATCAGTGGTTCTAACAATTTCAAAATAGATATCTTGTTGGTCCTGATTTAATCGCTCATGCCTACTCATATCTTCCTCCTAAGAAGGTTGGCTAACCCTTGATTTTTTAGTATAATAGCACAGTATCTCATTCAAAAATATGTCTATTTTCAGTAAATTATTCAATGTTTCTGGTGGCGGATTGGGCAAGTATCAAGCCGAATTGGACAAGATAAATGCTCTTGCCCCAGAGATTGCCAAGCTTTCAGAAGAAGATATCAAGTCTGAAATTCAAAAGTTCAAAACCGAGCTTTCGGAGATTTCGGAAGAAGACCATGTCTTTAAAAAGTTAGCCGAGATTCGCCCTCGGGTTTTTGCATTGGTCCGCGAAGCTTCTAAGCGGTCACGCGGGCAGTTCCATTTTGACGTCCAAGTTATCGGCGGTTTAGTTTTGTCAGAAGGCCGTATCGCCGAAATGAAAACCGGTGAAGGTAAAACCTTAACAGCGACTTTGCCGCTGATCCTTTTTGCCTTGGCAGGGCGCGGCGCGCATCTGGTAACTGTGAATGATTACTTGGCGCGATGGCAAGCCAGCGACATGGGCAGGCTTTTTGATTACCTGGGCTTGAGCGTGGCGAGTATTCAGCATGAAGCTTCTTTTAAGTTTGATCCCACCTTTCAACCCGAGCAGGAAGAGATTGAAGCCATTGAAGCGGGTACTCAAGGGTTGGTGTTAGACGTAAAACATATGCGTCCGGTGAGCCGGCAAGAAGCATACGCTGCGGATATCACCTACGGTACTAACAATGAATACGGCTTTGATTATCTGCGAGATAATATGGTGCAGGATGTTAAGCAGTTGCGCCAACGCGAATTGTTCTTTGCAATTGTCGACGAAGTCGACAGCATTTTAATTGACGAAGCTCGAACCCCTCTGATTATTTCCCAGCCGGATACCGAGCCGACCGATAAGTATTATCAGTTTTCAAAGCTGGTTGACCGTTTGCAGGAAACCGAAGATTACACAGTGGATGAAAAGCACAAAGCTGCCAGTTTGACCGATGACGGCATCAATAAGATTGAAGGGATTTTGAATATCCCAAATATTTACGACACTAGCGCTGGCGTAACAACTCTGCATCACATTGAACAAGCACTCCGCGCTAAGACTTTGTACAAGAAAGATCGCGATTACGTAATTCGCGATGGCGAGGTTGTCATTGTGGATGAATTTACCGGCCGTTTAATGTTTGGCCGCCGTTATTCCCAAGGATTGCACCAAGCTATTGAAGCTAAGGAGAACGTCAAGATTCAGCAGGAGAGCAAGACCTTAGCGACAATTACTTTTCAAAACTTATTCCGCTTGTATGCGCGCCTGTCTGGTATGACAGGTACGGCAAAAACAGAGGAAGAAGAATTTTTCAAAATTTACCAATTAGAGGTAACACAAATACCAACTAACAAAGAGATGATCCGCAAAGATCATTCGGATTTGGTATTTAAAAATGAAGCAGGAAAGTTTACAGCCATTGCCCGGGATGTCAAAGAGCGTCACAAAAAGGGCCAGCCTGTGTTGATTGGTACTGTTAGTATTGCAAAAAATGAACAACTTGCTGATGCGCTCAAAAAAGAAGGTCTGCAATTTGAAATGCTGAACGCCAAGAACCACGAACGGGAAGCTCAGATTATTGCCCAGGCAGGCCGCAGCGGGGCTATCACTGTTGCCACCAACATCGCGGGCCGTGGCGTAGACATCCTTTTGGGCGGCAACCCGATTGACCCAGAGGAAGCAGCAAAGGTTCGTGAAGCAGGCGGTTTGGCAGTAATTGGAACTGAACGTCATGAATCTCGCCGTATAGACAATCAGCTGCGAGGCCGCAGTGGCCGTCAAGGAGACCCAGGTTCTAGCCAGTTCTACGTTTCCATGGAAGACGATTTAATGCGCCTGTTTGGCGGTGCCCGCATGCAAAGCATGATGGAAACTCTTAAGATTCCCGACGATCAGCCTATAGAAGCCAAGATGGTTTCCCGCAGCATAGAATCAGCGCAAAAGAAAATTGAGGGACTGAACTTTGATACCCGTAAGAACGTGCTTGAGTTTGATGATGTTTTAAATCAGCAACGCAAAAAAATCTACAAACGTCGTAGGAATTATTTGGCTGGTGCAGAAGTAGAGGACAGTATTAAAAAAGAAATTTCCGACCTGCTCAATGAAAAGATTGACCAGATTGTGAAAGGTTACTTTAATACCCTCAGCTTTGATGAAGCCATAGAGCAAATCTTTGCAGAGGTTAGTGCTTTTCTACCGCAGCTAAGCAAAGATAAACAGGCTGTGATCATGGAAGCCAGTCAAAGCGCAGCAGACCGCGAGTTTGTAATCTTGGATGAACTTCATAAATTGGCCGCAGAAAGCTTCTCTTCTAAAGCCAAGGAAATCGGAGAAGAGCTTTACGACAATATCTTACGCACCGTTATTCTGCAGAGCATTGACCGTCTCTGGATGGAGCACCTGGATACTATGGATCATCTCCGCGATAGCGTCCGCTTACGCGGTTACGGCCAGCGTGATCCTTTAGTGGAATATAAAAAAGAGGGTCACATTTTGTTCCAGCGTTTGCTTGATGAAATCGACCAGCAAGTTTTATCTGCGGTGCTTCGTATTGGCGTAGAGACTCATACTGATAATTCCGGTGCTCAGCACCACCACGCCACTATCAATTTGTCTGGCGGCAGCCAGGATAATCCTGCGCAGGTAACGGCCGAGCCTCAAGATCCACGCGCTCAAGGCATTGGCCGCAACGACCCTTGTTATTGTGGCAGCGGAAAAAAGTATAAAAAGTGTGGCCTGATTAACAGCGCTGAGCATCAGCAAAACCTAGCGAGCTAGTAGTTTTTCATGAAAACCAAACATAGACTTTCTACAAACATCAAACCAATCCAGTACCATATTAAAATCCAGCCTAATCTGGTGGATTTTAATTTTGTCGGATCTGAGGTCATCCTCATTGAAATGTCTAAAGCTACCAAACAGCTAGTTTTGCATGCTGCTGAGATAAAACTGGATACAGCAGAATTGATATCTGGCAAGGAGGTAATCAATCCAAAAATTACTTACCAGAACAAAGCTGAAACTGTCACTTTAAGCTTTCCCAAATTACTCAGTGGGAAAGTAAAGTTAAAGTTGAATTTTAGCGGTATCATTAATGATCAGTTGCGGGGTTTGTATCGTAGTCAATACAACCATAAGGGTCAAAATCAATATTTAGCAGTTACGCAGTTTGAAGCTACTGATGCGCGCCGCATGATTCCTTGCTTTGACGAACCTGCTCACAAATCAAAGTTTATTTTAGAGGTGGTCGTCCCGAAAGATTTGCAAACAGTTTCTAATACAGTGCCGGATAAGATTACCCCGCATTTACCAGGGTATAAAATTGTCAGATTTAAGCCCACCCCGAATATGTCTTCCTATTTACTGGCTTTAATTGTGGGGGAGTTGGAACATCTGCAAGGCAGTAGTAAACGAAAAGTCAAAATTCGAATCCATACAACTCCAGGGAAAAAAGCTCAGGGAAAGTTTGCTTTAGAATTTACCAAAAAAGCACTAGATTATTTAGAAAACTATTTTGGCATAAAATACCCGTTACCAATTTTGGATTTATTGGCAATCCCAGACTTCTCGGCAGGGGCAATGGAAAATTGGGGAGCGATTACATTTCGAGAGACTTTATTGCTTGTAGATGAAGACAATTCGCCATTTAGCCAAAAGCAGCGGGTTGCAGAGGTTATTGCCCATGAGCTAGTTCACCAATGGTTTGGCAATTTGGTGACTATGGAATGGTGGACTCACCTTTGGCTTAATGAAAGTTTTGCGACTTACATGGCATACCATGTAGTTGATGCGATTTATCCTGAGTGGAATTATTGGACTAAGTTTGCGCTTGACGAACAAGCCTTTGCGCTACAGCAGGACAGCTTGCATGCGACTCACCCGATAGAAGTCCCAGTGCACCATCCAGATGAAATTTCTGAAATTTTTGATGCCATCAGCTACGCCAAAGGCGCGAGTGTGCTTAGAATGTTGGAAAACTATATTGGCGCGGATAATTTCAAAAAGGGCTTATCCAAGTATTTAAAAAATCATTCCTATCGCAATACCTCATCAATTCACCTATGGGAGAGTTTTGAAAAGGTATCAGGTCTACCCGTGCGGAAAATTATGAAGTCCTGGACGGAATATTCAGGCTTTCCGGTTGTCTCAGTAGCGGTTGAAGGAAGCAATTTAGTATTTGAACAGCGCGAGTTTAAGCAGCTGCCAAGGCCGAGCAAGCGCACATGGCCAATTCCGTTAAGCCTTCATACTGCAAAAGACGAGGTTAGTAAACCATTTTTACTGTCAGGGTCTTCAAAAAAGATACCGTTGCCAGAAAGCTTTGATTTTATCAATCTTGATCATGATGACACGAGCCTCACAGTGATTCGTTATGACATGGGTTTATTGGCAAGACTGCTCCCAAAATTTTCTGACAAGACTTTAGGCACTCATGACAGACTGGCCTTGGTTAGGGATATGTTTTTGTTGGCGAAATCAGGTTTAATTCCAACTGATGTATACCTGGAGACTCTAATGTTTACCAAGAATGAGTTTAGTTATGTGATCTGGTCTGAGGTAGCTAAACAGCTAAACCAGCTTTGTAGAATGACATTTAACACCAAAGCCCAGATTAAAGTGGAGAAATTTAAGACCGAGTTATTTAGTCAATTACTGAACAGGCCAGAGATGGGCTTAAAGCGTAAAGCCAATGAATCTACTAACAATTCATTGCTGCGTGGCTTGGCTTTTGTGGAAGCAGGGCTTGGCGGCAACAAGCAAGCTGTGGCTGCAGCCAAGAAATATTTTGGAGCAGGCAAAAGAATTCAGTCAGTAGATGTGAATTTGCGCAGCGCAATCTTTGCCACAGTTGCCCGTTATGGCAGCACTTCGCAAATAGGTACCTTGATTAAATTATACAAACAATCGCAGTTAGCCATAGAGCAGCAGCAAATTTTACATTCGCTGATTGCAGGGGCAACAGACAAAACCCAAAAAGTTATCTTAGATTTGATCTACAGCGAACATGTGCGAAATCAGGACAAGCCTTTTGCCATTGCCGCTACCATGCAAAACCCAGCTATCAAGAAACAGGCTTGGCAAAGGCTACTAAAGCACTGGCCAGAGCTTGAACAAAGGTTCTCGGGCACTAAGATGGCAGGGTATTTATTATCAGGTGCGGCAAGTTTTAATTCAGAAGCTGAACTCTCTCAGTTCCAAAAGTTTCTCAGTGGGAAAAAAATGCCTTATGCAAAGCAGGCGATTGCCCAAACTATAGAAAAAATCAGAATAAATATCGCCTGGCAGAAGCGTGACTTAGCCTTAATTATGCGGTATTTTAGGTAGTATAGGTTTTGCAAATTCTGCTTTTATGCCATATAATAATTTGAGATAATAGTTTATTAACAGAACAGTATGAAATCATTCTTAAAGCGTTTAACGGTTTTTTTGTTTGTGATACTGATTGGAGCGGCAGCGGCCTGGATTGTTCATCCGCAGGGTTCAAAGATCAATCTCACAAAATTAGGTATTAACTATCAAAGAGAGTTTCCTCCAAAATTAGGACTGGATTTGCAAGGCGGGGCAAGACTCGTTTATCAAGCGGATTATAAGGACATCTCGGACTCCGACCAGGGCGACGCTTTGGCCAGTGTTCGTGATACAATTGAACGCCGTGTAAATAGCTTTGGAGTGGCGGAACCACTGGTTCAGATTCAAGGCAACGATCAGATTGTTGTAGAACTGCCGGGGATTTCAGATATCAATGAGGCTATTAAGCAAATTGGTGAGACAGCTCTGCTGGAATTTAGAACTCAAGGCGATCCCGACGCACAGCCAACCCCGGTTGTTGGCCCAGATGGCCAGATAACAATTGATCCATTGGCTGGCTGGGAACCAACCGGTCTTTCCGGAAAGCAATTAGAGCGAGCCACCGCAGATGTACAGCAAGGCCAAGGCATCAACACTCAAGTGGTTGTGCGTTTGAACTTTAACGAAGAAGGAAAACAGCTGTTTGCCAAAATTACCGAAGAAAATATCGGCAAACCTTTGGCAATTGTATTAGACGGACAGATTATCCAAGCGCCGCGCGTGAATGACACTATAACTAATGGCGAGGCTTACATCACTGGCGGGTTCACACCAGAAGAAGCCAAGCTGCTAGCAACTCGCTTAAACTCCGGTGCGTTACCAGTGCCGATTAATCTAATTTCACAGCAGAACGTAGGCGCAAGCCTTGGTGAGGAATCTATTCAAAAATCTTTGCTCGCTGGTCTCATTGGTCTAATTTTGGTGGCCTTATTCATGCTTTGGTATTACCGCTGGCCAGGACTGTTGGCAGTGCTTGCTTTACTTATTTACACCTTAGTTTCAGTTGCAATTTTCAAAATCGGCGTATCTATTACCGCAGTAGTGCTGGTTGGCGTATTCTTCTTGCTGGGCGTGGTAGTTAGTGGTTGGTTCGGCGTAGTGGCTTTAATCAGTTATATCGCACTGATTTTCCTTAACGGCGTTTCGCCTGTTACCTTGACCTTAGCCGGAATTGCCGGATTCATTCTCTCTATCGGTATGGCAGTTGATGCCAACATTTTGATTTTTGAGAGAATGCGCGAAGAATTACGAGCAGGCAAAGATTTGCAGAAAGCTATCAAGGATGGCTTTGACAGAGCTTGGCTATCTATTCGGGATTCCAATGTGTCAACATTGATTACCACTATGATTCTCTACACATTCGGAACCTCTTCTGTAAAAGGATTCGCTATTGCGTTATCAATTGGCGTGCTCGTCTCTATGTTTAGCGCAATTACCGCGACCCGAACGTTCCTAGCAATCTTGATGAGCGATCGTATTGCTCGTATTCCTTGGCTGTTTGGCATTAAGCTACCGAAAAAAGAAGGGGAAAGAAACTAGTATGAAATTACTAAACTATTACAAACATTTTTTTGTCGTTTCCATTGTCCTAACAGTTTTAGGTCTGCTGTCATTGGCAGTCTTTGGGCTTCGTCTCGGTATTGATTTTAAAGGCGGTACTGTCACTGAGCTGGCATTTGAGCAGCAAGTTAGCCCTGGCCAAGTCAGAGACTTGTTAAACCAGAACGGTTTGAGTAATGCGCAGGTTCAGTCAACCGACAATAACGGTATTATTATCCGTAGCGAAGTCACCGATAAATCAGAAAACGATAAATATTTAGAAGTATTACGTAATGGGCTAGGAAATTTTGAAGAGCGAAGCTTCCAATCTATCGGACCAGTCGTCGGCGAGCAGCTTACGCGCCAGGCAATTTATCAGTTACTATTAATTTCTGCTGGAATTATTCTTTATATTGCTTACGCGTTTCGCAAGGTAACCAGGCCTGTGTCTAGCTGGCAGTTCGGGGTTGCCGCAGTCGTTGCTTTGCTTCACGATCTTATAATCGTACTGGGTGTGTTTGCAATTTTAGGCAGATTCGGTGGAGTAGAAATTGATACCATGTTCGTGACAGCCCTTCTAACCGTGCTCGGATTCTCTGTCCACGACACAATTATTGTCTTTGACCGAATTAGAGAGAATTTAAGGATTTATGCAGGACAAACCATGGAGTTTGTGGTCAATCACAGTATCTCGCAGACCTTGGTTCGGTCTTTGAACACCAGCCTGACAGTTCTATTGGTGCTTTTGGCCCTGCTACTATTCGGCGGCGAAACAATCCGCTACTTTGTCCTCGCTTTATTCATTGGCATTGTCGCTGGGACATATTCTTCTATCTTTGTTGCCAGTCCAATTGTTAACTACTGGCAAATGCGTAAGTTGAAGTAATCATTAAAAACCCCTTAGTTATAAGGGGTTTTATTTATTATACTGATTGCCGAAGGTTGACCAATAAAAAGATATATGTTATAATTGGGCAAATATTCTTTATATGGGAATTCTAGACACAATTATTGATACCCACCAGAAAGAGTCGCTCCAAGAGTTCGAACTCAATATTATTATTGATCGCATTTTGGAACCTTTAAAAGAACGCGAGAAAGTCATTCTTTCTAAACGTTATGGTTTGGGTGACCACGAAGTTTCTACCCTAAAAGCAGTCGGTGAAGAGCAGGGGCTGACCCGTGAGCGGGTACGACAAATTGAGAAAGAATTGCTCAAAAACCTTAAACGTGGAGTTGGCGAACTACAAGAGTTTATTTCTGCTAGAGATTTACTAATCAACACTATTTCTGAACACGGTGGGATTATGTCCGAACAATCTCTCACTACCTACTTAGGTTACACAAGTCCATCGGACATTCAGGCTTTAAAGTTTTTATTAAAACTAATTGCTGAGCTGGAAGAACATGGCTCAGACGAGCATATTCTGCAGTCTTGGGCAAAGATTGGTTTTGATCGCGATTTTCTTCATGAGTTTATTATTGCCACTAAAGATTTTTTGGATAATCATGGTAAGCCGATCTCGGCAGACGAGTTTTTAGCAGCATTCCAGCAGTCAGATTTTTTCAAACAGAACGAAACCAGACTTACTCCAAAAGTCGTCTTAAACTATCTTCACACCGCTGAGGCAATTCGTAAAAACCCCTTTGGGGAATATGGGCTTTCACACTGGAATGAAATCAAGCCAAAAGATGTAGGTGATAAGGCTTATTTGGTAATGAAGCATCATGGCAAACCCGAACATTATGCAGTAATCACTGATCTGATTAATCACAATAGCATTGACAGCAGGAAAGCTTATAAGGAAACGGTCCATAACAAACTGATTAAAGATAAGCGTTTTGTTTTAGTCGGCAGAGGGATTTACGCTCTTACCGAATGGGGATATAAACCTGGGGTTGTCTCCGACATTATCACCCAAGTGATTAAGGACGAAGGTCAACCATTAACGCGTGACGAGATCATTAAACGCGTACTAGACAAGAGATTGGTTAAAAAGAATACTGTATTAGTAGGCCTTTCCAACAAAAAGCTCTTCCGCAAAGTAGGCAAAAATCTTTACGATATCGCAAGCTAAGATTAAACAAAAGTATTAAACAAACACTAATTATCATATGACAAACGGTCTATTCCCGGACATATTACAGAGTTTGCAAACAGCTTGGTTCATAATAAGTCACGGTGGGTGGATCGTTTTTGTTTTGCTTGGAATATGGATTCTTTACAAACTCTATCTAGAAGAAATTCAAGGTCAGTATTTGGGTAGTATTGATTACACTCTTTTGGAGATTAAACCACCAAAAGAAAATCCAACAACATTTTACCAAGCTGAACAGGTTTTTATTCAACTTCACCAGTTGTTTGATAACTTTACTTTTCAGGAAAAATATTTAGAAGGCAAATTAGTGTTTCGTATTTCTTTGGAAATTATCAGCTTGGGAGGACGTATTTCTTATTTAGTTAGAATCCCTACCAAACAACGCGACTTGGTGGAAGCGGCGCTATATGCCAATTATCCGAGTTTAGAAATTACCGAAGTCAGAGATTATTTAGAAAATTTTGACTATCGTCCGGACGATCCAAAATACGATATGTTTGGTGCAGAATTTGTGCTAGTCAAAAATCAATCTTATCCGATCCGTACTTACCGGGAGTTTGAGGGTTTGACTGCTCCTGAGCTTAGCAATATCACCGTAGACCCACTTTCTCCGTTGCTGGAAACTTTTACAAAAATTAGTGACCAAGAATTTTATGGCCTGCAATACATATTAGAACCAGTTATGGATGATTCTTGGCACGATGATGCTGAGAAAGAAATTGAAGGTATTAAGGGCGAGCGTGATATGATGCAGTTAGATGAAGTAGAAAAGTCGGATATTACAGCCATCAAAACGAAGCTTGCCAGACCAGGATACAAGACTAAGATTCGTTTTCTTCATATTGGGACAGCAGAGAAATTCAACTCAGATCATAAAAAATTAGTACTCAGTCCATTTAGAATTTTTAGCTCACCAACGAGCAATGGTTTCAAGCCTGCCTTTGGGCCGAAAAAAGACTACCGCATTTCTAAAACCTTGGAAGCAGCTTACATTGACTGGTGGGTTAAGCGGCGTAAAGCTGCATTATTTGAAGGCTATAAAAAGCGCAGCAACTGGATTGGAGAAAAGACTTATATCCTCAATACCGAAGAACTCGCCACTATTTTTCACTTCCCAATTACTGTTACAGGAATTTCTCAGCCAGTGGAAGCTCTTGATTCAAAGAAAATTTCACCGCCAGCTAATTTACCTATCTAATGCCAGAGAAAGAAATAATCAATTTTTTTGCCAAAACTAACTTCCGCAACCAGCAAGTTCCGTTTGGTATAAAACCAGATGACCGCCGCCGCCACATGTATGTGATCGGTAAGACTGGTATGGGTAAAACGACCATGATGGAAAACATGGTTATTCAAGATATCCGCAACGGCAACGGCGTTTGCTTTATTGATCCCCATGGCGATTCCACCAGGAAGATCTTGGATTTCATACCGCCTAGCCGAGTGAACGATGTTGTCTATTTTGATCCATCTGACTTAGACCACCCTATTGCCTTTAACATTCTGGAATCAGTTGAAAGTCGCTACAAGCACTTAGTTGCTTCGGGTTTGATGGGCGTATTCACAAAAATTTGGGCAAGCATGTGGTCCAGCCGTATGGAATACATTCTAAATAACACGATTCTAGCCTTATTGGACAGTCCAGGTAACACCATGCTGGGGATTGTGCGTATGTATGTGGACAAAAAATATCGCAAGCGAATAGTAGACAACATCAAAGATCCTATGGTTAAAGCTTTTTGGGTAGAAGAGTTTGCTAACTACGCAGAAAAGTACCGTACCGAAGCAGTGGCTCCGATCCAAAACAAAGTTGGACAATTCTTATCCTCTGCTGTCATAAGAAATATTGTCGGGCAACCAAAGTCTACGATTGATTTGCGCGACATTATGGATAATAATAAAATTTTGCTGCTGGATTTATCTAAAGGTAAGGTAGGGGAAGATAACTCAGCTTTGCTTGGCGCCATGATTGTTACCAAACTCCAACTTGCCGCACTTTCCCGTGTAGATATTCCCGAGCATGAGCGCAAAGATTTTTATCTATATGTTGATGAGTTTCAAAATTTCGTGACAGATAGTTTCGCAACGATATTATCAGAAGCCAGAAAGTATCGTTTAAACCTCACCGTCGGTCATCAGTATATTGGCCAGCTAACACCGGAAGGGAACCCTAAGGTGCGAGATGCCGTGTTTGGTAACGTTGGTACCATGGTCGTCTTTCGTGTTGGCGCTGCTGATGCGGAGTATTTGGAAACCGAATTTGCTCCAACTTTTACACCCAATGATATTGTGAATCTACCGAAATACCATATTATTCTTAGATTGATGATTAACGGCGTGGCAAGCGATCCTTTTACAGCAGTTACGATGCCAGTGAATGAGGACTGGAGAGTTGGGGATGCTGATAAGGTTATTAAGGTTTCCAGAGAGCGGTATGCTAAGCCAAGAGAGCAGGTAGAGGATAAAATCCAACGTTGGATGGGTGCTGACTTTCATGGAGCAACTGCAGATTCACACAGCAACGAACAAGCTCAATCAGAAATCGTAGAAAACATAGAAGACTCTGCTCCTGTTGAAAAACCAGTTTTAGAGCCAGCCTCTGTAAAACCAGCCATCCAAATCTCATCTGAATTGCTAGAAAGGGCAAAGAGAACGCCTCAAGAAAGCAAACCTGCTTCCCAGCAAAGCAAGTCCTTTAATACTAAGCCTAAGCCTAACTCAGCCAAGAACAACAAATCAGCTTCACGGAGTAATCAGGCTTGGCAGTCAGCGCAAAAAATCCAAGAAAAAAAGAATACTTCTCTCGCGGAAACTCTGGCTAATACCATTGAATCAGCTTTTTCTCAGAATGAAGCGACTATTGCGCCGAAATCGGAAAACAAACCTGTGGAGCAAAATAAAAAATCTCCCCAGTCATTGCAACCCGGACAGACTTATGAATTATAAAACACCCCAGATATCCTAGGGTGTTTTTTTATTAAACGTGCTTGGCGATCTCTGCTTCTATAGCCGGTTTTGGTGCCGCACCAACAATTTCACCAACAATTTCACCGTTCTTAAAGAATTTCATTGTCGGAATGCTCATTATACCGTACTGCTGAGTTAGTTCAGGTTCTTCATCCACGTTGACTTTTGCAACTATCAATTTTCCTTCATTTTGCGCCGCTAATTCGGCTAGAATCGGGCCGATTACCTTGCATGGCCCGCACCATTCTGCCCAAAAATCAACTAGCACAGGAAGCTCTGATTTAAGCACCTTTTCCTCAAAAGTATCTTTTGTAATTTTTAATTCGCTCATTATAGTAGGTTAATAATTACTTGTTTATCTTATCGTAGGGGTCCTGCGGTGTCAACGAAAGTTGCAGGTTTGACAGCTACAGATTATCATATAGATATGAATAAACAGGTGGGTCGTTCAGGCGCTATTTTTGCTGGATTATTACTGCCAATATTAGGCAGTCTTTTATTGACCGAGCCAGCTTTTGCCCCCACTAAAGAGATCAGAATCCTGGGTGCCAACATTACTGAACAGCAACAAATGGCTAATCTAATCAGCTACGATTTATCGCCAGCCGAAGCCAATGGTGTTGAAGCAGCGAGCTATCTAGTGGAAGATTATAGTAACAAGCAGATTCTAACAGGCAAACATATTGACAATTCATTACCTATTGCCAGTTTAACCAAATTAATGACCGTCTGGACAGTCTTAGAGCATGCTGAGACTACAGAGATAGTAACCATATCAGATACCGACTTAATACAGGTTAGCCCAAGCTTAGGCCTGATTCCAGGCGATCAAGTCTTAGTGAAAGATTTGCTTGAAGCAGTGTTAATTGGGTCAGCTAATGACGCCTCTAACGTTTTAGGTGGTTACATAAGCAGGAAAGTAGAGTTACCTTTTGGTGAACTCATGAACCAGGAAGCTGTTGAACTTGGCATGAAGAATTCTCGGTTCAGCAATCCGATTGGCTTTGACAGTGTCGTCAATTATTCATCTGCAAGAGATTTGGCAATTTTGGTTCACAGGCTAGACGAAAGAGGGTTGTTTGCCCAATCAGCCAAAGCAACTAAATATGAGTTTACTAGCAAGCTCGGCAATCAATACTCAATCATTGCCACTAACAAATTAACCAACCTTTACCCTGACCTCCAGGCAGTTAAAACTGGTTATACCAATTTAGCCTTGGGGGCCATGATTAACTTTCTTGAGACCCCAAAAGGAAAATTATTACTTATTGTAATAGGTAGCCCAGATCGGGAAAACGATACTCTGCGGTTACGAAAGCAATACTTAGAACGTTAATTATTATAACCAAGCGGCCTCACGAGGTCGCTTTAAATATGGTATAATTATACTGATGATTACTGAATCACTAATCAAAATTTTTAGCTTAACTATGGTGAGTTTTTTGTTTGCCATAGCTATAACACCTCTAGTCACAAAATATCTGTATAAATATCGGCTAGGTAAGCAAATTCGCAACGATGGCACGACTCCTGTGTACAGCAACATGCATAATGCCAAAGCTGGGACACCGACCATGGGAGGAATAATTGTATGGGGAACCACTACAATCTTGGCGGTAGCGTTTTGGAGCCTAGACAGAGTTTTTGGTCTGGAACAATTTCATATCTTTAATTATCTGACTAGAAAAGAGACATTGCTTCCCTTGGGAGCCTTAGTTGGGGCAGCCACAGTTGGTTTAATGGATGATTATTTGGATATCCGGCGGCTTGGCCACAAGGGACGGGGATTTAGATTCCGCTTTAAAGTTTTGCTGTACACGGCCGTAGCCTTGATTGGAGCTTGGTGGTTTTATGTAAAGTTAGGTTTTGATTTTGTACATATACCGTTCTATGGAGACGTCACCTTGGGCATCTGGTTTATCCCATTTTTTTTACTGGTCACAGTTGGAACCAGTTTCGCAGTAAACCAAACTGATGGGCTTGATGGTTTAGCTGGTGGAGTACTCCTGGTAGCCTTTATTTGCTATGCAGTGATTTCTTTTATGCAGGGTAGAGAAGACCTAGCTGTAATGCTCGGCGTGGTATCGGGAGCTTTGTTGGCCTTTCTTTGGTTTAATGTCTATCCAGCTAGATTTTTTATGGGTGATACAGGATCAATGGGTCTAGGGGTGTTGCTGGCAATTGTTGCATTCCTAACCAACAGCGTTTTACTACTACCTTTAATTGGCCTAATTTTTGTGATTGAGGCGTTAAGTTACTTTATCCAAATTTTCTGGAAACATGTTTTTGGTAAGAAATTTTTTATCTCTGCGCCCATTCATCACCACCTAGAAGCGAGCGGCTGGCCTGAAGCAAAAATTACCATGCGCTTCTGGATACTTTCTGCAATCGCCGGGATTATGTCCATCATCATTTTCTTTCTTGACAGATAGATGTACCAACTAATAATACAAAAAGCCTTAGTCGTTGACGGCACGGGAGAAAAGGCCTTTACGGCAGACGTTGCTGTTGAAAATGATCGTATCGTTGCTGTACAGCCTAACATCCAAGCTTCGGCCAAGCAGACCATTAATGCCGCTGGGCAAATTCTGACCCCTGGATTTATTGATACTCAAAATCATAGCGACTCTTACTGGCAGCTGTTTTCCAATCCTACCTTGGAGAGCGTCCTCACTCAGGGATTCACCACGCTACTGGTCGGCAATTCCGGTGCCAGTCTGGCCCCGCTAATCTCTGAAGACAGTTTGCGATCGGTCCAAAAATGGCAGCCAACTTCGGGCTTGAATGTTAACTGGCGAAGTTTTGGCGAATATCGAACACAGTTAGCCAATATGAACTTTGGGTCTAACATTATCAGTCTGGTAGGTTACTCAACGATTCGCCGAGGCTTACTTGGGGACAGCACTAACCCGCCGTCAAAATCTGAGCTTCAAAGCTTACTAGGACTTTTGGAACAAAGTTTCGGTGAAGGCGCGGCCGGTGTGTCTATTGGCCTGCAGTACTCCCATGAAATTAATGTTACAGATGTAGAATTAGTGGCTTTGGCCGAGCTCGCAGCCAGACATGATAAATTATTAGCTGTATCTCTTCGCAACGAGTCAGAGCAGGTAGTTGAAAGCGCTAGAGAACTAGCCGCTTTAGCAGAACAAACCGGAGCCCGTATTAAAATCTCTCATCTCAAAATCAGGCATCGCGCCTATTGGCCACTACTGACGCAACTTTTAGACACACTAGAAACAGCTTGGCACCGTGGTGCGAAGATTTACTTTGACTGCTACCCTTATACGGAAACTTGGCAGCCATTATATACATACTTACCAACGTGGGCGACAGAAGGGGGCAGGCAACAACTGTTAGGCCGCCTTCAAAATGACTCTGAGCGCAAGCGGATACTTTCAGCCCTACAAAATCATCCAACTAATTTGAGTGAAATTACTGTAGCATCTAGTGGTCCTGGTATGAAAGTCAATGGACGAAAAATGAGTGAACTCGCTAAAACCATGGGACTAACCAGCGAGGAGACCATTCTCAACCTGATTGAGCATGGCGGCAGTGCCACCCTGGTTTTTGATAATTGCTTGGACCAGGGAACTGTCAACTTGCTCTGCAACCACGCACTGTCTTTTCTGGGCACTAATGGAGGAGGATTTTCCCTCCAGCACAGCGATAGATTAGTTCATCCGAGATGCTTCGGCAGCTCGGCGAAATTTTTACGGCAAGTCTTGGATACCAAAGCAATCTCTCTTGAGGAGGCGATTGCGAAAATGACTAGCCGCCCTGCCAAAGCTCTTAACCTCAATAAGAAAGGTGTAATCGCTACAGGCTATGATGCGGATTTAGTAATCTTTGATCCGACCAAAATCAACAGCCAAGCCAGCATTACTAATCCTTATCAGTATTCCCAAGGCATGACAGCAGTGTTGGTCGGCGGTCAGATGGCTGTACAAAATTCTCAGCCTACAGGATTACTCTCAGGAAAATTTATAGCGTCATGAATATTTCGGATTTAAAAAATAACTCAGTAGGCATTATTGGATTTGGCAAAGAGGGCCAGGCCGTGCTTAAGTTCCTTACACAAAACGGCGTTTCTGCTACGGTCTTTGACCGTACCCCCAATGAGGAGTTATCCATAGAAGCGCAAAAGCTACTTTCTGCTGATAGTATCAAGTACTTTGGCGGTGATGACTATCTTTTATCTGCACTCAATTCTTGTAAGGTTTGGTTTAAGAGTCCTGGAGTGCTACTGCCAAATGATATTCTGCAAATTTTAAAAAGCAAAGAAATCATCTTAACCAGTCAGACCGCCTGGTTTTTTGAACATTGCCCAGCCACGATTATCGGAATAACTGGGACAAAAGGCAAAGGCACGACTTCTTCTTTGATTCATGAGGTGTTGTTAGCAGCAGGCCATCAATCCTTTTTGACTGGCAATATCGGTTTGGAAAGCGCCTTTGATGTGCTATCTAAAGCTACAGCCAAAGATTTCGTTGTATTTGAGCTGTCCAGTTTTCAGCTTGAGCATTTGCAGCAAAGCCCAGGTGTCGCTGTCTGTTTAATGGTGACCAACGACCATTATGATTATCACGAAACTCAAGCGGAGTACTGGAATGCGAAAGCAGCTATTGCTAAATTTCAAAATTCATCTGATGTGTTGTTCTTTAATGGCGATTATGACGGATCAATCAGAATAGGCAATCTTGGCCAGGGAAAAAAGTTCACCATTTCAAAATATAAACAGCATAACCCGCAAATCTGTATTGATGAGAGTAATCAGACTATTGCAATTGCGCTAAATGATCAGCGAGTAGTTATAGATGCGAGCCAAAGGAACTTATTAGGCAATCACAATTTGGAAAATATTGCTGCTGCCTCAGCCGTGGCCGCATATCTTGGAATTAGCCAAAAGACAATAGAAAAAGTGATTACAACCTTCCAAGGACTACCGCACCGTTTACAGGTTGTTGGTATCCATGATGGCATAACTTTTATTGATGATTCCATCGCCACAAATCCAGACACCACTATCGCCGCAGTTAATTCTATAGACAAGCCAATTGTCTTGCTTTTAGGAGGAGCGGATAAACAATTGGATTATTCGGAATTAATGACTCACTTGGCTGGTCTGGATAATTTAAAACATATAATTCTGATCGGTGAAGTCGGCGCAATTATGAATGATTCGGATATCGCGCCAGAGTTAAAGCAAAAAGTTAGTGGGCCATTTAAGGATTTTAAGTCGGCCATGAATCAGGTTTTTGAAGTAACGTCACCAGGAGAGACTGTATTGCTCAGCCCGGCAGCAACCTCTTTTGATATGTTTAAGAATTACGCAGAGCGCGGGAACATTTTTACCCAATTAATCAGGGAGCATTATGGTAAAAACTAACCGCCATGTGGATTACGGACTTTTAATCGTCTCGGGATTACTGCTCGCAGCTGGCTTAGCTGTTCTTTGGAGCGCGTCAACAGCCGAAGCAAAACAGACATTTGGTGATACAAACTATTATATTATCCATCAACTAACCCGTGGCGTGCTGGTCGGTCTAATTGCTATGTGGTTTTTCTCAAAATTTGATTACCATAGACTCAAGAAACCTGCTGGCCTAATCGTTATTGGAGGACTACTGGGTTTGCTGGCTCTAAAGATTCCTGGGCTAGGCTTCACTGCCAATGGGGCAACAAGATGGATTGATTTAGGCCCGGTTTTATTTCAGCCGAGCGAATTTGCCAAGTTAACTTTAATTATTTATCTGGCTGCTTGGACAAGCAATCATAACCGCAGCGGATCAAACAACTTTTGGACTTCAATCTTTCCTCCTTTGCTATTAGTAGCCTTAATGGCAGGGTTGGTAGTATTTCAACCAGACTTAGGCACAGCCATCGCGATCACCTCAATATCTGGAACCATGCTGTTTCTGGGAGGGGCTAGGCTAAAGTATCTTTTATGGACCGGATTGGGCGCGCTCGTACTTACCGGACTGATGATAATTTTTGAACCCTATCGCATGCGCCGGATTACAGCCTTTCTGAATCCAGATGCGGATACTTTAGGGGTCAGTTACCAGATTAATCAGGCTCTGATTGCCATAGGCAGCGGAGGTCTCTTAGGCTACGGATATGGACTGTCTCGTCAGAAGCATTTCTATTTACCTGAATCTATTAACGACTCAATCTTTGCTGTTATGGCCGAGGAATTGGGATTTGCCAGGGTTTCAATTATTTTGCTTATGTTTAGCTACTTCGTTTATCGTGGCATACGAATCGCATTACATGCTCCGGATACCTTTGGTAAAATTTTAGCTGTAGGACTTGTCTCATTATTTGCGATAAGTCTCCTGATTAACATTGGAGCAATCCTAGGCTTAATCCCTTTAACAGGTATTGCCTTACCTTTATTTAGCTATGGCAGTAGCGCCATGATTGTAAATTTAGCTGCGATAGGTATCTTACTAAATATCTCCAAACAAACAATTGACGCCTAAATGAGCCGAAAAACTGTAAAAATTCAACTACACCACGATATTTCCACGGAAGTGCCTACCAAAAGGGTTAACCCTGGCCACAATATCCTGTTGCGATTTTGGTTTGGTATCTGGAACCTCCTTGCGAAGGCCGCCTTTACTGTAGGCTTGGCGCTAATCGCTGTTATTAGACTGCCAATCAGCTTGTTCTATGCAGCCAGCCTCCCTCAACTAAGCGGGAAACAGCTCAAGTCGCTGGGCGGATTTTCTGTACTATTGCTTTTTGCCCTAATCCCATTTTTAACTGTCAATTTGATTGGAGAGGGCTGGCGGCTTGGAGGTTCAGTACTTGGGGTCAGCGATGAGGCGTTGCAAAGTATTGCACAGGCCAAAGAAGCTGTGAGCCGTCAAGATTACGAGTTAGCAGAAACAAATTTTGCTGACGCACTTGCAAGTCTTGAACAAATACAACTCCAGTTAAACGACTCAAGTGGAATAATCCAAGCCAGCAGTAAATTAGCACCAGCAAGCGTTAATACAAGCAACCTCTTAGTAGCCGCAACCAATTTAACCGAAGCTGGCTTGGCGGCAACCAAATTACTCAACGAAATCAATTCTCTTAGTTTTACAGCACAAGGCATTGCCACTACGAACGAAAAAACCACACAGGAGTCCCTCTTACACTTATCACAACAAAGCAGGATTCTACACGAGAAGTTAGCAACCGCCGATAGACTCTTAGCGCCTTTCAACACCGAATTGTTACCAGCCGAATACCAACTCGCCGTTAACCAAGCCAAGGCCCTGATCAAAGATTTAAACGTTCAAACCGCTCAATTGGCAGAATTGTCCGAACTATTAAATCAACTAATGTTAGGTCAAAAAAATTATTTGGTTATCTTGCAAAATAATAACGAACTCCGTCCGACAGGCGGATTCATCGGGACTATTGCGCAAGGTAAACTTAGTAATGGTCTAGTCGAAAAGTTGGATATCCGTACTGTTTACGACCTTGATGGACAACTAAACGAGTGGTTAATTCCACCAGGGCCGCTCCAAACAGTTAATCACCGACTCTTTCTTCGGGACAGTAATTGGTTTGTGAATTTTCCTGACTCAGCTCGCCAACTCAGTATCATGTACGAAAAGAGCAGCGGCGAAACACCAGACTTAATCATGGCGGTCACTCCAGATGTTTTTATTGAGTTCTTAAATCTGACCGGACCAATTACTTTACCTGCATACAATGTAACCATTACTCCTGACAATTTTGTGGAGCAGATTCAGGCCAGCACCTCTGTGGCCTATGACAAACAGGCTAACCAGCCTAAGCAGCTATTAGCAGATTTATACCCAGCGTTAATGCAGCGTATAAATGAACTCAGTAAAGGACAACCTGCGCTGATGTTAGGCGTACTGCAAAAGCAATTGAGTCGTAAAAACATCTTGCTCTACAGCCGGGACCAAAACTTGCAAAACAAACTCGCACTTTACCGCTGGGACGGAGCAGTGGCAGACTTTGCAGGCGATTATCTTTACATTAACAGCGCTAACCTAAACGGTAGTAAAACCGATTTAGCACTAGAGAGATCAGCTACGTTAACAACTAACATTGAACTAGGCGGCAGAATCAGGAACCAATTACAGTACACTGTACGCAATCCCTTACCGAGCTCAACTGGTTTGCATAACAAAAGCTGGGTAAGATTTATGGTCCCAACTGGAGCTAAATTGCTAGGATTTAGCGGCTTTAACGAATCCAAACCGTTGCAACTTCCGGATGCGCAATACTCTTGGCTAGACCAAGTAAGTGCTTGGGAACAATCATTACAACACGACTCTAGTGCTCAGATTCATATAGGTGAGGAAGCTGGCAAAACCTTTTTTGCCGGCTGGGTGGAGGTATTGGCAGGGGAGAGTAAAACTGTATCAATAACTTATGAACTACCTCATGATTTAAACTGGAGAGTTGCAAACTATCAGATACTTTTGGAAAAGCAGCCAGGAGTAGCAAGCTTGCAATTATCGCATCAAATCAACTTCCCGGGACGAAAAGTAGAATGGTTGAATAAGACTTTAGCGGGGCAAGCGCAAACCACAGAGCAAGTCAATTATCGCTCCGAACTTATTACAGATTCTTACGCAGGTGTAGTGTTAATACCTAAATAATTATGAATAGATTTTTTGAATTTTTTGATAAACTAGAACAAAATTTTCACCTTGGTAAAGCCACGGTAATTATTGCTGTGTTAACTTTAGTTTCCCGACTAATGGGCTTTTTGCGCGATCTCTTTTTAGCCAGTCAATTAGGCACATCCGCGCAAACTGATATCTACTTTACTGCTTTCCGGCTTCCAGATGTAGTCTATAATCTATTGGTGTTAGGTACTCTGAGTGCGGCGTTTATTCCGATTTTTACTGAAGCCTATACTAAAAATAAAGCGGAAGCATGGCGGATCGCCAGCAGCATCCTTAATATAAGCATCCTTGTCATGGGTGTCATCTGCTTATTGCTATTTGCGTTCACTGAACCATTAACGAAAATAATTGCTCCAGGATTCAGTGATGCGGAATTAGCTGAAACAGTAAAATTAACAAGAATCTTCTTGTTATCACCCATATTATTTACGGTCTCTAGCGTATTTTCCAGTAGTTTAATTTCTCTCAAAAAATTTGTTTGGGTAAACAGCGCTGCGCTTTTCTATAATGCTGGGATTATCTTAGGTATTTTATTTTTATGGCCAATGTGGGGATTGACCGGAATAGCAGTTGGTGTGATTTTTGGCGCACTAATGCACGCCCTAATTCAACTACCTCAACTTCTTCGACTAGGCTTTAAGTGGCAGCCAATCATCCTTTGGCGTCATCACAGCGTGAGGACAATAGGTAGATTATTTTTGCCAAGAGTGCTGGGTTTAGATATTTCGTACGTAAACTTACTGATTGTATCAATTGTGGGATCAACTTTAGTGACCGGCACAATTTCTGCATTTAACTTTGCCAATAATATCCAAAGCGTACCCTTGGGTATTTTTGCTATCTCTACCACCTTAGCGGTCTTCCCGATGCTGTCCGAGCAATACGCCAGAAAACAATTTAGTCAGTTCATCAACACCTTTAACCGTGCCTTTGTTAGAATTTTGTTTTTCATTTTGCCTATGGCTCTGATGATGTTACTGTTTCGCGCTCATATTGTCAGGTTACTACTCGGTTATGGGGAGTGCGATTGGACTTGTACCATCACCACCTTTGACGCCTTAGGCTTATTGAGCATCAGTCTGATTACGCAAAGCCTAGTGCCATTGTTATCACGAGCGTTCTATGCCAGGCAAAACACGGTTTTACCTCTGACAATTGGTCTGCTATCAATGGCCATAAACGCTGTGCTGTCGTACTATCTGTCAGTAGGATTAGGTATTATAGGTATCGCTCTGGGATTTGTAATTGCCTCTGCTTTCCAGTTGGCGCTCTTAATGATGTATCTCCACAAACACATTCAAAGTGAACTTAAGAATCATGACATCGTACATCAAAGCGATTACTATATTATTGCCAGTACGGCTAAGATAATTATTGCAACTTTAATCGCCGGCATTGTTGCTTATGTCGCTCTATATATTGTTGCCGTAATGGTTGATACTCATACCGTATTTGGTATATTCATCCAAGCTAGTCTGGCCGGATTTGCTGGAGTTGCTGCGTATCTCGGCATCACAAATCACTATAAAATTCCAGAAGCCGTGAGTATTCAAAGTGCAATCGCCAAGACGGCAAGGTTCGTGAATGTCGCTAATCTGCGCTAGAACTCATTGCTCAAAAGCTCAGTCCCTGTTAGACTTATCGCATGCCAAAATTAGATCAAATTAGAAACTTCTGCATCATTGCCCATATTGACCACGGAAAATCCACTCTCGCGGATCGTCTTTTAGAAGTGACTCAAACAGTGAGTAGCAGAGAAATGAAAGCCCAGCTATTAGACCAAATGGATTTGGAGCGCGAGAGGGGCATCACAATCAAACTCCAGCCGGTACAAATGAATTACCAATATGAAGGTATTGATTACGTCTTTAATCTAATTGACACCCCCGGGCATGTAGATTTTAGCTATGAAGTGTCACGCAGTTTAGCTGCCTGTGAAGGAGCTCTGTTAGTAGTTGACTCCACTCAAGGGATAGAAGCGCAGACTTTAGCCAACGCTTATTTAGCTATAGAGCATAATCTCACTTTAATTCCAGTTATCAATAAAATAGACCTACCCAACAGTGATCCACAAAAAGTCGCAGAAGAAATGAAATCAGTATTCGGTTTTAAGGATGAAGAGTTTTTATATGCGTCAGGGAAAACGGGCCAAGGCGTACCAGGCATTCTTGAAGCAGTTGCCAAGAGAATCCCTGCGCCAGTAGGAGATAGTAATTCACCGCTGCAGGCTTTAATCTTTGACTCAAGCTATGACCCGCACCGCGGGGTAATTACCTATGTACGTATCGTTAACGGCACTTTGCAGCCTAAACAAAAAATCTTGATGCTAGGTAGCAGTACTGAAGCCGACAGTTTAGAGGTCGGCGTCTTCAAACCAGTTATGACCAAAACAGCTGGTTTGGATACAGGCAGCGTCGGTTATATCGTTACTGGCTTAAGAGAAGTAGCCAAGGCCAGCGTAGGGGATACTATCACTCTTCAAAAGTCTGGTTCTAAAGAACCCCTCCCTGGATACAAGCAAGTTCGCCCTATGGTTTATGCCAGTATTTTTCCGGTGTCGGGAGATGATTATCCGTTGCTGCGTGACGCTATGGAAAAACTTAAGCTCAATGACGCCGCCTTAACGTTTGAAGCAGAGAATATCCCGAGCATCGGCTTTGGTTTCCGCACTGGCTTTCTTGGACTATTGCATATGGATATTGTGCAAGAGCGCCTCAGCAGAGAGTACGATTTAGATCTAGTGCTTACAGCACCAAGTGTAGTTTATGAAATTGAAAAAACCAATGATACAGTGGACACGATCTATAATCCAGCAGGATGGCCAGACCCTTCCAATATTAAGGAAGTGCGCGAGCCGTGGGCCAACGTGGCGATTTTGACCCCAAGCACCTATATCGGCTCAATTATGGAAATTGTCACCCAGCGACGCGGAATTAACAGCGGTATGGACTATGTCGGAACTGATCGCGTAGAAATGCGTTTTGAGATGCCCCTCGCCACTATAATTACAGACTTTTATGATAAACTAAAAAGTGTTTCATCTGGTTACGCATCTCTTAACTATGATGTCATAGAAATGCGGCCTGGCAATCTGGTCAAGCTAGATATACTGGTTGCTGGAGAACCCATTGAGGCATTGGCTGCAATCGCGCACCGCTCTACAGCCGAAAGTGAAGGCCGGGATCTCGTAGCCAAACTCAAAGATTTAATTCCTCGTCAGCAGTTTGAGATCGCAATCCAAGCCGCAATCGGCAGCAAGATAATTGCTCGCGAAACTATTTCTGCTTTGCGGAAAGACGTCACAACCGGGCTTTACGGAGGCGACGTAACCAGAAAAATGAAAGTACTGAACAAGCAAAAAAAGGGTAAGAAGCGAATGAAAAAAATCGGAAAAGTAGATATTCCACAGGAAGCCTTTTTGGCTGTTCTTAAAAAATAAGCTCATGCGCAATAGAAAAACTCTGCATATTATCATGATTGTGGTTTCCACGATTATCATCGCCTCCATGATTGGTTCGGTCTTTATGTACTTAGCCTTTTAACTATGGCTATTAAGCTCAAAGACATGGAACACATTAAAGCCGTGTTCCGGCAAAGCAAGTGGGTATTAATCCATCCTATTTTAGCTAACCTCTTCACTGTAGCGCTACCGTGGTACTTTATCTGGCGTTATGAAATTGGCGGTTGGATACCAAGCGCTCTAGTGATTTGGACAGTTTTAGTCGGACTTCATCTTGCTCGTGAGCTCTTCCTCTGGTACATGAATACATACGTTGTGACAAACATGCGCCTGCTACATTGGGATCAAACTGGAATTTTTAATCGTACCGTAATAGAAACGCCGCACGAAAGAATCCTAAACGTCAGCTACAAAACCGAAGGAGTGATATCGTCAATCTTTGGTTATGGGAACGTAGAAATTCAGGTAGTAGGGCTGATGGAACCCATGATTATGAAAAACGTCACTGATCCGCAAAGTATTAAGGATTACCTTTGGCAAATGCACAGCCGAGTAACCAATAACAAAAACACTTTTGACAGTGAAGATATTGAGCATATTCAAGAACGTGTAGGTTACACCAAAAAAAATCAAAGAATCATGTAGATGAAACTTCCAAAAATATTTTATTCAAAAATCTTTTTACTTTCTGTGATAGTTGCACTTTTTGGTGGTCTAGCGATAGAATACAAGCAGTACTCAGATCGCCGCGCCATAGATAATGAAATTGCAGAGTTACAGGCAGAAGAACAACGACTCTTAGAAAACAACCAAAAACTGGAGCAATCTATAAGTTTCCTATCATCACCCGAATATCAAGAAAAATTAGCCCGCATGCAATTGAATCTAAAGAAAGAGGGCGAGATAGTCGTTAACTTTCCATCTGAAAACCAAATTGTGGATCAAACTAGGCAGTCAATTAATGAAAAATCCAACGTCATTAAGTGGTGGGAATACATTTTTATAAACTAAACCATGACAAAAACAGAAGAAAATACAACCAAAATTGTGACCACAAAATTCGCTCTAATTGGCGGAGCCATCTTAATTATATTTATTGCAGGACTGTCAGCTTGGTTATACACTGGACAAGCAGAGGGCTCTAAGCGAAAGGTCTTGGCAGCATTACCCCTTCCAGTCGCAGTGGTGGATTCACACCTAATCACTAGTAGTGCATTGTTTGACCGTGTCAGTCTTGCAGAAGATTTGCTTGCAGGATCTGATGCTGTGGTTGATAATTTAACTCAGACCATACTTGCACAATTGATAGATACTAAAAAGACAGAAGTACTGGCTGAAAAAAATAAAGTAATTCCAACAGAGCAAGAGCTAGATAATGCTTTTCTGGGCATACTCAAGCAGTTCCCAAATCAAGACGAGCAAGCTTTAGAGGCCGAATTACAAAAAACTTATGGGATCAACCTTGAGACTTTTAAGCAGGAAGTTTTAAGAGAAACTGTTCTACAAGAGAATCTCTCACTTTGGCACAATAAACAGGAATCGCTGAACCCTGATTCGTATGCAGAGGCAAGAAAGCTCTTGTCGCAATTAGATAACGGAGCAGATTTTGATAAAATTGCTCAAGAACACAGCGAGGATTTAGCGAGTACGGCCTTTGCAGGAGATAGCGGATTTGTACCTTATGACGATTTATTACCTGAATTCCAAACAGCAGTAAAAGACTTGGTTGTCAACGACAATGTAATCGTAGCGAGTCGTTATGGAATCCACATTTTACGAATCAACGCAATTGCCAACAATCCGGATCAACCAGAAAATAAGAGTTATAACATTCAGCAAATATTCCTAGAACCTGCTGACTTTAGCAAATGGCTGGAAAGCGAACTATCCCAAATTTCTGAAATCAGACTCCTATAGCAATAGACCCTGTTCAATTGGACAGGGTATTTGATAAAATGAGGAGTCTGCGGGATTAGTACAGTGGCAGTATGCGTGCTTCCCAAGCATGAGACGCGAGTTCGATTCTCGTATCCCGCTCCATTATAAAATGACGGGTGGCAGCCGGAGGGGACCCCAGTCGCAGCGAGCTTAGCGAGCGAGATTGGGGTGAAGGCTGACAGGACCCGTCATACAATCTTGCCGACTTAGCTCAGCTGGTAGAGCAGCGGTATCGTAAACCGCAGGTCATCGGTTCAAACCCGATAGTCGGCTCCACTAAATTTTAATTGTCAACCCTCGCAAAAATGGCCTGCCTTGCCAATTAGGGCTTTTTTTGTTAGAATTTCTGCGTCATTATGAATAACCAAGAAACGAAACCGAAAGCGACAGAAGAGACCAAAAGCAAGAAATCAAAGCAAATTCCCTTGAGTAAAACGTTATCAATAGCTTTGCAATTTGCCTTTATAATTCTTCTGCCATTGTTAGTATTTGGCTCGGTTGGACAATGGCTAGCAGGCAGATATGGTAATAAGCTCTGGCTGATTGCCGCTCTATTACTAGCTCTAACCACCAGTACGGTTTGGTTCTATCAAAAAATATCTGATTTATATAAGGACTTCATAGACTAAATATGGCCGCTACCTTGCCGCCTTTGGCTGCTGAACCAATCTTTCATATCGGTGAATTCGCTGTAACTAATTCGCATATCAATTCCACCATAACCATGGTTGGTTTTGTAATTTTTGCATTCATAATTTACAGGGGAGTGAAAGTCTCAAAAGGCCAGGCCCCAAAGGGCATCTTGAACTTTTTTGAAAGCATTTTGGAAACCCTCTATGGTTATTTTGATGCAGTCACTCAAGACCGTGCCAAGACTATTAGATTTTTACCCCTAGTCGGGACTCTGTTCTTTTTTATTTTAATCTCTAACTGGGTTGGCCTGTTGCCAGGTATTGGTAGCATCGGTCGCTACTTAATACATCACGGGGAGGTTGTGCTGGTACCTTTGTTCCGTCCTGCCACAACTGATCTTAATATGACCATTGCTATGGCTTTGATTGCAGTAACAGTTTCGCATTTCCTTGGGATTGCCGTGATTGGCTTCTTTAAGTACTTTAATAAATTCGTTAAAGTCGGTGACCTGTGGCATGCCATCAAGTCAATGAACCCCATGACGATTCTGACAGCTATTATTGAATTCTTTGTAGGGATTTTAGAAATTATTTCCGAGGTAGCAAAACTGTTGTCACTATCTCTGCGTCTGTTTGGAAACATTTTTGCTGGTGAAGTCTTGCTCACAGTTTTGGCTGGGATTCTTCCTTTCTTACTACCACTACCTTTTATTGGCTTAGAAATCATAGTGGGGGTAGTTCAGGCTACTGTATTTTCAATGCTGACTTTGGTTTATTTAACTGTAGCTACGACAGAAGTAACAAGTCATCACAACGAGCACCCAGAAGATTTAGAGCCAACCCCAACGGTTTAAGTGTCTTTCATCAGTTTGTAATTCTTTGCAACCTGATGATTAATACTTAAAGTACAACGGACTATAAACAATTTCCCAGTCCAGTTAGTACGAAAGGATTCATATGACTCCAGAATCAATGGAGCTCCTTGCGAAAGCTTTAACTATCGCTATCGGCGGTATCGGCCCGGCTTTAGCCATCGGTAAAATCGGTTCCAAAGCAATGGAATCCATCGGCCGCAATCCTGAAAGCGTAGACAAGCTATTCGTACCTATGCTTCTCGGTATGGCGTTCGCTGAAGCTATCGCAATTTACGCTTTGGTTATCACCTTTATCTTATAGTTTGCAGTTTCAGTCTCGCTCAATGCGGGACTGGGCTCTGTAAATTATATTTGTTATGAAGAAACTTATCGTTTTAGTAATCATATTTGCAAGTACATTATTCGGTTCGCCAGCCGTTAGTTTTGCGGCAACTGGAGCCCCAGCGGTAACACAAAGCGGGGAAGCTGTTGATGCCAGCCAATCTGAAACAAGCGAAGCAGTCAAAGATGAGCATGCCGAAGAAGTTGACCCAGGCGTCGTGGGCATGTTTGGCATCAACTGGAAGCTGTTCTTGGCCCAATTAATTAACTTCGGAATCGTTTTGTTTGTGCTCTGGAAATGGGTCTGGAAGCCAGTAACCAGTAATATGGAAGATCGTACCCGCAAAATAGAAGAGTCTTTGGCAAATGCGGACCAGATCACGAAGGAAAAGGAAGAATTCACGGTCTGGAAGGAAACCGAAATGAGCAAGGCTCGCCAGGAGGCGACCGCCATCATCTCGGAAGCCAAAACCCAGGCTGAAGCGCTAAAAATCGAAACGTTAGAAAAGACCAAACAAGAACAACAAACCATACTGGAGCGGTCTGCCCGCGAGTTAGAACAGCAAAAGCAGCAAGCTATCTCATCTGCTAAATCTGAATTGGCAGAATTAGTCATCAGCGCAGCAGAAAAACTTATCCGCAACAAAGTTGATAAGAAGGCTGACCAAAAGTTGATTAGCCAAGCAGTGAAGGAGCTGGAATAATGAAGTACACTGCCAAACAATATGCGCAAGCTCTTGTAGAAGTTTTAGAAACAGCTCACCCAAACTCACAAGATAAAGTCATTGATAACTTCATTCAAGTTTTAAAAGATAATGGAGACTTAGCTGCCTACGAAAAGATTGTGAATGAATACGAAAAAATCATTGATGTAAAAAGCAAGACCAGCCAAGTGGAAGTTAGCACTGCAACAGGCGCAGCAATTGCACCATCAATTCTCAAAGAACTTAACGAATTCACCAAGGAAAAAATAGAAGTCACCGAAAAGACTGATGAGGAAATTATCGGCGGCGTAGTCATCAGGGTGGACGACACGCTGATTGATGCAAGCCTCAAGACCCAGCTTAATAACCTAGAAGACACACTAAAAGACTAATATGAAGACAGATATAATTATCCAAAAACTGAGGGACCAGATTGAAGGCTTTAACCCTAAAGCCGAAGTTAGCCATGTCGGCACAGTAACCGAAATAGGGGATGGTATTGCAAAAATTAACGGTTTATCCGAAGTGAAAGCCATGGAAATGCTTGATTTCGGCAACGGCACTTTCGGGGTAGCACTCAACCTAGAAGAACGCAGCGTTGGTGCGATTATTTTAGGAGCGTTTGAGCATATTAAGCAAGGCGACACGGTAAAGGCTACTGGCAAAATTTTGTCCGTGCCAGTTGGCGACGCCTTAATCGGGCGTGTCGTTAACGCGCTTGGTGAAGCTAAAGACGGCAAAGGTCCAATCTCAGAAAGCGCATTTTATCCTGTGGAAAAAATCGCCCCTGGTGTAATCACCAGACAATCCGTGCACCAGCCAGTCCAGACCGGCATCAAAGCTATTGACGCTTTAATCCCTGTGGGCCGCGGCCAGCGCGAACTTATCATTGGCGACCGCCAAACCGGTAAAACCGCCGTTGCGATTGACACTATTATCAATCAGAAAGGCCAGAACATGATTTGTGTTTACGTGGCTGTAGGACAAAAGGAGAGTAAAGTGGCAAAGATTGTAGCTGAACTGGAACAGCGCGGCGCCATGGACTACACCATTGTAGTTTCTGCCGGAGCCAGTGAACCAGCATCGCTGTCTTTTATTGCGCCATACTCAGGCACAGCTATGGCTGAATACTTTATGGACCAAGGCAAAGACGTGTTGATTGTTTACGACGATCTTTCCAAGCAAGCGGTTGCTTACCGCGAAATTTCACTATTGCTCCGCCGTCCACCAGGTCGTGAAGCTTATCCAGGTGATGTATTCTACTTGCACTCTCGCTTACTAGAACGCGCAGCTAAACTCAACAAAGATTTTGGCGGCGGTTCAATTACTGCATTACCGATTATTGAAACTCAAGCTGGTGATATTTCTGCTTACATTCCTACCAACGTGATTTCTATTACTGATGGACAAATCTTCCTGGAAAGCGACTTGTTCTATAAAGGTGTTCGTCCTGCCGTTAACGTAGGTACTTCCGTATCCCGAGTAGGTGGTTCAGCCCAAACCAAAGCCATGAAGAAAGTGGCTGGTAAGTTAAAACTTTCGTTAGCACAGTTTCGCGAATTGGAAGCGTTCGCTCAATTCGGCTCCGACCTTGATGAAGCCACCCGCCAACAGCTCGAGCTGGGCCGCCGACTAACCGAGCTTCTTAAGCAGCCGCAGTACTCACCAGTGGCCATGGAAAAGCAAGTGGTAGCTCTATACGCAGTTAATAACGGTTATATGGATGATGTAGCAGTAGAACGAGTGGGAGAATTTGAATCTGCACTGTATGAATACATGGAAACCCAAGGAAGTGAAACTTTGAACGCCCTCCGCGACGAAAAAGAAATCACTGAAGATATCGAAGCTAAATTAAAAGCCTCACTCGAAAAATTCAAGCAAGGCTGGAAGTAACTTCCTAAGATTTATTTGCCAGTCGCCCTAAGATAGTCTCCGGCCGTATCGAAGAAAATGCAGAGAAAGGCGAATACTACCATCAACGCCAACTGGCGAGCATAGCGGTCATAGCTAGCATCTGTCAGCGCGACGTAGACTGTTCCTGATATGATTGCTAAGAGCCCCAGAAAACTCAAAACAGCAATCACTAAAAAGAGAACTCCAATCAGATATTTCATAACCCCTCCAAAAATAAGTTCTAAAATCAGCGTAATTTTACAATAAATTAGCAAATCTGTCAACAATGCCAAGCACACAAGAACTAACCAGACGAATAAAATCAATCAAAAGCACGCGCAAGATTACCCGCGCGATGCAGCTGGTTAGTAGTGCCAAAATGCGGAAGAGCCAGGCCATTGCCATGGCCAGCCGCACCTATGCCCACATGGCATGGGAGCTGATCAATAATATTTCTAGCACAGAACGTGAACACCCATTGCTCAAGTCTTACCCAGATGCAAAAAAAGCTGGCGTTATCTTAGTAACGACTAACAGGGGCTTAGTAGGTAGCTTCAACACTAACTTAATCCGCAAAGCCCTCGCCGAAGAGCAGCTGGAACCGGAACTGCTGACTGAACTAGTTGTAATCGGCCGCAAAGGCCGCGAGGTCATGAAACGGCTAGAAAAAAATATCGTAGCCGAATTCCCAAAAATGGATGCGACCATCCCAGTCAAAGATGTCTATCCAATGGTTCAATTGCTTATAGAAAGGTTTAATACCGGTGAGTACAAAAAGATTTATGTAGTTTATAACCACTTTGTATCAATGTTAGTGCAGGAACCAAAAGTTAAGCAGCTGCTCCCAGTGGTACCGAAGTCAGAGCATCAAACGTTCACCATTGGCAGCAACGTAATCTTTGAACCTTCGCCCGAAACCGTGCTGGGACATTTACTACCGAGAATTCTAGAGTCACAAGTCTATCAAGCCATTCTGGAAAGTGACGCCTCCGAACACAGCGCGCGCATGATGATGATGAAGAACGCAACTGAAGCAGCCGGCGACCTAATTGACGACCTGACCCTTACTTATAACCAACTTCGCCAAAACAAGATTACCACTGAGCTGGCCGAAATTACGGCAGGAAGGATAGCTCTAGAATAATGAATAAACCTATGAAACAAGACAAGACCACACAATCAAATCTCGGCCAGATTTCTCAAATCATCGGACCGGTCGTAGACGTAAAGTTTGAAGGCACTATGCCTGCGATTTTTAATGCGCTAGAAGTAAAACTGGGTGAATCAACCCTGACTTTGGAGGTTCAGCAGCAGCTAGCCGGCAATACCGTCCGTACTATTGCGATGTCCTCCACCGACGGGCTGCAGCGCGGTATGGAAGTAGTTGATACCGGCCGCGGCATTTCTGTACCAGTTGGTGAAGCCACTTTAGGACGCATGTTTAACGTACTCGGTGAACCGATTGACGGTAAAGAAGCTCCGCAGAGCCAGGAAATGTACGCCATCCATCGCAGCGCACCGGCATTAACTGAACAGTCTACCAAGAGCGAAATTTTAGAAACTGGTATCAAAGTTATTGACTTAATCTGTCCGATTCTAAAAGGAGGTAAGGTGGGTCTATTCGGTGGTGCCGGCGTAGGTAAAACCGTACTGATTCAAGAACTCATCAACAACATTGCCAAAGAACACGGCGGCTTGTCCGTATTCGCTGGGGTAGGGGAACGTACTCGCGAAGGAAATGATCTTTACCACGAAATGAACGAATCCGGTGTTATCGATAAAATGTCCATGGTGTTCGGTCAAATGAACGAACCGCCTGGCGCCCGCGCACGCGTAGCGTTGTCGGGACTATCTATGGCTGAATACTTCCGCGACAAGAACAAAGCCGACATCCTGTTCTTCATTGATAACATTTTCCGCTTTACTCAAGCAGGTTCCGAAGTGTCTGCTTTGCTTGGCCGTATCCCATCCGCAGTAGGTTACCAGCCGACCTTGGCCACCGAAATGGGCGAGTTGCAAGAACGCATTACCTCCACCAAAGAAGGTTCAATTACTTCCGTACAGGCTGTATATGTACCAGCGGACGACCTCACCGACCCAGCCCCTGCCACAACTTTTGCTCACTTGGACTCTACCGTGGTACTGTCCCGCGCGATTTCTGACTTAGGTATCTATCCGGCCGTTGATCCTCTAGACTCTACCTCCACTATTTTGGATCCAAACATCGTCGGACAAGAGCATTACGAAGTAGCTCGTGGGGTACAAAAGACCCTACAGCGCTATCGTGACCTGCAAGATATCATTGCCATCTTGGGTATGGAAGAACTGCCAGAAGAAGATAAACTTATCGTAGCCCGAGCCCGCAAGATTCAGCGCTTCCTGTCCCAGCCGTTCTTCGTGGCCGAAGTATTCACCGGCACCCCTGGTCAATACGTTTCCATCACCGATACTGTAAAGGGATTCAAAGAAATCCTAGAAGGCAAGTATGACAACATGCCCGAACAAGCCTTCTATATGAAAGGTTCTATCGGTCAAATCAATTCCTAATGGCAAAACTGCACTTAAAACTTATCACCCCTGAGCGAACTGTTATTTCTGAAGCAGTAGCAAGTTTAACCTGTCCGACCGAGCAAGGCCAAATTACGGTTCTGCCTGGACACGCGCCTCTAGTAGCTAACCTAGTCTCCGGCGAAATGATTGCCAAAAATGGCGGGGCAGATAGCTACCTGCATGTAGCAGGCGGCTTTATTGAAGTGCGCCGTAATAATGAAGTAGTAATCCTGGCCGATGCAGCCGAGCACCATTTTGAAATAGACATTGCTAGGGCCGAAGAAGCAAAGCGCCAGGCCGAGGAAATTCTGAAGCAACAGCATTTAGCAGATGAAGAGTATGCTACAGCTGCCTGGTTAATCCAGAAAAATTTATCGCGGATAGCGATTGCCCGAAAGCACTCACACCGCCGCACCCGCAGCATTACTAGCGAAGGCGTGTTTAAAGAATAATTTTATCCCTGCACGCGCAGGGATTTTTTTATGAACACAATTACAGTCCAAAAAAGTTTCTTTACACCAAAAAATAATTATCAACGCAAAGTAATTGCGCTGTACGATTTGCTTGTGGAAAACTTTTCACAAACTTTTTTTGTTGGAGGAAGTGTTCGTAACTTAATTTGGCAGACAACAGTAACAGATTTTGACATCGCAACAGCGGCAACCCCAAAACAGATAATTAAACTGTTGGCTACAGCTGGCTACCAAGTAGATGTTTCAGCCGTTCGACTAGGAGTGCTGTCTGTAATAATTGACCACAAGCCCGTCCAGCTTGCAACCTTCCGAACTGAAGTATATTCCGGATCGCGCTTCCCTAAAATTAGATTTTCAAAGAGTATGCTAAGGGATGCCAAAAGACGTGATTTTACTATAAATACGCTGTATTTTAACCCAAAAACCAAAAAAATATCCGACCCGTTAAATTCGTTTAAGGATGTGACAGATAAGCTACTGTGCTCGGTAGGAAATCCAAGGACTAAGTTTAAAGAGGACCCTCTAAGAATAGTTCGTGCTTGGCGTTTTGCCAAAACCTACCGCCTCGCAATTGAACCCGCAACTTACGAAGCTATGGTTGAATTACATCAACTGGTAAACAGACTCAGCGAGACAAGAATCAAACAAGAAATTAATTTGTGTGCGTCGCAAAATGTAAAAAAATTTTTGTTAAAAAAGTTTGCATAACTCTTGATTTCTTTTTCTAAATTACCTATAATGTCATTAGCAAAAGTTAGTTAATCAAGAAACGAAAATAAATCAGAAAAACAGAAACGAGTAACCATTCATTGCTACTAACCTTAAAGCGGTCGCTTTAAGTAGTAGAAAATTAAGAAGTCATCTGTGTGGATGACTTCAGGGAGACTAGCCACCCATGGCAGTAAAAAAGAGAAAAGCAGCTAAGAAGACTGCTCGCAAGGCAGCTAAGAAGACTGCAAAGCGCCGCACAGCTAAGAAAGCTGCAAAGCGCCCTGCAAAAAAGCGTAAGGCTGCTAAGAAGCGCCGCCGTTAATCGGATAGGACTTCTAGTCACATAACCGCCCGTTCGCCACCTAGTGGCCGGGCGGTTTGTGTATCCCAAAAAGGGGTTGCAAAAAAACGAAAAATACCTTATAATGCCCAAGTATCTCAACGACGCGGGGTAGAGCAATTGGCAGCTCGCAAGGCTCATAACCTTGAGGTTGTGGGTTCGAATCCCACCCCCGCAACCAATCGTAAATCTGGCTTTAATTGAAACGTGCCGGCGTAGCTCAGTTGGTTAGAGCGAAGGACTCATAAGCCTTAGGTCGCTGGTTCAATTCCAGCCGCCGGTACCACGGGTCAATCACTCCTTCAGCTTTCGCATCCACGCTTCGCGTGTTTGCTCCAGCTTACGGAGATGTTGCCCCTTTACCAAAATCGCTTAACCTCTCCGCCATTCGGCGGATCGGCCCAAGCAATTTTGGTAATAATAATAGTGGCCGAAGGCCACAGTAAACTTTAGTAAGCGAGCATCTGGCTTTGCCAGTGCGAGCGAGGAGCAGGGCGGCTTGCCGCATCTGCGACCAATCATGGACCGGTAGCTCAGTTGGCCAGTCGCGAAGCGACAAAAGACATAGACACTGTCTTGGTCAATGAGACAGTCCAAACTCGAATTCACTTCGAGGGGTTAGCAAATTAAATATCACATGGACCGGTAGCTCAGTTGGCCAGTCGCGAAGCGACAAAAGACATAGACACTGTCTTGGTCAATGAGACAGTCCAAACTCGAATTCACTTCGAGGGGTTAGCAAATTAAATATCACATGGACCGGTAGCTCAGTTGGTTAGAGCGCTGCCCTGTCACGGCAGAGGCCGCGGGTTCGAGTCCCGTCCGGTCCGCCATGTATCAATGAAAACAGACTGTTCTAGAGCAGTCTGTTTTTCATAACATATCCACAACAAAGCTCTTGCCGAGCAGTTTCGGCATTTGATAATATAGAGAAGTCCTCAAGGACAAGAATTGTATATTCCAAAGCAGACTTTCTAGAGGAGTCTGCTTTTGGTTTTAAAAGGTGTCTGCTAGTCCTAATTCTGATATAATCTACCTATGGAAAATGCCTTATTTATAACCAGTGGTGTGCTGTTTGTTGCCGTGCTAGTACTAATATATTTTGTAATACAAGTAAAAAAACAAACCGCCGACAATGGCCAATCAGAGCGCGAAAGACTCATGATGGAGTGGATGCGCGAGCTCAAATCAGAGATGAAGGAAGATCGCGAACTAACCCAGCAAAACATTCACGAAACCAATAAGCAAATCAATGACCGCCTAACAGAAGCGGCGCGAGTTATCGGCGGACTGCAAGGTAAGCTAGGTGAGATGAGTCAAATCGGGCCTGATATTCGACGCTTATCCGAAACTTTGTCTTCCTCAAAACTGCGCGGGAACTTTGGCGAAGAAATGCTAGAAAACATGCTCTCTCAAATCTTACCGAAAGGCAGTTACGCCATGCAGTACCGCTTCAAGAACGGAGAGACTGTTGATGCCATCGTTAAAGTCGGCGAAACCATCCTCTCTATAGATAGCAAATTCAGTTTAGAAAACTTCCGATTGTATAAAGAGGCGCAAGACGAGAAGCTGTCCAACGATTATCAAAAAGCTTTTTTCAAAGATGTGAAGAAGCGAATTGATGAAATTCATAAAAAGTATATTTTACCATCAGAAAACACTTTTGATTTTGCGCTAATGTATGTGCCAAGCCAGGGTATTTACGAAGAAATTATTATCAATGACGATTTAACAGAGTATTACCGTGGCAAACGTGTAATCCCAGTTGGGCCTAACAGTTTGTATACTTACTTACAAAGCATTGTGTTATCGCTCCGCGGCCAACAAATTAATAAGATCGCGCATGAGATTCTAAAAATGGTCACTGGTATAAAGCAAGAAAGTGATAAGTTTGCTTCCACTCTCAATGTGCTCGGCAATCACGTTAAGAATACTTATAACACAATGGGTACTGTTTCTACTGATTTTGATAAACTCCGAGGAAAAATTTCTATCGCCGCCGAACTTCAGGCCGAAGAAACCGAAGTAATCAAAGATCAAACAAAAGATACTAATAAATTAATTGAATAATATGAGTATACGAAATCCGGACCAGCGCATTGGCGTATTCGTAGACGTGCAAAACCTCTACTACAGCGCACGCAATATTTACAAAGCCCGCATAAATTTTAATGCGGTATTAGATGCAGCCGTTGGTGGTCGTAAACTCATCCGCGCCATTGCTTATGTTGTTAAAGCAGACATGCCAGAAGAGCAAAACTTCTTTGAAGCTTTAGAAAAGGCTGGTTTTGAAGTTAAGATCAAAGATCTTCAAACCTTCGCTGGTGGTGCTCAAAAAGGGGACTGGGATGTAGGAATTGCTATGGATATCATTAAAATGATGAACAAACTTGATGTGGTAGTTCTCGCATCAGGCGACGGCGACTTTGCGCCACTTTTAGAATATCTCCAAATGACCGGTCAGCTCACCGAGACCATTGCTTTTGGCAAATCAACCAGTAGCAAAATTAAAGAGCTCACCGATCACTTTATTGATATAGACGAATCACCTCGTACATTCATGCGCCCGATTCGCAGCGGCAAAGCAGGTTCTCGCAGCGCATCCAGAAGCACAAGCAGAAAATAATGCGCATAGTTATTGATACCAACGTGATTATTGACGGGATCAAAGACGAGTACTCATACGAGAAGCAAATCTTAGATGCTGTAATCAACGGAGAGATTGAAGCCTATGCAAACCACGCTACAATCAGCGAAAACCGCCTAATCACTTCCCGTCTAGTTGCAGACGAGTCTTATAAACGAGAAGTTAGCCTCCTCTTAACTCAAATTAATCTAGTACGGAATAAGCATCAGCTTCATATTGTGAGCGATCCGGAGGATAATAAAATCCTGGAGAGTGCGGTAGAGGCAAAAGCCGAGTTTCTAGTTACCCGGGATAATGATTTGCTGTCGCTAGGTAAGTATGAAAACATAGAGATCGTCACCCCTGCAGAATTTTGGAATCGCTACAAAGATTCTGGTAGTGAACTCTGGAAACAATGGGCCGGGTTTTTCTCAGGAAAAAGTTAGACAAAATAAAAAGCGAGTGATAGTACTCGCTATTATAAGCTGAGCTGGTATTAATCTGCTCAACGTTCAATTTTTGTGTAAGAAATTACAAAAGCAATGGTCCCGTCCAATTCATAAGTTCCGCCGACAGCCTCCCCCAACACAAAACTATCAGCTCCATCAGGAACAGTTACATGATCAAAATAAATTTCCTGAGGCTCATCACCTTCACCAGCAGGGAGCTCAATATGTGTTGGTAACTCAACTAGGAATGCTCTAACCTCTCCATTTTGAAACTCACCATCAATACCGAATTTACCAGGCTCATTCGCTGGAATTAGTCTCTTCAACATAATTTTTCCTCCTAACTTCATACTAAAGGTAGCTTATTATAAAATTTTTACTAAACTATGTCAACTCTCTTCGAAAATTTAAATAAAGAACAGCTCGAGGCGGTCACCCATCAGGATGGTCCGCTTTTGATTATCGCTGGTGCAGGAACTGGGAAAACCACAGTAATTACCCGCCGGATAGCTCACATCTTAGAGCAAGGACTGGCTAAGCCTGAGGAAATTCTAGCTCTTACTTTTACTGATAAAGCAGCGGGGGAAATGGAAGAACGAGTTGATCAATTACTTCCTTTAGGTAGTTATGATTTATGGATTTCAACATTTCATAGTTTCTGTGAACGAATTTTAAAACAACATGGCCTTCACATTGGCTTGCCAAATGATTTTGAATTGCTGGACCAAACCCGTCAGTGGATATTTTTGCATAACAACTTTCAAAAGTTCCAGCTGGATTACTATCGGCCGCTAGGTAGTCCTAACAAATTCATTGATGCTATGCTGGATCATTTTTCTAAGTGCAAAGACGAATTGATTACCCCGGAAGACTACTTAAAATTCGCACAGGAACAGGGCTTAAAGTCTGGAAGCGCTGAACTGCCAATCGGTAGTGATGATGATCAGATTTTGGAAACAGTCCGATTGCAAGAAATTGCTGATGCCTACCATACTTACCAACGATTAATGCTAGATAATAATTATCTCGACTTTGGTGATTTAATCTTTTATACAATCCAACTATTTCAACGTCGCCCAAATATTCTTAAACATTACCAGAAACAGTTTAAGTTCGTCATGGTAGATGAGTTTCAGGATACAAATGTAGCACAGTACGAACTTATCAAGCTGTTGTCTTCTGACGATAATAATCTCGTAGTCGTAGGCGACGACGACCAATCTATTTATAAATTCCGCGGCGCATCTGTTTCTAACATCCTGAAGCTCAAAACAGATTATCCCAAACTTCAAGAACTGACCTTAATCGATAACTACAGAAGCAGCCAACCTATTTTAGATTTGGCCTACAATTTTATTCAAGCTAATAATCCCAACCGCCTTGAGCCTCAACTTGGCATTAATAAGCGCCTAAAAGGCCATAACAAGGCCAAGAGCACGATTCAAGTGATAGAAGGCAAGGACCAGAGCGAAGAGCTTAATCTTGTTGTCGACAAAATCTTAAGCTTAAAAGATTCCAAACCTGAAAGTACTTGGAATGATTTTGCCATCTTAATTCGTGCCAATAATACCGCATCCGAAATCATTCCCATCCTAGAACAAAAACAGATTCCTTACAGTTTTGTAGCTAACCGCGGATTATACAAAAAACCATTAATTGCAGATTTAATCAATTATCTAAATCTTCTTGATAATTATCATGAATCCAAAGCTCTGTACCGGGTGTTAAATTTCCCCAAGTTTAGAATTCCTGCTTTAGAATTAGCGCACATAACTCAATTCAGAACTAAAAAAACTTTGTCACTATACCAAAGCCTGCACGAGCCCGAGCTGCTAGCTGAACTTTCTAATGAGTCTAAAAACAAAATTACTGAACTGTTAAAATTATTGGAATCTCATAGCAAGCTTGCAACAGAACAATCGGCAGTTGAATTATTTGTTCAACTAGTGTCTGATTTGGAAATATATAAACTGCTAATTGAAGATACATTGGAGAACGCTCAAAACCGAGAACTCTTAGAACAATTCTTCAAAAAAATCGAAGCCTATACCCAAACCGAAGAGGATAGAACTATGCGGGGATATATTGAATTTCTTAAATTAGAACAAGAAGCAGGCGAGGAGGGTGCGATTAAGTTTGACCCAAACAGTGGGCCGGAATCACTTAAGCTACTAACCGTGCATAGCGCAAAGGGTTTGGAATTTGAAAATGTCTTTATCATTGGTTTGGTTGACCAGCGTTTTCCTTCCCGCAGTCACAAAGATGCCATCGAAATCCCCGAGGCTTTAGTGAAGGATATTTTACCAGAAGGTGATTTCCATTTGCAGGAAGAACGGCGCTTATTTTATGTGGCAATTACTCGCGCCAAAACTGCTTTATATTTGTCTTGGGCGCCTGATTACGGCGGGGCTAGGCAAAAGAAACCCTCTGTGTTTTTATCTGAGACAGGACTGGTGCCCACAGAGACTGCACATAAAGCTACCGGAAAAGTCGTCTTTACCAAACCTAAAGCTAAGGCTCGCCAGGAAGTTTATAAGCAACTGCCCGATAAATTTTCCTATAGTCAAATTTCTACCTTCCAAAAGTGCCCACTGGAATATAAGTACAGCTATTATTTGCGCCTACCAACTCGGGGCAGTCATTACTTAAGCTTCGGTTCAACTATCCACGCTGTGCTAGAAAAATATCTCGAAACCTACTCTCAAAAGTTAAGCGCACCGCAGCAAGATTTATTTGACAACACGATAGAGCCAGAACTGCCGCCAGAAAAACTGCTCACTGAACTTTACGCAACTCATTGGATTGATGACTGGTATAAAAGCCGAGAACAAAAAGAACAGTACCGTGCGCGTGGCCAAGCCATACTCAAATCTTTCTACCAAGCCACTACCGATAACCCGCCCAAACCTAAGCTAATTGAGCAGCCATTTACACTCAAACTAGGTGATAAACAGCAGTACCAGTTCAACGGAAAAATTGACCGGGCTGACGAGACGGAACGAGGTTTAATGATTATTGATTACAAAACTTCTGAAAAAGCGCCAACAAAAACAGATAAGCAAGGCGTTGACCAATTACGGATCTACCAGCTGGCTGTGGAAGAATTCTTTCAGCAACCAGTTGCCGGACTCCAGTACTGGTATCTGGTTCCCAACGAAATTGTGGCTGTACCTCTAGCTTCCGCCGAAGACTTAGCCAAACTCAAAGACAGTCTTACAGAAACCATTGAACAGATCCGAGAAGCTGTAAAATATGACGCTTTTGGAGAACTTCACAAAAAAAGCAAACATCACGACTGCGGTTTCCTAGATTTGCTATAATGCTTTAAGATGTAATAGGTTACTAGTAATTAATACTTCGTAGCCACAGGCTCAATCAATACTCTAACTTATTACCGATTACTATTTACTTATTAACTATATGATACCTGGATTTGATTTACCGGAACTTATTCGCGCAGTCGGTTACTTAGGCTTGTTTGGCATAGTGTTTGCAGAGACAGGGCTGTTAATTGGCTTTTTTCTGCCTGGGGACAGCTTGCTGTTTACCGCAGGAATCCTGGCTGGGCAAGGTTATTTAAACATTTGGGTGACAATTATCGTAATGACTGCTGCCGCTATTTTGGGAGACAGTGTCGGCTATACTATTGGCCGTCGGTTGGGCCCACGGGTGTTTACCAAGGAAGAATCACTCTTATTTAATAAAAAACATATCGCAAAGGCGCAAGATTATTTCGAAAAGTATGGTGCTTTCACTATCGTAATTGCCAGATTTGTGCCCATTCTCCGGACCTTTGCTCCAACTATCGCCGGCGTAGGAAAAATGTCGTACTCTAAATTTCTGTTTTACAATATCACTGGTGGTATTTTTTGGGTTTTGTCCATAACTTTATTGGGGTATTTCTTCGGCCTAAAAATCCCACATGCGGAAAAATACATTATCCCAGGAATAATTATTATTGTATTCTTGTCTGTACTACCATATATCCGCAAATTTGCGAAGAGTCCAGAAATGCGCGAACAAGCCAAGCATTACTTGTCGCGTATGTGGGCCCGGATTAAGCGTTAGCTATGGCTAAAAATGCAAAAAATTACGAAGAGCGGCCGTGGGGAAATTTTCAAGTATTGGCAGAGCTAGCTGATCAAGGGAGTCACAGAGATGTTATTGTCAAACGCCTTGAAGTTTTGCCTGGCAAACGAATTTCGTACCAACAACACAAGCTCCGTCACGAACACTGGTTTGCAATATCTGGTCAGGGATTTGCGATAATAAATGATGAAAAGATTTCTTTAAGAGCAGGTGAATCCGTGCAGATTCACATTGGAGACAAGCACCGCATTGATAACCGGACTGGTTCTGAACCTTTGGTCATTATTGAAATCACAACCGGGGAATTTGATGAATACGATAATGAACGATTAGAAGATGACTATGACCGTGATTCAAATTGGAGAAATGCATAACTTTGTGTTATAATTAACATATAATCGCTAACCAAACTTTGCTACACGGTACTACTAAAAAATATCTGATACCATTAATTATAGGCAGTTTGGTAGCTTTGACTGGCTTTATTCTAGTTGTCATATACATTGATCCTTACACAAGCGGAAAACTAACCCATAGTTATTTTTACATCACCTTATTCTTGTCGGTTGTTGGATCCACTACTGTCATGACTTTACTATTTCGGCAAAAATTCTTCCCTGGAATTTACGCTGAGCTGTTTAAAGTCAGCTTAAGACAAGCTGTCCTCGTGGCAGCACTACTTACCGGATTGGTATTTTTAGAATCACAAAATATTCTTTACTGGTGGGTAGGATTAACACTGGCATTATTTTTAATCGCCATAGAGGCATTCTTTTCTACCAATTAAAACAAATGGCCCAAGATAAAACTTTTTACAACGTGATGCCGGAAGTTACTGGCGGACACATTGTCAAACCTAAAGTGTCATCGGCACCTGTGCAGACACCACCACTGACCCAGACGCCAATTTCTTTGGCAGATGCACATCCCAGCAGCGGCCGATCAAAATGGAAACTACTACTGCTCGGCATGATGATTTTGTTGCTGTGCGGGGTTATTGCCTATGGCATAGTATGGTTTTTGAACCAGTCCAGCCAGGATGTCTTACAAAATAATGACGTTGCCGCGACAGACAACTTACCGTCAGAACTAGCCCCTGAAGTTACTACAGCCCCCGAGTGGCTTACAAAATTCTTTGGCAGTGAAACCTGTACTGAACTTCCTCTGTGTGGAGACAAAGCTGATCCTGACCGCGATGGCCTAGACAACTTATCCGAATTTAATGCCGGCACTGATCCAAATAATCCGGACTCCGATTCAGACGGTTTAGCGGACGGCGATGAGGTGAATATTTTTAACACTGAACCTTTACTCGCACGGACCTACCGCGACGGTACTTACGGAGACTTAGACTTTGCCAAAGGTGGTTATGATATCTCCACTAATCAGCCCTATACTAATGAGCGGCTGTTTGATATTAAATCAAAAATTAAACAATTCGGACTACACCAACCAACCTTATCATCCCTGGGGCCATTATCTTATCAGCTCTATGAATTTACAGATCCAAACCAGCCGACACTTCCTGCAGACTTGGATCTCTCTCCCGAAGCCAAGTTGGATCGGGACAGTCAACGCCAAGCTACCATCAAAAAAGTCGGAGCAGCGCTTCTGAAATACCGTGACGATAAGAAAGGCTTTCCACCGACAGATGACTTTGTTGTAATGTCTGATATGATTCGCTCTTACAATACCGTTGCAACCAATTATAATGATCCGATAAATATTCAGCCATACGTTTACGGCTACCAAACTGGCAATGATAATTCAGACTTTACTCTCAGCTACTACAGCGAGACGCAGAATCAACTGATTAAATACACCGCCAAAACCGCAGAAGATGAAGCTGCCAAAGAAAATACCAAAGTATACGACGATCAAAGAAAATTAGACCTAGAAAATCTACAACAAGCCCTGTTGGTTTATTCAAATACCCAGCTTGATCCTGCAAGCGAAAAACAGTACGTTTTCCCCCCAGCAGAAAACCTCAAGAGCGCCCTAATCCCGCGCTACATAGTCACAATGCCCACTGATCCAGTGAGTAAACAGGATTATCTCTACGAAGTAGGGCCAAACTTTGAAAGCTTCACCATCCGTGCAGCTCTGCAAAACCCAGAACCTGGAACCACAGGCTATCTCTGTAATCAAGTTGAATGTAAAACTTACTAACTATGTTCACATTTATAAAGAAACTGCTTGGCAAAGCAGATAATAAAATTATTGCCGCCAAAGTGACCAAAATAGAAAAGCATCCGAATGCTGACCGCCTCAGAGTGGTCAGTTTGTTTGACGGCACTAATACAATAGAACCGATAGTCTGCGGGGCATTTAACTTTGCAGAAGGGGATATAGTGGCTCTTGCCTTGCCTGGAGCCACCATTGCCCAAAATATTCATTCCAAGAACCATGAATCATTTGTTTTGGACAAAGCTACAATCCGGGGCATAGAAAGCCAAGGCATGATCTGCGCAGAATTTGAATTAGGGCTCACCAAAGAACCCGGGGACAAACCAGAAATCATGATATTGCCAGCAAATACCAAGCTTGGTACAATGGTTGTCTAAAACTTATGTCTAATTTAACCATTTCCTCAGACGAAGAAAATCGTCTCAAGACTGTATTAGAAAGCCGAACTGATGCTGAAAGTATGCGCATCAAGCGCTATTTAGATATGCCGGATTTGTCTCGTGCCGAATCAGGACCACTGCGAGAACTGATTAACCGCATTATTGCCCTAGACCAATTCAACGGCTTTGATGTCATTCAGATTCCAGAGATCGTTCCAGCCAGCGAAAGCTTTGATTTATTCAATTTTCCAGCAGACCATCCTGCCCGCAGCAAGAGCGATACCTATTATGTAGACAACGCAAACATTCTCCGCACTCACACTACCGTGATGTGGTACTACTACTTCCTGCAAGATGAAATCAAGCAAAAGATTGCAGACAACAAACCACTTGGAGTCCTGAGTTACGGAAAAGTTTATCGCAAAGACGAGATTGACCGTCGTCACATGAACATCTTCCATCAAGTTGATGGTTTATACTTGCACCCAACTTCTGAGCGGACTATTACTCAAAACGACCTTAAAGAAGTGTTAGCGAATGTCGTCAAAGCAGCCTTTGGCCCGGAGATCAAATACCGGTTTAACGACGACAACTTCCCGTATACGCATTCATCCTTAGAGATGGAAGTGGATAAAGATGGGCAATGGGTAGAAGTGCTTGGTGCGGGATTGGTTCAACCAGGTGTTCTAGAAAAACTTAATGTTGATCCCAATCAATACAATGGCTGGGCTTTTGGTTTCGGCTTGGAACGTCTAGCCATCATTAGCATGGAACTGCCTGACATTCGCTTGCTTTGGAGCCAAGACGAACGCGTTCAAAAGCAACTCAAGCTTGGCCAAAAATTCGTAGAAGTATCCAAGTACCCGCCAATCGTTCGTGATATTTCCTTTATCGTAGATAAATCCTTTGAGCCAAATAATTATTTTGATTTAATTCGCGACATCGGCGGTGATTTAGTAGAAGAAGTCCAACTGCTGGATAAATATGAGAACGCCGAAAAGTTCGGCGCGGACAAAGTTTCTTACACTTACCGGATTACATATCGGTCCACAGAGCGCACCTTAACCACAGATGAAGTTGATCCGCTTCAGGATGAAGTTTACAAGCAGACCGCGGAACAATTCAACGCAGAATTACGATAAAATAATCAAGCTAAAACCCGCTAAAATAAGCGGGTTTTTCTGTGTAAAAGTCTTGGTCAGAGACCAAATATTTTGCTATAATTTAAGTACCTTTTTAGCCAGTAACTTGGCTAATTTTTAGATAAATTTTATGGCGAAATCAGAAGAAAAAGCACAAAAATCAGCGGGATATTCCTCGGAGAATATTACCGTCCTAGAAGGCCTTGATCCAGTCCGCAAGCGCCCTGGTATGTATATCGGTTCCACCTCGGAAACCGGTCTGCATCATTTGATCTGGGAAATCGTTGACAATGCTGTGGATGAAGCCATGGCTGGTCATGCCGATAGAATCGAAGTCATTATCCAAGCTGACGGCGGTTTAACTGTTCATGATAACGGCCGTGGTATTCCAGTAGACATCCACAAAACTACAAAAAAATCAGCTCTGGAAACTGTATTAACAGTTTTGCACGCAGGCGGTAAGTTCGGCGGCGATGCTTCCGGCTATAAAGTCTCCGGCGGTCTACACGGTGTAGGTGCTGCGGTAGTGAACGCTCTTTCTACAAACATGACTGCTCAGGTGCGCCGAGATGGCAAGGTCTATGAACAGAAATACAAAATTGGCGTGCCGCAAGGCAAAGTCAAAGAAGTCGGCAAAGTGGACAAGAAAGATCCCCGCCAAACCGGCACTAGCATCACTTTTTATCCTGACGGCAGTATTTTTGAAACAACAACCTTTAAGTATAAAACTGTCCTGGAACACTTACGCAGCCAGGCCTACTTAACTAAAGGTCTACACTTCATTATCAGTGATGAGCGGGTCGGCTTAACTTACCAGTATTATTTTGAGGGTGGGGTAATCAGCTACATTAAGCAGCTTAACCGTAACAAAAAGACCCGCCACAAGCCCATCTACATCAACAAAATGTACGAAGGAGACATTTTAGTTGAACTGGCGATTCAATACACTGACGACTTTGATGAAGTGGTGCTGGCTTACGCTAACAACGAATTCAACCCAGAAGGCGGTATGCATGTAACTGGTTTCCGCACCGCTCTTACTCGTGTCATCAATAACTACGCAGTAAAGAATAATTTCCTAAAAGACAAAGACAAGCTCACTGGTGAAGATTTGCGCGAAGGCTTAACAGCAGTAATTTCGGTCAAGCTCCCTAACCCGCAGTTTGAAGGGCAGACTAAAGCCAAACTTGGCAACCCAGAAGTGCGCACTGCCGTAGAAGCAGTTTTGGCGCAGGAACTTGAAGTCTACTTAGAAGAACACCCGAGCGAAGCTGGCAAGATCATAGAAAAGGCCTTACTGGCTGCCAAGGCTCGCTTGGCTGCCCGCGCTGCGCGCGACAGCGTTATTCGCAAAGGTGTGCTTGAAGGATTAGCTTTGCCAGGTAAACTAGCCGATTGCAGCGAATCCGACCCAGCCCAGTGCGAACTCTATATTGTAGAGGGTGACTCTGCAGGAGGCAGTGCCAAGCAAGGCCGTGACCGCCGTTTCCAGGCTATTCTGCCGCTCCGAGGTAAGATTTTGAACGTAGAACGGGCTCGCTTAGACCGCATGCTCTCTAGTCAGGAAATCAAAAACTTAGTAATCGCCTTCGGCACCGGAGTCGGGGATTTATTTGATGTTTCTAAGTTGCGTTACCACCGCATCATTATCATGACTGATGCCGACGTAGACGGCGCGCACATTCGCACTTTGCTGTTAACTTTATTCTATCGTTACTTCCCGGAAATCATTAAGAACGGACACTTATACATTGCGCAGCCGCCGCTTTTCCGCGTACAGGTCGGCAAAGAATTCCAGTATGCTTTTAGCGATGCGGAGCGCGATGAAATTTTGCACGACCTAATTGCCGAAGCCGCCGCCAAAAAATCTGCTAAAGGCAAAGCAAAGTCCAAAACTAAAGCAGAGGGTTCCGAAGACACAGACGAAGACGAAATAGAGACTGGCAGCGAAGCAGTAGAGCAGGGTACGAAAGACGGAGTAAAGTACAACGTCCAGCGCTATAAGGGTTTAGGTGAAATGAACGCCGGACAGCTTTGGGAAACCACTATGGACCCAGAAAATCGCGTGATGTTGAAAGTAGAAATAGAAGATGCAGAAAAAATCAGCGAAGTCTTTGAAACCCTGATGGGCGATGAAGTGCCTCCGCGCAAGCGCTTTATAACCACTCACGCCAAAGCAGTAAAAAACCTAGATATTTAAAAACAAGGGTCGCAACGACATAATCGCTGCTACCCTTGTACTTTATTCACCTATCCAGGAATGGGGGGTTTGATTGGTAATGCTTGCGGTGTGAGGAGTACCTCTGGCTGGCTCAATGAGCTGGTTGTTTTCATTTTTAGATTTTCGTAGACCCTTAACACCATGCCAAATTTTCTTAGCAATAGCAAACATAGTTAGGCTCAAAATAAGCGACACAAACAGTATAGAAGGTCCAGGGTGATACCAGGCAGTCACAACTGCAAGATAGATCGCAAAATTGATTAACGCGATCACCAGTACCAAAACCAGGGCACCAAACAAACCGAATGCAATGGTGCGTAAAATAGTCCATATAAACCTACTTGCGAAACCTGCCCCATATTCCTCAGGGTCGTGAAGTTCCCATGAGAAGAGAACTACAACAAAAATATATATCGCAATCAGGTAAGGGACAGCAGAATTGAGCAAATCGATATAGTAACCGTAATCCATAGATTTTCCTCCAATTTTAGAAAGTGTGATGATTATTATGTTTTTTTTGATTATTGTCAACTCTTGCAATGGTTGTGCACAACTGCTTTGACCACCTGTTTACAGTAAGAGTATAGTTATTTTAGGAGGTGAACATATGCGAAGGAGGTTTTGTTTCGTTGTTAGCATATTGTTGCTGACCGGGTTTGTGGAATTTGCAAACGCCCAAAGATTCTCACCGTACTACCGCCTAAGGATGCTTAGGTTTAATGTAGAATGGGATGGTAACCGCGACCATCAGGATCCAAACAAATATTCAGGAATACTCAAGTGGGAACTGGATAAGCAACATCCAGATCCAGGAGTTTATCACCTTAAATTTCGAGGTACGGAACAACAAGGCGTGTATTATGTGATCCGCCTGTTCCCAGACAGAAGTTACGAAATCTTTGGCCAAGGCGAGACACTGGTTAATGAATCCAAAAGAGCAGGGCTTAAAATAGTGCTCGCACCAGATACCGACTTAGCCCAACCCTACGTGGTCAAACGCGGAAAAAACGAATATCAGGTATTTAACCACGTCGAAACCACCGAGTTAATCAAATTGTTTGATACTCTTAACCAGTGGTTGTATTTGCGGATTATCCCCAAAGCTACTGGTCAACCGTTTGAACATAAACTCTTCCAGAAAACAGAACTGGAAATGGGTAGTGCCATCACTTTCAAACGCAATCAGGAGTGGAGTTGGGGGAAGATGACGGATAGCCGAGTCCCAGCTACAAAACCGTAAAGGAAATTTGCCAAACCAGAGCCCAAGCTCTGGTTTATTTACTAAGCAATATATCATTTATTTTGTCAAGTCTATTGACTTTTTCTATAAAAAATACTAATATTTATTCAAAGCCCCGCAGCGGGTTTTAAAAAAGCCTAAATTTTAATCATGAACAAAATCGTCTCGTTTTTTAAGGAAGTAAAAAGCGAATTATGGAAAGTTGTCTGGCCTAGTCGTCGCGACGCAATTCGCTATACCTTAACCGTCATAGTCTTTTCTATAGTTGTTGCGGCCATTTTAGGAGCTGCCGACTATGGTCTATTAAAGGGATTTGAAGCCCTCATCAACTAATATGTCTAAACAACAAGTTACAGGTGAGAAGCATTGGTATGTCCTTCATACTTACAGCGGCTATGAAGATAGCGTGGCTTTAAACCTCAAACAGCGTATTGAAAATTTGAACATGCAGGATAAAATCTTTGACGCGATTGTACCGAAAGAAAAGAAGATCAAAATCAAAGACGGTAAACGCACCACAGTGGAAGAAAAGATTTTTCCAGGTTATGTTCTTGTGAATATGATTGTAACTGATGACTCTTGGTACGTGGTGCGCAACACGCCTAACGTAACCGGATTCGTAGGCAGCGGAACCATTCCAACCCCAGTCGCTCAGGAAGAATGGGATTACTTACAAAAGCGCATGGGCGCGGATGAGCCAAAGTTCAAAGTTGATTTCGAAGTTGGGGAACTGGTTCAGATTACAGACGGTCCGTTCAAAGATTACGAAGGCAAAATTGGTGAGATTGATAAGGCTAAAGGTAAGGTAAAAGTATTCGTGACCATCTTCGGCCGCGAAACTCCAGTAGAGCTAGATTTCTTACAAGTTAAAAAAGTTTAAGAATTTATTTATTCCCGCCACCCGTTTGAAAGGGAGTAAGCTAGCTCAAGTCCGCCATAGCCCGCTGTGAGGTGGGCGAAAGGCGGATGAGAGCGCTCCCGAAAAAGTAGGTGGCTAATATAGACCTCAATTAATTAATAAGTAGTCGGTTCCGGTTAAGACTTGGAATCTCGCCGCTAATAACGGTTACTACTCGATAAAATGGCAAAAAAAGTTAAGTCAATGGTGAAGCTTCAGCTTCCCGCAGGTAAAGCCACTCCAGCGCCTCCAGTCGGTACAGCGCTCGGACCACACGGTATTAATATTGCTGAATTTACCAAAGCATTCAACGATCAAACAGCTCAACTGGGCGACACGATCATCCCGGTAGAAATGACCATCTACGAAGACCGGTCTTTCACCTTCATTCTTAAGACCCCACCTGCATCAGTTTTGATTCGCAAGGCTGCTGGATTGCAAAAAGGTTCAGCCAACCCGTTAACCACTAAGGTAGGGAAGATTACCTCTGCTCAGGTTCGCGAAATTGCGGAAACCAAAATGCCCGATCTCAACGCCGTAGACATTGAAGCAGCTGAAAAGATCATCCGCGGCACAGCCCGCAGCATGGGTGTAGAAATCAAGGATTAATCATTAACCTTTGAACTTGTCCTTTTGGCCAAGTTCGACACGAGCTTGGTCTGGCTTTACCCGACCATCGCGAGCTCGAAGCCTGCGAGCACTGAGCGATGCGTACCAAAGGTACACTGAGCGAAGAGCGGAGCTGGCGACAAAGAAATTAGCCAAAGACACTTTGAAAGTCTCGACTTGCTCCAGACTGAAAAGTGTTGAAAGGAAGGTTCAAAAATGAATCTATCATGGATTAAGAGAGTGTATCTCTATTTGGTATCACTCATCTCGTTGGTCATCTTAGTGATTGCTAGCATTATCCTCATCAATCTGGCTCTCAAGACCTGGGTCTTTCCGAAAGCTGACCAGAACTACTATACATATTGTCCGACAATTGCAGAAAAGGCTCCTGATGGTGAAGTTATCTCGCAGCCTCGGGAATGTACTGATGAGCAATATGCCCGCGATCAGCGCACTGCGCAAAAGCAGCGCGATGCAGCACAGGCTCTAGCCATGATAATCGTAGCCGCTCCTGTGTTCTACTATCACTGGAAACTGGCTCGTAAAGAAGCTTAAAGACCAATGGAGAATGAAACCCAAAACGGGTTTCCCTCTCCATCGCCCCACTCCGTGGGCGACCTCACCCTTCCAATAAGTCTTCACTCGGGGATACCTCGAGCTTCAGACAACTATGTTATTTATTAATAAGTGGGACCCTGAGTTTATCAAAGGGGCAGACCACTAAAGGAATGTTATGAAATTATCCAAACGCGCTAAAGCAGCGCAGGAAGCAGTAGATTTAAGCCAAATCTACACCGCCGAAGAGGCGATTGAATTGGTTAAAAAAACTGCTACCACCAAGTTTGTTGGTTCAGTAGAAGTGCACCTAAACACTGCCATTGACGCCAAGAAGACCGACCAAGCGATTCGCGGGGCAGTCACTCTCCCACACGGAACCGGTAAGACCAAAAAGATTGCCGCTTTCGTAACCGACGGTAAAGAAGCAGAAGCTAAAGCAGCTGGCGCAGAAATCGTTGGTGGGGAAGAGTTAATCAAGAAGATTAAAGAAACCGAGAAGACTGATTTTGACGTCGCTGTTGCAGAACCAGCCCTGATGCCTAAGCTAGCAACCATCGCTAAGATTTTGGGAACTCGCGGCTTAATGCCTAACCCAAAAACCGGCACAGTATCTGAAAACATCAGCGCGGCGATTAAGGAAATCGCTGGCGGTAAGGTTAACTTCAAAAACGACAACTCCGGTAACGTTCACCAAGTCATAGGCAAAACCAACTTTGATTCTGCCCAACTTATGGAAAATTTGAAGAAGTTTATGGAAGCAGTTCATGCTTCAAAGCCTTCTGCAGTCAAAAAGCAGTTCATCCAAACCATGACCCTAAACGCAACTATGGGCCCTGGAATCAAATTCAAAATGTAAAGCTGGTGATCTTGCAAGTTATAAACTGAGCACTCACTACAACTAAACAACCCATTAGGGTTGTTTTAGTTTGTAAAATTGGTATACTAAGGCAAACCAAAGGAGGACACACTAATGATCAGCGTTGTATTACCGATTAGCTCAACGGCTATCCCTGAGAGTAGTTCAACCGAGACGTTCAACTATACCCAGCTGTCCGACCTTGCTCTGGCCAATTTAGGAGGAAAAAACAGCGATCCAAAGGCTTTTGAAGAGCTATACAGGCGTCATCACCGTCAAGTTTACAGTCTTTGCCTGCGAAGGATGCATAACCCTGACGATGCCGAAGATTTGACTCAGGAAGTTTTCATTCAAGTTCATCGAAAACTTAGCTCTTTTCGTGGAGATGCAGCTTTCACAACTTGGCTTTACCGACTCACGGTCAATCAGGTACTAATGCACTATCGCAAGGCTCACATCAAAAAAGAGCGCCAAACTTGCACTTTGGGAGAAAGCGAACTGAAGCTGTTGGAAAAGAATGGGGCCAACTTTACCTATCCGGACCAGCCTCTTTTAATCAAAGATGCGTTACGCAAATTAGCGGACGGATACTTAAGAGTATATATACTGCACGACGTGATGGGATACGAGCATGAGGAAGTCTCCGAAATGCTTGGTATCAAGATTGGGACTTCCAAGTCCCAACTTTTCAAAGCCAGGCTTAGACTAAGAAAGCTGGTAGAGACTAGAACTAATCCCAAAATCTATACTCCTAGCACCGATATCTAATCGGTGCATTTTTTTTGACATCCATAATCTGTTCCTGATAACATAATGATTCTGAAGGAGGTAGAATGAATAACGTACGTCGCAAGCAGATCATCTTTGAAGCTGTCTTGAAATATAATCAAAGTCGCGCCAAACAATACCTGCGCATGCGAGGGATTCCGTCCTCATTAGCAACCAAGAACCTGTTGTACTACCTAAAGAACTGCAAAAGATTTGGTGAGACTCCTGAGTGCCACACCATTGGCCGGATCGTACGCATGGCTGCGCTAGGGGAATCGTATTACCCTAAGTTAAGCGGATACCGTTTTTACACCCGGTCTCATGCAACCCAGCACCAGCTAACCTACGAAGGTCAGTCCTTACACGCCAGCTAGCTGGCGTTTTTTGTTTTAAATAAGCCAATTTTACACAGTTTCCAAGCTGCTATAATTATAGTAAGATAGAAAATATTAAACTATAAAACTATGATTCTTTCCGATGCCGATATAAAAAAGGCTCTGTCTACCGGAGCCATTACTGTAGATCCATTGTTCCCAGGAGCCATTCAGCCGGCCAGTGTAGACTTGCACCTCGGAGCAGATTTCTTAGTCTTTGAAGCAGCTCATCATGCTTTCATTGATCCAGCTGAACCAATTGATGACATGATGAAAGAAGTGACAATTTCGGAAGATAAGCAATTTATCTTACATCCAGGAGAATTTGCTCTTGGTCTAACTTATGAAGTAGTCGGTGTAAATGACTCTATGGTCGGACGCTTAGAAGGAAAATCATCCTTAGGCCGCATCGGATTAATTATTCATGCCACAGCCGGCTATCTTGATCCGGGCAACAAACTTAAGATGACCCTTGAGCTGCACAACATCTCCGGACTGCCAATCAAGCTTTACTACAAAATGCCAATTGCGCAATTATCGTTTTCGCCGCTGTCCAGCAAGGCAGACGTGCCTTATGGGGCTAACCAGATTGGCAGCAAATATTATGGCGCCATGAAGCCTCAAGCGTCGCAGTACTACAAAAATTTTCAGAACAATAATTCGTGGATGAAATTTAGCTAATGGCCATCTGGAAAGAAGCACAACCTAAGCAAGTGGAGCCTGGGAAGTTTATTGTTATTGAAGGCACTGATGGGACTGGGAAAACTACCCAAGTCAAATTACTCGCAGAAACTTTGGCCAGCTATGATTACGACGGGGTCATTTTTGACTTTCCTCAATATACAAATGTGTCCAGCGCACTGTTGGATAATTATCTAAAAGGTGTCTATGGCCAACTCAATCCAGAGGCGGCATCTATTTTATATGCTGTTGATCGGTTTGACGCCAGCTACTCTGTTCGCGAACATCTAAACGATGGTAAGATAGTTTTAGCAAATCGCTACGTCACTTCTAACGCCGGTCACCAAGGCGCAAAAATTTTTGATGCGCAAGAACGTATCAAATTTTTTAAGTGGCTGGACAACTTAGAATACACGACCTTTAACATCCCGCGGCCGGATCTGACGATTATTCTGCATTTGCCTGTCGAGATGACGCTAGAGCTGATGAAGCAGGGGAATAAAGATAAGGGCACAGTTCCTGATATACACGAAACAGACCTGGAACACCTCAAACGGGCAGAGCAAGTTTACCTGGAAATAGCTGGGCTGTTTCCAAATACTAAATTAGTTGAATGTTCCGAAAATGGTGTCTTACTAACTCCTCAAGAAATCCACGTAAAAATTTGGGAATTAATCCGCAGAATCGTCCTTAAAAACAATTCTTTTTAAGCTGAATTTTTGACACAAACATTAACTTCGTTTAAGCTGATTCCAGCAATTTAAGCTTAAATTGGAGGAAAAATATGAAACAATATCATGATGCTTTAAAGCAAATCCTCGCTGATGGTGTTGGTCATGATGACCGAACCAAGGTAGGGACAATTTCCCTATTCGGCGAGGTACAAATGAGCTTTGACCTAAGTCACAGTTTTCCGATCTTGACCACCAAGAAAGTTCCACTGCGCTGGATCTTTGTTGAGCTAATGTGGTTCTTGCAAGGCAAAACCGACAATCAATCTCTGCTTGAGGAAGGTGTGACAATCTGGAACGAATGGGCAACCGCAGAACAAACCGCTCGATTCGGGCGAGAAGAGGGAGACCTTGGACCAATCTACGGCTACACCTGGAGAAGCTTTGGCGGAGACTATCCCGAAAAGAATGGTTTCGACCAAATTGCAAGACTCATGAATGATCTTGCAAATAACCCAAACTCCCGCAGGCACATCACCTCCGGATGGGACCCCAAAGAAGCAGACAATGTCGCGATTCCGCCTTGCCACACTCTGTTCCAATTCAAAGTTGAACAAATAGACGGCGAACAGCATTTATCCTGCAAGTTGTATCAGAGAAGTGCAGACTTTTTTCTGGGCGTGCCATTCAACATTTCATCATATGCTCTGCTAACTTGCATGATCGCACATGTGATGGGCATGAAACCAAGAAAGTTCATCCACACTTTTGGCGATGCTCACATCTACAGCAACCACATTGAAGCGGTTGATGAACTCTTGTCCAGAACGCCCCGGGCACTTCCAACTTTAGAATTTGTGAATGCTGATCATCTAATCGGCAAAGGTCTTGATGGCCTGCTTGGGTTCAAATGGGAAAACATCCAACTCAACGGATACGATCCGTACGGAAAAATTGAAGCGCCTGTGGCGGTGTAGGAGGGGATTATGATTAACCAAATTGTTGCGTACGATAAGAACCGAGTTATCGGCGCAGACAACGAGCTCCTCTGGAGAATCCCAGAGGACATGAAATATTTTAAGGAAAAAACTATCGGCAATGTTTGCGTAATGGGAAAGGAAACCTATACTTCTATTCCGGCCCAATACCGACCATTATCCGACAGGCTTAATGTCGTTCTTACAACAACAGGGGGCATTACGGAAATTCCCGACAGCGTAATCGTCGCACGTTCAATTCCCGAAGCGTTTGACGCGATCAAATACAACGCGGCATGGGGCAAACGGGACATCTTCTTTACCGGGGGTCAGCGTGTCTATACCGACGGCTTGGAATTTACCAATCGCATCTACGCTACGGAAGTTGGAATTGAGTCTGATATCTCTGGCAAAGACCTGGTGAGATATTACCCTGATCTGGATATGAAAATCTGGGAGGAAACCTGGCGAGAAAACCATCTAAACGCCAAGATTCCTTTTTCCTTCGTGATATATGAGCGCCGCAGAAACTAATTCTGCGGCCATTTTTTTATCTTCAAAATTCACGTATAATTAGGCAATGAATGAACTTATAAAGCGGCTGGAAGAGCTTGCTGACGCGGCCAAGAATCTCACAGAAAAACTTAACCTAAAGCAAAAGCAGCAAAAAATCCTGGAGTTAGAAGACAAGATGCAAGCTCAGGATTTTTGGTCTGATTCAGATTCAGCCCAGCAAGTTTCTCAAGAGTACAACAGCCTAAAAACTTTTGTAGACTTTTGGCAAACTATTGATAATAAAATTGCCGAAACAAAAGAACTTATTGAAAGCAACACGGACCACTCCACAGAGACGGAGAAGTTTCTTGCGCAACAAGTTAAAGATTTAGAAACTGCTTACCATCAAAACCAGCTCATGGTGATGATGTCCGGAAAGTATGATGAGCATAATGCGATCTTTGCCATTCATGCCGGCGCTGGTGGAACCGATGCGCAAGACTGGGCAGAGATTTTGTTGCGCCAGTATTTGCGCTACGCAGAAAAACATAATCTCAAAACCGAAATTCTTGATCAAAGCAAAGGCGGGGAAGCGGGGATTAAGTCCGTCACTGTTCATGTCAAAGGGTCTCACGCCTATGGATTATTTAAAAGCGAAGCCGGCGTGCATCGCTTAGTCCGTTTGTCGCCGTTTAATCCTGCACATACCCGCGAAACATCTTTCGCACTGCTCGAATTAATTCCTGAGCTTGCCGAGCAGGAAGCTTTAAAACTGGATCCAAAAGACCTCGAGATTGAAGCCAACACATCATCTGGCCATGGCGGACAGAGCGTTAACACTACATATAGCGCTATTCGGATTACCCACAAACCAACGGGAATTCGCGTAAGTATTCAAAATGAACGCAGTCAGCATCAAAACAAGGAGCTGGCTATGAAAATCTTGCTTGGCAAACTCCAAGCCTTAGAAGACGAAAAACTCGCTGCAGAAAAAAAAGAACTCCGCGGCGAGTTTAAATCCGCGGAGTGGGGGAATCAAATCCGTTCTTATGTGCTTCACCCTTACAAAATGGTAAAGGACCACCGTACGGATTACGAGGAAAGCGATCCCGATAAAGTGCTCGATGGTGAGCTCGATAATTTTGTAGAAAAATATTTGGAAAGCCAAATAAAATAAAAGCACCAGCTAAGTTACAGCTGGTGTTTTAAAGCTAATCCGCGATGAATAAAACATCAGGCTCATCGATCAAATGAAGCCCGGACAATCCTGTGAAGTCACGCTCAGGAGGTGTTGAGATGTGGAGCATCTCAACTTCTTCTTGGAGCATACTCCCGCGACGATCTTCTGGACCGTTCTGGTCTTCAGAAGACAGAAGCGCTTGCATTTTAGATCGACAGAGTCGACAGTCCGCAATGTGCGCGTGAAGAAGAAAAATCTCTTCTGCACAAAAATTACACGGCTTATCTGCCGACGGTCCCGGACATAAATGCGCCACGAGCAGACCCATTTGACGATCGCTCAAATGAACCTTTTGAGCGTCCTCATCCTGCGAAAAATGGATCCTGTCGATCTCTAGGCTCTTTTGCGAGCCTCTGATCCTTCCAATAGCAACCATCTTTTTGTTCATGAATATCCTCCTCAAACGAAAAACCGGAATACGCCGGTACGCTTTGCAGCCTATCTGCTTTTCCTTTTTCTACTATACCATATTCTCTTAAGAAATGCAAGGATAACATAAGAAAGATATGGTATAATAAACACGCATGATTGAATTCAAAAAAGTTACTAAATATTACGGAAATCACAAAGCGTTAAACAACATCAACCTCCACATCAAGCAGGGGGAGTTTATTTCTTTGGTGGGCATGAGCGGCGCTGGAAAAAGCACCATGCTTAAGATGCTCGTTGGAGAAGAAGAGCTTGATGACGGCCAGATTTTGATTGACGACATAGACATGAGCAAAATCCGGAAAGCTGATTTGCCGTACTTACGACGCAAGATCGGTGTGGTTTTTCAAGATATTAAATTGCTACCGCGCCGCACAGCTTTCGAAAACGTGGCATTTGCCATGGAAGTTTCTGGTCACCGCAAGGAGCAAATCAATAAAGATGTGCCCCGAATTTTAGAGTTAGTGGGTCTCTCTCATAAAATGGATAACTTTCCCAATGAGATGAGCGGTGGAGAAAAACAACGCGTGGCAATCGCGCGCAGTTTGGCCCATCGCCCTGTCTTACTTTTAGCAGACGAACCGACCGGGAACTTAGACGAAATCAATGCCGCGGAAGTAATCGATTTGCTGCTAAAAATCAATAAACTTGGCACAACAGTATTGCTCGCAACTCACGCCGCTGATTTGGTCAACAAGATTAAGAAACGGGTAATTACCATAGAAGGTGGGCAAGTAACTATGGAGCAAGAAAAAGGAAAGTACAAACTATAACTTTATGCCATCCCTGATCCAGCTATACCGTATCATCAAAAGCGGGTTAACCAATCTTCGTCGCAATGTCTGGCTAGCCGCGGCTTCCACTTTAATTATGACCATCACCTTGATTATTCTGTCGGTGATGAGTTTGTTATTTATCATTACCAGTTACAGTGTACAGTCAATCCAAGAACGCGTAGACATTAGTACGTACTTTAAAAGCGATGTTTCTGAAGCCCGCATTCTTGTCATCCGTGATGAACTGGAACAGGATTCCCGCATCCGTTCCGTAGATTACGTCTCCAGCGATCAGGCTCGCCAAGACTTTGAAGAAACTCATCAAGGCGATGATCAAATCCTAGACTCTCTGGAAGAACTCACCGACAACCCTTTTCCTTCCACCCTGCAAATCAAAGCTAATAACCTAGAAGATTATCCGGCCATTGCCCAGATGCTGGAAAGCAGCTCTTACCGCGACCTTATCGACGAGATTAATTTTGAGGATAATCGCGTTATTATTGAACGGTTAAATTCATTGCTCAGGTTTATTGTTACTTTCGGGTCGATTCTCATGATAGTATTCTGTTTGATTGCGATTTTAGTTATCTTTAACACCATTGCGCTTACCATCTATAACCGCCGCGAAGAAGTAGAAATCATGCGCTTAGTGGGCGCGACCAACTGGTTTATCCGTGGACCGTTCTTAGTAGAAGCTTTTGCTTACAGTATCATCGCTGCAATAATCACCAGCGCCTTGGTATTTCCAATCTACTTCCAGATGCTGCCACGAATCAGCAACTACTTAACACCAGGGGCCAACATTTTTAATGGCGATGTACAGACATTCGGGCTGGTAGTGCTCGTGCAGTTAGGAATCGCGTTCATTTTGAGCGCTATCTCAAGCTTGCTGGCAATGCGAAAATACCTGCAAATTTAAGCCGGTTATCCACTTGCACCAACTAAAACTTGGTATATAATAAAAAAGAGCCAAAACTCTCATTTAGGAACTATTGGGCGAATTCCGATTTGTACTAAATCTTGTCCTGTTGGCTGCAACAGTCTCAGAAATGCTCGCCGATGCTTAATCGCATCACTTGCGCTTTCTTCAACTGTTTCGCCAAACAGCCCAAAGATTTATTTCCAAAAGCAATTCACCCAACAGTTCCTGGAGGGTTTTTTCTTTTTTATAGATTATGAAAGTTATTTTACTAAAAGATGTGCCAAAGGTTGGCAGAAGAGGGGAGATCAAAGAAGTGAATACTGGTTACGCTACTAACTTCCTAATTAAGCAAGGATTGGCTCAAGCGGCCACCAGTGCTGCCCAGCACAAACTCGCCACAGAAAAGCGAGACAAAGACGCCCACAAGTCCAAAGTGCAGGAGCAGGCCCAAAGGCAGAAGGCTGAGCTACAAAAACGAACTTTTACGATCAAAGTTAAAGCCGGAGATCAGGGCCAGCTATTCGGCGGGATAAAAGAGCAGGATGTATCAGCAGCAATTTATCCAAAAACAAAAATCCAGCTGCAAAAGTCGCAGATCTCAATTCCTCATGGAATCAAAAAACTGGGTGAACACACTATTGAAGTTAAGCTCGCACCAGGCATTTCTGCTAAACTCAGAATTAATTTAGAAAGTCTGTAATGTCGTACCATATCAAAACCCGAAAAGCTAAGAAACTAAATACTAAATTCATCTTTGTCTCAGGCGGTGTAATCTCTGGAGTGGGAAAAGGTGTAACAACCTCAACAATCGCTACATTATTACAATCTCGAGGCTACGTTGTAGCGCCAGTAAAGTGTGATGCTTATCTCAATGTTGATGCAGGAACCATCCGCCCACAAGAACACGGCGAAGTATTCGTGACCGACGATGGTATGGAGACCGATCAAGATTTAGGAAATTACGAACGATTTCTAAATACTGATTTATCTAAAGCTAATTACGTAACAAATGGGCAGCTTTACCAAACCATTATTCAACGCGAACGGAATTTTGAATATGACGGCGAAGATGTAGAAGTGGCCTTGCATGTTCCCGAAGAAATTATCAATCGTTTAGAACAAGCCGCCAAAGCGCGCAAGGCTGACTTTGTAATCTGTGAAGTCGGCGGCACTGTGGGCGAATACCAAAATATTTTGTTTATTGAGGCAAATCGGATTATGAAGTACCGCCACGGCCGCGACACTGCTCATGTTCATGTTGGCTACCTGCCAACTCCGCCCAGCATCGGCGAAATGAAATCTAAGCCAGTTCAAAACTCCGTTAAGCAGTTAATCTCTTCCGGAATCCAGCCCGATTTTTTGATTGCTCGGGCAGAATCCAAAATTGATGACCGCCGCAAACAAACACTCGCTTGGACCACAAACATTCCTGCCAGTCATATCATTGCCGCACCGAACGTGGACAGCATTTACCGCGTGCCGGTGAATTTCGAAAAAGAAGGATTGACCGATCAGCTCCTCAAACACTTCGATTTACCTTCGCGCAAGCGCGATCTTAAAAATTGGAAAAAATTCAGTGATAAAATTTCCCGAATTGAGAATTCAGGAAAAATTTTGAACATTGCTGTAGTGGGAAAATATTTTGAAACCGGAGATTATAAACTTTCTGACGTATATGTTTCCGTAATTGAAGCGCTAAAACATGGTAGCTGGGCAAATAATGCTAAGGTAAATTTAGAATGGATTTCCAGCTCAACGATTGAAAAGCAAGGCGCTAAGAAAATCCTGACCGGTTACGACGGCATCTGCGTACCTGGTGGCTTTGGGAGTAGAGGAGTGGAAGGCATCATCCAAGCCATTGAATTCGCCCGCAAGCAGAAGATCCCTTATTTAGGTCTTTGCTATGGCATGCAATTGGCCACGATTGAATTCGCTCGTAACGTTTGCCGCCTACGAACCGCGCATACCACCGAAGTTGATTCCAAAGCCCGGCACCCGGTGATTCACATCATGCCAGAGCAAGAAAAGCTCCTGCTTAACCGAGAGTATGGCGCAACCATGCGGCTCGGGGCTTGGGATTGCCTGGTCACTCGCGGGACTAAAACCGAAAAAGCTTACTTGCGCGGCGGCTGGATTAAGGCCAAAGGCTCTTCCAAAATTTCGGAACGTCATCGCCATCGCTATGAGTTCAATAATGAGTACCGAGAGAAACTAGAAAACGCTGGGCTAATAATCGCAGGAACAACGCCGGACGGTCAATTGGTAGAAATAATTGAACTCAAAGACCATCCTTTCTTTGTGGGAACACAGTTCCATCCGGAGTTTAAATCTCGGCCACTCAGTCCACATCCTCTGTTCACAGAATTTGTCCGCGCGATTATTAGACAAAAGTAATGAATCAAAAAAACCGCCCTTCGAAAAGCTCGGGGCGGTTTTTTTATTGATGCATTATGCTTCTACAGGAGCCTGTGCTTTAGCAGGAGCAGTTTTGGTTTGGGCGACTGGCTCAACAGTTACAATCCTAGTCTTACGAAGGTTGCCGTGGAATTTGCGAACCATTTTGGTTTGGAACTTCACGATACCGTCGATTAGAGAATAAAGAGTAGAGTCACCAGCGGTTTGAACATTTTTACCAGCGTGGTATTTGTTACCATGCTGACGAACAATGATTTCACCCTTGTTTACACGTTGGTTACCAAAAATTTTTACACCAAGTCGTTTGGATACGGAGTCTCGGCCTAAACTGGTAGAGCCTCCGGCTTTCTTATGTGCCATGGCATTTCAGATCTCTGAATTAGAATTGTACAGAACTCAATCTGCCGTTTCTTCTTCAAAGTTAATTCTTTTGAAAAATGATTATCTCCCTGGCGACGATCTGGTCTTTCCGGTCATAGATTGCCGTGCCCTGATCCGTTAACTTCAGGAACGGCAAACTCTCGGCCAAATCTTTTGGAATCAAATCTACCAAATTATAGCCAATTTCTTTAATAAAGTCAAGGCTTTCCAGATGGGTATAGTGGTCGTTTTTCTTGTAAGCTGGCAAGCACATAACTACTTTATCGCCACTTGATAAAAACTTAAAGTACTCCTGAAAGGCCTTAGTATACAATTCAGTTAGCTCTTTAAAATTCGCGGTAATCTCAGCAGGGGAGGGGAACTCTGTATACATCGGGCCCAAATACCCCTCTGTAACGATACCGTTGACTTGCTTAAACGCGCCAACCTTGGCTAGATTATCAACAACCTTGGAAACACTAGCTACATCGGAAACTTCTACATGATATTTGCCTTTTGGAATCTTGTAGCGATTTCTAAACCACTCTAGGTTTTTTTCGCTGCCTGCGATAGCAGTTGGATTGATATCCGTGCCAAGCATTTTATAACCCTGTAAGACACCTTCCTGAACTATCGTGCCAATACCGCAAAAAGGATCTAAGAGTGTTGATCCAGGCTTGGCTCCGGCAAAGTTAACCATCATCTGGGCTACTTTTGGCGGAATCATACCTTGCTTGTCATCACGCACCGGACGCTGATAATCGCGCCGGCCATAATCTTCAAAGTCCTGCACAGTTAAAGTTTTCGAAACATAAAGTTTAGTAGGGGAGGCGATAACGCAGATCTCAGCGCCCTTGGTGAGTAGGTTATTGTGCTTCACAGCGACAGAGGCTAAAGTCAGAGAATTAAACTGCGGTAAAACAAGTCTAATGCTGGAGCCGCCATCCTGCATAGCGCGTTTAATAAACATGCCCAAACGCTTTGGTTCGCTAAAAGCTTTAATTTCAGGATCAAGAAGATAGACGCTAACCCCAAACTGAATCTTACCCTTGGCATTTTGCAGAAAATCGCGCTTAAGCTTACTCGGTTTAAAGTAATGTTGGAGAGCAAAGTTTATGTAATCAGTCTCTTTCTTAGAAACCTCATCAAGGACTTTTGTGATTTTTATGACGCCGCCAAGCTCCTGCTGAATTTTTTGGACCTCAAGAGGATTCTCAGTTTCCACAATCAAAACTTCGTGAGAAAGATCCACGATTTTAATCGGCCAGTTATGATTTTGAAAATAAAAAAACAGCTCAGCTAAAGAGAGCGTGTAAACTCGGCCTAAGACAAAAGCGTAGCGATTGATCATAGTTGCGTTGCGCCACCTCTGATTTAAGGTGGCAATCATTAATAATTAACCCTCAATAAATTTATGAACCTAATTGACTGGGAGAAAGGGAGGCTTTTGCTTTTAGCAGCGGGCCTGCAATTGATCAGCTTTGCCAGCGGCATATACAGCGGCCACACTTATTGGCCCAAGCATCAAATTGAAGCAGTAGAACTTAATTATACCACTGCACCACAGTTAGAGGCAATTCATAATAACAATCCGACCGATACCTCATCTTCTTCCACTAATAATAAAAACTGTCCAATCAAGGGAAATGTTTCAGGCAAGAATAAGATCTACCATGTTCAGGGTGGCGCATTCTATGATAGGACTCAAGAAGAAATGTGCTTTCAGAATGAAGCAGAGGCGGCTGCAGCAGGGTTTGTAAAATCTAGTAGATAAGCTTGATAATTACGCAACATTTCTGATATACTGTCAAGGTGAAAAATAAAGTATATTTCGACAACGCAGCCGCTACTCAGCCTGGTAAAGCAGCGCTGAAGGCCATAAAACCGTTCCTAACGGGCTTTTTTGGCAATCCCAGCAGCTTACACGAGTTGGGGCAGAACTCTCGCCAAGCCATCGAAAACGCTAGGAGGACTGTTGGAGAAATTATTGGTGCCAAGGCTTCAGAAATTATCTTTACCAGCGGGGGAACGGAGAGTGTTAACTTGGCCATTCAAGGCACAGCTAAAGCCTATGCTCGCAAACACAAACAACTTGGACATATCATTGTGTCAGCTATTGAACACGAAGCTGTTCTTGAGTGTGTCAAAGCTCTGGCTAGCTACGGTTGGCAAGTAGATTATTTGCCAGTTGATCAAAATGGGGCAGTGGATCCAAATCACATTACCAAGCTTGTTAAGCCCAACACAATGCTTGTGTCTGTAATGTACGCCAACAATGAAGTTGGGACTATCCAACCAATTCGTCAAATCGGTTCATTAATCGCTGGAATCAATCGTAAGCGCAATCAAAAAAATCTGCCGCCAATTCTTTTCCATTCTGATGCTTGCCAAGCTGGCGGAACACTCGAGCTGAATGTTCAAAATCTTAAAGTTGATTTACTAACTCTCAATGGAAGCAAGATTCATGGACCAAAGGGTTCTGGAATCTTATACATTCGCAGTGGAGTAAAACTAGAACCAATTATTTATGGCGGCGGTCAAGAACGAGGTATCCGCAGCGGTACAGAAAACACTATGGCCATAGTCGGCTTTGCAGCTGCACTCGAAGATTCACAAAAGTCCAAGACTGCGAATGTAAAAAAACTTTTCGCTCTTCAATCACAACTTGAAACTGAGCTGAGTAAAATTAAAGGTGTAACTATCAACGGTCCAAAAAATCCTAAACTAAATTCTAAAGAAGAAAACTTTGGACTCAACAAACTGCCTGGAACAATTAATTTTTCTGTAAGTGGAGTTGAAGGCGAAGCTTTAATGTTGTACTTAGACGCCGCAGGATTTGTAGTTGCAACTGGTAGCGCTTGTACCACAGGTTCAACTGATCCATCTCATGTGTTACTTGCCATGAGTGTTAAACCACAGCTTGCTAAATCAACTATTAGATTAAGTCTGAATGAGTCTATTACCATGACTCAGGTCAAAGCCTTCATAAAAGCGCTTCAGGCGACGATTAAGATGCTGGTTGATACTAAACAAGATCTCTAAAAAGGAACTACTCCCTAGTTCCTTTTTTATTTACTTTTAATAGGGGACGACCGTTAGACACAGCCGTATGAATTACCGTAGCTAATAAGTTGATGTATAAAGAACATGACTGGTGGTACGAAGGAGATATAAAAGACAATCTTTACAATTTAAATGCAATCAAACAGGCAAGGGCATAACAGCCGCAGGGGAGATATGGTTTAGAGAGTGATATCGCGTCGCACAATGTATCTTTTGCGCCATAACCAATATCAGAATACTTTAGGAAACATGCAAGCTCTGTAATTTCACAAAATATTGCCTAAATGAATTTAGATTCATAACTTGGATATTATCTGGTAATTTAACCATCCTCTTCTTATAAATATAATCATTAATTGCGGAATCAGTTATATCACTTAATTCATTTAAATTAACAAATAGGAGATTGTCCCCTATTCCTGAATAGGTGAGTGCCTTAAGATTTATTATCTTCTTAAATTGCGACATATTCTTTGCGTAGAATACATCTACTGCGAAAGTTACGCCGTTCGCATAAATATAAAAGTCAACTCTACGCTTTCCTTTACCTATTAACTTCTCTACATGAACGAAATGCTCACCAAAATGTTGGATTAGTTCATGTTCTACTGACCGTTCTAGTTGATCACCCCGTTTCCCTATCTCTAAAGCGATTTTAGATCTTTCTAAGCCAGCACCATAATTTGACACCTTTAGTCCTAACTCCTGCCGAAGCCTTACCAACCCACCAAAGTTTCTCTGTATCTGCCTTGACGAAGGTAAAAACTGATATGAATCAATTTCTTCTGCAGTCGGGTAACGATCAAATTCTAGAAAAAACTTTTCTAATCCCAATTTAATATTTTCCTTTGTCCATTTTTGTTGGAATCCCATGCCTTGAGTATATCACCGGCAAATCAAGAAAGCCTAAAGTATTTCCCAAACCACCTCTCCCCTACAAGGCAGTAGGGAAGTCCTAATTTCAAAAACCACCTTGCGGTGGTTTTGATCTTGGAGTGCTACTCTCCCCTGCTTTATCGAGCTGGAACATAAACATGGAAATGAGCCCCATTGGTAAATTTATACGAAGCTGGTTTTCTACAACCTTGATGTTCAGAACCTGTTTCATTTGCCAACGACAGTCCTGCGCCCAACAGAAGTCTGCATAGAGTTCCCCAGGCAGCATGATTGCCGGGAACTTTTGCACCAGCATTGGTTCTTAAAACTGTGTCAGCGCAATTACCACTCTTTGTGTTACCATCATAATGACAGCGGCTTTCTGCCTTCCCATTCCTAATAGTTGAAGAGATTCCAAAATAATAGCCAGGTGCCTGAACTTTAAATTGTTCTAATACTGGTCGCATTTTGTTTAGCAATTCTTGACAGATACGTGCTCCTGAACCAACTCGTGGAATGCCAGATATTGGTACAATGCCACCATTACAGTCGGCATACGCACCACCGCCATCACTGGGTCCTGTATCAATTTGTTCATCAGGGTCAGCGCTTATGGCGCAATCAGCATCCAGACTGATACCTAAATCTGCACAGCTAGGTAGGCTGTCGGCGGTAAAAATCGGTGGCTGAATCGGACGAAAAGCCGTGAGGTTTGGATTAATAAAATATAGCAAAGCATAACTTCCAATCAGGATACCCATGCCGACAACGCTATTCATTAAGATACTTTTAGCCCGTCCCTTCCCGGTTTCGCCGCTAGTAATGTAAATATAACCTGCCACAACAACCATCAAGACCAGAACAACAGCACCAGCAGTGATGCCAAACCGATAGAGTCGATTAACGCAGCGCTCCAAATCCCTCCCGTCTGGAGGGTCGCTCGGAGTGCAGAGATAACTGGCAATACTTTGCTCCACACCGCTGTACGTTGGCATGGGTGTAGAAGTAGTTTGTGCCAGCGCAAAAGGTGGGATGAACCACAAGGCCAAAAATAATATAACTAACTTTTGTTTCATTGCTCAGAGATGTCGTTAATTAACCAATAATCTCCGGATTTGATAAAGCTGACAACATAGGTAATTTCTTTTGATTGGTTGGAGGTCAAATTTTTTTGCATAGCCAATAACTGGATCAAAACCCCTCTATCAGTGCGCTGGATTTGTATAGACTCTGGGTTAACTGTTGTTTCTAAATTGGGCATAGGACTCGTGCTTGCCAGAACATCAACCTTAGCGGCAAATTCTGGGGTGGACTGATTTTTGACTGCCCATAAGCCTCGCGGGTCGGCAGCCGAATAGGTGCCATACTGCTCTACCATAATCTTGGCTTCTAACATTAAGTACTTATCTTCGTTGCTAAGCTGATCATCGGCGATAAAACCGTAGTCTAACTGATTAGGATCAGCTGGTTCTTGCACCACGGGAGGTTCAGTGGAATTATTAATAGAAATCACAACAACAGTTATTATTCCGAGAAACAATAACACGGCACTAACTGTAATTATGTAAACTTTATATTGTGAAAAGAATTGTCCCATAAATTAAGCTTAACTCCTTAACTTGCAAGCATTGTACATATCCATGTACTTATCTAAAGTTTTCGGATCTGAATCAGGCTTGCCCGGAGCCCCTGTATCTCCTGGTCCAGATTGAAAATCATCATATGCAATGTACAAATTATTTCTATTCGCCCGGATCAACTTGCCAAAATAATGAGCACCGGCACTAATATTTGTTTCGGCGTTTAGTAACATTTCTAAGGTTAGTGGGCTTTTGCCGAAATCATTCGGGGAAGATCTGGCTGGAATATCACCCACCCAACCCCCTCTAGATTTTGGGTATATAGTAATTTGCGTCAAACCGATGGCATGAAAGTCCGAAAATGACTGTCCATAAGTAGGTGGTCCCGCGCTTTCATTGATACTGCCAGGAGGATTGGACCTGGCCAGTCGGTTAAATGTAGACTCCTTTTGAATTAATGCAGACAGTGCACAATACTCCATTTGGTTAGATTGAGCATACTTGGCTATCAACTGCCTATATTGCGCCTCGCTAGCAGAACCTGGTACACCCCCGCCAGGGTTACTAACTTGCCCATCTTTAGTAATACACTTTACGCCAAGCCCCACAGCTTCACAGCTTGGCAGGCCCGTTGCCGTAAAGATCGGCGGTTGGATAGGTCGAACTTTGACCAAATTGGGATTTATGAAACTAAGCAAGGCATAACTGCCTAATAATATTCCCATGCCAGTAAGAGCCGACAATAAGATATCCTTTGCTCTCCCCTTTCCCGCTTCTCCAGAGGTGATGTAAATATACCCCGCAATCACTATAAAAAAGACCAATGCCACTCCCCCGGCCGTGATGCTAAAACGGTACAACCTGCTAACACAGTCTGCTAAAGCGGTGGCTTGCTCAGCTTGGGTTTCACCAGGAGTACAAAGATATTCCCTAATACTCTCCTCTACTCCATCATAAACTGGAATCGGGCGGCTGGCACCAGTATCATCGGCGCGAAGCTGGGCATTAGCAATAGCAGGGACAAAAAAACCAGCCACCGTAAAAAACAAGAGGCCGGTTAAAAACAATATTTCAATGCGGCGAAAAAAGCTTTGCATTCAGTTTTGTTTTTATTTTAATTATTTGCTTAAGAAATTCATTGGGTTGTAAGTCACTCCGCTTGGCACTGAGTAGGCGCCGTAAACACTGGAGTACTTACCGGCTGTTACGCTATAACCATCGCAGTCAAACACCGTAAAATGAAGGTGATAGCCTCGTTCTGGTCCATAAATCAATCGAGTAGTATTGCCGGTGTTGCCTTCGTAGCCAACCAAGTCACCGCGCTTTACAGTCTGACCGCGGGAAACTTTAATTGTCCGCATATGAGCATACAAAGTCACCACGCAACGGCTACCAGAGTTGGATTCAATATTATGCTTAATGGTACACCAGTTACCATAGGCGGCTTCGCCGGTGTCGCATGCTGCTACAGTACCATCAGCAGCAGAATAAATTGGCTGACCTGCGGGCGCGGCGATATCTAAACCATTATGGAAGTTATAACCCAAAGAAGTAAAGCCGGTGTTGCCGTAACCTTGAGTTAAGGTGCCGTCCATCGGCCAACCCAATACACCCTTGCTAACTGAAATAGACTTATTACCTGCTTTGGATCGAGCCGCACCGTCTAAATCGTTAATCTCTTCCATGATTTTGCTTTGCTCGCTCTTGCTTGCAGACAGAAGTTGCTGATAGTTTCTTTCAACGCCCTTAGTTTGAGCAAGTAGCTGTTCTTTGTTCTTGCGCTGCTGATCCAGGCTTTCCTGAGAAATTTGCAATTCCTCACGTAGAGATTCCAGCTTGGTTAGCTGCACCTTCAAATCCTGCTGTTGAGTTTCTAATTTTTGCTTAATCTCCTTGATACGCGACACCAAACCATAAACCTGATCTTGAATATTTCGGACATACTGAACTTGATCTAGGAAGCTAGAAAAATCATCTGTACCTAGACCCATCTTTAAAAATGAGTTGTTGTCTAACTTGGAAAGTTCAACTATCAACTGGGCCAGGATGTTGCGGTTTTCTTGGATTTCTTTTTCGCGACGTTCAATTTGGATTTCTAATTCGCTGATTTGCAGAGCCGTATCTTGCTGCTGAGTATCATTGGCTTCAATCTGCAGCTCTAAAGATTTAATCTGGTTATCATATATGCTAATTTCGTTTTGAAGGGTAGCTGCCTGATTTTTGGTCTGCGCAATTTGCTGCTGATACGAATTAATCTGGCTCTTAATTTGTTGAAGTCTGAGGTTCAAACGGTCGCGGTCATTAGCCTTGGTTTGTGCCAACGCTGGAGAAACAATTGCATCCTGCATACTGTTCTGCCAAAGGTAAAAAAAGCCTATTCCGGCCACTGCTGCGATTATGCCAAAACTACTTATAATTAAGGCAATCTTTCTCTTGATTTTTGTTTCAAATTGTCTATCTTCCATCGCCAAGATTATAACACATTTTTAACGATTCCCAAAGAAAAAAACCCGCTAAACTTATGCGGGTTTTAGAGTTTACTAATCGCTGTATCCAGACGCGAAATTACATTCGCAATGCCACCATTTTTTGACAACACCCAGATTAGCTCAAAAGGGCTAGGACTTTTTTCTAGTCCAGATAGAGATACGCGCAAAGGCCAAAGCACGCTGCCAGTGTCATAACCCTGCGAAGATATCCAGTCTTTTAAATCTGATTCAATCTTGGCTGTATCGTCCGAGACTTCCGGCCAAGTTTGTAAAAACTCCTTTACAGCTGTTAGCTTTGACTTCGCATCGCCAGCATCAGCCTTCTTCCAAACTAGAATTTCCGGTTGATATTCTGGTTGTGCAAAATAAAACTGGGTATTCTCGGTAATTTGATTTAGAGTTTTTAGACGCTCTTTTTCTATCTTGATAACTGCGACCAAAAACTCGTGGTCATACTCAGATAACTTTACACCTGACGCTTCTAATCGTGGTCCGACTAGATTAAGCAAAGCTTCATCAGTTTGGTTGCGAATGTACATGCCATTCATCCAATCCAACTTAGCAATGTCAAACACTGCACCGGCTTTATTCACTTTCGCTAAATCGAATTGCGCAATTAGATCTTCGTAAGTAAAAATCTCTTGCTCAGTCTTGGGATTCCAGCCGAGCAAGGCAACAAAGTTGACCAAAGCTTCGGGCAAATAGCCTTTAGAAATAAAATCTTCTACAGCCACATCTCCCTGACGTTTTGATAACTTGGTTTTATCTGGATTCAAAATTAATGGCAAATGCGCAAACAGAGGCGCATCCCAACCCAAGGCTTGGTACAGCAAGATATGTTTCGGGGTAGAAGGGATCCATTCCTCGCCTCTTATCACATGTGAAATTTGCATGTGATGATCATCCACCACCACAGCTAAATGATAAGTTGGAAAACCATCGCTTTTAAGCAGCACCTGATCGTCCAGCTGAATATTATCATATTTGATTTCTCCATACACTAAATCATTGACGACCGTCTCCCCTTCTTGGGGAATCGCCTGACGCACAACAGGTCTTTGATTGTTGTTTTGAAACTCAGCAAGTTTTGCTTGAGCTTCTTCTGCAGATAACTTGCGACAAAGTCGGTCATACATCGGCGGCTGTTTGAGCGCAGTCTGCTCTTTGCGTAGCTCGTCTAATCGCTCGGCACTGCAGAAACAATAATAAGCTTTGTTATTGCTGATTAAATCCTGGACATGCGATTGATAGATATCAAGCCGTTGCGATTGGGTATACGGACCGAACTCACCTTGTTCAACAAGCTGGCCATCTTTGATTTGTGAACCTTCGTCAAAAGTCACTCCAAGCTGCGCCATCACAGCAATCATGTTTTCTACTGCCCCATCAACTTTACGGCTCTGATCAGTATCCTCTACGCGCAAGACATTCACTCCGCCATGATGGCGTGCGAATAAATAATTAAACAAAGCAGTCCTTAGACTCCCAATATGAACAAACCCGGTTGGGCTCGGTGCAAATCTAGTTCTCACTGCTCCTTGTTTAGACATAGTTAAAATATACTTTAATTAGGAGGATTTCTCAAGGAAGCCCTCTAGCTCCGCCAAAGCTGCCCTGGCATGGGTCCGGCGCTCCGGGGCGATGCGATCCAACACTTCTTCTGGAGTGAGCCACGCGTAATCTTCAAACTCAATACCGTCCACTACAAGCTCGGAGTCTTCTCCAACGAACCGGAAAAACACCGTCTGCTGCTTTTGGCCTTTGTAACTTTTTGTGCTAAACAAAACTGGCCGGTTGCCGTTTTGCCACTCATAACTATGGGTGAAGTCTGCCACTCCTAATAATTTTACTGTCTGAATCCCAGTTTCCTCATAAAGCTCGCGCTGCGCGCCTGTGATAATATCTTCATCAGCATCCAAGCCGCCCTGCGGAAATTGCCAATAGTCTGATAGCTCTACCCTACTCTGCCGGTTTTTTGGCGGAGCCGCAATGCGCTTGCATAACAAAATCTTGTCATCAGAGTTTACGGCAATAGCAACTGCATTCTTACGAAACGGGTAGGTGGAAAATACCTTATAACGGACCAACGACAAAATTAAGCCAACTGTGGCGCGAAAAATTCGGCCCACTCGCCGCGGCTGAGTAATTAAGCGAAACAGCCACTCCAAACCGATATTGCGCACCCACATCGGCGGACGCAGCTGATTGCCAGAGAAATAATCAAAAGTCCCGCCAACCCCAATAATTACTGAGGCCGGCAATGACTGAAGATTGTGCTGGATCCAGCGTTCTTGCCGAATCGGCCCAAAACCTACAAACAGCATGTCTGGCTTAGCGGAAAGTAAGTCTTCAAACACAGTTGAATCTTCGGCGGTCTTATTAGAAGCGCCGGCAACTTTGAGGCCTGGAAATTGTTCCTGCAAAAGTTCTGCGGTACGCTTAGCGCTATTACCCCAGTTTCCTAATAGATAAATTGATTTATCTAGTTTGTGCGCCTCTGCAACCATTTCTACAAACACAGAAGCTCCGGTGATTTTTTCGGGAAGATTTTTATAGAGATAACTTGGCTGTAAGAGTATCTTTGCCCCGGTGATAATTACATGGAGCCATGATTCTATAATTTTACCAATATGGCTATTGAGCCGTAACGGCTGAGCCAAAAACCGCTCTGCCCAAAAAATTCCGATCCCATCAGGAATAGCAATATCAGCTTTTGCCAGCAAATCGCGCACTTCCCCACTACGCAGCGCGGCATATAAAAATTCGGAGTACGGGGTTGTGATCCAGGACTTGCGGCTAGCTTTGAGCCGCTCAGAAATCTCAGTTAAAAATTCCGCTCTGGTAATAGCGGAAATTTTTATAGGTCCAATTGTAACAGGTTTAAGCATTCTTCTCTAGACATTGATTAAAGGAATTAACCTGCTGGTTATATTCATTCACCAAATTTTTAGTTAACTCAACTAAACTATTAAGCCGACGAGCCAATTCATTATATTCGTCCACAGCTCTGTTATACTCACTTCTAGACTGATAACGGTTGCTGTCTATGGCCTGTTTTTTAGTAGCAAGCTCAGATTCTAAGGCTTCTATCTGAATGCGGTTGTTATCAATCTGGGACTTAAGCACACCTTCAGGCGTAGGGCAGTTGGACAAAGGAGCGCCGAATTCCTGGACAGCCATCCAAACTTCTTTACCCTCATACATACCTTTACCAACAGCGACACCAATCTCATTAAACTTGGCATCAACTATATTCGCTCGGTGGCCTGGACTATTCATCCACGCCTCGACCAAAATAATATCATTCTTATAGTTTCCTAAAGCAAGATTTTCTCCTACCACTAAAAACTCATAGCCGGCAGCCGAGATTACATCCGCCGGATTCTTGTCGTCAGGTGAAACATGGTCAAAGTACTGCTGGCGAAACATGTCATCCAACTTTGCCTTCGCTGCCAAGTTAAGTTTTTCGTTCATCCGCAAAGGCAGCTGACCGTTAAGTTCGCGCTGGCGATTGGTTTCGGAGATCACGCCATCGCGAGTAAGCTCGCTCGGTGCTAAATCCAAAGGACCAAGCAGCGGGCCTGGCAACGATTGCGGCAAGTTAACTTTCTCAAAAAAGGCCGACCAGTTCTGCTCGCTTTTAATCCAGTTTGTGGCGCGTTCGGGCAATCCTTCCATCACAGCAACGATTGCAAAACCTCCCAATAATAACGCAAACAGTAATTTACCTTTCATAAGAGTTATTATAGCTGGAAATTGTCGATTTATCTAGCTATAATTAAGCCATGGATTCGTTAAAAAACCTGGCTAAAAATAGAAAGTTGCCTGCTAAAAAGGACCCAAAACTCCACTCTGCAAACCATGTTTTGGCTGACGAATTAGCAACTATGATGAACGACCCCAAGCATTTTGGATTTTACCTCAAAATGGCAGGTACCATGCCGCACCCAGTACTACAGAGATTGGCTGGCGAAGTGCTAGAAAATCCTAAAGTAGAAAACAAAGGCAAGCTTTTTGCTTACCTAATTAAGCAGTTCAATCAGAATAAAAAGTGATATTACCAATTTCAAAACTTCCTGCCAAAGTGCTTCGCACCAAGGTCTCAGATTTAGAATTACCCGGTGACAAAGCCTTGCTCCGCCTGATTAAAGATATGTTTGCAACCTGCAAAGCAGCAGACGGAGTTGGCTTGGCTGCCCCTCAGATTGGCAAAAATCTTAATCTTGCGATTATCTTTTTAGAGGAAGCTGGATTGCCCGCTTTCCCAATCATAAACCCACGAATCGTCACCGCCTCCAAAGAACAAACCGAGATGGAAGAAGGTTGCTTGTCTATGCCAGGAGTATTCGGTAAGGTCAAGCGACCAAAAAAAATTACCATGGAAGCGTACAACTTAGCTGGCGAAAAATTCACCATCACAGATGATACTTTCTTGGCGCGCGTGCTGCAGCACGAGATTGATCACCTAAACAACATCCTTATTATTGATAAGTTTCAGGAAATCACCGGCGGCAAAGATTTATTACCGCAATACGGAGTGAAAGCATGAAGCTAATCAAAGATTTGCTGATTATCCATTTAGAAACTACTGGCAACGACCCAGACCGCGATCACATCATCCAGCTATCAGCGGTACTTCTGGATAAAGATAGCTTGTTAGAAAAAAACTTGTTCAACTCGTACGTCAAAGTAAGTTTTTTAGACGGTACACTGCAAAAACATTCCGAGCAATTAGGAATCAGTTTTGAGACCCTGCGACGCAGCCAAAAAATCAACGAAGTACTCAAAGACTTCGTAAATACTTTCGGGTATGAGCCATTACTAGCCAGCAATTCCGTACAAAATTATTTGTTTTTAAAAGCTGCTTTTAAAAAGACCATGACTTCTTTTAAGTACGACCGGCACTTAGTTGATATCTGGTCGCTAGGATATATTTATGCCCTGCATATAGGCATAAAAAAAATGCCGACACTTACCACGCTTGCTGACCATTTTAACATTAAACTAAACAACAGCGCTGATGGCTTAGAAAAAGCTCGAGCGATCGCTGCTGTGCTTAAAAAAATTATTAATGGCTAACTATGTTTAAACACGATTTACTTTTAATTGATATTGAAAGCACTGGCGTAGACACGTCTAAACACGAGTTGATTGAGCTGGGCGCTATTCTTTTGGACAAAAAAACACTCAAAGAAAAAAGATCCTTTGAATCTTTCGTTAAGCCCACAAGATGGAAAGATCGCGATCCAGAAGCCATGGCCGTCAACCAAATCAGTTACGAACAGCTTAAAAATGCCGCTTCACTCAAAACAGTCATCACAAAATTTGAAAAAACCTTTGGCAATAAAGTCACCTTGGCAAACTACGGAACAATTTTGGATACCGCCATACTGCGCAAAAGCTATAAACAAATCGGCAGGCTCTACCCATTTGACTACCACGTTTTTGACATGTGGCCGCTGTGCTATACCTTCATGGCTAAGCGCCGCAAACTCGCTAACCGCAAAAAGTTTGCCGGTTTTTCCTTGGAAGATTTGGCCGACACCTTACGTGTTAAAATCCCCTCAAATCGACATACCGCCCTGGCTGATTGCAGACTAGAAGCAGAGATATTGCGCAAACTACTTAAATCCCTAAAGGTATGAGAATTATATTCTTTGGTACTTCCGAAATTGGCGTACCAATTTTAGAGACCCTGCAAAAGCATTTTGAAATCGCCGCAGTAGTGACCTCACCAGACAAACCGACGGGAAGAAAGCAAGTCCTCTCCCCTAGCCCGATTAGCAATACCGCTGAACGGTTAGGAATTTTTACTTACAAACCAGAAAAAGTAAAAAATAATTCTGAGCTGCTCCATCAACTTAACCAGCACGGTGCAGATATATTTGTAGTTGTGTCTTATGGCAAGATTCTGCCGTTAGAACTCTTAGATTTGCCCAAGCTCAAAACAGTTAATGTTCACTTTTCAATCTTGCCAGCTTACCGCGGACCAGCACCGGTGCAATTTGCCTTACTTAACGGCGAAACCAAAACTGGCACTACAATCTTTGTATTAGATGAGCAAGTTGACCATGGGCCAATTCTAGCCACGGCAGAAATAGAAATAGACCCAAACGACACAAATATAACTTTGCAAAGCAAGCTTTCTCAGCTATCCTGCGATCTGATTATTGATACCCTAAAAAAATATGCTGCTGGTATCATCACGCCAGAAGAACAAAATCACGACTTGTCTACATCCAGCAAAATGATCAGCAAAGAAGATGGATTAGTAAACTGGAACGACTCAGCACAAAAAATTTACAACCGTTTCCGAGCCTTTCAGCCTTGGCCAGGAATTTATACTACATGGCAGGGAAAAACTTTAAAGATTCTGGCTTGTGAGCCTGTGACTGATTCTGATCTTACCCCAGGCCAAACAATTGATGGATTAGTTGGCTGCGGCGAGAACAGTGCGTTACGGTTATTAAAAGTACAGCTTGAAGGAAAAAACCCTGTAGATATTAACGACTTCTTAAACGGCTATCCAGACTTTAAATCTGGAGTCTTAGTGTAATCTTTAAGCCAAATAAATATTAGCCCAACTTTGAATTAAACTTTATCTCAATCTGAACGAATACTGAAATAATAATATGAGTGGGGTGGGCCTCGGTAGGCAGGACATGTTTGCCACCTGTTTGAAACGGGTTCAACTCCCGTCCGCTCCACCACCTTGAAAAAGGTTCATGTGCGTGGTATGATGCGCATAGCAAACATGTTCTAAGGCCTCCGTGGCTCAGCATAAAACCGCCAACACGGCGGTTTTATGAGTATACATCTATTGCCTTGCCTGAGTATGTTCGGAAAAGGTTTTACTAAACACTACCTCACCTGACGGTTGTCGGTGCAAGAAATAGAAAAAGTCGGATTTAGTAGGCCGGAGTGCGGCTTGCAAACTGCCCAGCGATGGTGCGCCAATCGGACCAGGTGGCAAACCCGCGTAACGGTAAGTATTATAAGGGGAATTGATTTGCGTGTCTCTGATACTTACACCAGGTGTATTTTTGCCAGTAATATAGTTGACTGTTGCATCACTTTCCAAGCCCTGACCAATTAACAAACGGTTATAAAATACGCCGGCAATCAAGGCACGCTCCTCTGCCAAGCTCATAGGCCCCTTACCTCCCCCTTCTTCCTCAATTATAGAAGCGAGCGTCAAAATATCGTACAAAGATAACCCAGGCTGATTATCTCCGCCAGTTACAGATAGATTCTCGTAACCCGCTATAATAAAATCCTGTCCCGCCGATTCAACTCCTAGCGAACTAACTCGGGCACTAAAATTGGCCAACATCTTGTTGATTACATCATCGGGAGTTGAACCCTTGGCAAACCGATATGTATCTGGGAATAAATAGCCCTCCAAACTAGTGCGATTAGGTTTTACAATCAATGAGTATTCGGAAGTGTCGAAATCCTCTGCCGCTTTTAGGAAATCATCTGCTCTAAACATTTCTGCTTCTTCAAACTTCTCTGCTATTTGCTTAAGAGTCCAGCCCTCAATAATTGTAACCTTCACCTCTTCGGCTTTTTTTTGCAAGGCTTCTACTCTGCGTCGCTGCTCTTCGCGGTAATCCGAGACCTGCTTATAAATAAAAAGTGCTCCTAATATAATTATGATGAGAGCCAAAAAGGCCCAATATTTTCTGATCATAACGTCAGTATACCATTCAATTTTCAGGCTGTGAATTTCTTAAAAATCTCTTAATTTAAAATTGAATCCTACTAGTTATATTTAAAAAATGAAGTGAGGGTTCGGTAACCAAAACAGACTCATCACTCTGTGAAAGGGAGCTCAACTCTCCTCCACTCCATCACCCTGAAAGAGGTTCATAAGCATGGCACAATGTGCATGACGAGTCTGTTCTAAGGGTTCGACCCAACAAAAAACCGCCCTGTTATTTCGGGGCGGTTTTGTTGTTTCAATGTTTTATTTTAGTTTTTGGTCGCTATTCCTGATTCTACATGATCAAGAACTTTTTTAGCGTGGTCTTTTCCACCCAAGCCGAAGGCCAAACCACCAGCAATTGCCAGCATGGCGACTACGGCGCGGAACAGGTCTTGCAGGAAGCTTTCAGCAATCTGCAATTCAGACAAGGCTGCAATAATCGCAAAGATCATGATTGCCCAGCGGGTCAGCGAGCCAAGCAAGTTAGCAGTGCCAAATCCACCGGCCTTAACAGTACCTTGAACGACATCGCCCAAGAAGTTTGCTGCCAACATACCAAGCAAGATAATTGCCATAGCAATAATCACATGACTGGCATATCCCAGCACATCGCTGTAAAAGAAATTGGTAACATTATTAAAGCCTAAGATATCTGCAGCAGCAATGATACTAGCTAAAATGAAGAACCATTTTATAATCCACTGCACGATATGCGAGATGCGGATTGTGCGGCCGCTACGTTCAGACAACCGCTTTAATCCAAGCTGATCGCCCAAACCATCAATGCCAACAGACATAACAGCCCGCTTAAGCAAGTTCCCTAAAAACATACCAATGATCCAGCCGAGCAATAATACAATTACGGCAGCCAGAACATTTGGCAAGAATTGAATTACCCGATCGTACAAGCTGTATACTGAGTCTTGTACAACATATGGATAATCGTTGTAGTAATTCATGATGAATTCCTTTCCTTTATATCATTTGGTACCAAATGATAATTGATTTAGCCTCCGGTTATCGACCAAACCGGATAAAATAATGACATTATAAAAAGCAACAGGTAATCCTATTGCTCTCCATAAACAACGACATAAAAGTCTCGCTTGCGTCCACCGTCCAATTCCACAAAAAACAGGGTTTGTTTGCTGCCCAGTGATAGCTTACTGCCTATCACTGGAATAGTTTGGCTACTGCCCATCAAAAATGACTTTACATGAGCATGACCGTTGCTGCGCTCATTGACTTCAACCTCAGTGCGCATCTCAAAAACATCATGCGAATAGTTCTCTTCTAGCGGAACTAAACGATACAGCATCTTCATGATATCTTGAATCAACATTGGCTCATTATGCGTTAAGCGGATGCTGGCGGTAGTGTGTGGATTGTAGACCACAGCCACGCCATTTTTTACGCCGCTTAAACTGACCACCTCTGCTACCTGGCCGGTAATATCAATAAGCTCAAATTGTTTTTTAGAAGTCACTTCAACCGATTTTGAGTAAGTAGCCATTGAAGAAACCAAGATTTGTGTTAAGGAAACTAATGTTTCCTGAGTTAATTAAACCTATTGATATTATACCACGAATTTAGCCTAAGGAGGCTTAATTCTGAGCCAAATCTATTGTCGTCGCTTTAATTTGGCTCTTAATTGGGAGGGAAAATGCAAAAGTGGATCCTTTCCCCACCCCCGGGCTTTCTGCCCAAATACGGCCGTTGTGCTGCTCTACAATCACTTTAGCAACGTACATCCCAAGGCCCAAACCTGTGGCATGTGTGGCGCTATCCTTACCTCTGGAATACTTCTTAAACAAGCCCTCTTGGGTCTCTTTATCCATACCTTTACCGGTATCCACCACCTGAATCGTCACATTGTCGTGGTCGTGTTCCAAACTTACGATAATATCACCCTGCTTGGAATACTTAATGGCATTGTCGATCATGTTATTCAACACTTGGCGGATTTTTTCGGCATCCAACATGATATCAGGCAAAGTTTCTGTTGGCGCTTTATATACAATACGCTGCTTGTGCATAGTCGCCAGGGGTTGAAGCTGTTCCACTAACTGAGCCACCATAGGAGCAATATTCCCAAGTTGAAAGAAAAACTCTAATTTTCCACGCTCAATACGAGATGCATTAAGTAAATCATCAATGGTAGAAATTTGAGCTTCGTTAGTAACATTAGTGCGTTCCAAAGCTGCATGCAATTCATTAGAAAGCTCTCCAAAATCTCCATTCAATACAGCATTCAAATACCATTTAATCGTTGCCGGTGGCGTGCGCAATTGATGACTTGCGATAGAAATAAATTCTGCACGGGCTTTGTCTAATGCTTTAAGCTGCTCATTAGCCAGCTTTAACTGTTCGTAAATCAGAGCCTTATCCAATGCGACAGCTACGACGTCCGTAAAGCTATTAATGGAATCTTTTTCAAACTGATTTAAGTTATCATAAGTGCGGTTCAACGCAAGCACCAACATGCCAATGGTGCCGTGCTGTGTGTGAAGTGGGAACAAAAAAATCGTTTCCAAATGGGAAGCTTGCTTAAGTTCTACGAGTTCTTGGGTATCAACTTCCCCATCCCAAATTTCTACCAGGGTCTGAATCATCTGCGTGGTGTTATTCCCGACCACTTCTCGCAATACCCTATGCTCACTAGCTTTAGTAATTTTAATCCGTTCTAGTTGCAATTTATGTACAGACTGGGCCTCCTGAAACCTTTCTGATTCAGAAAACTTTAGAGGCACTAAAGTGTCTATTTCTTCCTGAAAATAAAAAATACCCACCATTTCCATATTAAGGTCAACCCGGATTGTATCCGCCACCTTATCTGCCAAATTAGTGGGGTCTAGTTCTAAAAGACTAATTTGATAAAGCTTCCGCAGGAGCGAAAGCGTTTTGTTTACGACTGCAAGTTCAATATTCCGCTTGTAGATCTCTTCATTGATCTCTTGCAAGTGTTGTTTGTCCTCACCCAAGTTTTGCATGTTTGTTTTTATTGCAGAATTTCTGGAACTTCGTTTTTTGGCATCTCAACAATTAAATCCTGTACTGCTTGTTTGCAGACAGCAGTACTGGCCTGACCAAACAGTCTGGCATACTGATTCACAAGATTGGTCAAAATTTGTTTAGGATCACCGCTAACTTTAACGCTACCCGCTCTTTGATCCAGAACTTCTATACCAGCAACTTTACGAGCTTCTTCCCAAGCCAATGGACCAATCAAAAGCTCTTGTTCGCGGATGATGCGGACAGAGATTTGGTCGAATATGCTAGTTAGTGTTGCTGTCATTTCCATATTATGAGTCTTGCACCTTATAAAACATGTTACCAATATGAATAAGTGCTACTGACATTAAAAAGTAAGATAGTAGGTATAAATAATCCAAATAATCTCCAACATACAAATTCTCCGGGGCAACTGCAGCTTGGTAGGAATAGCTGAAATCAGCGAGGTACTGAAAAACTAAAGCTGCTAATAATAATAACACTGGTGCTTTCATCATTCCTCCAAGAATATTTCTAGAACCATACCAAATCATTATGGTAATGGCTACGAAGAGAGCTTGGCCAATTGGGAAACCAAAATCAAAAAATAATAGTACGGGGTCTGAGAAATCTGGCACATACCCTCTCAGTTGAATCCAATATGAAACGCCTAGAATTAGGGCAGCAATTACCGTAGCAGACAACTTCCCAAATGGGGTAGCTACAAACAATCTAAAACCAGTAACTCTAGATAAGTAGATTACCGCAAAAACATAAAGCACAACACTAGCAAAAAAGCTAATATCACCTACCGATGGATATGGCTCAGCTATTCCTAGAACGTAAATATAATAACCATATAGCATCTGCCCAACAAACTGAGCTAGTAATCCAAATGCTAAAAAGTAAATTGATGAGCCTAGAATACTTTTAAAACCACCCCATTTTCGAGCAATTTTTATTCCAATAATCCCGCCAATTAGAGACATCAACCCATAGAGATTTGTGAATAAGTCATTTTCAAAGCCTTCTGTGAGTCCACGGAAATAGATACTTATCCACCAAACGGTCAAAGCTATAAAAGTAAACAACGTTACCTGAAAAGACCTATTTTGTTTAAATTGTTCGAAAAAGTATCGAATCATCTAATTGAAGTTTCTAAGTTAATTTAATTATAGCAGAAAAAATTGGGAATCATAAGACAAGTTAATATCTAGTGATTTTATACTTTCTTAAAAAATTTATAGGTCTGTATGAATTTTTTGTAAACCTTAAATTTGTGATACCCAAATCTTCTTCTGCATTTATAAATTTAATACCAGTTGCTTTCAAGTTTTTTGCAACCTCATGAATCAAAAACTCATTCAGACCAATCAGTCCAGGGGTGGTTTTTGAGAAGTGACTTATCGCATACCCCTTACTAGCCATAGTCATCAGATCATACGCAATTAACTTTTCGTTTTTATAAATTCCTACTGCATGTGTTTCCGAAAATTTAGCAGATAGAAATCGATTTAATGCTTGGGTTTCGATTACAAAATGACTCTGATTAAAACTATCGGATTTATTTTGAATCCAAGTGTCATTCACAGATATTATCTGACTATGAATTTTCTCATCAGTAAGGTCTAGTAATTTCACTACTACGTCTGGATAATCCACTTTAAACTTATGAGACAGTCTTCGCTTGGTATTATATTTACGACCAGCTAACTCTGCATGCTCACTTGTATCGTATATATAATCACAGCTATCCAAATCAATCTCTACTACATACTTATTCAAATCAATTCCAAAGAGAGACACTTCAGGCACTAATTCAATCGACTCAACGGGCACACCCGCAATAATTGGTCTAGAGAATATTTCTTGCAACGTCTCACCAAGTTTGTTATTCCCCAGGTAGCTATATATAAGTTTGCCGGACTGGTGTTCAGGAAAAATTATCACCAAGTTATCATTTAAGTTTGAGATTTGAACCTTATCTTGAATATTCCAACTCCACAAAGCAGCAAAATCAAAGTCCGAATACGGATCGAAATTGTTTGTGATTTTTTTGAGTTCTATCTCATCATCCCTATCTAAATGTTTAAAAACCGGAAATATTGGAATCATAAATTAAAATTCTAATAAATAAACACCGCCGATCATTAATGCAATTCCACAAATCTTCTGTATAAGAATCTTTTTTTCTAATGATTCGGTAGCAAATTTAGGTATAAATATAGTACAAAATATACCAATAATAAATACAATTGCAGAATGTATACTACCCACTGTTTGAACCAGGACTACTGGTGCAAGCAAAGTTGCATACACTAATGCAACCTCTCCAATAATCCCTAAGATTTCATTAACAGAATTTAAAGTAAAAATCTTAAAGGGGTTATTCTTTACCAAACTAATGAATTGATTTCGGTACGACGCTATAAAAACAAGAAAAAAGAACCCTAGCAAAACTTTACCTGACATATCCCAAAATAATGAAGTCACAAAACCGACCTCTACAGCTATGAACTTAAAAAGAACAGCATTCAAAGCGTAAAAGAATGATGATCCTATCATTAAGAGTGCGAGCCGAAGCTTAAACTTATTAGTGCTTGGACTTAGGTCAATAGACATCACTAAAGCACCTAAAATTATCACCCCACCCGCAATTAACTGTTGTGAGGCGGGCAGCTCTGATAATAATAGAAATCCCAAACCCAGCCCAAAGAGTGGAATTAACTCAAAGAAAGGCGCAACATGAGAAGCTTCTTCATCATCCAGTGCATACAAATAAAATAAGATTGCTATTGTGAGTAGCATCCCATTAACAGTGAGGATTAACCCCTGTAGTAACGTAACAGAGGTTACTACCGAAGGTTGAAAAATAAATAAAATTGGAAGTAAAAAAATCGAAAACAGCGCCGAAAATACAATCAGTGCCCCTACTGTCCCACCTTTGATATATTTCGAAAGCAGAAATTTATCAAAGTGATTAATGAATGCAAGAACAACTGGATTGATAAGGGCAATAAGAAACCAATGCATAATGGGGGTTTTGATTTTAATACTAGCTGTGGCTTTGACCTAATTTATGATATAATATACTTACAAAATACATGCCTCCCGAAGAGACAAAAAAGACAATTGTGATAGTAGAAGATGACGTGGCGATGCGGGAAATTGTCACCCACAAGCTCTCAAACAGCGGTTATATTGTAAAAGAGGCTGAGGACGGCAAAGCCGGCATCGATCTAATCATTCAAACTAAACCTAGCTTAGTGCTTTTGGATTTAATGCTACCAGAAGTAGATGGATTTAAGGTCCTGGAAACGATCCGCCGCAATCCTGATCCAGAGGTAGCCAAAACGCCAATCATAATTCTTTCTAACCTGTGGAGCAATAAAGATATCCTAAAAACTAAAGCTTTGCATGTGCAGGCCTACATGGTTAAGGCCTATTTCACAACAGAAGAAATCCTGAAAAAAGTTCACGAAGTTCTGGCTAATCCAGATAAATTTGCAGAGCTGTCAGTTAATAACCAAGCTGGTTCTCCTCCAATAAATCAATAAGTAGTGAATTTTATATTCCCGAACCGATTCTGCCGGAGCTCACGGCCAAAAGCTTGAGGCGGGATTTTTTAGTACACTCGTTATTTTTACAAAAAGAAAGACCACCGATGCACTAGACAGTAAATGCCCGTGCAAGGGTGGTCTGATTCAATTTATAGAATAGCGTCCTTAGCTGCTTTAGCAACTGTAAACTTAACAACAGTCTTAGCAGGAATCTTGATAGATTCACCAGTGGCTGGGTTGCGTCCCATGCGCGCGTCGCGGTGCTTCTTCTTTAGCTTGCCCAAACCAGGGATTGAAAATTCCCCGCTGCTCTTGGTTTCCTTGTAAGCCAAGTTCACCATAGCTTCCATGAACTCAACAACTTGCTTCTTGGTCATACCAGTTTGTTCAGCAAGGTGCTGCATGATTTCTGACTTTGTCATTTATTTTCCTTAAATCTCCGAAGAGACACTTAATTGATTTGCTCCTGTGCTCTAGAACTCAGAAGCTGGACTATACATTAATCGTATATAAAAACCCCCGAAAACACAAGCATTTTTGGGGATTAGTCAAGGGTTTATTGGGCTTTTTGCAATTTTTTTTAAATCTAACTCTTTTTTTCCTTTATTTAAGCCAATTTATTGAACTTTGATTTGAGCTTAATTTAAAATTGAACTATGGTCTATAACCTCAAAGTAGTGGGCCGGATCTGGTTGATGAAACCAGGCTCGTCATCTTGGTTTTGGGAGTTCGGTTCTCCTCCGGTCCACCAGTTTGACATGGTATTTAGTGCATGTTAATCTTTAACCGACGAGCCTGGTTAACCAGATCCATAAAGAACCCCATGCGGGGTTCTTTTTTATTCAGGCAGTAATTCAGCTCGGATTATATAACGCTTCAATGCTGTACCAATTGGATAAGAAGTTTGCAAAGTTAGAATTTTTCTTCCGCCGGTATCTTGATTAAGCAAATAGGTGGCTGTTTTTTCGGCCACAAACTTTTCGTAAACAATATACTTAAAGATTTTGCCTTTTTCATTGCTCACCAAAATCTGCTCACCCTTTTCTAAGTTTGGCAACAGTGCAAAAACGGTTTTGTATTCACCAGGCGCAAACGCAAAATCCGATGAGTGGCCAAAAATATATGTATTACCAACTTCCCCTATTGGTGCAGTATCGGGGTAATGCACAACTCCCTTTTGCAGAGCTTTTTGGAAATTCGCTTCGTCTTTATTTTCTGTATACACTATTGGCGCACGGATTTCCAAGGCAGGAATGTATAATTCATTTGGTTTTTGTTCAACTGGGTTCTCGCTGCGGCGAAAATCTCTTTGGGCATCGGTCACAAAAGTCTGATCAAAAAAATAGATGATTTGTTGACTAAAGTAGCTAAAATTCAGCAAGACAAAAATTAACCCAGCCAATACGCCAAGCAAAATCAGCCATTTCAAAATTTTAACTAAATAATGCATCTGTTTGTATTATACACCCAATTAATTACGAACGAATAAAAAAGAGCCCCGAGGGGCTCTTTTTAAATTTGTTTATTTAACAGAAACTTTAGCGTAACGAGGAATCATAACGATTGCCAAGATACCAAGGACGCTAAAAGCAAGTGCTAATGGAGTACCTGTGCGAGGAAGCTCGGTGGCTTCACCAAGAACCTGTGGTGCTTGGTATGGCAAGCCAGTGCTATCTCCCAGTACACGACCATCGTCGTCAGGAACTGTTCTACTACCTGATGAAGATGTGCTAGAACTGCCACCACAGTCTTTACACTCACTATTACCAAAGTCTAAACCGATAGCATCACTGTCCGTATAGACATAATTGCTTGCATATTCTG
>CAZQZS010000003.1:0-118730 GCA_964597895.1 uncultured Candidatus Saccharibacteria bacterium
TACCTGTGGTAACTACGCCGGTGTTAGGGGTAATAACTAAACCGTTAAAGCCAGTAGCACCTGTAATAGCTCCTGCACTAGAGATATCTATGTTAGTAGTATCTAGGGCAAAGGTGCCAGAGCCACCGCCAATAGAGACCAAGGCATTGGAGGTGCCAGTATTGATGTTAGTGGCAGAGTTGGTGTTAACGTTAATGTTTGAAGTACCTGTGATGGTTAAGCCACCAGTACCCTGCAAGAGGCCAGTGCCGGCATTGACGCCTACTGCTGTAACTGCGCCTGCACTAGATACTTGGAAAGCGTTAGCAGTTCCTACCGCTAGCGTTCCGGAAACATCTAAGTCACCGGTGATGTTGGTGTTATCTAGAAGTTCTATGGTGGTGCCGGAATCAAGGTAAAGGCCGCCTAAGCCAGACTGCAATGTGGTAGTGGAGGTAGTATTGGTTGAGCCAAGCACCAAGGTCTTGTCGGCCGCACCAGTGCCGATGCTGATGGTTTCGGCAGATGAGTCCGTGCCAATATTAATGCTGCCGGTAGTGCCAGAATTAATAGTAAGTGCTGAGGCAGCTGCAGAAGACAAAGTCACTGCGCCGCTGCCTGTATAAGACTGGCCAGAAGCAATGGAAACGCCGCCTGTATCTGTGGTAATGGAGTCTGTATTCAAGGCATCCTGAATGTCTACGTTACCACCGGCGTTAATAACCAAGGTCGCAGAAGAAGAAGAAATGGTGCCACCATTTACAGCTAAGGCGCCTGCTGTGGTAATGTTGCCTGAACTACCGACTACGTCAAAATTGGTGAGATCAATATTACCAGTTGTGCCGACAATATTATTAGCACCTATATTTAGGGCATCGCCAATATCGCTGTCAGAAGCATCAATAGCAGTAGTGATGCCACCGGCGGCGGAGGTGAATAAAATACCAGAAGTAACCGCTTCGTCCGTGTCACTGTTATTCACCACTAGCAAGCTTTCAGTTGCAGAGGAGCCAGTAGAGTCGGCGTTAGATAAAACCAGTAAGCGCTGTGTATTCGCGTCAGTAGAAGCATCGTTGGTGACAGACAAAGTAAGATAGTCAGCAGACGCGGCCGTAGCAGCAGTATCCCAACTAAAGGTAGTGGTATACTCTGCCATGCTCAGGCTTAGGTTGGCGCTTGGGTTAGACAAAGCGCTCCAAGCACTACCACTACCAGCGCCGCAAGCCGCATCGGTTTTGTTACAAATTTCTTTCCAAGCCCCAGACTCAAAAATCATAAACTTGCCACTGGAGTTATAGTAAATGGCTCCATCAATCCCAGTAGGATTACCAGCATCGCTCTTTGTGCCCACAACTAACAAGTCTGGTGTAGTGGTGGTACCAACCGTGCCAACATAAACCGCCCCAGTAGACGTGCCATTCGCTTGAACTTGAATATTGCCTGAACCTGATTGAACAACTGTAGAAGATGTACTATTGGTTGAACCTAAAGTCACTGTTTTAGCAGCTGCACCAGTTCCGATGTTAATTGTCTCTGCAGATGAATCAGTTCCAATGGCAAGCGTACCAGTTGTGCCTGAATCAATGGTGAGCTGTGTTGCGCTACCAGAAGAAACAGTGAGCGCTCCTGCACCAGTGTAAGATTGTCCAGCTGCAACTGTAACTGTACCAGCTGAGTTTACAGTGAACGCATCAGCAGTACCAACAGCAAGAGTTCCGCTAATATCAACGTTGCCAGTTACGGCCAGGTCGTTGCCGCTTGGTGCAATCGTTAAATCGCCGCCAGATGAAGTCGTAAACGAAGAATAGTTTGAGCCATCGTAAGCCAACCGGAGTTGTTCTGTTGTAGAAGTGACATGAAGTCTTGCCGCCAAACTTGATGTGCCGATTCCCACATTACCACCAGTGATGTTGAAGCCTGCTCCACTGCCAGCTGCAGTAAAGGTTGTGAAGCCGTCATTGTTTACATCAACCGTGAGATCATTGCTACCGTCATAACCAACTCTTAACTGATCATTGCCGGTGTTAGTGATATCAATAGTGCCATCCCCATTTACGCTGTTGGCCACGAAGGCAAAGGCAGAAGAGACCAGCTGTTTGCGTGGGCTCATTTCCCCGTCAAAGCCGCCGCCATCATCAAAGTTAACCGAAAGGAATAGATTGCCACCTGAGAAATCCACAGATGCCAAAGAATTACATGAGCCAAGTTTTGCATTAAAGACCCCGTTGGTCACAGCCAGCTCATCACAATCTGGAGAAGGCGTACCGTCCCAAGTTTCAGTCCAAAGCAAACTTCCACCGCTTGCCGCATTGTAGATCTTGAATTCAAAGGTATAATTTCCATCAGCGACGTTCGTGCCATTTGAAACGTTGGTCAGCTTGCCCTGGAAATTAATGTACTTTGGTATAGCAGCTTCAGCTGGGGTAGTCCCCTGACTATTAGTAATCGCATACGCTAAAACCAAAACGCCCGCTAGTAGTAACGCTTTGATTCTCGTGTATGTGATTACTGATTTGTATTTAAAAATTTGTTTCATTTGTTTTGGGCTAGTTCCACACCCCTATAAAACACAAAAACATCGCTTTAGTACGATGTCGCTATTTGGCACATATTCCAGATTGCTTGTTTTGGATACCTTCTGTCTCTTCGGGATCCGATTCTGATTGCTTGGATCTTCCCTTCTTTTTCCCAATTCCGGAGAGTATTGGGATGGACGTTTATCATCCTCGCTGCTTCCTTTATAGTCAACAGCTCCGGTAAATCTTGATTGGTCGTCATAGATTTGGAGTATTAATTGTTATTTTGTTTTTTAGCCTGGCTTATTTTCTATAGGCTATGTGGCTTTCAATAACCTGCCATCATAACAGCACCACTTCGGGAAGCGGTAAGCATATTTTAAATTGGCTTGTTATTTTGTTTCCATTATTGAATTCATTTTGTTAAATTAAAATACCTTAACTTAACAAAACTTATCTTAAACATAGTATAGCAAAAAATGAGAGTCTGGTCAATAATTATAAAATACAGGTGCCACTTCTGTGACTGTTATGTTCGTGCTTCGTGCCTGGCAATAACTTTTTTACGATGCCAGTGCCGACCATGAATTATAAACCAAACTAGTGCCAATAACCCCAAACCAATGGGAACCAAAATATAAATTGGTAACACCCAAACAATTTGCTCTTGCCGCACTTCTAACTTTTGGTTCCCAAAAGTTATAACAGACTCTACTGTGTACGGGCCGAATGCAAACGTGGATGGATCCCACTCTGTGACGAAGGTTCGATCAGATTGTGGCAGGACATTTGCTGCATCTTTGTTAGTTGGCGGACTTGCAATCAACTTGCCAAAAATGTTGCTAACATAGACCTCGCCTTTTGGCTTTACGTGCACCCGTCCTGTGTTAGAAAACAGGTTAGTAAACTCTACTGACTCATTCCAGAAAACCAAGGCTGGTTCTGCTATGAATTCTAAATTTCCTTCTGGTCTAGCTTCGCCATAACTCACAATCAAAATTGTTGCGAGTGACTGGTTAATCCCAACTCCGGAAGCTAACGCGCTGCCAGAAAGAGAAAATAATATTGCGCCGTAATGACTTCCCTGCTCCGCATTTGCTGGAGGGCTCAGCTGGTACTTAATCGCTTTTGTCTCATTTGGCTGCAGGACTGCTTGCGTACCCTCTGGAAAACTTACCCAAGCTGCGAGAGAAAAAGTTACATCATTAAACTCTTCGTCGGGTACAAACTGTGGCTCACCTCTGTCACCTGGCAAAAAATCGCGTGCAGAAATTTGCAACGCAATTTCCCGTGTCCCATTATTTGTAACTTCTACTTCTCCCAGGACAGTTCCACCCTTAGCAACTTCATGCTCCTGTAAAAAAGGCGAGATAGTAATCTCGCGGAATTCTGTTTGTGCTTGAGCTGGAGTTGGCGCTAACCATAACAAACTCGCTAGCAAAATAAAATATTTCATACAAACTGATTAATAGGTCGCGCTTGCAATATAAGTTACAGTACTTTGATAATCTCCGGCTGCTTGAAGGTTTCCAATCACCAATTTAAAAACTAACTGGGTGACTTGGCTAGTTACCGGGCCAGTGTCGCAGGCAACCTCGTAAGGCGTGGTTTCCATGCGCGCGTAAGTGTCGTCGGCGGAGAAACGGCTTCCTGAACCAGTACATAATGAAATATCAGTAGTATGATAACCAAAACGGCCAGTAGCAACGCCAGTTCCAAATGCTGCAGGGCTGGAATTAGTGCCCGATACTGTGGCAATCACATCAGAATTTTGACTTGTTAAATCCTGATCATGGCGTGCAGTTGCCGTATAACCGCCAGTTGCATTAGTACTAACGGTTAAAGCTTGGGCGGCAATATTTGGATTACCATCACCTACAGTAAGAACGCCATAACCAATTGAGGTGGCTGTGCTCGTCACAGTCGTAGTTTGACCTGCAATAGTTGTACCCGAACTAACTCCCGAAATAGAGAATGTCAAAGAAGGTGCAGCCGTTGTAGCACTAGCTTCAAGTGAATAACCGCTCTCTGTATTTTCTGCGTCAGATCCTGTTCCGTAACTTGCTTTAACCTTAATCTTATAAGTAGTGCTGGGTGATAAGCCAGTAACTCTCTCCCCGGTCCCACTATTCCAACCAGCATACGTTTGCCAGACCTCCGACGTTCCCAAAGTATCATCAGCCTGGATGAAATATGTAGTAACAAAGTTATCACTGGAGATAGCAATAGCGTAAGTTGTATCATCTTGTTGCCCGTCACCAGGAACTACCACAAAATCGAGACTGTTATATAGTGTGCCTCCTGTATTTGTTAGGGTTGGTTGTCCAGGTATGCCCGGGTAGGCACCAGGCTGAAATCCACTTGGATTTACATAAGAAGTCGAACTACTATCCCCGCTCTCTACATCAGAAATAGAATCTCTAGATTGGTAGTTAGTCGAACTACTGGATTCACCTCCTCCATCAAAAGTAGAATTTTCAATTTGATAACTTCCACTATTCATTGTTTGAGCAATGGCTACGCCAGGAATCAGTACGATGGTAACGAGCAGTATAAGGAGATTTTTGTATTGAGAGATCATAATTAACTATATAATATCATAAAATCATATTGGTTTTACCAATAAAAAAGCCCAAGAAACTTGGGCCCTAGTTGATTACCGACGAGGAGAAGCTTGGTGCTGCCGAATAATCCTTCGTGTGTAAGCTTTGAGTAAGGTTCGCAACACCAATAAGACAATCAATAAACTAAGGATTACTATGGACAATAACTGCCAAGGGATTATAAAAAAACTGTATTTGCTACTAGCAGTGTTATTGTTGACTCCATAACGGATATCTAATTCCGCTGTATAGTAACCAAAGGCAAAGTTTCCTAACTGACTCTTAGCTTGGGATAAAAAACCCGTAGGCGGTTGGCTTTGAGAAGTAGCGGCAGGATCCTCTACCCCGCCTCCAGCATTAATCCAAGTACTTTCGTATCTTCGGATACTTCTTGGCAATACACTTCCTTCTTGTCTGTTAGCACTCAAGCTTTTTGCTGTGAGACCAACTAAGTTTTTCACTATTATATTACCTTCTGGCTTAACGCGATCTGCACCAGTATTTTGAAAACGGTAGTAAAACTCTACTGGCAATGAGGTAAAAAAACGTTGTTTATCTTTAGTTCCAAATTCTAGAATATTTACACCTTCCTTCATCTCACCATTCACACGCAGGAGAATCAAGGTTCCTAATCTAGCTCCGATACTTACCTCGCCTCCGTTCTGTGGGGGCGGTGTAGTGCGAACAAAGATTGAGGCAAAGTAACCACCCGGTTCTGCACTTCTCGGTACATTGACTTTAAAAGGGATAGTACGAGTTTCACCTGCTCGGACCGTGATCTGGCTTTGAACATCTACCCAAGTTGCTAAACCTTCACGTGCGGGCACAAACTGGGGGTTACCGCTCTCGTCCCCAGCTTCAAAATTCTCTACTTGGGTGAAATAAACAGTGTCGAACTGACTATCATTAGTGACATCAAACTCACTTTCTACCGGGCGCCCAGGATCAGCAGCTAATTCTAACCGTGGTGGGCTAATAGTTATTGCAGAAGCTGTGAAAGGTATTGCAAACAAAAAGATGCCAGTTGCTATTAATAAAGCTAACTGGAATCTTTTAATTGTTAAAAGTGAGGATAAATAGGAGGCTTTCACCTAACTATTATACCATATTTCAATAAACTTAGAAGGTCGCTGTAGCAGTATAAGTAAGAGTGGTAGAATAGCTACCAGCTTCTGTACTTGATGTAATGTTTGCAACATAGCGGGCACTGTAAGTGGTGGTTGAGGAAGGTCCTGTGGCAGAAGCGATGTTGTCTGGGGCGGATACTCCGTTGTAGGCAAAGCCTGCAGCTGCATAAGGGGCATCAACCGCACCTGAACCGCCAGAGGCTACATAGCGGACGCCAAACTGTTCGGTGCCAGGAGTAGAAGCAGTGTTAGAAGCACCGATTGCATCAATGGTATCAGCACCACTAGTTAGCGTTGCGCCGGATACATACATCACATAACCGCCAGTAGCGTTAGTACCGGCTGCTAAGGTGTGAGCTTCAACTTCGGTAGCATTACCAGCGGAGTTGTCTGCGAACGTATCATCAGCTGCTGATAGAGTACCAAATTCAATATCGTTATCGGAAATTGAAAATGTAATGCTCGGTGCTACAGTTGCGGTGATATCAACTTGATCGTCAGCAATGATGTCTACTGAGATAGTACCGGTGTCACCAAAACCACCAGCGATAGAGATTGTGTCATCATCGTCTAGAGCGCCGTTCTGAATTGTATTAGCTGCACCAGTGCCGCCGGTTGTGGCAACAGTACCCATCTCAATACGGTAACATAGCCCGCCAGCGTGTGTATCATCTGTTTCTGGCGAGAAGGTTACCACATTACCAGTAACATCCACACCCCAGTCAGTAGCGCTAGCTGTTAAAGAAACCGCTTCTTCGGTGAAGTTTGCGGTAGTACAAGTACCGCTATCGCCTACCGCAAAGTCAAAGTTGGCAGCAGCCTCAGCAGCTAAAACAAAGTCTGAACTAAAAGTTAATGTGATGGTGTCACCGCCACCAGTTTGGATACCAGTCGGACTCACAAAGTAAATCGTGTAGTCGGAGTTAGTATTTTGCGCTAAACGGCTTGCGTTGGCGCTTAAGCTAGTCAACGATGCTGCTTGAGCGGAATTGATGGTGACAAAGCTAGCTAATACCAATGAAGTAATAGCTCCTTTCACCAACCAATTTTTAATTTTAGTTTTCATTTTTATTTCCTGGTGCCAGTTGGCAGGCACACTGTTTAATTGATTAATATCATTATAACAGACTTTTGGCATTTTGTAAAGCAAAAACCGCCCTCACTGTGGGTGGGGCGGTTATGTAGCTTTGCTTTAGATAGGCAATTCCTGTGTCTTTAGATTTTCTTTAGCAACATCTGGATTAAAGCCTGTTCCGGCCGGAATTAGCTTACCAATAATGACGTTTTCCTTTAGGCCTTTAAGGTAATCTGTCTTGCCGGTTACCGCAGCTTCAATCAAAACGCGGGTAGTTTCTTGGAAGGAAGCCGCCGCTAGGAAACTTTCTGTGGACAAGGAAATTTTAGTTATCCCCATCAGCAATTGTTCTGCTTCTACTTGACTGCGTCCGTCAGCCTCTAACTGTTCATTAATTTCTTGGAGGCGGGATTTATCAATGACGTCACCTAGGACCAAATCGGTTTCTGCAGTGTTGGTCACGCGCATCTTGCTAAACATTTGGCGGACAATAACCTCAATATGCTTGTCGTGAATCTGTTGACCCTGCGATACATAGATATCCTGGACTTCCTTTACGATGTAGCGCTGTGCGGCTTCGGTGCCCTGGAGTTCCAAAACTTTGTTTGGGCTGAGGTTCCCTTCGGTCAAAGGCTGTCCAGCAGCTACCAGGTCTCCGTCTTTAACTGTGAGAGTGAAGCCCGCTGGAATAACATACTCTACTAAATCTTCACCTTCGTGAACAAGTTTAATCTTGCCATCGCTGATACGGACAACACCGCTCGCGGGAGACTTGGTCATAGTGTTGTCTTGGCTGACAAACAAACTATCGCCTTCAACGATGCTCGCGCCGTCCTTAACCAGTACTTCACTGCCGCTGGGAATATCAATCACTTGAGATTGAGCGTTAGCGCCTTCAATGCGAACAATATTTTCTTTACCCGAAGCTTTCTCAACAGTTGCCTTACCGGCAATCTCCGCCACAGTAGCCATACCTTTTGGTTCCCGGGCTTCAAATAATTCTTCTACACGAGGTAAACCTTGGGTGATATCGCTTACCGATGCCGAACCACCAGTGTGGAAAGTACGCATGGTTAGCTGGGTTCCCGGTTCACCGATGGATTGCGCAGCCACGATACCTACTGCTGCACCGAGTTCTACCATCTTATTGAATCCGAGGTCAAAACCATAACATTGTCGGCAGACACCGCGGACCAACTTACACTTCAAGACGCTGCGGCACTTAATTTCAGAAACATCGGTCTTGGCGATATCAACTGCTTGCTGTTCATCCACACCGTTGTTTTTCTTAACAATCACGTTGCCTTCGGCGTCCTTCACGTCTTCAAGTACTACGCGGCCGAACAAGCGGCGTTCAAATGATTGGTTCATAGCTTCACTGTCAGCGCGTGAAATCACGTCAAAGTCTTTGGTACCGCAATCTTCTGCGTTGATTACCACATCCTGGGCAACGTCTACCAAGCGACGTGTTAAGTAACCTGCGTCAGCGGTACGAAGCGCAGTGTCACTCATACCCTTACGGGAACCGTGCGTTGAAATGAAGTATTCCAGAATATCAATACCTTCTTTAAAGGAGCCGCGGACTGGGAGCTCAATGGTGCGACCACCAGGGTTTACTACGAGACCTTTAAGCCCGGACATCTGGGTGATCTGAGAGAAGGAACCGCGAGCGCCGCTAGATACAAAATAATTTACGCTGGAGTGAGGTTCAACTGTACCGACCACATCTTTGGCAATTTTTTCGGAAGCATCAGCCCAAATTTCTACCACGCGGCTATAGCGCTCGTCTTCGGTCAACAATCCTTCCAAGAACTGTTCTTGAGTAGTCTGAACTTCTTTGTCGGCTTCTTCCAATAAATTGTACTTGGTGTCAGGAACATGCAAGTCGTCCATACCCCAAGAGATGCCAGACTGTTTCATGTAGGTGAAGCCGGTACGCTTAATTTCGTCAATTAGGTTGGCAGTCGCGTCCAAACCAAAGGCTTGATAAGATTCGCGAACCAATGCTTGCAGTCGCTTCTTGTCAAAAGCATCATTACGGAAACCAAACTCCTTTGGCATGATGCGGTTAAAGATCAACCGACCAACAGAGGTTTCCACGAGTTCACCGTCTTCCATGCGAACCTTAATCTTTGCCTGGATGTGCACGTGTTTGTTGTTGTAGGCAAGAATCGCTTCCTGCTTATCAGAAAACACCTTGCCTTCACCCTTAAGGCCTTCGCGGATAGTGGTAATGTAGAAACAACCCACCACAACGTCCTGTGCAGGAGTCATCACGGCATCACCACTGGCAGGCTTAAGCAGGTTATGACTAGAAACCATAATTTCGCGGGCTTCTTTTTGAGCAGATTCAGTTAATGGAACGTGGACGGCCATTTGGTCACCATCAAAGTCAGCATTGAACGCTGCACACACCATTGGATGAAGTTGAATAGCTTTACCTTCAATAAGTACTGGCTGGAAAGCTTGGAAACCAAGTCTGTGCAAGGTCGGCGCGCGGTTTAACAATACGTAGTGATCCTTGCTCACCTCTTCTAGGATATCCCAGACTTCGGTGCGGCCTTGTTCAATAAGGCGATTGGCGCTACGAACGTTGTGCGCGTATTCGCGGGAAATAAGTTTTGAAATCACGAACGGCTTAAACAATTCCAAAGCCATGCGCTTTGGCAAACCACATTGGTGGAGCTTGAGGTTCGGACCGACAACGATTACGGAACGGCCTGAATAGTCAACGCGCTTACCGAGCAGGTTCTGGCGGAAGCGTCCTTGCTTACCCTTAAGCATGTCTGCCAGAGAACGTAATTTTCGCTTTTGGCCTGTAGAGGCTGTTACTTCCTTGCCATGGCGAACGCTGTTATCAATCAAGGCATCAACCGCTTCCTGCAACATGCGCTTTTCATTACGGGTAATCACTTCTGGGGATTTAATTTCAAGCAGTTTCTTAAGACGGTTGTTGCGGTTGATTACGCGGCGGTACAGATCGTTCAAGTCAGAGGTCGCAAAACGACCACCGTCTAACTGCACCATTGGGCGTAAGTCTGGCGGAATGACAGGCAAGTGCTTAATAAGCATCCACTCTGGACGCACACCGCTACGCACTAAAGACTTGATAAGCTTCAAACGGCGGGTCAACTTTTTAGCGTTCTGACCTTCTGCATCTCGTAATTCAATTTCTAATTCGCTGGCAAGTTCTTCTAGGTTAATGTCTTCTAATAATGCTTCTAGGGCTTCGGCACCGATACCTGCAGTAAAGACTTGGCCGTACTTCAAAGACAGGTCGCGGTAAGCGAGCTCAGAAATAATCTGCATCTTTTTGATGCTCTTGAGTTCAGAGCGGGCCTGATCGCGAATACTTTCCAAATTCTGAATTTCCTTTGCCCACATATCCTTAAGAGCCGTGATTTCTGCGTCAATTTTAGCGCCCTTAACATCGGCATCACCCTTAAGATCCTGCTCTAATTGGGTGCGAGTCTTTGCCAGCAGAGTCTCATAACGAGTCTCAATTTCTTTTTTCTTGGCCTTAAATTCACTTTCAATTTGCTCTAAAGTATTTGCGCGCGCTTCTTCGTCTACGCTAGTAATAATGTAAGCGGCAAAATAAACCAAGCGTTCCAATTCTTGAACACCTAAGTCTAGCACCAAGCCCAAACGGCTAGGCACGCTGCGCAAAAACCAAATGTGTGCCACTGGCACAGCCAGAGTAATATGCCCCATGCGCTCGCGGCGAACAGAAGACTTGGTGACTTCTACGCCACACTTATCACAGACAATGTTCTTGTAACGAATGCGTTTGTACTTACCACAGTAACACTCCCAATCGCGGATCGGTCCAAAGATTTTTTCATCAAATAATCCTTCTTTTTCCGGACGCTGAGTGCGGTAGTTAATGGTTTCCGGCTTGGTCACTTCGCCGTGAGACCAAGACAAAATCGTTTCTGGGCTCGCCAGTTTGATTTTGACCCCTTTGAATTCTTCAGTTTGAGTAAACATATAGTTGAGCTGGTAGAAAGTAGGAAGTAGAAAGTAATCTTAATCAATCTGATATTCTGATTCTGACTTACTTTTTACTATTTACTTTTTACTTGTTAGTTTATTCTTTCTTTTTCTTCTTGGCTTTAGTTGGTTCATCAAATAGTGATGGGCCATCTTGGACTGGAGCGACTTCGACCTTGCCGTCTCCTTCTTCTACACCTTCTTCGGCAGTTGCACTCATTACAGCGCCGCTTTCGCCGAGAAGTTCAACATCTAATCCCAAGCTTTGTAATTCTTTTACGAGAACGCGGAAGGATTCTGGCACGTTCGGCTTTTTGATCGGCTCACCCTTTACAATTGATTCATAAGTCTTACTACGGCCGATAACATCGTCGGATTTGATTGTCAGCATTTCCTGTAAGGTGTGAGCGGCACCATAACCTTCTAGCGCCCATACTTCCATTTCGCCGAAACGCTGACCACCCATCTGCGCCTTACCACCGAGCGGCTGCTGGGTGATCAAGCTGTATGGACCAGTGGAACGCGCGTGCATCTTGTCGTCTACCAAGTGGTGAAGCTTTAACATGTACTTCATGCCAACTGTCACGGGTTCATCAAACTGTTCACCGGTCTTGCCATCAAATAAAGTAACTTTACCTGTGCGAGGAACACCAGCTTTCTCAAGTTCATCTTTAATCTGGTCTTCGGTCAAACCGTCCAACACTGGCGTTGCAACCTTATAGCCAAGCTTGTGAGCCGCAAATCCTAAGTGGGTTTCAAGCACCTGGCCGAGGTTCATACGAGAAACGATACCAAGCGGGTTCAAGATAACGTCCACCGGAGTACCGTCTGCCATGTAAGGCATGTCTTCTACAGGAATAATACGAGAGATGATACCTTTGTTTCCGTGACGGCCAGCCATCTTGTCACCAACTTGAATCTTGCGGAGCACTGCGATGGAAACTTGAATGGAACGAATCACACCACTCTGAAGCTTGTCCCCTGCTTCGCGGGTGAACTGGCGAATGTTTACCACTTTACCATATTCACCATGAGGCAAGGTAAGAGAAGTGTCTTTTACATCGCGGGACTTTTCACCGAAAATTACCCGCAATAGTTTTTCTTCTGCAGTTAGATCAGTTTCACCTTTTGGAGTAATCTTTCCTACTAAGATGTCACCAGCTTTAACTTGTGCGCCAATCCGGACAATGCCTTCTTCATCAAGGTTCTTAAGCTTTTCGTCACCAACATTTGGAATGTCGCGAGTCACAACTTCTGGGCCAAGCTTGGTGTCGCGAACATCAATCTTGAAATCTTCAATGTGAACAGAAGTGTAATAGTCTTCCTGGACTAATCGGCTGGACAACAAAATCGCGTCTTCATAGTTGCCGCCTTCCCAAGACATAAACGCAACCAATACGTTTTGTCCAAGAGCTAGTTCACCGTGTTGAGTTGAAGTACCATCGGCTAAGACATCACCAGGTTTTACTTTCTGGCCTTTGTCAGCACGAACGATTTGGTTCAGGGAAGTACCACTGTTAGTACGAACGTACTTCAACAGCGGGTATTCATAAGTCTTTCCTGAATCACCTTTTACAATAATTTTTTCGCCGGCTGCAGAGGTAACCACACCTGATTCTTCAGCCAAAATTACCTGACCGCTATCGCGGGCGGCTTTTGCTTCCATGCCGGTTCCTACAATCGGCGAACGAGGCACGATACAAGATACGGCCTGGCGTTGCATGTTTGATCCCATGAGGGCACGGTTCGCGTCGTCATGCTCCAAGAAAGGAATCAAAGATGTTGTCACAGAAATAATCTGTTTTGGAGAAATATCAATACAGTCAATTTCGTTAGTGTCGCTAATAGTCGGCACGCCGCGAACACGAACAGAAGCGCGCTCTTCTACGAAATAACCATTATCGTCAACCTGCAGGTTTGCCGGACCGATAGTTAGTTTTTCTTCTTCGTACGCATCCAGGTGCTCTACTTTATTTAACAAACGCGGCTTTACCTGAATCTTATCTAAGTCTTGAATGCCAGCAATTTTTTTAGCATCGCTCTCGGAAATAGTTTTGCCAGCCTCTACAATAACGTTACCGCTTGCGTCTTTGATGTCATATAATGCCAATTCATTCACAGCATCTTTGCCGTCGTTCTTAGCGAACTTCTTAACCATCTGATAAGGAGTTTCAATAAATCCAAAGTCATTAATCTTGGCGTATGTGGCAAGGTGAGCAACTAAACCAATGTTTGGACCTTCTGGCGTAGTAATCGGACAAAGTCTGCCGTAGTGAGAACGGTGCACATCGCGCACTTCAAAACCAGCGCGTTCGCGTGACAAACCGCCAGGACCCATAGCAGACAGACGGCGCTTGTGCTCAAGTTCTGCGAGCGGGTTGGTTTGGTCCATGAACTGTGATAACTGGGATGAAGAGAAGAACTCTTGAGTGCTAGCCACGATCGGTCGAACATGAATCAGTTGAGCTGGCGTCACTGTTTCCAAATCTGCCAATGACATACGGTCCTTACAAATACGGGCCATACGAGCCAAGCCTACACGGTAACGAGCCTGAATCAATTCACCCACTGCACGGACACGGCGGTTAGCTAAGTGGTCAATATCATCTGCTGCTTCACCAGTGTTGTTAAGGCGGATCATTTCTTTAATTACCGCAACCATATCTGCCAAATCTAGCAAACGGCTATCGTGATCCTTGGGAAAATCTAAACGCTGATTAAACTTATAGCGTCCGACTTCGGATAAATCATAGCGGTCAAAGTTAAAGAACATCGCGTCAATCAGTGAACGCGCGTTATCAACTGTTGCTAAGTCTCCCGGACGGATACGCTTGTAAACTTCTTTATAACCTTCATCGGCAGTAGAAGAAGCATCTTTTTCTAGAGTAGTTTGGATGTACTTCATTTCTGGATTGGTATCTACATCCTTAAATGCTTCTAAAATTTCTTCGTTGGTCTTGAGGCCAAAGATACGAAGAAGTGCAGTTACAGGGATACGGCGCTTGCGATCAATCTTTACGCCAATCACGCCGGCGTTATCAGTATCTAATTCTAACCAGGCGCCGCGATTAGGAACGATCTTCGCACCGTACAAATTCTTGCCGCGAGAAAATTCAGATGTAAAGAACACACCAGGTGACTTGATCAACTGGGATACCACAACGCGCTCAACGCCATTGATTACTAATGTCCCGCGAGGGGTCATCAATGGAAAATCGCCAAAATATACGTCTTGAGTTTTAGTCTTGCCGGTAACTTTATTTACTAGCTTAGCGCTGACATATAGCGGCGCTTCGTAAGTAGTGTTACGCTCACGGGCTGTGATTTCATCGTACTTCGGCTTGTCAAAATAGTAATCGCCAAAGTAAAGTTCTAGATTCTTACCAGTAAAGTCATGAATCGGGTTAATTTCATCAAGCAATTCTTTGAGTCCGTGTTCAAAGAACCACTTGTAGGAATTAAGCTGAACCTCAATTAGGTTCGGCATCTTCACTGCAGGGTGTCGTTTGCTAAAGAACTTGCGTTCAACAGCTTGCTGGCCAGGCACGACAATAGAGCCAATAGCCTGTGGCTTTGTTGTTTGCGGCATTATGCGTATTTCCTTCCAGGCCTAGTTCTGCCTGAAAATTACTTATTATATAGAGAAGGTAGTCTTTCAATTAAAAAAAGACTAGAATAAGCGGAGTTTTTGTTTTTTAAAGTATAGAAAATGCCGAAACCGCCAAAAGTCTTGTAAAAAGTAGTCTAAAATATTTGATTGTTGAAAAAAAAGACTCCCATTCTTGCCGAACGCAAAAAAGGGCTTTCAAAATGCCTTAATTTCCTATTGATTTGTTCACATTTGAATAATATCAAGCAAGTATTTTTTGTCAAGAAAAAATCAAACTTTTTTAGCAAAAAAATAAAAATCCCTGGGCGATACTAATTGCCCAGGGTGTCCAAATTGAGTTCCGCCCTATGAGATTCTCTTACTAATTCCCAAATTTGAGCAAAACCAGTCAAAATTGAGAATTGTTGGTGCAGATTGTCCATATTATGTGGAGAAACATGGTAAACCATATCCACACGTTCGGATGTGCTCCTCTGCATACCGTCTACCCCGAAACAGGCGCAGTTGCCAGGAACAGTGATTACAAACCGGTCTTTATCCGTCCAAATACGAAACTCGTGCAGTTCCGCAGGGTACTTGGAGCAAGTCCTGTTAAAAATTTCCATCATGGCCCGACTGACTGTGTGATGGTGCCGGTTATCGTTTATGATTAGCCAGTTCCTCCAAATCGGGCTTATATATGCGCCAATTCCTTTCGCACTCATGCCTGAGCCTGTACCGATGCCGTCTATGATGGCCAGCTGTCTGGATCTAACTCCTGTGCTTGCTTCCATATGAAAGGTAAGCAAGGTAAGCAGCATATCCAAGCCGCAAGAGACGAGATCGGACGCTTCAGAAATGTTGACCTGATATTCCACAAAAGCATCGGTAGTCTTTACGGTCTTAAAAATCTCACCAAAACCCCAGTAATCAGAGTTTTTTGGGGAAATAACCTCAACACCCAAGCTTCCCGCCACCGAAGCCACGCCCGGTACACTGCTAGCAAAGAGTTCGCACACGATCTCGTGCGCCAAAGGGTGAACGCCGACAATCAAACCACAAACCTTGTTTCTTTTTCGAAGTGGCTTTAGGTAATACCATTCATCAACTCCCCTAGGTTCACCGTCAAACATCCCCTGACAGCAAAATTTGGTAAACAAACCAGTATCTGCCATGTATTTATCCTCCTTATTGCTGGGATTATAGCCATCATCTTTAAACCTGTCTACATGGTATAATCAAGTCATATGATTGCCTTTCTAAGCGGAAAAGTCCTCCAAAAAACCAATAGTTACCTGATTTTAGAACAGACTGGGATTGGCTATAAAGTCTTTGTGACACCAGAAATCTTAGAGCACCCCATCGGTCATGATCTGGCGCTCTATATATATCACAAGAGCGCCGATGATGGGCAAACCCTCTTTGGTATGCCTGACTTTGAGAGTTTGCAATTCTTCGAGTTACTAATAACAGTGACAGGCGTAGGACCAAAGATGGCTTTGACCATTATTTCCAGCTCAAAAATTGATATCCTCCAACAAGCTATTATTAATGGCGATAGCGACATCTTTACTCGCATGTCTGGTGTGGGAAAGAAAACTGCAGAAAGAATTATCTTAGAACTTAAGAACAAAGTTGGTGGCGTACTGAGCGGGGTAAGCGGTGGCAGTAGTGATTTGTTTGATGCCTTAATTGCCCTGGGTTACAATCCACGCGAAGTGCGCGATGCCGTTGCTAAAGTTGATAATACTTTAGACACAGCTGCTCAAATCAAAGAAGCGCTTAAGTTAATTTCCAAAGCTTAATGAACCTCGTCAATCTCACCGAACAATCTAAACAGGATTACGAGCAATTTTTAGCCGCAGCGCGCGGCTCTTTTTTGCAGAGTTGGGAGTGGGGCGAATTCCAAGCCTCATTAAATCAAAAAGTTTTTCGTTTTGCACTGGTGCAGGATCAGCAAATCAAAATCGCTGCGCAATTCATTGAACAAACTATTCCGCACTTAGGAGGCAAATATTTATACGCGCCTCATGGACCGAATGGTGACCTGCAACTAACTCAAAAGTTCTTAAATGAAATTGCACACCAGTTCCCTGACTATTGGTTTATAAGAGTTGAGCCGACTAAAGAACTACCAAACTTTGGAGAACCAACCCTAAGAATTCAACCTGGAAAAACGTTAGTGATTGACTTGTCGAGAAGTGAAGATGAGCTACAAAAAAACATGCACCAAAAAACCAGGTACAATATTAGAGTTGCTCAGAAACATGGTGTAGAAATATCGACCTTAGAAAATTCAGAACAAATCTCTGAAGCTATTAAGCTCATTTCGGAAACTAGTAAACGGCAAAATTTTACTGATCACCCAGCAAGTTATTACCAAGCTTTGGCAAAATTAGTTCATACTCCTGCAACCGGTCTTGAAATCAAAATTTCCACTGCTCAGTATAAAGGCCAGCTTTTAAACTGTGCGATTTTTGTTGATTCTTTGGAAACTCGTACTTATTTATTCGGTGGAAGCAGCGATCAGTACCGCAATGTCATGGCTCCATATCTACTACACTGGCATGCAATTCAAGACGCAAAAAATTCTGGCAAAAAATTCTATGACTGGTGGGGCATCGAAACCGCTACAGGCAAAACCCCGGGGTTTGCCCGATTTAAATTAGGCTGGGGAGGAAAAGAAATTACTTATCCGCAACCACAAGATAGTGTGATTAAACCAATCCATTATCAGATCTATAAATTCTTGCGCATTCTTAATCGTTTATTTTAAAATTAAACAATGAAAGCATTTCTACGTAAATTTATCCCCAAAAGTCTCTATCTAGCTTTAGCTCCAATTTATCATGGCACTATGGCATTTTTGGCTGCTCTATATTATGGCTCTCCTGCTAAAGAAATGCAGATCATTGGAGTGACAGGTACTTCAGGAAAGTCCACCACAGTGATTATGCTAGCGCATATTCTAAACAACTCAGGGGTTCGTACTGGCTACATTACAACTGTTAGCTCTTTTGATGGGCGCACAGAGAGTATCAATCAACATGGTCTTTCTATGCCTGGCCCGTTGCTGCTGCAAAAGACTTTGCATGACTTTGCGGCAAAGGGTTGTAAGTACGTTATCATGGAAGCAACTTCTGAAGGCTTGGCACAAAACCGGCATCTGTCAATTAAATTTGAAGGGGCTTTATTTACTAACTTAACCCCAGCCCATCTAGACAGTCATGGTAGTTTTGAAAACTATCGCAAGGCCAAAGGGCGACTCTTTGAATCTCTGAGTAGTCATGGGTTTATCGGGGTAAATGTAGACGACCCTAACCACAGCTACTTCGCATCCTTCCCAGCACGCAAAAAATTCGGCATCTCTATAAGAGATGATAAAACTGCTCAAACAGAAATTCCTATCCTTAAAGCTACCAACATCCAAGTCGGAGAACAATTACAGTTCGCTGTTGAAGGTCAGGAATTCAGTCTTAACATCAAAGGTTCTTTCAATATTGCCAATGCTTTATTGGCTATTGGCGCAGCGCAAACTTTAGGCATAAGTTTAGAGCAAAGCGCAGCTGCCATGAAACAGTTCGGCGGGACAAAAGGGAGGATGGAAATAATTCCGAATGAACGCAACCTCACAATTATAGTTGACTACGCCCCCGAGCCAGCTAGCATGGAAGCAAGCCTGCGCGCTGCACTGCTGATTCCTCATAAAAAACTTATTCATATTTTTGGTTCAACCGGTGGTCACCGCGATGTTGGCAAGCGATTTGAATTTGGAAAAATCTCTGCTCAATTCGCAGATACAATAATCATCACCAATGACGACGTATATGAGTCTAACCCAGAAGAGATTGCTGCAAATATTGAACAAGGTATTAATCAAACAGCGACCAAGAAGGTTAACGAAATTATTAAAATCTTAGATCGAAAAGAAGCAATAAAAAAGGCTCTGCAGATTGCAGAACCAACAGACATCATTCTAATCACCGGCAAAGGCAGCGAGCAGTTTTTGGTGCTGCCAAACAACCAACGCATTGAATGGGACGAACGCCAAGTTATTGAAGATTTGCTAAGATAAGAAAACCGCTACCCCAAAGTGGTAGCGGTCATGAATTTGGACTCTTTGGAAGATTGGTTCTTCTGCGGAGCTACTTTTGGGAAACATTGCGCTGCCAAAGAATTTTTTAACTCTTTCGAAAAACGCATATAGTGACGGGTGCTTTTCACCACCAAGCGCTGCTCGAGCAGCAGATAGAGACCTTCAATTTTTACTTTGGTCGGAATTTTGTCCCTGCCCTGATCGGAACTGGCTTGGTAAAAGTGGTTGATTAGACGTTTGAGAGAGACAAAATGAAACCGATCATTGTTATGCTCTTGGCAAAAAGCTAGCATGTCGGCTATCGCGAATTCTGCGCCCTTAGTCTTCACCGGGAGCGCCATTCGAATTTGTTTCAGATTGATTGTCTGAAAATCGCTTGGCTTCATCCCTTACCTCCGTTATATTGAAATAAAACAACCCTAATACTATACCTATTTTTTAAACTTTTGTCAACCATGCTCTTATATATCAATACAGCTGACTTTAAAAGCTTGCAAATTGCTATGATTTCCAAAGAAAAAACCGTAGTTCATCAGCAGGATGTAGCTTTCAATGAAAATTATAAAACCCTTGAACTAATCCAAAAGTTTTTAGGCAAACAGGGTTATCCCTTATCAAAAATAAAAAGAGTCATTGTAAACAGCGGTCCCGGCTCTTTTACAGGAATCAGGGTTGGAGTGGCCTTGGCTCAAGCTTTGGGGTTAGGACTAAACATACCTGTCCTGGCCATTCCTGCAGAAAAGGTTCCCGAAGATTTGAACAAACTAATAAATCTTAAGCCGTCAAAAAAATTATCGCTTCACTACGGCGCAGAGCCGAATATTACAAAGCCCAAATCAATAAATAAATTTTGAGCTAAGCTTCCACAATTTTGAAGGTTGCCGGGCGAAACAAATTTTGAGGAGTCGTCATTGCTACGCAGAAAAATTTTTTCGGTCGGCTAGCCCAAAATTTGGAAACTTGGACAAAAGGGGTTATTAATTTGGGCTTCTAACCAAAAAGAAAACGCGTTAGCCAAAGCTTCCGCGTTTTTTATTTGAGCACCTGTTGCTGGTTATTTCAAACGGCACCCAAATCCTAATTACTCAGGCTAGACCAAAGACTATAGATTACTTCTCCGGACCATCCGGTGATAGCTCCGACCCAAGACGGCCAAAAGACCAATGGTCAGTAACAGCGCACCCGCCAGCAGAGACGGAGCAATGATTACCCAAGCTGGTCGGTAATGATAAGCCGGCAAGGCGATTCCAAGAGACAAGAGCAACCATGCCCCGAAGAGCCATTGATTGGGATTAAACTCGGCTATTTCGGACTTAGGTAAAAATTCACCTAACTCCTTACTCGGACCGAGTCGATAAGCCGATAAGAATGAATAGACCGCCGCGAGCGATAGCGAAGAGAGTGTGACCCAAAGAGTTGTAAGACGGGCGTCGAGGCGGTCTGTAAAATGCAGCCAGTAACCCACAGTAGCAACCATTACCCAAACAAGCTTGACCGAATTCCAAAGTAATTGCTTTAGTTGTTGATTCATATGACCTCCTACATCTTTTTTGACTTCAAAGTATATATAAATTTGCTCGGACTGTCTAGTCTGGCTTGAGACGGAAGAATAAAGCCACTAACACGCTAACAACAGCCACCCAGATTAATAAAGCCAAGGCGTCAACACCCCAATCACCCCAAGTACCTGAATTCAGGTATACACTTCGTATTCCATCAGCTAAATACGCAGTTGGTAGTATTTTTGCAACATATTGAAAAGCTTTTGGTAATACATCAACCGGATAAAAAATATTTCCTAAAAAAGTAAGAGGTAAGCCAATCGCGGTTGTGATAGGTGCAGCTGCCTCGTAAGTATCTGCGAAAGTTGAGATGAGTAAGCCCATCAAGAGGAAGATCGGAGCTCCCAATGCGGCGAAGCCTAATGCAAACCAAATGCTTGAGCCAATCTGTGCACCAAAGAACAGCCAACCCACTAAACTTAAAAATAAGACTTGCAATAGCGCTACGATGACCCTACTTATTAAAACTGAGGCGACTAAATCCCTAGACTTCAGAGGGGTGACTAAAAACCGCTTAATCACATTACGAGTTCTTAAATCAATAAACCAGTAAGCCAGCCCATAAATGCCGCCCTGCATTATAGTCATGGCAATTATGCCAGGTAGAACATAAGAAGAATAGTTGATATCAGAACCAATAAAGCGCCCGATTGGTAAAATTGATAGAGCAACGTAAATAATCACGGGCATCACTAAAGTAAAAAACAAGCCAGTGCGGTTACGATATAGTAACCGAAAATTCATTAGCAACAGTTGAAGGAAAGGTGAGTTCATATTAATCTTCGTAGACCTTACCAGTTAAATCTAAATACACATCTTCTAGGCTTGCTGTGCGGACAGTAAAACTGCTGAAGGAAATTTGTTTGTCGCGAAGCAGTTTAACAACGTCTCCCACCACATCAAGATTTTTAATTTCTAGAACTACTTTAGGATAGCTACTATAAACTTTTTCAATCGAAGGGATAGCCTTAAAAACTTCTTCATCTAATTCTTGCTCAGTCAGAAAAGAAATTTGAGTGGTATGAGACAAATCTTCGATTAAAGTTTTAGGATTGTTGATTGCTAAGATTTTTCCGGAGTCCATTATTGCAACGCGGTCGCAGAGGTACTCTGCTTCTTCCATATAATGCGTAGTTAGTACAATCGTAATCCCTTGCTCATTGACTTTGCGAATCAGCTCCCAAACATCGCGGCGAGCACGAGGGTCAAGGCCTGTTGTAGGTTCGTCTAAAAATAAAACTTTTGGTTCATTTACCAATGCGGAAGCCAAAGTAAAGCGTTGCTTTTGACCACCTGACAAATCTTTTACCAACGAATGTTTTTTACTTTCCAGGTTTACAAACCCTAAAAGTTTATCTATATCTGCCACGCGACCGTATAAACCTGCAAACAAATTTAATAGCTCAGCCAAACTCATTGATGGGAGGTAATCGCTAGATTGTAGCTGGACTCCAATTTGCTGTTTGATCTTATCAGAGTCAGAAATATTATCTAAGTTTAGCACTAAAACCTTGCCTGAGGTCTGCTTGGTAAGGCCTTCTATAATTTCTAAGGTAGTGGTCTTGCCAGCACCGTTCGGACCTAAAATTCCAAAAATCTCTCCCTGCTCCACTGTAAAAGAAGTACCCTTAACGGCCTCAAAAGAAACTTCCCCGTTGGTACGATCCTTACGAGGAAGCGGGTATATTTTCTTCAAATTTTCTACAGTAATTACTGCTGACATACGAAAATTATACCACCAGGACTTGAACAAGTGAAGTGGTTACTGGTAAGATAGGTTCAGATTTTACCATATCTTTTTAGGAGGAAATACAAGTGTACGACGATCCGAAGGTTAAAAAGTTGCCCCGTAACAATGTCTGGAATTGGGACCCGCCGCCAATCCATGAGCCTAGGGCTTTAGCGGCTACCATTAAAATCAAACCGAATTCCAAAGAGCCGACGACTTTGGCCAAACAGGGATTCGCCCAATCCTCGTTCATCCTGCTGATCCTTCTACTAATTCTGCTTTCCCTCTTGAACCGCTCCGGCGGTTTTTTCTTTTGCTGTGGTTCTATATAATAGAGGGTATGAAGTTCGAATTGAAAACAAACTACCAGCCATCAGGAGACCAACCTAAAGCTATTGCAGGGCTGGTTAAGTCATTGAAAGAAGGCTACAAACACCAAACCCTGCTCGGAGTAACCGGCTCAGGGAAAACTTTTACCATGGCTAATATTGTTGCAGAAATGCAGAAGCCAACTTTGGTGATGTGCCACAACAAAACTTTGGCCGCGCAGCTTGCTTCAGAATTTGCGGAATTTTTTCCGAATAACGCGGTTCACTATTTTGTATCCTATTACGATTACTATCAACCCGAAGCCTATATCCCTCGCTCTGATACTTACATAGAAAAGGATACGCAGATTAATGAAGAAATTGATCGCCTGCGCAATGCTGCCACAACTTCGCTAATGTCCCGCGATGATGTTTTGATTGTGGCCTCGGTATCCTGTATCTACGGTTTGGGAAACCCGGCTGACTATTTAGACTTGTCTTTGGAACTTTTGGCTGGTAAAAGCTACAAGCGTGACAAGCTGCTGCGCCGCCTCACAGATTTGCAGTACAGTCGCAACGACTACGATCTTAAACGCGGCACATACCGCGCCCAAGGCGATACTTTAGAAATTGTGTTGGCATCCGAAGATACAGTAATAACTCTGCGCTTCTTTGGCGATGACCTAGAAGAGATAGAACGTCGACACATGATAACCGGAGAAACAATAGAAAAACTCAAAGGCATCAAAATCTTTCCAGCCAAACACTTCGTTACCACGGAAGATAAAATGCATGTGGCCATAGAAAAAATTCGCCAGGAATTGGCAGTGCGTTTAAAAGAGCTTAAAGCTCAAGGGAAAGTCTTAGAAGCCGCGCGTTTGGAGCAGCGAACCAATTTTGATTTGGAGCTGCTGTCTAACACTGGTTTTGTAGCAGGCATAGAAAACTACTCACGGCATATGGACGGCCGCCACGAAGGCGAGCCGCCTTCTACATTAATTGATTATTTCCCAGATGATTTTCTTCTTTTCGTTGACGAGTCGCATCAAACCATCCCGCAAGTAGGCGCGATGTATAAAGGCGACCGTAGCCGCAAAGAAACCTTGGTTGAATACGGGTTCCGTCTGCCCAGCGCTTTGGATAATCGTCCTCTGCAGTTTGAGGAGTTTGCAAATAAAATCAGCCAGGTCGTATATGTTTCTGCTACCCCAGCTGACTATGAATTAAAGCATAGTTTAATTGAAAATGAATTTGTTACTAAAACCAAAACAAAAATGAAGGGTCCCGATGAGTTGCGGAACATTACCGTTCTTGAACAAATCAACCGCCCTACAGGACTACTAGATCCGACAATTGAAATCCAGCCCATCCAAAACCAAGTTGACCACTTGCTAGAACAGATTCGCTTGCGAGTCACCAAAGGCGAGCGCGTCTTGGTGACCACCTTATCCAAACGCATGGCAGAGGAACTTACTGCTTACATAGTTGAGGCAGGAATCAAGGCTCAATATCTTCACTCCGAAGTAGAAACCTTTGACCGGCTGGAAACTCTACGTGATCTTCGCTTGGGTGTTTATGATGTAATAGTTGGTATTAATCTTCTACGAGAGGGTCTGGATTTACCAGAGGTTTCTTTAGTTGCAATCTTAGATGCGGACAAGGAAGGTTTTTTGCGTAGCGAAACTTCGTTTATGCAGATTATGGGCCGAGCCGCCCGCCACCTCCACGGTCATGTCATCATGTATGCCGACCGTATTACTGGTTCTATGAAAGCCGCTATAGACGAAACTACTCGCCGTAGAAAAATCCAAGAGGAGTATAATTCGCGGCATGGAATAACCCCTGAAAGTATCATCAAGAAAATAGCCGAATCACGCCTGGCCGGCAAGAAAGAATCTCTCCCTGGCAGCGATACTTCGGAAATTGACGCGAGCAAGCTTAGTAAGGATGAGTTGAAAATCTATTTATTGGAATTGAATGAGCAAATGGATTTAGCCGCTCGCAATCTGGAATTTGAATTAGCAGCCCAGCTGCGCGATCGTATTACCGAACTCAAACAGCTCCAAAAGCTAAAGAAAAAGTAGTGCAGTTTTCTAGTTGACTGCCTGGCTAGCTTGCGATATCATCAGCTCAATATGGAGGATGTATGGACGAACAAAAAATTTTGGCTGAGCAAAGACTGCTCAAAAACTGGGAGATTATTGCGGTGGTGGTCATTCTGGCTTTCGTAATTTTCGGAGGCGCAATCTACTCCGTGGTTAACTTTTTTATCCAGTTCATCAGCACAGGATTATCCAAACGACACTAGCACACAGCGGCCCAAAGAGGCCGCTTTTTTATTAGTCTTGCCAATACGCAAAGAAAGTGTTAGAATAGCAAAGTTATTGCTTTGCTTTTGTGTCTCGAAGGTGAAGGGTAGCGATAATTATAACTATATAAATGCCAAATACCTCATCGGCTAAAAAAGCCATGCGTCAATCTAGGCGCCGCAATACCATTAACTTGCGAACCAAATCTAAGTACAAGTCAGCAGTAAAAGCAACTCGTACCGACATTACTAGCGGCGACGCGAAAGCAGCTGCCGAAAGTTTAAAGAAAGCGATGTCTCAGTTAGACAAAGCGGTCAAGAAGAATGTGATTCATAAGAATACTGCTTCTCGCCGCAAGTCCCGCTTGGCTAAAGCGATTGCCAAGATTGGTAAATAAAAAAAGCCGCCCTCGGGCGGTTTTTTTATAGCTTCTTCATTTCTCCCCAATTTGAACCAAACTTTCCCTCTACGACGACCGGCACCGATAACTTTATCGCCTCCTCCATGATTGGTTTAAGTTTTTTACACCAGACTTCTTCTTTCCCCTGTTTAACTTCAAAAACTAATTCGTCGTGTACTTGAAGTAGCATGCGGATCTCATCATCTTTACCTAACAATAGCTCGTGAATTTGAATCATCGCTTTTTTGATAATGTCTGCGCTCATGCTTTGAATCGGGAAATTCACAGCAGCACGCTCTGCAGCTTGGCGAATAAAATATTGGCTAGACTTAGCTTCGGGAAACTTGCGGATTCGTCCAATCTCATTAATAACGTAGCCGTCTTCACGGACTTTCATTTTTGTTTTTTCTATAAAGGCATGGACATCCGGGTAAGCAGCAAAATACTTGTCTATAAAATCCTTGGCACTGCCTTGGCTTACTTCACTGACGCGCGCAGACAACCCAAAGCTGGAGAGTCCGTACAGAATTCCAAAGTTGATGATTTTGGCATCGCGGCGCATGTCTGCTGTGACTTCTTCAGGAGATACATCAAACACTGCACTTGCAGTCTTGGTGTGGATGTCTTCACCCTTCTTAAAAGTCTCGGACATGTTTTGGTCTTTGGCCAAGTGAGCTACAATGCGCAGTTCAATCTGGGAATAATCTAGCGCCATTAAACTATAGCCATCTTCGGCAATAAAAGCCTGGCGAATCTGGCTACCCAAACCTTCACCGCGAATAGGGATGTTTTGCAAATTCGGATCAATGCTGGACAGTCGGCCGGTGGCAGCAATGGTCTGGTTATAGTTGGTATGAATTCTCCCGGTGCGCTGGTTAATCATTTCTGGCAAAGCTTCCAAGTAAGTTGATTGCAGCTTAGAAAGCTCGCGATACTTTAGGATTGCGTCCACAATTGGATGCTCTAAGCGCAGCTTCTCTAACTCGCCGGCTGCGGTTGAACGCCCTGTTTTGTTTTTCTTACCGGCAGTAAGCCCAAGCTTGTCATAGAGAATTTCTTGCAGCTGTTTCGGTGAATTAATATTAAATTCTTGGCCGGCGTGTTCATAAATCTGAGATTCTAAATCTTTTAGCTCGCTTGCGGCTTGTTTAGAGAGCTTGCCCAGTAACTTTGCGTCTACTTTAATTCCCCACCGTTCCATCTTGGCCAGCACAGGAATGAGCGGCATTTCATATTCATTGAACACTGTCTCTAACTTTTCTGCCTTAAGATCTTCGGCCAACATCCCCTTCAGGCGCCAAGTGATATCTGCATCCTCGGCCGCATACCAAGAGACCTTCTCTATATCTACATCTTTCATTGAGATCTGGTTTTTACCCTTGCCTATCAAGTCCTCAATCGGCTGCATCTGGTAACCAAGCATGCTGAAGGCTAGTGCACTAAGGCTGTGCTGGCGGGTTCCAGCATCAAGTAAATAAGAAGCAAGCATGGTGTCAAAACTAGCCGGAGACAACTGATAACCGCTGTTCTGTAATGTTTGCAAATCGTATTTAATATTGTGGCCGATCTTACCAATCTTTTGACTGGCAATAATGCTTTGTAAATCCTTGCTCTCGTCCAGCACTTCTCTGGTTACATAAAAACCCTGCCCTGTTTTAAAGCTGATCGCCACGCCGATCACCTGGGCATCAATTGGGTTTAACTGATCGGTTTCTGTATCTAAGACAAATTCTGTTTGTTTGCTTAATTGGGAGAGCACCGGCGTAAGCTTGCTAATACTATCTATGAGCTGGTAATCTTGCTTGCCGATAGCAGCCTTTGGTTTTTCTTCAATCTCTGCAATTTCTTTTTGGGGCAAATAGTTTTTTGGCAGCTTGTCTAACAAAGATCTAAACTCTAGTTCTTGGAATAATTTCATTACCCCGTCCAGATGGGCAGCTGTAAATTCGTAAGCTGGGACTTCAACAGTAATTGGTACGTCAGTGACTATTTTTGAAAGTTTGTAACTCAATAAAGCATCGTCTTCACCTTCTTGCAATAACTTGAGCGGGCGAGCTTTGATTTTCTTCTCTATTTCTTTGTCTGATTTGATTGCTTTGTACAGCTGTTCTATACTGCCAAAATTTTGGATCAATTCGCTGGCTGTTTTTTCTCCAATGCCTTTTACGCCTTTTATGTTATCGGAAGGATCACCGCGCAATGCTTTGTAATCAATCATTTGCAGTGGCTTAAGTCCGTAACGATCCATAATTGCTTTCTCGTCATAGATTGTTGTGTCGGCCAAGCCTTTGCGGAGTGTGTAAACTTTTACACACTTGTTTACCAGCTGAAGTGTGTCTAAATCGCCAGTCGCAATCATCACGTCGCAATCATGGCCGTTCTGATCACAAATTTGACGAGCTAAAGTTCCTAGGACATCATCTGCTTCATAACCCTGGATTTCAAATATTGGAATATTCAAACTACGCACGACTTCTTTAACGCGATCAAATTGCGCATAAAGCTCATCGGGTGCAGCAGCGCGGTGGGCCTTATAATCTTCGTATTCCTCGTGACGGAATGTAGGCCCTTTCAAGTCAAAGCTGCAAGCTATGTGCGTAGGTTTAAGATCTTTGATGGCCTTAAGCAAGATCATAGTAAATCCATAAACCGCATTGGTCGGTTCGCCTGCTTTCGTGGTCAAGGAAGGGATGGCATGAAAACCGCGATGAACTAAAGCATTGCCATCAATAAATAAATATCTAGATTTGGATGATTTTTTCGGCATAAGTATCTTTAGTTTAGCTGTTTTGCTAAACAAAAAAAAGCGCTTAGCACTAGTGGCCAACGCTTAGAATTATGAGGCTACCCGGAACACTTCTTGAATATCCGTAAGCTTATTCAAGGCTTTCAGTAGGCCGTCTTGCTGTACGCTAATGGTTCCCTGTTCCAAAGCCAACTTCCTAACTGCTAATCCTGAAGGTTCTGTAAGAATCAACTCTCGCATTTTTTCGGTGACTTCAATAACTTCGTAAATTCCTACTCGTCCCTTATAGCCTAAGCCGCCGCAGTCATCGCACCCCACGCTGGAGTAAAACTGTAAATCCTTTGGCACTGTGACTTCAGCAGTTGCTGGAATTTCACTCAAGATTTTCTGAATCTTTTTTAAAGTTGGTTCATCAACAACTGCTGGACCCATGCAAGCCGAACACAGCCTGCGAACTAAACGCTGGGCTATAATCGCATTCAAGGCTGGGGCAATTACAAAAGGTTTAACACCCATGGTTAACAAGCGAGGAACTGCTCCCGGAGCATCATTTGTATGAAGCGTGGTTAACACAACGTGACCAGTGAGCGCAGCCTGCAATGCTGTCTCAGCAGTTTCTGGATCGCGGATTTCTCCAACCATCACTACATCAGGGTCTTGTCGCAAAACTGCACGCAACGCCTTTACAAAACTAAAGTCAACCCTATGATCAATGGGTGTCTGTTGAATCCCCTCAACTTTATACTCTACTGGATCTTCTAATGTAATGATTTTGACTCCGGGCTGGTTTAAAACTTTTAGGAATGCGTATAGGGTTGTGGTTTTACCGCTGCCGGTCGGGCCAGTTGTGATAATCATTCCATTAGCCTTATGGAGCTGTTCCTGAATGACCTTAAGAGCCTTGCCGTTCAAGCCCAACTGATCAATAGTTATGTCGGTTGCGCCAATGCCGAGCAAGCGCATTACAATCGCTTCCCCAAAGCTAGATGGCAAGACAGAAACACGAACATCCAACTGCACACCTTCATTCATAATACTGATGCGTCCATCTTGTGACTCATTTTCTACATTGAGCTTAAGCTTTGCCATAAGTTTTAGCCGGGATATAAGCTGCTTCTGCCACGATTTGTTTAAAACAACTGCGTCATGCAATACACCGTCTACCCGATACCGGATTTTCAGAAGATGGTCTTCAGGTTCAAAATGGATGTCAGAAGAGTTCTGCTCTACAGCTGCGCCAAAGATGATGGTAAGTGCTTCTGTCGCTGACATACTAGAGCTGTCGATGGTGGCAAGCTTATTAGAATATTTTTCCGTCTGATTGACCTGAATGGTCTCAGTAAATTTTGAGGTTGGAATAATTACTTTATCGTAAAAGGAAAGTGTATTCGCAAAGCTGCTTTTGGAAACAAAATAAACTGATATCCGGTACTTTTCGGATAACTGCTTTCTTAGCTGCTCTAAAAGTTGGTTTTGGGGATTTATGGTGGCAATTTTTAAATCTTTTCCTTCCTTAAAAAATGGCACCGCTTCCGCTGCACGCGCCTGATCCTCTGGCAACAAAGCCAAGGAGTTTAAATCCAACGGAAAATTTTGCATATTTAAATACGGCAAATGATACAAACTTGCCGTATGCTGAGCTTGAGTTTCTTCGATATGTCGCTTTTGGTCATCTAGCGCGCGAGTTAACTCGGCTGGGTTGTTATTCAAAAAACTAGTCAATTTTGTTTTTATATTATGGGTCAGTGCTTACATTATACACTTGTTGGCTGCAATGCAGAAATCTGCTTCTCTGCTTCCTCTAAACTGGTGTTTTCTAACAATAGACGAACCAAGTAATAGTGGCTATTAAGAGGTTCCAAGTTTGTTTCTTTTGAACCGTCCAACCTACGGGCTAGTTGACGCAGTTTAATGTGCGGCTTAGCAGCAAGATAAACCTCGGTCCCTTGAGGAACCTTTGCCGCTAATGCAATAAGTTGATACTTGCTCGCCATCACAGAAAGCTCTTGTAAAACTTGCGGTAATAGAGATGCGGAAGTTTCAGTTTTAAGAAAATCCTGTTCAGTGATTAGAGTATACAACAAATTTTCATCTGGGCCGGTTTTAATTCTAGCCAAGGCTCTTCCCCAAAGTTGGAGTAGCGAAAAAGATTTGGTCTTAAATAAATGCTGGATAATATCCTGGCGCCGAGCTCCAGCAGAAACTAATTCAGCAGCCACGGCTAATGTGTGGGGTGTTGTTTTGGGATCGCGAAAACTCTGGGTTGAATCAATGATCCCCGCAAGCAGTCCCGTGATGACCGTATCATTGGATTTTAGAGGCTCTTCCTTCAACAACCATCCGGCGATCTGCTCTGAGACAGAGCTCGCTGTACTGTCCACCCAGTTGATTGAACCAAAGTATTCTTGATCCAATTGATTATTAATTACTATTTTCGGAGTATTAAAAAACAGTTCAGTGTTAGCACTGTGAAGGCTACCAATCTTTTCCATGGACGCAACCCCTAAAAACAACAACAGCTCAAGCCCTTGCGCAGAAGGCAGCACCTCCACATCAGCTTCACTAAAACTGCCTCGGTCTGGCGTAACATAAATCAATAAGTCTGAATTTTCCTTTTCGTAACGAATCTGTTTGGGAACAGAATTGTTTGATCCGACTTTGATAACCAAATCATTCCCTGCTGTAAGCTGATGGCTAATCTTGGCTACTGATGAAAAATAGTTTAAATTCGGTAAGTTTTTAGCCGAAGAAACAATCACCACGCGCTTATCCATGATCTGCAGCTTCTCCCTTAGGGCCAAAGCTGAACAATATATATCTACGCCTAATCGCTCTGGTAAAACTAATCCGATACTTTTAACAGATTTGAGCGCTTGTTCAATTTTGGAAACTGTGTCGTAATCCATAATATTACCCGATTTGAGTTTATCAATATATCTGGTTTTACTTAATCGGTCAATATCGGTAAAATATCTATATATAGATGAAGATTATGAAAACCGTTCTCCTAAGCCAAGCTGGCCTTGAAGCAGAAAAAATAGCCAAAACTCTTACTGGTGGCGAAATCTTGGCTCTACGAGGTGATTTGGGGAGCGGCAAAACCACTTTTACCAAGGCTTTAGGTAAAGCCCTTGGTGTGAGAGGCACGATTACCAGCCCAACGTTTATCATGATGCAGGAATACCAGACTGGTCAAACCACCAAATCAGGCGAACCGATCTGGTTATACCATCTTGATCTTTACAGAACTAATGATTTTAAAGAAGTTGCCGCGCTGGGCATTGAACATTACTGGGGACATCCTCAAACAATCACAGTTATTGAGTGGGCAGAAAAAATTGAACCACATTTACCAAAACAGAGAATTGACCTGAAATTCAAACGCGATGCAAACTAAATTTACGACTCTAAAAAAACTCGCTCTCTCAGCTGTGGCTGCTGGTACGTTACTTATCCCTGCAACAGTAAAGGGTATGGAGCCACTACCTGCACCTTTACCGACATATGACGCGGTAACTTCTTTCGGAGACTCTACTCAGGTCGCAATCCCCGCAAGCTTGCAAGCCAGCTGGCGTGGCAGTTTCACTGTACCAGTACATAGTTTGGTCAAAGCCGGTCAATGGAGCCTAGAAGATTATTTCAAAATTGGTTATTTAAAACAGGGCCGATACCAGTACCAAACCAAAACCTACAAGCATAACCCAAAAGAAATCTACACCTGGACTAAGCAGATTGCTGCAAGCGTCAATGCAGAATCAAAAGATCCCGAACTGACCTTGGAAAACGGTTACGCAACTCACTTCGTCGCACCAGTGATTGGTAAACAGTTGGATCGTTACAATAGTTCCTTAAAAATTCTCCAATCTTTAGAGCTCAACCAAAGTAATTTAGAACTGGCAATTCAATCAACTCAGCCTCAACGCCAGCTTTCAGAACTCAATGAGCTAGGAATCACAGAACTAATTGGCCGGGGGGAATCAAAGTTTTCTGGCAGTCCTGCCAACCGCCGACACAATATCCGTGTAGGTATGAACAAAATTAAAGGCGTGATTATTATGCCAGGAGAAGAATTTAGCTTTAATAAATATTTAGGCCCAGTAGAAGCTAGTGAAGGATTCTTGCCGGAATTAGTGATTAAAGGGTATGAAACTATTCCGGAATTAGGTGGTGGTCTTTGCCAGGTATCATCTACCACTTTTCGAGCCGCTATGCATGCAGGACTCCCAATCACCCAAAGGCGTAACCACTCTTATGCCGTCCAGTACTATGCGCCGCAAGGCACAGATGCGACCATCTACCCAGGTGTTATTGACTTGAGGTTCAAAAATGATACAGGGAATAGTATCTTGGTTTGGCCGTATTTCAAAGGTGCCGATATTCTAGTGTTTGATTTCTATGGCACACGTGATGGCCGTGAGGTTAAGCTAAATCAACCCGTAATTTACGATCGCCAAAGCAACGGCGCCATGAAGGCAACCTGGACCAGAACCATTACAAAAAATGGTCAAACTGAAACAGATAGTTTTAGCTCCAATTATAAACCGCCTGAATTATTCCAAAAAAGAGAAGAGTTTGTTGCCAACCCTGATGCGCCCGCAACCCCAAATCCAAACCAAGACAGTACAGAAACTAAACCACCGGCTGGTGAGACAGAAGAAAATCAAACCACAGATCGTGATGCAACTAATAAACCCATAGATCCAGATGATCAAGTCTAGCGATACCGAAACAATCTTTGCACACACACCCTCTAGCGAAGAGGGTGTCTTTGAAGCCAGTCTCAGGCCTCAAAGCTTTGACCAGTTTGTGGGCCAAGAGCAACTCAAAAATAACTTAGCCATCGTCATTCAGGCTGCAAAGATGCGCAATGAGGCCATAGAACATGTTTTATTGTATGGCCCTCCAGGTCTTGGTAAAACCACCTTGGCTCACATCATTGCCAAGGAACTGGGGGCTAATCTAAAAGTTACATCTGGCCCGACCATTGAACGGGCTGGCGATTTGGCCGCATTACTAACAAATCTTAGTGATGGAGATGTTCTGTTCATTGATGAAATTCATCGCCTTAACAAAACCATAGAAGAAGTTCTTTATCCTGCCCTAGAAGACCGGGTACTGGATATCATGATTGGCAAAGGTCCTGGTGCTCGTAGCGTCAGAATGGAATTGCCAAAATTCACCTTGGTCGGCGCTACTACAAGAATTGGTTTAATCTCATCGCCACTTAGGGACAGATTCGGCCTAGTGTACCATTTAGACTACTATACTCCAGGGGATTTAGAAGAGATTATTACCCGCTCTGCCGCAATACTAGACACTTCCCTGGATAACAAAGCAATAAAGTTGATTGCCGAACGAAGCCGCTATACACCAAGAATTGCCAATCGCCTACTAAAAAGAGTGCGGGATTTTGCCCAAGTTTCTGGACACTCCCTCATCAGTCCCCAGCATGCCCAAGATAGTTTAGCCATGCTTGAAATAGATGAGTATGGTCTGGATAAACATGATAGAAAAATATTATCGGTGATTATCAATGCTTTTAACGGTGGGCCTGTGGGCGTTAATTCTATAGCCGCTGCCACAGGAGAAGAAGTTGATACGATTTCTGACATGCACGAACCATTCCTGATTCGCTCTGGATTTTTAATCCGAACCCCAAAAGGCAGACAGGCTACCAAGCAAGCTTACAAGCATTTAGGAATTAACTCTTCTGATAATCCAATTTTTTAAACAATGGAAATCATACCCAGTTTGATTGTTAATATAATATTTTTTGGCACCGCGGCCGTGTTTGCCTCCTTGTCGGTGTTGGCTAGTTTTATTGTCATTAAATACGGCAAGACTCCTGCAGTAACCATAACTGCCAGCTGTGCTTATTTAGGGTTATTCTTGTTTGGATTTCTAATTGGTTTAAGTAATCTCTCTTAATTGTATGCATAGCAAACTTTTCCCAAGCCAACAGCCTAATGAAAAAATCTACCTCATTTTTCGTGAACATTGGTTCCGGTTATTCGTCAAACTATTTATAGTAGCAATTTTTGCCTCCGTGCCTACTGTAATTTCAATGTCTAGTTTTAATCTAGCCACCATTTTACCGATGGAGATAACTAGCCAGTTAGTTGTTTTGCTTAACGTGCTTTATTATCTAGCCATTTTACTTGTCACTTTTATCATTTGGGTACTCTACTACCTAAATATGGGTATTGTAAGTGAATACCGTTTAGTTGATATTGATCAGAAAGGCTTATTAAAACACGAGGTGTCCGAATTAAACCTAGATGCAATTGAGGATGTAACTAGCGAAACCATAGGCCTATTCGGCAACATTCTTGATTATGGTACTGTATACATTCAAACTGCCGGTGCAACGGAAAGATTTGAGTTTGATAAAATCCATCATCCCAAAAAGGTTGCTGGGATAATTTTAAGCCTTTATGAGCAACGTAAGAAAGATAAGCCAGCCAAATGAACATCATCATTTTTGCGGGTGGTCAGGGCACGCGTCTCTGGCCAGCCAGCCGGGCAAATAAACCAAAGCAGTTTCTAAAGCTCGTCGGCGACAAAACTCTTCTTGAACAAACCTACCAAAGGATCAAAGCTAAATTTAAACCTCGACAAGTGTTTGTTGCCACAAGCTTAAGCTATCTTGATTATATCCAAAGACAACTCCCAAAAGTCCCATCCACTAACTTCTCGTTAGAGCCGGCAAGAAAAAACCGGGGTCCAGCTTTAGGTCTAGCAATACTAGTGATGCAGCATTATAGCAAGGAAGATGTGTTCGCGACAGCTTGGAGTGATGATCATATAGCTAACCCCAAACTCTACCTGCGAACTCTAAATCAAGCCGAGCGGATAGCGAAAAATTGGCCTGAAAAAATTATCGCCATTGGTGCTAAACCTACTATGCCGAGCCCTGCCTTTTGCTATATTCAGTTTAAGAAACAACTTGGTAATAAAACTAAGGCTTGTCTAGTGAAAAGGTTTACCGACAAACCTACGCAAAAACAAGCTCAAAAATTTATTCAATCTGGGGATTATCTTTGGAATACTGGTTACTTTATTTCTCACGGGGCAAATATACTCCGGCTCTACCAGAAATACTATCCAGACAGCTATAAATTATTAATGAAAATCGCTCCTCATATTGGGACAGCTAAACAAAACAAAGTCATTAAACACTATTATCCCCGTTTAGAAAGTTTTGATTTTGAAGAAATATTTCGCCGACAGCCTCAAGAACTGCTAGTAATCCCTTCAGAATTTGGATGGGCAGATGTCGGACGCTGGTCAGTAATCAAAGATATACAATCAAAGCCAAAGGAAAACCTGTTAATAGGGAATACAGTAGTTTACGACACAGTTGGTAGTTTGGTATACAACTACAACCCAAAACAAATCGTCACCACTTTACACGCAGATAATCTTATAATCATCAATACCCCAGAAGCTTTACTAGTAGCCAATAAAGATAATACCGAACAACTAAAAAACTTGATTAAATTATTAGAACAAAATAAAAAGTTTAAAAAATTCTTATAATAAAAAACCCGCACAGACGGGTTTTTTATTGTTCAATCTCTTCCACTTCGGTATTGGCTGGGCTTAAAGTTATATGCTGACCAACCAGTTCCAAGGGATGTGTTGTAGTAATAAAAGTTTGAAATTTACCTTGTAGGTACTTGAGCAAAAAAGTTCTGCGGGTATCGTCTAATTCACTTAATACATCATCCAATAACAGAACCGGGGAATCGCCTTCTTTTGTCAGATATTCTAACTCCAAAATTTTCATAGCCAAAATTTGGCTGCGTTGCTCCCCACGGGAAGAAAATGAAACTAAGAATAATCCTTCGCTCTGTAAGAAGAAGTCATCACGATGTGGGCCAATCAAGCTTAAACCTGAAGCTTGTTCTCTGGATTTATTTTTTTCCAATTCCTGTCTAAATGAGCGGCTAATCTCTTCAAAAGTATCACCTGCTAATGTTTCATAAACCAATTCTACAGTGCGGTGGAACTTTGATATCCCAGTATAAACTTCCGAAAGATTTTGATTAAGAAAATTTACGTATTGTTTTCTATGCAAAATTATCTCAGAACCATAGTTTACTAACTGCTCGTTCCAAACGTCCAACTCCGAAGCTTGTCCTCGTCCTTGTTTCAATTCTGAAAGCAGTTTATTCTTCTGAGTCATAGTCTTCTTATAATTCATCAATAAATCAAGATAGTCGGTTGATTTTTGGGATAAGACCATGTTGAAATATTTTCTCCTAGCTTCTGGGGCTTTGGTAAACAACTCTACATCAGTTGGTTCAAATATTACGACATTTAAAAACCCTTGGGCTTCCTTGCGCTTTTTTTTCACACCATCAATTTTAAAGTTAGCGAAAATTCTATCTCGTCTTTCCAAAAAAATCTCTAAAAGGTGTGATTCTCCTCCCCGCTCCAACTCAATTTTTATCTGAGAGTCTGTAGTGCTTTTAAGAAAAATAAAATCTGCATCATCCCGGAAGGATTTAAATAATGAGCCAAAATATATTGATTCAAGTAAGTTAGTTTTTCCCACCGCATTTGGTCCTGATAGTACCACCATCTCACTGGTAATATTTAAATCAAGATCCGGGTAATTGCGAAAGTTTTTTAAGACAATTCTTTTGATATGCATAATTACTGCTTAATTGGCATTACAAGATATAAATACTTATCGTTTGACTCAGGCATAAATGTCACTGGTCCATTACTGTCAATGATTTTCATGACCAATGTGTCATAACTAAGATTGGTAAGAAAATCTAGTAAGTAACGATAATTAATGATTAATTTTCCTGGTCCTCCACTAACCTTACTCAGGATTTCTACGGCACCTTGGCCAAGATCATGCGCTTCTGAAGATAATTTAACCATACTAGATTCTGAATCATATTCCAAGGTTATACTGCCACTCCCCCTGGAAAATACGCTAGTGGTCTTTAAGGCTGAGAGGAATTCTTGCCGATCAATTATAATCTGGGTATTAGAGCTATCTGGAATAATCTGTTGATAATCAGGGTATTGGCCATCAATTAATCTTGTCACAAGGTAAGTATTGTCTAAAGATAAGGACATTTGCGTTGTTGTCACGCTTATTTCAATATCCCCTTTTATACTAGTTAACAATCTAGACATCTCTTGTGCACTTCGCTGCGGAACGATTATTTTATAATTTATTTTACCTGTATAAGACATGCCTTTTTCTGCTAGGCGATACCTATCAGTTGCGGTAATTAAGACTTGCTCCTCAGCAAACCAGAATAATATCCCAGAGATTTCAGGCTGAGTTTCACTTGAACTAGCTGCAAACAGTACTTGATCTAAAGAGGTCTTTAAAGCCTGGGCATCCATTTTAATTTTGGAGCCATCTTCAATTTTTGGTATCAATGGAAAATCATCTGTTGGTAAGTGCTTAATGGAAAGTTTTGAATGCTCAGTGATTAAGTTTGTTTCTAACTCATTACTTTCCAATGCGATATTAGTACTTGGCAGACTGTTAATTAAATCAGTAATGGTCTTTACCCCTACGCAAATTCCCCCTTCCTTCTCTACGCTACACCTCACATAAGTGCTAATCCCAGTTTCCAAATTAGTTCCAGAAATTTTTAATAATCCATTTTCTGTTTCCAGCATGACATTATTTAAAATCGGTAAGGTAGAGCTATTACCAACCACTCGACTTACAGTCTGTAAGCCAGCCTTCAGGTTTTCTTGGGTTATTATTATTTTCATATATTTAAATACTTAGTAGTTGTAATAAGCACTGTGGATTTGTTGGTAAGTAACAGAAAGATCTGTATTGATTGTCTAAATCTCCGGTCCCTGCTGTTTATAAGTTATTGATATTTTTATGGATAACTGGTTAGGAATTGTTGATAAAAAATTTATACAAACCTGCATTCCATATTTATCCCTTTAATATCAACAAGGTTATTAACAGCTTAATTATTACTATAGATTCTTTCAATAATCAATTCTAATTCTTTTTTAATCTGATCTTCTGATTTTACTGCTCTCTCTACTTTTTCAACCCCATGCATAACAGTAGTATGATCACGGCCACCAAAAAATTCCCCAATGGTTGGAAAAGAGCTATTTAACTCCTTTCTTACTAAATACATAGCGGCCTGCCTAGGTTTAACATACTCTTTTTTTCGTGACTGCTTTATTAAATCCTCTAGTGTTACACTGTAAAAACCCGCAACATTCTCGGCAATCTTTTTTATAGAAACACTTTTTCTTTTATTATTATTTGTAATACTTTGAAGTAATTCCTGGACTTTTACTAAACTTAGTGGTTCGCGTCCCATATCTTGGAAAACCAAAATTTTATTTAACGCCCCTTCTAATTCCCTAATATTATTTACTACATTTTCTGCGATATAATTGATTATTTCGTCCTCAAAACTAGCACCCATTTTGGCAAGTTTAGTTTTTAATATCGCGATCCGAGTTTCTAGGCTTGGTGCGCCAACATCAGCAATCATCCCCCATTCAAACCTAGAAATTAAGCGCTGTTCAATTGCAGGTATATCTTTTGGTAATCTATCCGATGTTAGGATAATCTGTTTACCCTTATCCCTAAGTTCGTTAAAGGTATGAAAAAATTCTTCTTGGGTCTGTTCCTTACCAGCAATAAATTGCACATCGTCAATTAACAGCATATCAACCTGGCGGTATTGCTTTTTAAAATCGTCTAACTTTTTTTGTTGAATAGCATTAATAAAATCGTTGGTGAATTTTTCACTCGTAGCGTATAAAACTCTTGCTCTTGGGTTGTTAGCAAGTAATTTATTACCGACAGCATGAATTAAGTGAGTCTTACCCAAGCCAACACCGCCGTAAATAAACAAGGGGTTGTATTGAGTACCTGGATTTTTACTAACTGCTAGACTTGCGGCGTGTGCTAATTCGTTATTCTGGCCAATAATGAACGTTTCAAATGTGTATTGTCTGTTTAGAGTGGTACTAGGATTATTATTAACTGTTTTATATACGACAGTATTTTTTTCGTTGGCTTCTGATTGTTGTAGAAGGGTGCCTTGCTTTTCTACTGCGGTTTTAAGGCTACCTATGTGGTATTTTATTTCTCTAACTTCTGGAGCAATAGTCTTTAAAGATTTGAGTAAGTGGTTATGAAACTTATTTTTTATCCATTCATGGGCAAAATTACTTGGCACCCCTACCACAATATAGTCATCCCCTTTTTCTATGATTCCGGTGTTTTTAAACCAGGTAATAAAGTTGCCTTTGCTAAGGTTAATTTCCAAAGAACCTAGCATCGCTTGCCACAATTTTTGATTATCCATATTTTAACTAATCTTTAAAAAACACAATATGTTCTATTCTACCAACCGGTTTATCAACATGTAAAACAACATATAATATCCCTTAATTAAGCCAATAATTAAATGGCTTGTGTAGAACCTGTGGAAAACCTGTGGGTTATTTACAGGGGGTATTTTACCTAAAACCACCTTATCTAAATCGTTGACTTATTATAAAAATTTCTTTATAATTCCTTGGTAATCAGCAAATTTTGAACTATATTTATGAAAAGAACTTATCAACCAAAAACTAAAAAACGAGCCCGTGTTCACGGTTTTCGCAAGAAAATGCAGACCCGCACAGGTCGCGCGACTTTAGCTCGCCGCCGCCAAAAAGGCCGAAAAAAACTAACCGTGTAAAAATTTATTTATGATTCCCAAAAAACACCGCCTTACCAAACAAGCTGAAGTTATTGCAACCACAGCACGGGGGCGGAGTTTTTTTAGCGGTTCTTTTGTTTTTAAAACACTTCCTGACCACAAAAACGATAAAGTTAAATTTACCGTTATTGTTTCTAACAAAATTTCTAAAAGCGCTGTAGTTCGTAATCGCCTCAAAAGACTTATCCGAGAAGCGATCAGACCTAATTTAGAGAAGATGAAAGTCGGTAAATATGCCATAATAGTAAAGCGATCAGCTATACTAGTCTCTGGTAAAGATTTATCCGCAGAAGTTAAGACCGCGCTTATTAAAAGCAAGGTGCTGTTATGAAATATATCCTGATCAGCTTGGTGAAGCTTTATCAAAAAATATTATCTCCCGACCATAGCTGGTTAAAACACCGTTATCCTTATGGATTTTGCAGGTTTTATCCTAGCTGTAGCGATTATGCAATCCAAGCAATCCAAGCCTACGGTTCACTAAAAGGCACAGCTCTGACAATCAAACGAATTATTAAATGCAATCCATTTGTGAAACCACAAATAGATAAACCCTAAACTATGTTTGACTTTATATTTTCTGCTTATAACGAAGCTATTTACCGGCCAATACTTAACTTAATGGTTTGGCTTTATGAAATTTCGCCTGTTGCAGACATTGGCTTGGTTATTATTGTTGTAACAATCATCATTCGGATAATTCTGGCACCTTTGATGAACAAATCTCTCAAGGGACAGAGAGCGCTTAGCGCGTTGCAACCAAAGATGAATGAGCTCCGTGAGAAATACAAAGACGACCGTGAAGCTCAAGCCAAGGCCATGCTGGATTTATATAGAGAACACAACGTAAACCCGCTATCCTCCTGTTTACCGGTGCTACTGCAGTTGCCGATTCTGTTGGCGCTATTCCATGTATTCCGAAAAGCCTTAGGTAATAGTTTGGAAGGTTTGTATAGTTTTGTTCCAAATCCAGGAATGATTGATCCGAATTTTTTGGGAACAATTAACCTGTCTCAACCAAACTTTATCTTTGCGATCCTTGCTGGCTTAGCTCAGTACTGGCAGTCACACATGATTATTAAATGGCAGGGAAACACTAGTAATAATGACGCAACAACCAAGATGATGAATGTGCAGATGACTTATATCTTGCCGATTATTTCTGTGGTGATTGCTTGGAACCTACCCTCTGGCCTGCCGTTATACTGGATAGTCACAACTTTGTTTGCCGTTGGTCAGCAATATTACATTCAGAAAACCTACAAACCAAAAGAAGCATTAGAATCTATAGAGCATGGAAACTGATTATGAGGTAATTGAATATATTCAGGGTGTAATCACAACACTGCTCACAACTGCAGGGTTTCGCGCCAGAGTTCAGTATGAACACAGTATCTCAAAAGGGTTGGTGTTTAATATTTCTACGGATTCTCCAAAGCTTTTAATTGGTAAGCAAGGCGCGAATTTGCAAGCCCTTCAAACCATTGTTTTTGCAATTGTAAACAAGCATTACAGTGACAACCCAAACCCTGTACATTTTAGCTTGGACATTGATGATTACCGAGCTCAGCGCGAGTCTTTGCTAAAGCAGGAGGTTAAGGAAGCAGTAAGTAAACTCAAGTATTCAAAAGAACCAATCGCCTTGCCAGCAATGAGCAGGTACGAAAGAAAGTTTGTACATACTTATATTCAAGAGCAGTTTCCTCATATTACAACTTCCAGTATAGGCGAAGAACCTAATCGAAAAATAGTTCTCAAAATCTAGACAATATAAAAACCCCTATGCGGGGTTTTTAAATAACACTGATTATTCCACGGACACCTGCACTCTTGAGGTGGCTTCTCCGCTGGTGCTTCTTGCGAACACTCTGTAGGTCCCTGGTGATGGCAAGTTTGTCCACTCAGCAGTGTATAGCCAGATATCTCCCTGCCTGATTTTTTCTGCCTCTCTGATTAGGGTGCCTGAGCCAGAATTTCCGGTTGAGTAGTAGAAGTTTACTGAATCGAATTCTTCACTGCTTTCCGCGACTAGATTTTCACCTGTTGTTACAGTGTCCCCGGAGCTTGGCGTGCTTAAGGAAAGGTCTCCATCTAGGGCGTATCTGATCTTTATACTATTCGTAGCTGTTGAGCCATTGGTAAAGGTTACCCTGGCTGCCAAGGTGTGACTGCCATCAGGCAAGTTTTTATTAATCGAAGTCTCTACGGTAGTTGAGTCAGTTGTAACTGACTCCACCACACTTCCATTTAAGAGAAAGTCTACTTTTCTAACCTGCCCATCAATTGCCACACTAACGTTAAATGGTAGCTTAGCTATGGAGGCATTGCTGTTCGGAGTGATGAACGCCACTTTGTCGCTAGTGCCGGTGTCGGGATTTTCAATACCGCTGCCAGGGGGATACTTGTACCCATTAGCTAGAGCCCAAGCAATTACAGGATCCTCCCATGATGGCACATTAGGACGTTCGCTGTGAAGAACAGTATAGACTTCAGTGATTCGCCTCTCAGGCGGTGTTGAGTCAGTAGCAGGCAAGCCAGTCAATGAATCTATTTCTACAGGGATATGAACATCATCATATTTAGTTGGCACGTTATAATCTGCAAAAACCTCTGAGCGGGTTTCAGGGGTATACTGGGTTGGCAGTAATCCCGAAACTGCATCAACTGATACGTTTCTAATTCCATCCGGTCTTTGGAATTCTTCTATCGGTTTGTCAGCCAGAGCATTTTTCATAAACTGATTCCAGATTGGGCCTGCGGTAACAACCGCATCCCGTCTCATTGGCGTATTGTTGTTATTACCTACCCACACTCCAGCGACTAAGGATGGAGTGAAACCGAGTGTCCAGCCATCTCGAAATTCTTGAGTGGTGCCTGTTTTGGCTGCCACCGGACGATTGCCTAACTGCAAAGGAGAATTGGAGCCAAAGACCCATGCCCGTGCAGAGTTGTCGCTCATTACGTTTACTAACTGATAGACAGCGCGCGGGTCGATCACCTGCGAGCTCTTTTCTTCATATTCTTCTAAAACTTCACCCTCTTGGCTGACTACTTTTAAGATCACAGTTTTCTCTACCCGTTTACCGCCATTTGCCAAAACACCATATGCAGCTGTGTGGTCAACTAATTTTACGTCACACCCACCCAAAACCAAGGATAAGCCGCAATCGCGGAAAGGCGCATCTATACCTAAATCTTTAGCTGTTTGGGTGACATTTTCTTCCCCTACTAAAGCAATTGTTTTAACAGCAGGAATATTCAAGCTGCCGGCTAAGGCCTTGCGCATAGAAACAGGGCCATTCTCTGAGAGATTAAAGTTGCGAGGAGTATAGTTGCCAAAGTTAGTCACCACATCCATCAGCATAGAACCTGGTGCGTACTTAAAATCAGGTCCGAAAGCGGTGACATAGGCGTAGGGTTTAAAACTACTGCCTGGTTGTTGTAATGATGTTGCTACGTTTACGTTTGGTTCAAATAGACAAGTTTTGCCTGGGATACAACCTTCTGGCTGGCTTTCACCAAAGTAATCTTTACTGCCCACCATGGCCAAGATTTGACCGGTTTTAGGGTCCATAGCCACCAAGGCTGCATTGTATCCATTCGCCGCAACATTCTTTGCTGCCCCGGCAGTGACCGCTTCCTCTGCTATTTTTTGTAGATTTGGGTCTAGGGTGGTGTAAACTTTTAATCCACCTTCTTGCAAGGTTGTTTCACCATACTTCTCGGCTAGATAATTTTCTACGTACTGCACGAAGTGAGGAGCAACAATCGCTGTCTTCACTGTCTGAAAGACTACCTGTTCGTTTAACGCAGCTTCTTTTTGTTCTGTGGTGATGTAGCCGATGTTTTCCATTTCATTTAAGATGTACCGCTGGCGAGCTTGTAAGTCATCAAAGTTTGGGCCACTGGGATTGTAATATGAAGGGGCCTGAGGCAATGCTGCAAGATAAGCACTTTCTGCTAAGGTCAGTTCGCTTGCCTTTTTGTTAAAGTAAGTTAAACTGGCAGCCTCAATGCCGTAAGCATTGCGTCCGTATGGAATTTCGTTGAGGTACATTTTGAGAATTTCGTCTTTGCTAAATCGGGCCTCAAGTTCTATGGCAATAATGATTTCTTTGAGTTTTCTTAGGAAGGATTTGTCGCGCGTTAAAATTGCATTTTTCACAAACTGCTGAGTAATCGTGCTACCGCCTTGTCGTTTTTCTAGGTGAATAATGTCTACAATGATGGCACGGGTTAATCCTGTTACCGAAATTCCTGAGTGATTATAGAAGTTGCGGTCTTCTGCAGCAATGGTGGCATTTTTTAAGTCAGGACTAATCTGGTCTAAATTTATAAGAGTACGTTTGATTTCACCGTGCACCTCATATATCAAAGACTCATCTCGGGCGTAAATTTTTGTGCTTTCTGGAACGTCCCGCCCGAGCAGGCGATTCGGATCGGGTAAATGCCTGCTGTAGTAAATAAACATAAATGCTATTATCAAAACTCCGGCAGCTCCAATACGAAATGCCCAGGTGCCGATTTTTGGCCAAGGCAGGTTTTTAAGGAATCCTTTTGATAGTAATTTTTGGATGCGACTTTTTGGTGCTGGTTTAACCGGTCCAGCGCCGTTAGGTTTTGATTGGAAGTTATAGATTTTCATTACCTTTATTATACTGATTTTTTGACAAAAAACGAACTAAATCAACATTGTTTGCTCAACAAAGCCAAACATAATAATTAATGGTATAATTCAGGTATTATTACGATAAATTCTAAGGTTTTGTAACATGAAAAAAGACGAACAAATTCAGAGTATCCTAAAGCGCGCCGTGGCAGAAATTATTCACCAGACGAGCTTAGAGAAAAAGCTTAAGAGTAATAAAAAGCTGCGCATCAAGTTGGGCATTGATCCGACAAGTCCGAACATCCATATTGGTAGAGCTGTCGTGTTGTGGAAGCTACGCGCTTTTCAAGACTTGGGTCATAAGGTTGTCTTCATCATCGGCGACTTTACCGGACAGATTGGCGACACTTCCGATAAAGAATCAGAACGGCCAATGCTGACCGAAAAAGAAATCAAAGCTAACCTAAAAACTTATTTAGATCAGGCGTATAAAATATTAGACAAAGGTAAGACCGAATTTCACTACAACTCCAAATGGCTTAAAAAGTTGGGATTTGCAGAAATTGGCAAGCTGGCGGATTTGTTCAGCCTACATGAGTTCTCATCTCGGGAGAATATTAAAAAGCGACTTGATGCTGGCAAGCGAGTCAGTTTGCGCGAATTAATGTATCCGTTGATGCAAGGCTACGATAGTGTGATGGTTAAGTCTGATGTTGAGCTAGGCGGCACGGATCAAAGATTTAATATGCTTGCCGGCAGAACTATCCAAGAGGCTTATGGACAGAATGTTCAAGATGTTTTGATGGTGGACTTGCTTGAAGGGACAGATGGACGCAAAATGTCTAGCTCTTGGGGTAATAGTATTAATTTGAATGACAAGCCTAATGACATGTTCGGCAAGGTGATGAGTATTGATGATAAGCTCATTAGCAAGTATTTCCTATTCGCTACCAACCTGAGTGAGCCTGAAATCAAACAGATTACTAAGGCGCAGAATCATCCGCGTGATCAGAAGTTGACCTTAGCCTACACTATCACTGAGATGTACCATGGCAATAAGCTAGCACAGGAAGCCAAAATTCAATTTGTAAATCAGTTTAGCAAAAAAGAATTACCGTCAGACCTTAAGTCAGTCTCTGTAAAATCAGGGAAATACCAAGTAGCTGATTTATTGCTCCAACTGAAATTAGTGGAGAGCAAAAGCGAAGCTCGCCGCTTGCTCAGTCAGAATGGAATCAAGATTAACCAACAACCATATAACCAAGCTGAAATTGAGATCAAACAAAAAAACAACTTAGTCGTTCAAGTAGGAAAGAGAAAATTCGTTCGTATTAAATAATATTTTTTTAAATTCGCAGGATTGAAAACCCTGCCTGACGGCGGGGTTAAATGTTGAGTGATGTGTGTTTGCCGCTCAAGCCGATGAGCTACGTTGCGCTTCGCGAAACTGGGCTCAGAGCCTTTCGCTATACAAACACACATCACTAAAACATAGGAGAGAAAGACAATTTAAAACCCTCTATTATATAGAGGGTTTTAAATTACATTCCAGCTTCTTCGCCGCCTTCTGCAGTTTCTTCTGCAACAGGGGTTTCTTCGCCAGTAGATTCAGCACCAGCTTCTTCGGTAGAAGCGCCAGCGTCAGAACCAGTGTTCATATCTTCGTCATCAAAGAACATGTTTTAGTTCTCCTTACTTTATGTTCGCACATAAAGCGTTACTGATAAAAAAGACGCAGTCCAAATTGCTGAACTGTATTAGCAGTTTAACACCGGAAAATAATTTTGTCTAGTCCTAAAATCAAGAAAATTCTGACCAAAATTATTTTTGCCAGGCTGCGCAGAGTGCGATTGCTAAAGCGTCGGCTGCGTCATCGGGGCGGGGAATATTTTTTAAACGGAAAGTTTGCTGCACTACCGTTTGAACCTGGCGCTTTTCTGCTCGTCCATAGCCGCACAGAGTATTTTTTACCTGGAGCGGGGTGAACTCCAGTATCTCTAGCTTAGCTTTACTGCATGCGAGCAGCGCTACTCCCCTGGCCTGAGACACGGTCATGGCAGTGGTCTGGTTGCTGGAGAAAAATAATTTTTCTATACCAACTTTGGCGGGTTTATATTTGTTAATTAGCCTAGATAAGTCTTCAAATAATACTTCCAGCCGCTTGGCGTCGCTGTCTGTCTTTGTGGTTTCAATTACCCCAAAGTCAATAATTTCGTATTCTGCATTTGCCTTGCCTGTCTTTTTTATTAAGCCAAACCCAGTTGTGGCTGTTCCTGGATCTATTCCTAAAATAATCATTTTATTGGATGTTAGTATAGACTGCTGTGACATCATCGTCATCGTCTAGAGCGTTGTATAGTTTTTCGGCTTTTACCAGGTCCTCATCGCTTAGCGCAAGTGGGACAGTGCTTTCCATCTCACCTGATTCATTCTTTTTGAACTGCCAGGCTACACTGCCTTGCGAGCCAAGGTTGCCGTTATTTTTGGTGAAAATTGTTTTCACGCTCTGGACAGTTCGATTTTTATTATCCGTAATAGCTTCAATCAGAAAGGCTGAGCCTCCAGGTCCATAACCTTCATAGATTACTTCTTCATATGCGCTAGATCCATCATTGCCCAACCCTTTTTTTATGGCACGGTCAATATTGTCATTAGGCATTCCTGCCTGCTTAGCTTTCTCAATTTCTAGGCGCAGGCGGGGGTTAAAATTCGGGTCCCCGCTCTTGCCATTTTTAGTGGCAAGGGTAATTTTTTTTGAAATCTTCCCGAACAAGGCCCCCCGCTTTGCGTCGGCAGCGCCTTTAGCTCGTTTGATTGTTGACCACTTACTATGTCCAGACATTACTTAAATGAAATTAAGATTGTTATTTCGCCTTTAATGCTAGGCTTCTGAGTTAGTATATCTAAAATTTCTGATGCAGTGCCACACAGGTACTCTTCGTGAAGTTTAGTAAGTTCTCTAGCCACTACAATGTTGGCATCAGGAAAATTGTTTGCAATCAATTGAACGGTTTTCTGAAGCCGTTGCGGGGATTCATAAGCGACTAGAGTAGCTTCAATAGTTTTTGCTTCCTGGATAATTCTAGTTAACTTTGGTTCGGTCTTTGGCAAGAATCCGGAAAACAGAAATTTATCAGTTGGCAGTCCAGATGCAGCTAGAGCGGTAATAACCGCGCTTGGACCTGGTAATGCTGTGATCTGGATATTATTCTCTCTGCAGGCTCGCACCAGTCGGAATCCTGGATCAGAAATCCCGGGCATCCCAGCATCGCTCACCAAGCAAGCAGTTTCATCTGCCAGTCTTGCGAGGAGGCTGTCCAAAACCCGGCGTTCATTATGATCGGCAAACTGCTTAACTTCTTTTTTTGGCAGGTTGAGCAGTTGTAAAAGTTTGTGGGTCTGAGCTGGGTTTTCCGCAATAATAAAATCGCACGCGGTAAGAGTAGCTTTTGCGCGCGCGGTGATATCTTCTAAGTTTCCTAAAGGTGTTGGGATTATATAGAGCATTAATCGTCCAATTCTAAACCGAACATTTCTTCGATTAAATCATATTCTAATTTTAAACTGTCGCGCTCATCTTCCATTTCTTCACGCTCTTGCCCGGTGGTTTGAGGAAGCAAATCAGCAATATTCTTTAGTTCAGCATCAATTTCTGCCAGTTTTTCGTAAGCCTGGTCTTCGGTTTCGGGAGCGGTTTCTAGCCAGTCGCTATAGGACATGCCTAGTTTGTGCTCATATTTCTCTTCAAAGATTTCTTGTTGTTTATCAGGACTCATACTCTTTCTTCTTCAATTTTACCGCATTGCTTTGCGAACGATTCCGCAGTCCTAAAGCCGAGGACTAGTGAGAAAAGCAACTCGTTAAGGTTTAACTTTATGGTCAGTGTTTATGGAGGAAAGCCTCGGACCACAAAGGCATAGTCCTGATTCAGCCCTCTTGGTGGGTGTGCATGGACTCGAACCATGGACCACAAAGGTATAAGCTTTGCGCTCTAACCAACTGAGCTACACACCCCCACCAAGAGTTCTGAATACCTGGCAGTTCTTTTTCTAGAAGCGGCGCCCACCGGCGCCACATTTAGTATTTGCCCTGTCGGCATGGAAATAAGCTTTTAGCTTCTCCCCAACTGAGCTACACACCCTAGCTATTATATATTATAGATAACAGTATCATCCTGAGCAACCATTAAAAAACCGCCCTTCGGCTTACGCTCAGGGCGGTTTTTAAGAGCTATACAACTGCTGCGCTAGCCACTGTATCATCACTGTTTAGCTTCATGACCCGAACCCCTTGAGTGGCTCGTCCAAGAGTGGAAATAGTTTTTAACGGAGTGCGGATTGTTTGGCCTTGTTTGGAAATCAGCAGTAAGTCCTTTTCTTCATCTTCATTTGCCAAAATGCACATAGAGACAATCTTGCCGGTCTTATCTGTAATCTTGACCGTCTTGATGCCGCTACCGGCACGCTTCTGGATTTTATAATCTTTAAGGGGAGTTTTTTTGCCCAAGCCGTTCTCTGTAATCACCAGTACTTCCCGGCCACCACCAGTCATAGCTTTGGTGATGATGTCCATGGAGATTACGTGATCACCCTTTTTGAGTCTAACTCCGGTAACACCGGCAGCTAACCGTCCCATCGGACGCACGTCAGATTCTTTGAAGCGGATTGCTTGCCCGTCTTCAGTGGAAAGCATAATTTCATCTTCACCGCTTGAGACTTTTACCCAGCGCAGTTCATCGTCGGCCTTGAGGTTTAATGCGATAATCCCAGATTTGCGGACTTTAGCAAACTCATCACGCTTCACTTTTTTGATAAGTCCGTTGCGAGTTGCCATGACGATAAACTGGCTTTCGCTATTCTTTGGAATTGCTAAGACTGCAGTAGAGAATTCTTCTGGAGCCAACTGTAAGAAGTTTACCAGTGCTTGGCCCTTGCTGGTGCGTGAGCTTTCTGGTAATTCGTAAGCTTTGGTTACCAAGACACGTCCTCGGTTGGTAAAGAACATGATGTCGTCGTGGGTAGACGCTGATAGAACAGAATCAATCACATCCTCTTCTTTTAGGGTTTGCCCAATTACACCTTTGCCGCCACGACTTTGTTGGCGGTAAGTGTCTGGGGATTGCCGTTTAATGTAACCAGATTTGGTAGTTGAAATAATTACATTATCTTCTGGGATTAGATCCTCTGCTTTAAATTCGCCGATGCCCTGAGGAACGATTTTGGTGCGTCGTTCGTCACCAAACTTGTCTTTTAATTCGGTAATCTCATCTTTGAGAATTCCTAAGATTTTCTTTGGCGATTTAAGAATTGCTTCTAACTCGGCGATTAACTTTAGCTTCTCTTTGAGTTCGTCTTCGATTTTCTTGCGTTCCAAGCCCGCCAAGGTTTGAAGCCTCATGTCCAAGATGGCATTGGTTTGGATATCAGTGAGCTTGAACTTTTTGACTAAATTAGCATGAGCTTCGGCGCGGTCGGCGCTGGCACGAATCGTTTTGATCACCGCGTCAATATTATCGAGAGCAATCTTTAACCCTTCCAAGACATGAGCGCGGTCTTTGGCTTTGCGAAGCTCAAATTCAGTGCGGCGGCGCACGACAATCTGACGATGCTCAATGAACTTTTCTATTATGGTTTTTAAGTTGAGAACGTGTGGCTCAATACCATCCACTAACGCCAAGGTGTTCATATGGAAGGTATCTTGCAGTTGAGTGTACTTAAAGAGTTGGTTTAGGATTTTGTTGGCTAGCGCACCTTTCTTGAGCTCAATAACTACGCGCACACCATCTTTATCGCTCTCATCGCGCACATCTTTAATACCATCAACTTTTTTGTCTTGAACCAGCAAAGCGATTTTTTCTAACAAAGTAGCTTTGTTAACGCGGTAAGGGATTTCGGTAATCACGATGCGCATTTGACCGTTTTTCACCTCGTCGATTTCAGTTTTAGCGCGAGTTACAATTCCGCCTTTACCGGTTGAGTAAGCTTCTTTGATGGCCTTGCGGTCATAGATAATTCCGCCAGTAGGAAAATCTGGACCTTGAACGATGTCGGTTAGCTCGTCAATGCTGATATCTTCGTTATCTATTACAGCTACGATGGCATCAGCAACTTCGGAGAGGTTGTGTGGAGGAATATCTGTGGCCATACCAACCGCGATGCCTAAGGTACCATTGAGTAATAAGTTTGGCAGTTTGCCTGGCAAAACTACTGGCTCTTTTTCGGTGGAGTCGTAGTTATCGCGCCAATCAACAGTGTCTTTATCTATATCTTCTAGGATCGCTTCGGCGATTGGGCTCATTTTGGCTTCGGTATAACGCATCGCAGCGGGGTTGTCGCCGTCCATGGATCCAAAGTTTCCTTGGCCGATTACAAGTGGATAGCGCATGGAAAATTCTTGTGCCATATGAACCATGGAATCATACACGGCGGTATCGCCATGGGGGTGAAATTTACCGAGAACCTCACCAACTACTTTTGCGCTTTTGGTGGTTTTACCGCCGCTGCGGAGCCCCATCGCATGCATGGCATATAAAATTCTGCGGTGCACTGGCTTGAGACCATCGCGAACATCAGGGAGGGCACGCATAACAATTACGCTCATCGCGTAGTCCAAATATGATTCTTGCATTTCCTGTTCCAGGAAACGAGGTTTTACTAATCCGACGTTAGAAATATTTGTCTGTGTCTCTTCTTTAGCCATAGGGATTATTATTTAGGGAATAAGTCTGGGTAAGTATTTTGATTTTCGTTGATATCAGTGCTTAGATCGTTAATCACATCACCGCCGTCAGTTTGTCTTGGTGGCATTCCTACAATCGCCCATAGCAGCAGCAAGAATGCTGTCATGCAGGCTAGGGCAATCATAACAATCCGGTGCTTGTGGTGATGTGGTTTGTTACGAATATTAGCGATTAACTGCTTCATGGAATTAACGCAATGGGTCCAAGGTAATGACTTGAGTTTTATCCTCTACAAAGTCTTTACGCTTAATTAATAGTTTTTCCATATTCTCTGCTTTACCGCCAAAAGTTTTTAAGAATACGTCTACTTTTTCGTTTGGTAGTTTTAGCCCAGAGATATCGTAATGGGAAGGAATGACAATTTTAGGCTCAATGTCGTGAGCGATTTGGGAGGCAAGTTTTGGAGTTAGCACGCTGTTGCTGCCAACGGGGAGGATTAGAATATCAATTTCCCCTAAATCATCTAGATCATCTTGCTTGATATTCCATTCGCGAATATGAGTTAAGTTGAGAATAGAAATATCTTCGCTTTCAACCAAGTAAACAGTTACGTAGCGACCCTCGTCTTGCAAGAGTGGAATCCCTGTAACAGTAACCCCCTTAAGGTCGTACTCGCCAGGGTCACTAATTAAAAAAGGCTCTCCCTGGATTCCCGAGACAGTGTTGTAAAGCGGGTTATTTTTTTCTGCCAGAATGACAATATCTGCAGCTCCGCGCGGCGGAGTTAGGCCAGATTCCTTATCAAACGGATCCGTAATTATAGTGGCGTCTTTGGTTATAATCTTAAAGCTCGATAGCCCAAAATAGTGAATTTGCATACAAAAATTATAGCAGTTTTTTTGACCGCGGACAACGGAAATTGTGCTTAAAAATGCAGTTTTTTCTCTTTTATTTAAGAGACTTTTTGACTAGACAAAGCCCCTAATTTAGCCTATAATTTATCTACTTACTGGCGCACGTGCCATATCTAATTAGTAACCCCCAGTAAGTCTATGTAATGGCGCGTTTAATAATTAATATACAATGAATCGTTTTTAGATATTGCACAACGTCTAAACGTTGTTTTTTATTAGCCGCGAAGACATCTGGCTTTGCCAGTGTCTGAGCAACCTTGGAAAAGGGAGGCAGGTCGCGTAGCGACCGTTGGAAGGGAAAAACCCCTTCTGGGTTGTTCCCTCCAAGGAACTCTTTGTATATTATAGAAAGTTAATTAATGTCAGAAGAAAATCTAACACAAGAACAGTCTCAAGAGCTCGTGACCCCGTCAACTGCTGGCGACAGCAGCGCTCAAACAATGACTGACCTGTTGTCCAGCGGCGCGGAAATTCGCGTGCTCAAGCCTGGCGACATGGTAGAGGGAAAGATTATCTCCGTAACCAAGAATGAAGTTTATTTGGACTTGGCGGGATACGGTGTCGGTGTAGTTCGCGGCCGTGAACTGTACGATGACCAGGCTACTCTAAATTCTTTGAAGCCTGGCGACTCTATTGAAGCCTCCGTAGTGGAAACAGAAAATCGTGAAGGCAACGTTGAATTGTCACTTCGCCAAGCAGGACACGAACGTGTTTGGCAAAAGTTGCGCGACCTTTTGGAAAGCCGCGAGATTATTTCTACCAAAATCGTATCTGCCAACAAAGGTGGTTTGATGGTAGAAGTAAACAATGTTCCTGGATTCCTTCCGGTTTCCCAACTCTCTATTGAGCACTACCCCCGCGTAGAGGAAGGCGACAAGAATCGCATCCTGGGAATTTTAAACAGCTACGTTGGTCAAAGCTTCAGCGTACAGGTTATTACTGCTGATGCAGAAGAAGAAAAACTAATCGTTTCCGAAAAAGCTGTCTACGAAGAAGAACTACAGAAGAATCTATCATCCCTTAAGATCGGCGAAGTTGTTACTGGACAGATTACGGGTATTGTAGATTTCGGTGTCTTCGTAAAGTTTGGTGAACTAGAAGGCTTGGTCCATATTTCCGAGTTGGCTTGGCAGCGCATTGAAAATCCAAAAGATTTATTTAAAGTCGGCGATACAGTTCAGGCAAAAATTATCGCAATTGAAAAAGGCCGCGTGTCTCTGTCTATAAAACAGCTCCAAGTTGATCCTTGGCAAGAAGCCGTTAAGAAGTACCAGTTAGAACAGGTTGTTAAAGGCAAGGTTTCCAAGATTATGCCATTCGGTGTATTTGTGGAACTAGATGAAGATATTCAAGGCTTGGCTCACTTGGGCGAACTCGCTTGGGAAGAAGTGAAGGATGCTCACGATGTCGTTAAAGAAGGCGAAGAACGTGAGTTCAAAGTAATTTCTATTGAACCAGCAGAACACCGTCTGGGCTTGTCTATCAAGCAGTTGACTGAAGCTCCTGCAAAAGCAGAAAAAGCTCAAGAAAAATCAGAGGCTGCAGTAGAAGCACCTGCTCAAGAAGAAAAAGCTGAATAATAATAAAAAACTACATCGAAAGATGTAGTTTTTTATTTGGTGCATGGGGAGGGAATTACGCCTCGGTTGTCTACTGACAGCCTCGTTGCCCGGGGTTGCTGCAAACAGCTCCCAGCTGTTTGCAGATCGTTCGGCTTCGTATTTTTCTGCAGAAAAATACTTGCCTCACTTCAACCCGTTCGATTCCCACTAGTATAAAATAAAACAACAAGCAACTAAAGCTGCCTGTTGTTTTATGGTGCCTGAGGAGGGAATCGAACCCTCAATCCCTTTCGGGCCCAGGATTTTAAGTCCTGTGCGTATACCAGTTCCGCCACCCAGGCACGTCGCAATTTCTTCCGCCTGCTCAATTTAGACTCTGTCTAAATGTTCACCAGCTCCAGAATTGCTCCCTTCACATTTTCGCTTCACCCTTCGGCTCGCTGAGCTCGCTCAAGGTGCAAGTGTGAATGTGGGTGAGAAATATATATTGGAGGCCGGAACGGGAATCGAACCCGTGAATAAAGGTTTTGCAGACCTCTGCCTTACCACTTGGCTACCCGGCCAACTCATATGTGAGTTAAAAATACTAACTAATTTTAACTGATTGTAGCGCTTTCATCAAGACAAAGCCCCGCCCAATTTGGGCGGGGCTTAATCGATTATTTGTTGGTGTTGTTATTTAGTAAAAGCCAATGCAGGACACTTCCCTCGCACAGTCCAAGGCTTGGTGCTTTTGTGGATTGCCATATATTTTACAGCAGCTTTCACATTGGCTTCGGCGTCAAAGACGCTCATTCCAGCCTTGCCTTCGTCAGTCGCTTTCCATGTAGAGTTTAAGTATTGGAATACACCGCTTGCAGTTGAACGCTTGTTCTTACTGAACTGGTTGTAGCCGCTCTCATAGAAAGCAATACACTTAGGAGTTTGTGGATCAATACCGTACTGTACAGCATAAGCCACAATCAGGGCTTCAACTTCATCCTTGGAATATTGCTTACCAGTATAGTCAGAGCTTGTGCTGACAGGGATACTGGCCTTTGCGCTTACATTAGCAGGGTGCATATGGTTAGCATCAGGGTTACAAGATTCCACCGGAGCCGGATAACAAGGATTTATTAGAGTAGGATTTTCTTCCTCGGTGTCGATTGGTTTGTTGTTAGTTGTTTGTTTTGAGTTGACTTGAAACACTAGAGCTTTTTCACTTTTGTTCTGTGCAGAAAATGCTGCGGCAGCAGAGTGTGGGTAAACCACGGTGACTACTGGCAGGAAAGCAACTAATACTATCGCTTTCCGGGTTGCAGAACTCAAGTTAAAAGGAGCTTTCATTATTTCAGTGGCAACTCCTTGATCTCAGGATATAAGCAAAGGGTTCTAACTCAGTGCGCGAAGACCTTATTTTTATAATTGAGACTTAATTGATAAAAAGACCAAATCCGGTTGACTGCAGGTGGTGCTTTTTTAGACTAGTTGCGCTGTCCTTGTGGGAATTCAGCAAATAAAAAAGCCTGCCAATAGCAGTACCGTACGAGAGATATATTACCAGAATGAGGTTATTTTTTCAAGGCTATTTCCTAAATTTATGGCTTATTTAAGCCAAATCACCTTTTTTTGGGCTTGGGCTTGGCTTGGAACGGCACGCTGATTATCCCCTAAAAATGGGCTAATTCTGACGCCGTAGTGTATCATTATATTATTAATAAACTTTGTATGATAGCCAACGAAATAATGATCTCTAACCCGGTTACTCTAAAGCCTGCTACGCCAGTCTTGGCGATAATGCAAATGTTTAGAGAACGAGCAGCTTCGGCCTTTCCTGTGGTGAATGAAAATAATGTGGTGATGGGTGTGGTCAGTAAAGATGACCTATTTACTGATGGTTTGGATATTCATATCCCAACATATTTGCAGATTTTAGGAGAAGCCCGTTTCGCGAAAGACAGCAAGAAAGAGCTTCCTTATGTGGCCAAGCAGTTGTTAGGTGCTACAGCAGAAGATGTGATGAATCAAGCAATGTACTTTGCCAAAGTTGATACACCAGTTGAAGTTATCGCCGCAGCTTTAGCTACTGGCAGACAAGCGTTAGTACCTGTGGTAGACAAAGACAATAAATTTATTGGGGCCATTGATTCTCTAACCATTCTGGCTTCAGTGGCAGGTCCGACTTCTTCACCAATGATCGAAACAGTTGCGCATAAACGTCCTGTTGATACAGAACTCGGTTATGTGAAAGAAGATATGACTTCAAGATTTTCTTATATTGCGAAAAGCCGCGCACACCTCTGGCTCAGCTCAACAATAGTTCTGTTTGTGATAGGTTTTGCTTTAGGAATTATTTTCATTGTTGATCCAGCGCCCATTGCGAAACTTTTGGACAATAATATTCAGCAACTTCTAGATAGTTTATTCAACCGCTAAGCAAACAAAAAACATCTCACAACGAGATGTTTTTTATTTGGAGCGGGTAAGGGGAATGTCGCGTCGGCTTTCTACTGAAAGCCCCCTTGCCCTGGGTTGCGGAAACCTGCCACTGGCAGCTTTCCGATCGTTCGCTTTCGGTTTTCTCTGCAGAGAAAACCTCAGCTCACTTCAACCCGTTCGATTCCTCTATAATCATTCCAAAGTAAAAGCCCCAGCTATCGCTGAGGCATTTACTTTGGAGCGGCTAAGGGGAATGTCGCGTCGGCTTTCTACTGAAAGCCTCCTTGCCCGGGGTTGCGGAAACCTGCCACTGGCAGCTTTCCGATCGTTCGCTTTCGGTTTTCTCTGCAGAGAAAACCTCAGCTCACTTCAACCCGTTCGATTCCTCTATAATCATTCCAAAGTAAAAGCCCCAGCTATCGCTGAGGCATTTACTTTGGAGCGGCTAAGGGGAATCGAACCCCTATCCCCTCCATGGCAAGGAGGAATTCTACCATTGAACCATAGCCGCTCGTCCTAGTTTTCTCAGAGCTTTCGAAATCGGCTGGAGCCAATTTCTTTCGCTCTTCGCAAACTACTCCTCTCAAATTTTCGCTTAACCTCCACTTCGACAAGCTCAGTGTCGGCCCAAGCAAAAATTTGGGTGAAATACATATTTTTGTGGTGCCCCGGGTCAGAATTGAACTGACGACACGACGCTCTTCAGGCGTCTGCTCTACCACTGAGCTACCAGGGCGCGTCGTACTAGTCTTCGACCTCTCGCAATCAAGAACTCTTGATTGCTGGCGGTCTTCGTCAAGTACTCCTTTTAAATTTTCACTTAACCTCGTAATACTCGGCCCAAGTGAAAATTTAGGTATAGAAATTCATGGTGGGCGATAAAGGATTCGAACCTTTGACCCCCTCGGTGTAAACGAGGTGCTCTAACCAACTGAGCTAATCGCCCATAATGCTTCTCTTATCACTGGAAGTAAATTCCAGCTCTTGAAGCTTGGGTACAGACTAAATTTTTAAGCTACGTTATCTGGCTCGCTTTGCTCGCCAGTGGCCAACTGAGCTAATCGCCCTCACTGTGAATGGTGCCCGAGGAGGGACTCAGTCACCTCCCGCTATGCTCAACTTGCTTTCAGCAAGTTTCGCATGACGCTGCGGCGACCCCCGACGCTTTCAACTTGCCACTGGCAACTTGAAAGCTGTTTTCGAATCCCGCTTAGGACTATGAATTGTTCAGTCCCCTTCGGCGCCTAATCAATTCATGGTGCCCGAGGAGGGACTCGAACCCTCAAGCCTTGCGGCATACGCACCTCAAGCGTACGCGTATACCAGTTCCGCCACCCGGGCTGGGTAAAATTTAACGCGAAAATCTTAACTATTATATACCAGTTATCAAAAAAAATCCAGAGCCTAAAGACTAGGCTTTTACAACTCTCCAGCGCCCCAGTTCGTCTTTGGCAAGTTTGCCAAGCATAGAAAAACCAGCTGCTAATTTATGTCCGCCGCCACCAAGCTGCCTGGCAATTTGTTGCACATCGGTACCTTTATACTCTTCGCTCCGCAGACTTCCCTTTACTCGTCCGTCGCTGTCTTCCTTTAAAAACATGGCAAATTTAGCTTCAGGAACCTTATTCAGCGTTTCTACCAACCCTTCAAAACTGGAAAGCTCTGGATTGCCAAGCTGCTTAATCTGTTCTTGAGTGATGACGGCGTAAACCATTTTACTAGTCGGATTGTAATAGGAGTTTTGTAAGGCTTGTCCCCAGGCCCGCATTTCTAGAGGGCTTTGGACGGAAAAGGTGTGTTTGGCGACCTCGCTAATCAGAGCGCCACGGCTCATTAATTTTCCGGCTGCTGTAAGAGTACTTGCTTCAGTATTATTGTGCATAAGCAATCCAGTGTCGGTGACAATTCCGGTTAACAAATTGGTAGCCATAGCAGAATTAATTTCCCAGCTGCACCACTGTATAAAATCAAACATCAATTCTGCCACCGAAGATTTTTTGGCGTCCACTACGTTTACTGTTCCGTAGTTAGTGTTGTCTGGATGATGGTCAAAATTAATGATCGGCAACTGGAGAGATGCAATGCCTGCGTGATTAACCCGGTCCAGAGTTGAACAGCCAGACACGATTAGCAGGTCATAATTTTGATTTGGTAATTCTTCTGTCACCTCGTCAGAGCCTGGCATAAAATTTAATCGCGAAGGCACTCCTCCTGTGATTACTATTCCTACGCGTTTGTTTTGTGAACGGAGTGCCAAGCCTAAAGCTAAGACACTACCGAGGTCGTCTCCATCAGTGCGTTCATGGGTGGTAAGCAAAATATTGCTCGATTGGTCAATGAGCTGTTTGGCTGAAGCAAAATCAATGGTCATGTTATTCTTCTTCGTGAATTTTTTTGATGAGCTCATCTATGTGCTGAGCATATCTGGGACTGGTGTCTAGATAGAATTGAAGTCTTGGGACCAATTTTAAATCCATTTGGCGATTAAGTTCGCCTTGGATGTCGTAAAGATTTTTTTCAATTATTCTCAAGATGGTTTCGTCATCTCCCCCAACAATGGAGACCCAAACTTTGGCCCAGCGTGAATCGCGACTGACTTCTACTTTGCTTACTGTGGCCAGGCCTGCCTGCCCAGAAAGATATTGCTGAATGATTTCTCCGACAAGCTGCTGCAAAAGAGCATTCATTTTTGGAATGCGGTTGCTGTTAGATTTTTGTAGCTTTTTTGGCATATGACAAATAAATATATCAGAGCACTTTTATTATATCAAGGATAAAAAACAGGGCTATCAAACCCTGTTTAGAGACTTTTCTGCTTTAGGCTTTCTTCAAAGCTTTCTATGATATCCCCGGCCTGCAGTTTGTAGTTAGTTTTGATCTTCATGCCGAACTCGTTTCCGCGGCTGACTTCTTTAGTATCCACTTTACCTTGCTGTAGCTCTAAGATTTCTCCGCGTGCCACTTCTTCCCATAAGCCGTCTTCTGATTTTTTGACCACCGCAATCTGTTTGTTTTTGCGGATCTCGCCCTCGTTAACTTTTCCGCCAATAATCATTTGCGACTTTTCTGTTCTAAAAATTGCTAATACTTCGGCACGACCGAAGACTAACTTTTCCATCTCGGGTGTAAATAGTTCTACGACAGCGCTGGTAATATTTTCCAGCAATTCATAAATAACTTCGTAACTGTCTACCGCAACTTTTTTTTGCTTTGCCAAATTGATCGCCTTCGGATTGGTTTTGACACGGAATGCGATTACAGTTCCGTGCGAGCTGTCAGCTAGCATTACATCATTTTCGTTAACCTCCCCAATCCCTTCGCTAAGGACATTGATTTTTACTTCGTCATTCTTTAGTTTGGCAAATGATTGCTTAATCGCTTCTAAAGACCCAGCTACGTCGGCTTTTAAGATTAAGTTTAAAGATTTGTCTTCGGCGTTTGCTTGGATTTTGCTGCGGCCAGTGAGCTTACGACTGTGCTTGAGTTTTTGTGCAGTTACGCCGATCGTTCGAGCTTCATCTAGGCTTTGAGTTGTTTGCAGGATATCGCCTGCCTCAGGCAAGTTAGAGAAACCAGAAATTACCGCAGGAGTTGATGGACCTGCGCTCTTTAGCTTTTTACCATGCTCGTCTTCCATAGATTTTACGCGCCCGTAGCCAGTGCCGGCTACGATAATGTCGCCAACGCGCAAAGTACCGTTCTGCACAATAATGGTCGCGACTGGACCTTGGCCCTGAGAGATGTGTGATTCAATGACTGTACCCAAAGTTTTACCCTGCGGGTTAGCCTTGTAGTCCTCTACTTCTGCTTGCAGTAACACCATTTCTAACAGCTTTTCAATTCCCATTTTTTGCTTTGCAGAAATTTCTACAGCAATAGTTTTGCCGCCCCAGTCTTCGGTCAGAATGCCATGCTCGGCCAGCTCTTGCTTAACCTTCATGACATTGGCACCTTCTTTATCTATCTTGTTAATCGCAACAATGATTGGCGTATTGGAAAATTTTGCGCGGTTGATTACTTCAATGGTTTGCGGGCGCACGCTGTCGTCTGCTGCTACGACCAAAATAATTAAATCGGTAACATTGGCACCGCGGGCGCGCATTTCTACGAACGCCTCATGGCCAGGAGTATCCAAAAAAGTAATAGTCTTGCCGCTGCTCTTTACTTGATAAGCGCCTATGTGCTGAGTGATGCCGCCGCTTTCGCCTGCCACTACATCAGTTTCTCGAATTGCGTCTAAGAGTGTAGTTTTACCATGGTCAACATGACCCATTACGGCGACGATTGGCGCCCGGGTTACTTTTTGATCCGCAGTTTCTGCAGAAAGCTGTTCTTGCAGAAAGCCTGCGCCGAATTCTTTGATATCATCAGTTTGTTCAGAGCTTACTTCAAATCCCAAATCTGTGGCAATGATACTGGCAGTATCAAAATCAATTTCTTCATTGATCGTTGCCATTACACCGTTTTGAATTAAAGTCTTGATTACTTCAGTGGCAGGCAATTCTAACTGTTCGGCAAAGTCCCGTACTTTAATAAAGGCGGGAAGGCTGATTTTGGAGGGCTTGGTAGTTTTTGGCTTAGCTTCTTGTTTTGGTTTCGCTCCAAACGCTGCTTGGATTTGTTTGGCTAAGTGATTATCAATCTTGTTGGCACGAGGAGAAATTCTAAAACCAGCTGCGCTAGCCTTCTGGCGCAGTTCCTGTACAGACATATTTAGTTCGTGTGACAGAGATGATAAATTCATAACCCGTTAACTATACTAAAAAACCTCGCAAAATGCAAGGTTTTTAAAGACTGGTTTAGAAGGTTCGACCCTTCCCTACAATCATTCTGAGCTGTCTTGGGATGATAGAAATTACTGCCGGGACTTTTGCAAAAGTTCGGCCAGCGATGTTGAGCGGAAATCCGCGAGGTTCTAGAAATTCAACTTGCCTGCATTTTATGACCGAAGTTCCCGGGATGTTTTCCATAACGCCTTTGGCGATATCTGGCTTGTATTTAAGTACGTCAATTTTAGACAGTCGTTCTAAGACCATGAGATCAAGCAGTCCATCGGTGGGATTGGCGATTGAACTGTTGGAACTTGAGGTCGTGCGGCTATTGGTAACAGTGCCGCCAAGGCAAGTTATCTCCATGGTGTAGGAATTATCGATGCGCAGCTTGAGATTGTAATAATCTTTGGTCAGTGAGGTCATGCTGGAGAACCAGCCCATGTTTTTTACTTTCGTTGAAGCGATACCGAATTCTACCTGACTGATAAAATAGTTGTCGCCGATAACTGCGAGGTCAATTTTTTCTAAGCGTCTTGCCGCAACTGTTTTGACGGCGTTTTCTATTGTATCGATTCCCAGAATCTGGCCCAGTGCTGTGTCTTCTACCAAAGGAATAAAGCCCAGCGCAAAATCTCTTCCAGCTAAATAAGCTAGCATGATGTTAAAAGTGTCATCGGTTCCGCAGGCAATCAAAGTTTTTACGCCCCGCTCCGCCGCCAGCTCAACTAATTCTGGAATCCCCCGGATTGAAGTTACGCGGACCATTTCTCCAGAGATTCGGAATTGAGCTAAAAGGCCCTGTAATGTAACTTGGGCCTTTTCAAATTGCGCTGGTGAAATTTTAGTTCCGTCTAATATATAAAAATACATTTTGCCCCGCCAAAATTAGCTGACCAGCGTGGTCCGGTGATACCCCTGGCCCTATAAGGACGAGGATTAAACCGGAGCTAAACTGGCCGCAGAGTTTACTTTTCTAACTCTGGTTCGTTGTTCGCTGGTGACTTTTTGTCGCTGGCTGCACCCTTCATATTGCACTTGCCGGTGAATAGGGCGCCGTCTTCCACGCGAAGAACAGTGCAGGTGATATCCCCGTGGACTTTTGCAGTTGATTGCAGAATTAAGTTGCCAATTACCTTGATATTGCCTTGGATTTGACCGGCAATTATTGCATTGCCAGCTTGCATGTCTGCTTGGATAACAGCTGCTTCACCGACATGCACGCTTTGGGTGGTTGCAACTTTTCCCATCACGCTACCTTCAATGCGGATGTTACCCTCGGAGTTTAGGTCACCTTGAATTTTTACTGACGGGCCGACGACGGTTTCGGCGGCGGAATTATCATTTGCCATACTTGTATTGCTTAATTACTTGATAGCTTGTTTGCTTTTTGGTTTTGGAATTTTTGATTCACCATTTCTGGTCAGAGCTCCGATTAGCGCTTCTTGCTCTTCGTCGCTAAGTTGGTTTTGGCTTGTGCCTTCAATGACCGCTTTACAATAGATGCGGTTATGCTCTCGTCCGTGCAAGCTTGTGATGATTAATCCAGATTGGTGCCCATCCAGCAGTGCCATGGCGAAGCTTAGGTTTCCCCCATCACTTCCACCAGAATCAAATCGGACAACATGAGAAAATTGGAAAGCTGTTTCTAGTACTTGTCCCTGATGATTGACGAGCTCAGCTAACTGGTTGTGATCAGTCTTCATTTTTCTGAGCGCATCGGTAATTGACGTTATCACCTCTTCCAGATTATCAGGCTGGTTGTCGTCACCAAAAATTTTTTTTAAGCGGCGCAATTTTCCAGTCAAAACCAAGGAAACAATGCTGGCACAGAAGGCCAGCACGCCAAGTACCGTTGCTGCAATTGAAAAATTAAACTCATTCATAGTTGAGCAGTATGGCTATTCTAGCACTGATTTCAAAAGTAATTCAACTTTGTTTTTTTGCCAAAAAAGCTTGCCTGAGATGCCATTTTTCCTCTATATTATAGAGAGTTAATTAAAGCAAAATTATGGGGAAAAGAAATCGCAAGAAGAAATACAAATTGCTCCAGCATCAGGCGGAATTACAAACTACTACTTTACGGCAGTCAGTTCAAGAAGCTGCGGCACAGGTAGAGTCACCGGAGCGTAAGGCTTTGATGTCTAAATTAAATGAAGCTACTACAGCTGCTTATGCTGCCCATGCCCGCGAATATCGCCAGGTGCAGTCTGATTTAATCAAAGTATTAATCGTAAACGGAGCACTATTTTTGGTTACTATCGCTGCCTATTTTGTGAATAAAAGCAACGGTTTCCTAGACAAGATCTATAGCAGTTTATTATAACCTTTACTTTCTGGCTGAAATAAGGTAGAATGGCAGTGTAAGTTTCTTTGTATTTTCCCTTATGTTAAGGTTTTCCGAAAGTAAGGTGAAGTTAAAAAGAGGTCGCCTTACGGCCGGCAAGCCGGCGAATTAACATAAGGACTAACATGGCAACAAAATTGTATGTCGGCGGACTTCCTTACTCTACTACTAATGAAGAGTTGGAAGCTGGCTTTGCAAAAGCTGGTAACGTAGTATCCGCTAATGTCATCTTTGACAAAATGTCTGGTCGCAGCAAAGGTTTCGGCTTCGTAGAAATGTCTACTGAAGATGAAGCTAATTCCGCAATCCAGATGTTCAATGGTCAAGATTTCGGTGGTCGCAACATCAGCGTGAGCGAAGCTCGCCCGATGGCTCCACGCGAAAACCGCTACTAATCGAACATAACTAACGCCCCTCGCGGGCGTTTTTTATTTGCCCAGTTTGGCATTCTTGACTATGCTACAGTCATGTTCAAGATCAAAATTATTTGTTTGGGAAAACTTAAAGAGAAAGCTTATAGAGATTTGGAAGCTGAGTTTTTAAAGCGCCTCTCCCCTTTTGGCAAAATTGAGATCATAGAACTACCGGAAATTTCTTATCGCAAAATTCAGGACCGCGAACAAATTCAACTACGCGAAGCAGAAACTATCCGTAAGTATTTATCAAATCAAGCAATTATAATTCTTATGGAAGAAAAAGGTACCCTGCGAGATTCTGTTGAATTTGCTGGGAATTTGGAGCGTTTGAGCTCGTTAGGTCAAGAACTTATCTTTGTTCTTGGTAGCGGGATTGGATTGCACAACTCGCTAAAAGAAGTATCTAATTATTCATTCTCACTTAGCAAACTGACCTTCCCCCATAATATGGCCAGGGTGCTATTGCTTGAACAAATATATAGAGCAGCAACAATAATCAATAACAAAGAGTACCATAAATAAAACGGTCAGCTGACCGTTTTATTGTTTCCCATGAAACAGTTTAAAGAAAGAAATGTGTCCACAAGCTTCTTTGCAAACAAGCCCAATAATAATCCAAAGAAATAACTGCATTGGCCAGTAAGTGTAGAAGTAGTGATCAAACCAAAACAGGAATAGTATTGCCAGCATTATTGCGACTAAACTGGTGAGCCAAATTGTGGGATGGTTATATAGAAAGCGTATGATAGCCATCAGTGCAACCCCAACAATTAGGATTAAGACTATTTCCCCTATCAACCCAAGGTCAGATAAATTAATGAGCCAGTAATTGTGAACCGGTTGAATTGCCCAATCTTCCACCGTTCCAGAAAGTTTCTCGTGGAGCATTATGATGTTTGTTCCAGGACCTGTACCAAAAACCCAATGATCATTTACAACTTCAAGGGTCATAGTGTTTAATAGAGCCCTTTCTGAAGTAGCTGGGTCTGATAGTGTGGCCCTGCTCCCCAGCCAGGGCAAAAGTACAAACGTTAGCACTAAGCACCATGAGATAATCGCAAATAGTGCTGGATAGAGAAATTTTGCCCTGATTCTAACGAAGTATACAGACCATGTTAAGAGGGTGATTACTAAAGCCGCAAGCCCAGCACGTGAAAAACTAAAGAATACCCCAGAAATATTTAGAAATAGTGCAAGGTACAAGACAATCTCGGATCGTTGTTGTGTATTTTTGGTAAGTAAATATAGGTTAAGAGAAGCAATAATAACTAATAAGCCCGACAAGATATTGGGATGAGGCATTAAACCGTAACCTCTAAGATATTCAGTTCCATGTGCAACTACTTTTGCTATATTTATCCCATCTACAGAGAGAGGGGATTCGCCGAATAGGTTAAACCCGATTGATGCACCTGCCAGGAACTGAATTGCAGCTAAAATAGAATTCAATGATCCCAGAACGATAATTACCCACAGTAGATAATCCTTATATTTAAGCCATAATTCAGATTTATAAACATAATAACCCACAGTTAATGCACAGATGATTTTAAGAGCTGCATAGGCAATCAGCCTACTCTCATCAGAATTTACTCCAACGTGGTAAAATATCCAAAATATACTATATATAAGCCAATAAATGTATATTGTTTGGAATCTCTTTGAATTCTTTAGAGACTTGAATGTCTCTGCTAACAGTAGGAGTATGGCAAAAAGAAGGGAAGGGAATATCCAAATACCAGTAAAATCCGAGTTGTAACCTAGTAAATTGCTGCTAGAAGTTTGAACTAGGTAGGGAAATGGGATGAGAATGGTTATAATCAAGCCAAGAATCAGGAGTAACTGGAGTTTATCAAGAAATGTTTCCCGTGAAGCAATAGATTTGACTATCTCAGTAATAATCATCATAATATTTGACAATAAGGTAAAACTGTGGCGTAATTGCCAATTTTCCTAAATATGCTATAATCTTATCACCAAACTAAAAATTATTAAGTAACCCCCACCCTCCGTAGCTCAACGGATAGAGCGGCTCCGTCCTAAGGAGACGATGGATGGCCCGCCCTGTCACTTTTTCTGGTCTCGTAGTTCAATGGATAGAACCGCGGCGTCCTAAGCCGTTGATGTAGGTTCGATTCCTACCGAGGCCACCATAAGTGACAGGGTGGAGATTCCTTCCGGGGGGACCAAAAGCCCCATGAACAATACAAACCCAGATCGTGAAATAAGAGAGTTAACAGAGAATATGAGTAAGCTTAATCGCACCATGTCTAGCGCTTGGCTGTCCTTTGGTAAGGGCCTATTAGGTGGTCTTGGTTCTGTGCTAGGTGCGGGTATTGCGATTATTTTAATCGGCTGGTTTCTAAACGTAATTGGTGTAATCCCAGCTTTCCAAGAGCAAGCTAACCAATGGCGAGATGCTTTTCAGCAAACTCAGGATGCTGCGAGCATAATTGCGCCATCAGGCTCTACTGGGGTTACTGAATAATAGTTGACCTAGGTTATAAAAAATAATAAGATATCCTAGTTCGCAACAGCCTGATGTTGCGGCTTGGGCCATTAGCTCATTTGCCACTGGCGAATGAAATGAGCCAGCATCATAGTCTGCTTTAACTTCGCAGACGTGGGGAGTTGGAATTCATTTCCAACGACATCGATAAGTTTCAATATGGGCCATTAGCTCATTTGCCACTGGCGAATGAAATGAGCCAGCATCATAGTCTGCTTTAACTTCGCAGACGTGGGGAGTTGGAATTCATTTCCAACGACATCGATAAGTTTCAATATGGGCCATTAGCTCATTTGGTAGAGCGCTTCCATGGCATGGAAGAGGTGACCGGTTCGATTCCGGTATGGTCCACCAGAAACAGCCTTCCGGCTGTTTTAATTTTTTCTTTATTCCTGCTTTTGTATTTGAGGGCTTTGTGATTATAATTAGCTATGCCCGTTCCAAAAGAAACAATTTTAGATTTTGATTATTCTGTAGGTACTGAGGACCGCTTCGCAATCAGAAAATTTATAAATAATTTTTCTCTGACTGTTAATGAAGGAAGGAAGCCTGACCTGCTGAAGTATATTGACGCGGCTGCAACTGCAGAAGGCTTTTCGGAATTTACTATGCAACAACCGCAGATTCTAGAGATGTTCTACAAAAAATTCTTTGGACGGAGGCATAACTACATTGTTTTTCCAAAACTCAAACTTTCATTTCATAAAGTGCTATTCCATTTGTCTGGTCTGTATGAAGAGTATCAAGAGGGAATTCTATCGGCCACCGGCAACATTGAGTTAGCACTTGTCAAACAGGAAGATAATTATCGGATTATCAGTCTAAAATTTTATCCACGCATGAGGGTCTCTGAGTATTATGAATAATAGATTTGCAATGGAGACTGCTCTATATAAAAGAGGGATTGATTATGTCATTGGCGTGGATGAAGTTGGCCGCGGCCCTTTGGCTGGCCCGGTAGTTGCTGCTGCTGTGTCATTTAAAACTCCGCATGCAAGTCCATTGTGGGAAGGTATCACTGACAGTAAAAGACTTTCTGAATCTAAGCGAATCTTGTTCTCTGACTTTATAACCACCGAAGCGTTCTCCGCAGTTGGCTTAGCGTCGGTAGAGGAAATTGAGCAGTTGAATATTCTGCAAGCGAGCCTGGTCGCTATGCGTAGGGCTTTGGCTAATTTAAAATTAGATTTATCTAACAGCGCTATTTTGGTAGATGGAAAATTTTTGATTCCACAACTAGTTTGCAAAGAGCAGCGCGCAGTTGTAAAAGGGGACAGCCTGATACATTCTATTGCTGCAGCTTCAATCGTGGCAAAGGTTCACAGGGATGCAATTATGGATGACCTATCAAAACAGTTTCCGCAATATGAATTTGCTAAACATAAGGGCTATGGCACAAGGGCGCATATTCAGTCAATAAAAAAATATGGTCTATCACCTGTCCACCGCGTTCGCTTTTGTGGTAAGATAGTTTGAATAAAATTGCCAGACGCTTGCGGTGAAACAGCTTCACAGTAATATTCGGAGAGGTGCCAGAGTGGTCGAATGGGGCGGTTTCGAAAACCGCTGTGCCTGTTAAAGGGTACCCAGGGTTCGAATCCCTGCCTCTCCGCCAGGAAAACTTAGTATCGGCATGACCCACATGCTTAGGTGGGTGGGGCGACCCGATTACCTAGAAACAGATATTTAAGCTAAAATGAATGTATGAAAGTCGCATTAGTTAATTTATGTAAAACCGAAGATTTCACTAAACATAAATCGTATAGAGATTCGATTTCATTTTTGAATGAAAACAATATTGAGTTTCTGGATTTTGCTTCAGGACTTGAGACGATTGATGAAATGGTAGAATCCTTCCATAAAGCACTCAATTCTGATGCAGATTTAATCTGGGTTATTCGCGGAGGAAATAAGTGCATACAAACTCTCAATAAAATTGATTGGAATAAAGTTGTTGATTCGAAAAAGGTATTCTATGGCCTGAGCGACTTCACACACTTCTCCATAGTGGCGGTGTCTAAAGGCATTACTTGTTATTACGGTCAAGGCCTTACAAACATCAAATCTTACTTCCCAAATCCTTCTGAAAGGCAGTTTATTGCCAACTTTCTTGCAAGCGGTACACCTGTTTCAGAAAATGCTACAATACTTGTAAATAGTAAATCAGATTTGAATATCTTAGATGAAAAAGTTATTGGTGGACATTTATTGATTTTTACCTTAATGCAAAGCCAATTAAAAGTTGATTTGAAAGATCGTTTTGTATTTATCGAATATCACACAGGAGCAATTGGTGAAGATTTGGACGATCTCGGATATTACCTTGACCAATTACTATACGTCTTAAAAGACAATTTGCCTAAAGGTTTCGTTCTTGGCCGTACCGAAATGCGCAATTTTGATAACTCTCAGATTGCAATCGATGAAATAAACAGATATTCAGCAGAAAAGCTCGCTACAACGGGACTGCCTGTGTATTATCTGGATCATTTCAAAAACACTGTAACTTTCAAATAACCGACCCTGACCCACATACCTCATTTGAACTCTCGAAATGATGCTAAAATACCCTTACGGTGCATCACCACTCTGGTACTGAACCCACATGGCCCGCCAGAAGTTTGATTTCCACGAAGTGGAGAGCTAACTTCTTGTGAAAAAAGTGAGGGATTCGAACGGGGTGAAATGAGCTGAAGTTTTTTCTGCAGAAAAAACTGAAAGCGAATGATCTGTGAACTGCTAGTAGCAGTTCACAGCAACCCCGGACAACGAGGCTGTCAGTAGACAGCCGAGGCGGAAATCCCTGCCTCTCCGCCAGTATAGTTACATGTGCAACTAAAAGTTTAAGAAATTTTTATCGCAGTTTGCGATATTTTTTATTGTTTCTTTATAAAAAATTTATTAGGTTTTTATCAATAATCAGTAATGTGAAACTAGGGGATTGTTCCTTGCTTGGAGCTGGGGAAAGCATAGCTTGATCGGAGGGTCTTTTTCGGTATGGTAGCGCTTACTAATTATTTGTAATAGAATTTAATCATGAACAAAAAGATTTTAATTTTATACACTTCAATTGGCATGGGTCATAAGTATATAGCCCAGAATATTGCCCATCATTTAGAGCAAGCTGGTAACACAGTTTTACTTCACGATATTCTTAAAGTTCAAGAAGGAATGTTATCGGACGTTGGTACTTGGCTGCACAGTTTTGTTAATCGCAACTTACCTTTTATCTGGCGCTGGCTCTATTTTAGTAACTTGATTAATTCCATCGGATTACCGTTACGGGTTAAGTTGGCAAAATCTAATTCAGAAAACTTGAACGCCATTGTCCAAGAGTTTAATCCCGACATCATTCTTAGTACTCAGACTACAGGATCTGCGGCAACTGCTGCATTAATCCAGAAAGGTCAGTTCACTGGAAAATTTGTCATTGCGTTTTCGGATTATCATCTGCATCGTTTTTGGATTTATGATGAAGCTGATTTGTTTCTTGTTAACATTAAAGAACAGAAAGATGAAATGATTGGCCTTGGAGTCGCGCCAGAAAAAATCGTTGTATGCGGGGTTACTCTTAGACCGTTAGTGCCAACATCTCAAGATGAATTAAAACAGAGATTAAATATTCCTGCCCAAGATAAAGTGATGATTTTTGGGAGCGGCTCGCTCGGTATCGGCTTTGATCAAAATACGCTTTTGGAATTCTTGGCGCTTGCTGATAAAGAGCGAGATATGACAACGATAGTTTTGTGCGGCAAGAATGAGTCTTTACTCAAACTGCTACTCAGCCAGCAATACAAAAAAGTCTTACCTTTCGGGTTCTACGATAATCCCTCCGAGCTTTATCAGATTGCTGATTTGCTCGTCAGCAAGCCAGGGGGATTAACTGTGGCAGAGGCTTTGCAAGCAGAATGCCGGATTCTGGTCACCCATACTCTTCCTGGCCAAGAAGAACCGAATTATGAGTATCTGCTTGAGCGGCAATTGATATACCCGAAGCCAGACCCTCTGACACCAATGAATTTATTCAATACTGCTATGGCCAAACTTTCGTCAGATAACAGGAGTGATCAAACCGAGGCTCAGAAAATTACCCAAAAAGGCCATGAAGGCAAATTGCTCATAAAAGCAATGGAAAATTTGTTTCATAATGTTTGACGGACTAAATCTCATCCGATATTATTAAATCAGCTACTATAAGTTACTAAATCTTAACAATGCTTCCTAACCAGCCTTATGGCAGGTTTAGAAAGCCCGAGACAAAATCATGGCCCGACAAAAACAATCCTTCTTTGGCAAGATTATGGGGGGTGAAGTTGCTGAAGCTCAAGAAGAATATTACGAAGAAGAAGTGCCTCAAGAGCAGGCTGTCTATCAAGAAGAGATGGCAGAGGAAGAATTAGAAGATGACGATCAGTATTTGGATGACGAGGAAGAAGAAGAGCTGGAATATGAAGATGAGGACGAGGAAGAAGAAGATCAGCAAGAACCAGAGCCTGTGCCAAAACCAGCTGCTGTGTCTACACCTGTTTCTAAGCAAGATGAGGACTGGATGACAGACTACGAAGGCGCGCTCAACATAGATATGTATCAGACCAAGGACAACGTAATTATTAAATCCACAATTGCAGGTGTCCGCCCAGACGATATTGACATCACGGTCGCTAACGACATGGTTACCATAACAGGTTCTCGCAAACGCGAAGAGCGAATTAGCGATGATGACTATTTTTACCAGGAATGTTATTGGGGAGGGTTCTCCCGTTCAGTGATAGTTCCGGTAGATATTGATAGCGAACAGATTGAGGCTGATCTTAAAGACGGAATCCTTACCGTAGTGATTCCAAAAGCCGCCAAAGCAAAAACTAAGAAAGTTAAAGTCAAGGGATTATAAAATTAGACCCCACTGGTAAGTGGGGTCTTTAAATTATTTTTTGGTTGCCCAAACAAGGAAGTAGCCTTTATCAAATACTCCGCGCTTATCTCGGATTTCTCTTATCCGAGCATTGAGCTGTTCGAGTTGGTATCCATCTCGGCCCAGCACTACAAGCAGCGCTTCTATGATGCCCGATGTTAATCGGGCAGCCGCATCTTTATCGCAGACTTCTTTAAGTTTCAAAGCATGCTGATTAATTTCATGAAGCAAATCAAATTCGCCACTTTGATATGCAATCCGATATTCTCTTCGTGCAAGGTCTTGTTGAACCACGGGGATGTCTCGCATCTGCCATAGTGTCATGATAGTGGTCGTGATGTCAGCAGCTTTAGAGAGCCGGGTATCAGGCAAGATTGCCGCGATGAATTCTTGCACCTCCTCGTGGATCTTATGGTGAAGGCTTTCAATATGCCCTTGCCATGATAGTACGTAATATTTACATTCACCGCCGTTTTTCTTGATGATTTTAGGAATTTTATCCCGAACCAGCTTATTGTAGTACTCTTTTTCCATAAATCCTCCATTTCTTAGAGAAAGTGTAGCAGAATAACATAAGTGCTCAAATAGATATGGATAAAGTGCTATAATATAGACTGATTTTAGTAACCCAGAAACAAATATGGCTCGCACAAAGCGAAAATACACCCGCCGCAAAGATGAAGAGGAAGAGCGAAAATTAATCAAAGTTCCCCAATTAAACTTAGCCAGTGATACCAAGCGCAGCATTGCTGTGGTGGTATTTTTAATTTTAGCCGCAGTGGTGGCTCTGGCCCTCGTCAATACAGCTGGGCCATTAGGTGGGTATCTTTCCAAGCTGCTTTCTATGCTGTTTGGTTTAATGTCTTATACAGTACCAGTGTTGCTGGTGCTAGTGGCGTTAATTTTATTTCAATCAAAGCCACAAGCTGAGGTGGATCAAGTAGAAGATGAAGAAAGCGAAGAAGTATCTCACCCTTATGCCCGAACCTATATTGGGATGATCCTAATTACTGCTGGAGCAGCCGGTTTTATTCATGCGTTATATTTAGATGAAGGTGAATCGGCTTTTAGTTTGGCTTCGGAAGGTATGGCTGGCGGATATCTGGGAGCAATCGTCTCTGGACCATTGATCGGTTACTTAGGATTCTGGGCTGGCGGATTAATAATAGTCGGACTACTAGTCATAGGGATTTTAGTTGCTTTCAATCTGGCACCCCTAAAATTCTGGCAAAAGAAAAAAGAGCAAGAAATTGAAGCCAAGGTGGCTGAGCTGAAAATTAACGCGATGAACGACCCGGTAGTAGCGACGGATCAATCTGAAGAAGATGAGGAGGAAGAGGAGCAGCAACTTGAGCAAACAATCAATGTGATGCCCGGCAAAACTACTAAGGCTGATGAGGCAATCTCTACGATGGAGTCAATAATTTTAGAAGATCGTCGCGATTGGAAATTGCCACCATTTGATTTGCTGGACGAAAATAAATCAAAGGTTGATAGCGGTGACATTGAAGCCAATGTAGCCCTGATTCAAAAAACTCTTGCCGACTTCGGCATTAAAGTTGAGATGGGCGAAGTTAACGTTGGCCCCACTGTAACGCAGTATACTTTTGCACCGGCAGCTGGCGTGAGATTAAACCAGATTGCGGCTCTGCAAAGCAACTTGGCTTTGGCTTTGGCTGCACCTCAATCCCTGCGTATGGAACTGCCGATTCCTGGCAAATCTTTGGTAGGCATTGAAGTCCCTAATAAGAGCACAGCTACTGTAAATATCCGTGAAGTTATGCAGACTTCAGACTTCGTCAATAATAGCGGCAAGTTGGTTTTGGCCCTGGGACGTGACGTGGCCGGTCGCCCGCAAATCGCAGATTTGGCAAAAATGCCACACTTGCTGATCGCTGGTGCCACTAATACGGGTAAGAGTGTTGCGATCAATAGCTTCATTGTTTCTCTACTATATAGAAACACTCCACAGGATGTTAAGTTCATTATGGTTGACCCAAAGCGCGTTGAACTCACGCCGTATAATGGAATTCCTCACCTGCTAACCTCGCCGATTGTAGATACTGACAAAGCCATTAATGCTCTCAAGTGGGCAGTTTCAGAAATGGAGCGCCGTTATAAACTTGTGGCCGAAGCGGGTAAGCGCAACATTGCTGAGTACAACGAAAAAAATGAATTGGCATTGCCTTATATCGTAATCGTTGTGGACGAATTGGCAGATCTTATGGCAGTCGCCAAACAGGATGTTGAAGCCGCAATTGTCCGACTCGCACAAATGGCGCGCGCTGTCGGTATTCACTTAACCTTGGCAACCCAGCGGCCGAGCACGGAAGTTATTACAGGATTGATTAAAGCTAACATTACAGCTCGTGTTGCTTTCAAAGTGCCAAGCCAAATTGACAGCCGGACAATATTGGATGCGAGCGGCGCAGAAAAACTTTTAGGTCGCGGTGACATGTTGTACGCTTCTGCTGAAAGTACCAAGCCGCGGCGCATCCAAGGTGCGTTGATTACCGAGAAAGAAGTCCATAGAGTTGTTGATTTCTTTAAACAGCAAACAGGTGCGGTGATTTATAACGAAGAGATCGTAGAGAAACAAAAGCGTTCAAGTTCGGTTCCTGGTTTGGGAGGTGGTGATGAAGATGCTGGTGACGAACTGTTTGAAGAAGCAAAAGCCGAAGTGCTGCGCGCCGGCAAGGCTTCAGCATCATTGCTGCAGCGTAGGCTGCGAGTGGGTTACGCCCGCGCCGCGCGGCTGTTGGATATCCTGGAAGATCAGGGCGTGGTAGGTCCAGCCGAAGGTGCCAAGCCTCGCGAAGTATATGGTGTGTCTGATGCCGAACGCGCCGAACACGGCGGCGAAGATCAGGAATAATTCAAATTTATTGTTAAAACCCCAGCAAGTCTGGGGTTTTAAAATCTCTTGGCTAGAACTTTAGAAATTATTCAACAGGATTTTATGGGTGTGGTAATATAATAAGTATGTCAGAGGAATTTGAAATCAAAAAAATCTCACAAGAAACACTGGGGGAATACCTCAAAGCGATTCGCGAGCATCTGCAGCTAACCCTACCAGAAGTAGCCCAAAAAACTGGCATTTTAGAAAAGTTTATTGTGGCTATAGAGCATGGGCAATACCAAATCTTGCCGCCGGATGCCTATACCATTGGCTTCTTAAAGAAGCTGGCAGGGGCGTATTCAATCTCTTGCGAGGATTTACTTGAGCAGTTTAAAAAAGAAAAAGATATTTCTCTGCAAACTGATAGAAAGCGCATTAATCCACCCCAAGGTATTAGAGCTTTTTTTGAGGATTTGTCTGTGACGCCAAAACTAATTTCAGTGTCAGTGGGATTATTGCTCGGCGTGGGAGCGTTTGGATACGTTTTAGTTCAAGTTTTCTCTGTCAATCGAACTCCAGAGTTAACTATTTTAGAACCTGCTCCAAATACAGTTTTGTCGGGAAGTTCTATTGCTTTGAAAGGCAAGACTGAGCCTGGCGTAAGAGTGAGTGTGAATGGCCAGAATGTAATGGTAAAGTCTGATGGTATATTTGAAACCACTCTTGGTGCTGCACCTGGGCAAAAGGATTTTCAAATTGTCGCAACTAATAAGTTCGGCAAAGAAAAGGTAGAGGCATTTTCTCTGCGTGTCGATGAACCACAGGTGGCAGGCGAAGTTACAGAGCAGCCAAGCGAAATTGTGTTAGAGCTTCAGTTTGCAAAAAATACTACTATTAATATAGTGAGGGACGGGGTTGAATTACCAGAAGAAACAGTCCCAGCCGGGGCGACAAAAAAAGTAGTAGCTCAAGACGCAGTAGAATTGACTACCAGCGATGCTGGTGGAACCCAGGTTAGCTACAATGGCCAAAAGCTCGGCTCACTGGGAAGATCTGGAGAAAAGATTACAGTACCTTTCACCAAAGAAGCCAGGGAAATTTTAGAAACCAATTAAAGATAATGTAATGCCAAAAGCAAGCAAAGCTAAAAAGACCGTGATTGATGCCGGCCGCGCCGGCGCAATTGAAAATGCAATTGATCAAATTAGAGATAAATTCGGCGATGGCAGTATTATGAAGATTGCCGACAACCAAAAGCTTAATGTTGAGGCCATTCCTACTGGCAGTATTAGTTTGGATATGGCCCTGGGAGTGGGTGGCATCCCCAAAGGCCGGATCGTAGAAATTTACGGACCGGAAAGTTCTGGTAAGACTACTTTGACTCTGCACATGATTGCGGAAGTTCAAAAAAAGGGAGGGCTGGCCGCTTTTATAGATGCAGAGCATGCGCTGGATCCTGATTACGCCAAGCGTATTGGCGTGAAGTTGGATGATTTGTTAGTCTCCCAGCCAGACAGCGGCGAACAGGCGTTGGATATCGCCGAAACTTTAGTGCGTAGTAATGCCCTAGATTTAATTGTTATTGACTCCGTTGCTGCATTAACCCCTCGCGCAGAGATTGAAGGAGAGATGGGTGCTTCTCATATGGGCTTGCAAGCGCGGTTGATGTCACAAGCCTTACGTAAGCTTACTGGTATTATTTCCAAAACTCATACCACTGTTATTTTTATCAACCAGATTCGTATGAAGATCGGCGTGATGTTCGGCAATCCGGAAACAACTACCGGCGGCAATGCTTTAAAATTCTATGCCTCTGTTAGGGTGGAAGTCCGCCGCAGTGCCCAAATAAAAAATGGAGATAAAATTATTGGTAATCGCACAAAGGCCAAAGTCGTAAAGAATAAAGTCGCCCCTCCATTTAAAGTTGCTGAATTTGATATCATGTACAACGAAGGCATCTCTGCCGCAGGCGATGTGTTGGACACTGGCTTGCTCATGGAAGTAATTTCTAAAAGCGGTAACTCCTATTCTTTTGGTGATATTAAGTTGGGTGTTGGCCGCGAGACCGCCAAAACTTTTCTAAAAGATCATCCGGAGGTGTTTGAGCAGATAGATTCTGCTTTACGCGACAAGCTAAAACAGGGCGATGCTTTGCCCAACAAAACCTTAGAGCAAGACCTTGAGGAATAAAAAAAGCCCTGAGGGGCTTTTTTGTTTCCCCGCACTGGGTATTTACTCTATAATATAGGTATGCCGAATGCAAAGTATTGCAGCATTGACTTAGAGTTTACTGGCTTTGATCCAGGGACCGAGCAAATCCTAGAAATCGGATTTGCATTTTTTGACGTGACCGAGCAAGGCTTAGTGATTGGCGAAAAGTGGTCACAAGTATTTAAGCCGACTATTGATGTGCATCCAAAAATCCTGGGCTTAACCGGAATAAGCCAAGATGAAATTGAAGCCGCTCCCGATGTTTCCGAGTATAGAGATTTTTTAAACGAGAAGTTAGGCAAGACTATCCTGGTCGCGCATAATCCGGTGTTAGATATAAAGTTTTTGGAACAGGCCGGAGTAAGCTTATCTGGCAAAGTGATTGATACTCTAGAGTTGGTTCAGTTTTTGCTCCCTACCCACCATAGCTATAACTTAGAAAATTTAATGCACTACTTTGATCTCAAGCACCGGGACAGTCACCGAGCTTTAGGTGACAGTATTTCAACAATTTTACTGTTAGAGAAAATGATGCAGATTCATGCTGGTCTGCCTGTAGAACTAAAAGAAAAATTGTCTGTCATCTACAAGAGAGCAAATTTTGAGTGGAGCAAATTACTATTAATTCCTTTCCCTGCCAGCACAGCAGAAGGTACAGATAGTTTGGCTAAGCTAGAGTTCGCAGAAGACATCATTGCAAATTTTGATGAACAGATTGTTATTGATGAGCAGCACCACCTGCATGAATCGCGTGTGGCAAAGAGCTTACAGGAATTAGAGCATGAAAGTTTGATGGTGCTTCAGGACAAGTCAGAAGTTCTTAGGTTGTGGCGAGCAGGTTTGGTAGAAGGCGTTTTCCAATCTACTGACTTGTTTAGTGTGCCTAATTTTGAACAGTTTCTAAATACTGCTTCAACACCAGAAGAGTTACGTTTCTGTTTAAAGATTTTAGTTTGGCAATACACTAATTGGCAGACTAAAACAGTTTTGGATTTAAACTTATCTTTCTTTGGTGGGCAGTTCCGTTCCTATATTGTAGATGCTGAATATCAACCTGCACAAAGCAAGGTTGCTGCTTGCGACTACGAAACTTTTTCTGATTTAGCCATGTTTAATTTAGAAACGTCTCGCCACTTGGTAATCTGCGACCTCCAAAGATTTGAGCGCTATCTTACTTATGGAAGTAGAGAAAGGTTGAGCTGGAATTATTTTAGCTTCATTGTAAAATCCATTTATAATCCCGAAACTGGTTTTGGCAATGAGCAGCTTAGCTCTCAGGTCATAGATGTTTTGGGGGCAGTAGATTTGTTTTTCGGCTTGGTACAGATAATGCTTCGTCAGAATTCAAAGCGAACAGATTATATCGCTCTGACTGATCTGGAAATTCTTCAACCCGTTTACTACCACCGCTTGGTTAGCGCTGCAGCGAATCTATCTACCAAGCTAATTGAGCTTGGGGATAACGCCGAGCATCAGCGTTTGATTCAGCTCGCTAATGAGTTAAAAGAGTTTTTTGAGCTCTCGGAGAATCAGGTCAAATGGGTAGAACTCGGTGATGACAATGTGATGCTTCACTCGCAGCCTATAAGGATTGAGCAACTAGCTGGCCAGTTGTTTGAAAAATACCAAAGCGTGAAACTAACAGATACTGTTTCAAAACCTGACATACTTTTATTCCTTGTCGAACGTTTGGGATTGAATCCAGAGATTGCTAAAAAATATAATACTTTGGTTGACTTAGAAACTTCTGAGCTATTTGTCTCGGATGTCCACGACTTGGCAACAGCTGAGCATTTGGATCAAATGGAATATCCGATCGTGATTCTATTCGCTAGTCCGGCAGCTGCAAAAGACTTCTACAAACAGCATTTTCAGGTATTGAAAGATAAATTTAAGTTATATAGCCAAGAGTATTCAGGAAGCGGCAACAAGATTTTTAGAAACTTTCGCATTTCCCCTAAAAGTTTGTTATTAGCCACGAGCAATTTTGTTAATAAGCAGAAGTACTCAGCTCCAGCCGGGACTTTGGTATACACCAAACTACCTAAAATTGATACCGAGCAGCCTTATTACCAGGCAATGTTAAAAGAGTATGGCGAAAAGTACCCAGAAATAGAAAAGATTATGAGCGATAACGATCTTCTGCTGAATCTCAAGCAGCTCTATGGCTCAAAGCCTCCCAAGATTATCAAGCTCAGGTACTCTTAAGTTCAAAATTGTGGACAACGATTAAAATTGGGCAGGTCAGAAGTCTGCAAGCTCGCAATTCTGACCTGGTTTTATTTTAGGCAGCAGATTTTTTTGCTACAGGATTGACAGAAGCCATTTTTTTTGCTATCATTAATTTAGTCAATCAATTCCGCACCTTGAAATCAAAATAAAATCGATGAACCACCGGCTAAGCGAAACATTGAAAGCCGTTGGCATCAAACTGAACTGAGGGAATCTGCCGCTTCTAGAATACTCGGCTGGAGCGTAGCCTCCCTCTTAACTTTCCGTCATAGCCTGTTCCAATCTAGGCTGTTTGTAAAACAAAAATCAATGTAGGTTCTCGGCTGTCCTTAACAGCTGCAAAAATTTTCAAAAACAAAAACAAAACAAAAAGAACAAAAGTTTTAAGGTCTTCGGACCACAAGGGAAGTTTCGAGTGCAGTTTGTCATCGATTGGAATGATAGACATCTACAACTACGGTTGTAGAAAAGCTCTAAAGTCTACAGAGTGTTATCTAGTGTCTTACCTTTAGGATCTCAACAGTTGGGGTCCTACAGGTAAGACGCTGAATAGCCCAAGACATTAGGGTACAGCGTCACTTCTGGCCTGTTCATTATTTATATATGGGGCCCAAGAAGGGGCGCTTTTTTATTTTCAAAATTTGCTATACTGAAAGCAAGTAAATTATTTTTATATGCTACCACAAGAATTTATTGACGAAATGAAGTTAAAACTGATGGCAGAGAAGTCTCGCCTGGAAAACGATCTAGCTGGGCTGACCGGCCATACCGAAGTAGGTGATGACATGGATGAGAATGCCACCGAGATGCAATTGGACGAGGTTAATCAGAATTTGAACGAGCGCATGAGTGAAGATTTGGCGAAAATCAACGCTGCACTTATGAAAATAGAGAACGGTACTTACGGAACTGATAGCGAGGGGAATGAAATCAGTCAAGATCGCTTGCGTGCAATCCCGTGGGCCGACAAGGCACTGTAGTTATCAATGAGCGAACAGAGATTATCCAATTCAGCAATTGCGACCGAAAGCGAGTTTAAGTCTGCTTTCGGTTTTTGGTTAGGATTGGGTGGCAGTCTCATTGCTATTGCACAGTTGGTGCGTCATGTGGTCGTTGCCTTTGGCTGGCCCATTTTTTTTAATGACAGTTTCGCGTTCAGTATAAATATGCCGATGCCTTTGATGGTTGGGTTGTATATTGGCGCTGTATTGTTTATCTCGCACCACTTATATTTTAATTGGCACCGACTTTATCCCATCAGTAAATTTGGCTTCACTTTAATTGTCGCCGGCGGCTTTAGCAATTTTTTTGAGAGAATGATTTTAGGGCACGTCGCGGATTATATTTATATCGCCACTGGGGTTCTTAACGTAGCAGACTTTTTCATTCTGTTTGGAATCGTTCTGATTTTTATTCAGCGTGATTATAAACCGAGTGCATCATCTTAAGCATTTCTTGATTAAGATTTTATAGCCAGCTAGTAAGCTGGTTTTATGTTGCCCATTGAGTTGCCAAAAATTTTTACGGCTACACCGAATGGCTACACTGCTGCTATCGTTGAAGTCGAAACCGATGTTTCTGCTAACAGTTTGCCAGCAACAGTGATAGTAGGGCTACCGGATACAATAGTGCAAGAAAGTCGTGAAAGAATTAGAGCAGCAATTAAGAACACCAGTTTTGCTTATCCTGTGGCGCGAATTTCTATTAATCTTGCTCCTGGTGATTTGCCCAAAGTAGGTAGTCATTTTGATTTGGCGATAGCATTATCAATCTTATTAGCAGCCAAGCTCATTCATTTTGATCCAGTGGGGAAGATTTTTATCGGCGAGTTAGCCTTAGATGGAAGAGTTCGGCCTTGTAGTGGCGTCTTATCAATGGTACTTTCGGCCAAGAAACACGGGCTCAAACAAGTATTTGTGCCAGCAGAGAACGCATCAGAAGCCGCTTTGGTAAAAGCCGTGGAGATTATGCCCGTAGAAAATTTGGCAGAATTGCTGAGCCATTTTTTGGGCCAAAAGTTGATTCAATCCAAAGCTCGTCAAGGCAATCTAGAGCAAATTCAGCTTACGGCTATAGATATGGCAGATATTTCAGGTCAGTCAGTTGCGAAACGCGCTTTATTAATAGCTGCTGCAGGCTTTCATAATTTGAGGATGATTGGTAGTCCTGGTAGTGGTAAGACCATGCTAGCTAAAGCTTTAAGCGGGATTTTGCCAAAGTTAACAGATCAGGAAATTCTTGAGACTACTAATATTCACAGTTTGGCTGGCCAATTGCGCGAACCTTATATTACCACTAGACCATTCCGTGCGCCTCATCACACAACTTCCAGCGTAGCTTTGATTGGTGGCGGTGCTCGCCCTAAACCAGGAGAAGTGAGTTTGGCTCATAATGGCGTTTTGTTTTTAGATGAATTGCCTGAGTTTCCCCGGCAAGTTTTGGAAGTTTTGCGACAGCCTTTAGAAGACCGTAGCGTGATGATTGCCCGCGCCACGCAGTCCTTGAGATTTCCTGCCAAGTTTATGTTTGTGACAGCACAGAACCCTTGCCACTGCGGTAATTATGGTGACCCGTTATTAAATTGCAATTGTCATCCGGCCGAAGTGGCCAAGTATAATAAAAAAATTTCTGGCCCATTACTAGATAGAATAGATTTACATGTGCAAGTCCCGAGGTTAAAATACGCAGAGTTTTTTAAAACACAGAACAACTCAACTTCTGCGGAGCTTCGCCTACAAGTAGAACAAGCTAGAGAGGTTCAGTACCAGAGATTTGGACGAGAAAAAACTAATAGTGAACTTTCCAGTAAAGAAATCAAGATTTTTTGTTCTCTGAACCAGGAAACCCAGACATTTTTGGAGCAGGCCAGTGATCGTTATCAATTATCTGGACGAAGCATCAACCGGTTGCTAAAAGTTGCCAGAACGATTGCCGATTTAGATAAGTCACCAAACATTCAATTACCACATCTTGCTGAGAGTTTGCAGTATCGAGTGAATAATTAGTGTAATAAATGTGATATAATACCGCTATATGAGCAAGAAAGTTCGTAAAGCGGTTATTCCTGTTGCAGGATTTGGAACCAGATTCCTGCCTGCAACTAAGGCCCAGCCAAAAGAGATGCTGCCATTGGTAGACAAGCCGATTATTCAGTATGTGGTAGAAGACGCAGTCTCTGCTGGGATTGAGGACATCATTCTGGTGACAGGCTGGCATAAACGTAATATAGAAGACCATTTTGATTATCCGTTTGAGTTAGAAAAGAGGTTAGAAGAAGCCCAAAAATATGAACTTTTGGAAGAGATTCGTAAGATTGCCAATTTGGCCAATTTTTATTACGTTCGGCAAAAGGGCCCACTTGGTAATGCGACTCCCATTTGGAATGCTCGGCAGATTATAGGAGATGAGCCCTTTTTGGTGCTATGGGGGGATGATGTATTTGAAGCCACACCTACCCGTAGTCAGCAACTGGTAGAGAGGTACGAACAGTTGGGCGGCAGTGCAATTTTAGCTGGGATTAGCGCAACAAGCGATGAAGATTATAAACGCTACGGTTATGCTGCGGGTACAAACGTTGGTGAAGGTGCTTTAAAAGTTGAGCAGCTAATAGAAAAGCCTGGGCAAGCCCTGTTGACTGAGCATTGCGCAGTGGTGTCGGGACTGCTGCTTTCCCCAGATTTTTTTCCTGCGCTGGAAGAAGCGATGAAACGGCATGAGCAAAAAAATACTCCAGGCGAGCTGGTGTATGTAGATGCCATCAATGTGCTGCTGGAGCAGAACAAGGATTGCTTTGCAGTAGAGATTAATAACGGTAAGTATTATGACTGCGGCAATAAGCTGGAATATTTGAAGGCTGTAGTCGAGTTTGGTTTAAAACATGATGACTTGCATGATGAATTTGCTTCTTACCTCAAGAATTTAAAAGTTTAAGATACAAAAATGTCACAAAACAAAAAAACAATGTTTAGAAAAATCACATTGGGCATAGCTGCAGTGTCTTTAGTGATGCTTTCCGCCGGTTGCGGTGGTTCTACTCCAGCTAAAGGAGAAGTTACAATCAAAATTTGGAAACCATTTGTTGATACAGACAAAATGAATGTCATTATCTCCGCATACGAAAAGGCTAATCCCCATGTAACCATTGAGTACACTAAAAAGAATATTGAAAATTACGAAAGTGATTTACTCAACGCTCTTGCTGCCGGTAATGGCCCCGACATCTTTTCTATAAATAACACATGGCTGCCGCAGTATTTAGACAAGATTACCGAAGCGCCAGAGGGTCTGTACACTATTCGCGATTATCGCGAGCAGTTTGTTGATGTGGTGGCAAATGATTTGATTCGCGATAACAAGATCTATGGTACTGCGATGTGGGTTGATTCATTGGCGCTCTACTATAATAAAGACATCATGGGCACGGCTGGTATCGCAACTCCTCCGAAGACTTGGGATCAGCTAGCTCGCGACGTGCGACGAATTACAACTCAAGACTCTACTGGGTATTTTACCCGTAGCGGCGTTGCCATGGGTGATGTATCCAATGTAAATCGTGCCCAAGATATTATGTATCTTTTGATGCTTCAGGCTGGCGCTATGCCATGGAGCAGTGATGGGAGAACTCCTCAGTTTGCCAATAATGTTCAGGTGAATGGCCAAAGTGTTAACCCAGGGGTCTTAGGAGTGGATTTTTACACCTCCTTCGCCAACCCATTAAAAGAAAACTATAACTGGAATGCCGAGAGTGATTATTCCATAGACGCTTTCGCCAACGGTCGAGCTGCTTACCTTTATGGCTACAGTTACACTAGGGAGCAAATTAATGCCAAGGCCCCCAACCTAAATTATGACGTAACGAATGTTCCGCAGTATGATTTAAGCCGGCCAAGTGTAAATTATGCAAATTATTTTGCTGAGGTGGTGAGCAAGCAATCATCAAAAGCTGTTCAGGCTGCTGCTTGGGATTTCCTAAAATTCGCTACGAGCAAGCAAGCTTTAGATGCGTACTATGCCAAAGACAAACAGCCTTCAAGCCGTCGCGATTTAATTTCACTTCAAACTTCTGATTTAGAAATTGGCGTATTCGCTCACGCTAACCTAACAGCAAAATCTTTCCCAAAGTACGATGAGCCAAAGTATGACGCTCTATTTACCGAGGTTGTGAATGCGATTTTGCGCGGCGGACAGACTGTACAGCAAGCTTTATCTAGAGCGCAGACCGGGGCCGGTGCAATAGTAAGACAGCAAATATTTTAGTTATGATTATTTTTGGAAAGAAATTTAAAACAAAGTATACACCGCTGCTTTTAGGATTAGCAGCTGTCGTTGTGTTGGTTGCAGGATTGGTTGCGTCATCAACTTATTCAATGGAGGTATTGGCGCAGACATCAAATAATAACCCTCCACTACCTTCAACTACTCAAGAAGTGATTACTGATCAGGGTCAGGGTGGTTTCGTAATCTGCGGCGATAGGGCGGATGAGCCATGCACTATTGATCACTTGTTTATCGCACTGGTCATGATTATTAATTATCTGATTTCTGTTGCCGGTTTGGTAGCCTTGTTGTTTATCGTAATTGCGGGCGTTCAGATGACAATGTCCCGGGGAGAAGAGTGGTACACTGCCGCAAAAAAACGGTTAATCGGAGCAGTTATTGGGTTGTTCTTGGTCGGTCTAGCTTTTGTCTTAGTTAACTCGTTGTTTGCCGGCTCGTTAAGTCTTGGCCTTAAAAACGGCGGACTAATTCTTACCAATCCAAAGCAGTACATCAATAGTACAAAGTAGATTAATTTATGGAGAAGCTTATAAATAAAGTGCTGGTGAAATGGCAGACAGTGGTGGTAATACTGGTGAGTATCTATATTACACTTGGAGTTTTTGCGCCGGCTGCATTAGCGCAAGACAGCACTAAGGTTAGCCGCATTACCAACTTTAAGGCTACGACCGACCCTGGGGCTGCCAATCCCGGCAATTTTTCTAAGACTTTCACTTTTACGTATACTCCCAAAGACGGTGATCCTGAGTTGAAGAACTTTAAAGTTAGTTGTGGCGGTCCTTCGGGCGGTACCACTGATTGGGGTGCAAGTATTAGCTCGTTTAAATGCACATACCCAAAAGAGCCAGCTGGCCAAAATTACACCGTGACGTTGAATCCTGTAGACCCGACAGGGGCTACTATAGGATTAGTCGCTACCTTGTCAGTAGCTGAGTCAGATGCGCCACCAACCCCAACCCCAACCCCAACCCCAACACCTGCCCCAAGAGAGCCCTTTAAGTGGGACGGCAACATTAGCATCACTAATAATTCCTCCAGCGGCGATCTCGTAGGTGTGATTTCCAGAATTATACTTTGGCTGCTGGGAATCCTGGCATTAGTCGCCGCAATAATTATCATCTACGCTGGGATTTTGTTGGTCTTTAATGGCGGAAACGAAAAACGGGTGACTCAGGCCAAGAGCACATTGCTTTGGGCAATCATAGGACTAGTCGTTTCTATCGGCGCTTTCGCATTAGTTAACATTATTCAGCAAGTCTTAGGGTAATGAACAAATTGATTTACATTTTGCTAGGGGCGATAACTTGGATGGGAACTTTTGGCTTTGTTTTAGCTCAAGAAAGCAATGACTATACCCCAACTGAGGTTAAAGTTTGCGAGCTAGGTAACACTACTGCGAGAATCTGCTGGAAAACCAAGTCACCCTCTAATTCAGAGATTGTTTACGGTTTGGCAACCGAAACCCTGGATTCAGCCAATAACAAGCCTAATTTTAAAGCCGGTACAACTTTTAACAATGTTGATAATCATTATTTGAATCTGAGTGGACTTAAAGCTGACACTAAGTACAAGTATATTGTTCGAAGCAGCCCTAATAAAGACACAGCTTCAACTACTAGTTCAGAATATACTTTTACCACCAAAAAAGCCGATGGTACAGGTGGTGATACAGGTGGTCAATCAGGCGGCACTGGTACCCCGCCAAAGTATGACAACAAAACTGATTTTGACAGGCCGATTGGCGAAGCTTTGTTTAATCCGCTCAATAGTGATGTAACTCGCCCCGAGGCTATCGTAGTAAGAATAATCAACATCCTTCTGTTTTTGGCAGCCAGCATCGCCGTTCTCTTTATTATCCTAGGTGGATTTATGATGGTAACCTCCGCGGGCAATGAAGACCGGGTAAAGCAGGGTAAGAAAACTTTGATCTATGCCGTGGGTGGGTTGATAGTAACGCTGCTGTCGTTGACCATTGTCGCAATTATTCAGTCCATTATTAGTTAATATGAAAAATTTCACTCTAAAATTTTTGTTTGCCACAATTTTATTTTCTAGTTTGCTGACTGTACCTTTATCAGTAGGTGCGCAAACCTCTAGCCAGTCTGCAGAGTGTGAAAGGCTTAGAACTTTGATTAACAGCAATGGCGGCGGCAATGCTGCGGCATTGCCTGCCTATTGCGATGTCGGCACGATTTATTCAAAACTTACGTATTGGATGTACTACATCATTGGTATTGTCGCGGTGATTTCACTAATTTATGCCGGCTACTTGTACATGACCGCTCGCGATAACGAAGCTCAGCTCAAAAAAGCGAAGTCAACGATGATTTGGACGATTGCTGGGGTTGTCTTGGCGGTATTAGCGACTCTTATTGTTGGGGCTATAATTAATCTTATTGTTGACAACAAGATTTTCTAGAATATCGGTTTGTGTAGTATAATAAACTTATTGAATTTCCCACATTTTGTGGATTTTCTAAACTAACTCGCACATTTGCGACAGCGCTTACCAGCGCAAGCAGAAAGGTGGTGAGAATATTGAAACAAACATTAACTCTCTCCTGGCAAACAGTTGCCTTGGCCATTGCCGCTTTAGGCGTAGCTTTGATGCCGGTTGTAGCATTGGTCCCAAATTACGCTAGTGCTCAGCCACAGCAAGTAGACGATATTGAGTGTCCAGAAGGATTCCGTTGTGGTGAAACCAATATTGCTGACCTATTCAAAACGGTTGCGGAATGGGCTCTGGGTATTGCCTTTATCTTGGCGGTTATCTTCTTGATTTACGGTGGTTTCCGTTACATCCTTGCTGGCGGTAACGAAGAGTCCGCTAAAGCTGGACGTACTGCAATTTTCAACGCCTTAATCGGTATTGTGATTATTGTTCTGTCGTTCATCGTCGTACAAATTGTTTACAACTTTGTAGCTGGCGGTAGCGGCGGCGGTATTTTTGGAAGCTAAGCTTATCCCGCATCAACTTATGCGGGATAATTCCGGGGGTAAAATTTCTCGTAAATTTTCCCTCCGGAATTATTTGGAAACTTATGAATAAATTGCTTTCAAAATCTTTAGTTGGCGCTGCAATAGGCGTGATGAGTTTAGTTATGCCGTTAGCTGTCGCTGCTCAAAGTCCCACAAGTGGAGGCGACCGAGTCCAGGGAGGCTTAGAAGACATAAAGACTGCTTTCCCTTCCGGCCGAGCGCAAGGTGACGGGGTAGATGATGTCGGATCGCTGGTAAAGACAATCTTGGAATGGGCTCTTTATTTGGCCGGTATCATTGCAATCGTCTTTATCATCATTGGCGGGTTTTACTATATAACAGCTGCTGGCAATGATTCCAGGGCTGCTGATGGTCGTAAAACTTTAGTGAATGCATTAATTGGTCTAGTCTTAGTAGTTTTGGCTTATCTCATCGTCCAGATAGTTTATAGATTTATAGTCACGTAAGCTGTGTATGAAAAATTTTAAAATTTTCATAATTACATTAACAGTAGCTTTTGGAGTTTTGTCAGTAATGCCCACTGTGGTAGATGCTCAGGCTGGACGAACCACCACTGCTGTCTGCCAAGATGATGTAACCGGGCAAATTTATCGAGTGCCAAGTTCAGGGGACTGTCCAGTAGAGTACACGCTACGTTCTGTAGCTGGCAACTTTTCGCAACTATGTGTTGTAACTAGCCCGTCTTTTAATGTTATTGCTCCGACTCCTTTGGGTGATACTTCCGGAACATTAACTTGTTCGCAAGGTACTTTGACGGTGATTAGGCCTGCCCCTACTTCTCCTACACCACCACCAACACCGAACCCGAACCCGAATCCTAATCCAACGCCTACACCTACGCCAACACCGAACCCTACACCGACGCCAACACCCACACCTACACCACAGCCGTCTGGTGGAAGCTGTATACAAAAAGGCCCACTATGTATCCCAGCAAACCCATTTGCCAATAGCGGCGGGATTGCCGGTTCTGGTTCTATCGGTCAATTAGCTGTCAGCATTATTTCTATTCTGCTCTACTTGGCAGGTATTATCGCAGTAATCTTCATAATTATCGGTGGCTACTATTATATGACCGCTGCCGGTAATGATGCCCGTGCCTTGAGTGGTCGTAAAACCTTGGTTAATGCCTTAATCGGCTTGGCAATTGTCATCCTTTCATTTTTGATAGTTCAAATTGTGACTAATTTCTTAATTCAAGGGTCAGGAACTTAGGTTTGAATAATCTAAAGATATTCAGTATAATAAGTAACCAGTAGTGGTTACTTTTATTTTTTTGGGCAAGTGGCGGAATTGGTATACGCGCTAGTCTTAGGAACTAGTTCCGAATGGATTGAGGGTTCGAGTCCCTCCTTGCCCACCAATTTAATAAAATTTGAATTTCTATTCTGCTACCTGTTTGGAGGGAGTAAGCTAGCGCCAGACCGCCATAGCCAGCTGTTAGGCTGGCGAAAGGCGGTTGAGAGCGCTCCCGGACAAACGGGTAGCTAAATGGCTATTTATTATCCTAAGTAGATTCACGTTAAGGATAGAAATTGTGCTATATTAGCTTAGTAATTAAGAATTTTTATGGGAAAGATTATCAAAAATATTATCTTGGTACTTATCGGATTTTTAGTAATTTCAGTGCTGATAGCTTCTTTCATTAAGGAAGATGATGTGCGTGAAGTACCGTTATCCGAAGTAACCACTCTGATAAAAGAAGAAAAAATTAATAGTCTATTAGTTGCTCCTGGCAGTTTGACTGCAGAAGTAAAAGATAGCGCGACGAAGCTTAAGGCCACCGTGGGTGGTAACACTGAAATCCCTCAATACTTTATTGATAGCGGCGTCAGCAGTGACCAAATTTCTAAAGTCAAAGTTGAATTCAAGAATACCAGCTTTGCTACAGTCTTAGCCGGAACAATTTTGCCGTTTTTGATTCCGTTCTTGCTGATTGCTTTGTTTATTTATTTTTTGATGCGCCAGGTGCAAGGCTCTAATAACCGCGCCTTAACTTTCGGACAGAGCAGCGTCAAACTTAACGATGATATGAAGAATAAAGTTCGGTTTGCTGATGTTGCCGGCGCCAAAGAAGCTAAGGAAGAATTGCAGGAAATTGTAGAATTCTTAAAATTTCCTCAAAAGTTTCTGGCGCTTGGTGCCAAAATTCCAAAAGGTGTTTTGCTGCTAGGTAGTCCGGGTGTTGGTAAGACTTTGCTGGCTCGCGCAGTTGCCGGGGAAGCTAACGTACCATTCTTCCATATTAGTGGTTCCGAGTTCGTGGAAATGTTTGTGGGTGTAGGCGCCAGCCGTGTGCGTGATTTGTTTAAAAAAGCCAAGCGCAACGCTCCTTGTATTGTCTTTATAGATGAAATTGACGCAGTTGGTCGCCAGCGCGGAGCAGGGCTAGGCGGTGGTCATGACGAACGAGAACAGACTTTGAACCAAATTTTAGTAGAGATGGACGGATTTGAAACCGAAACAAACGTCATTGTGATTGCCGCAACCAACCGCCCAGATGTTTTGGATCCAGCTTTGCTCCGGCCCGGCCGTTTTGACCGCCAAGTGATTCTGGATTTGCCAGATATTGATGACCGCGAAGCCATTCTAAAGGTGCATTCAAAGAACAAGCCGATTGCTAAAGGCGTTGATCTGCGAACTGTTGCTGAACGCACACCTGGTTTGTCCGGTGCGGATTTGGCTAACGTAATCAACGAGGGCGCAATTTTAGCAGCGCGATTGAATAAAAAAGAAATCTCCACTGATGAATTAAAAGAAGCTATCGAAAAAGTCCTTCTTGGGCCAGCTCGTAAGAGTCATATTCTTTCTGACAAAGAAAAGAAGATTACCGCATATCATGAAGGCGGACACGCTTTAGTCGGAACAGTTTTGGCTGAGGCAGACCCTGTTCATAAAGTAACCATTTTATCTCGTGGCCGAGCCGGAGGTTACACTTTATCTTTGCCAACCGAAGATAAGCACCTTCACACCAAGCAAAGCTACCTGGATCAGATTGCGACCTCGTTAGGAGGTTATGCAGCGGAAAAGTTATTTTTTGGTGAGCTAACAACTGGAGCAAGTAACGACCTAAAGAAAGCTACAGGTTGGGCCCGTAAGCTCATTACTCAGTTTGGAATGAGCGATGCAGTCGGACCTGTTGTGCTCGGAGAGAGTCATGAGAATGTTTTCTTAGGCCGAGATATCGGCGAACAACGTAACTACAGTGAAGCGACTGCTCAGCAAATTGATAATGAAGTTCGTCGTATCATGCAGGAAGCTGAGGCTCGTGCTACAGAGGTGATGGTGAAGTACCGCAGTTACCTTGATACTATCGCTGAACGCTTAATTGCCGAAGAGACTTTAGAAAAAGACCAGTTTGACGCGATTGTGGCAGAAATCATTCCTAATCAAAAGAAAACTGAACCAGAGTTTCCAGATGCAGCTGACGCTGCAGCTGCCTAATTTTAGCCAGCCCAAATGGGCTGGCTTTAATTTCATATGACAAAACTTCAAATCTTACAACAGGCAACCAGAATTACAGTTGGTCGGAAAAGTTTGTGGCTATTTGGCATATTTTTAGCCTCTGCTTTTAACTTACACACATGGTACGCTACGCAGTGGTTGTCAGAAACAAGCTTGGTGGGCGTGATAGGTGACAGATTAAATTCCCCAAATACGTTGTTAATGATCCTCTGTTTAATTGTCGCCGTGGCCATGGCCTTCATTATCGTAAATTTCTGCAAGCTTATGTTTTTAGGACTTGCTCATCGGAGCATACACAGTACTGTTGAGCATGTTTGTCCTTTATGTAATCAAATAAAAGATATTGCTATTGCGAAATACCTCTGGCAGAAAAAAACTATTTGGCTGCATACTGTGGGCGCGAGCATGGTTACCGCAGCGGTAACAGCCCTAGTCCTTGGCAGCTTTCACTTCTATTCTCTTCATAGCGAATACAGTTTGCTTAAATCTATTCTCATGATTGTTTCCGTGCTGACTGCACTAGTATTAGTTTCTTGGTGGAACTTATTAACAGTACTGTTTATTTTTTGGCATGGACAGTCTTTGGTTAAAGCAGCAGTTCTGGCAGCGGACTTAATCAGCATGAAGTTTAGATCCATTGCCAGCATTACCATATTAGCGACTGCAGTGTTTTTAGTCTCAGTAGCGGTGGCAGGAACAGTGTTATGGCAGCTGCCAGCATTGTTAAGCAATCCGCCAGAATATTTATTACCACTGCCGGCTTTGGCTGCTTGGCAAACCGTGGTGGCTATTGCAGCGAGTGTTCTGTTTTTATTTTGGTTACTGTTAAACAATATTTGGTTCAACGTGGTAATGATTTTATGGTTTGATCAGGTCGTAAAAGCCCAAAAATCGTCTAAACCTGAAGAAAATATTAAGTTAGCAGCGCCGAGCCTTGGCGTTCCTTTGCGGCAATCCATAGACAGAAGTCAAAAAATATTATAGAATGATGCAGATTCAAAGGACGATTAGCTCAGTGGTAGAGCATTCCCTTGACGTGGGAAGGGTCAGAGGTTCGAATCCTCTATCGTCCACCAGAAAACAATTAATCATCAAGCATCGAGAAGTGGGAATCACAAATATTGAATAGTGATTCGCGATTCATGATTCTTGAGCAAGGAAGTAATATGATCTCAGCTAAAGAGATCGCGACCATCATCGGGGCAGAGCCTCAGGATATGTCGCTGTATGTTTCTGCGTTTACGCACCGCTCATATTTAAACGAACATCGCGGTTTTGAGCTGCCGCACAACGAACGCTTAGAGTTTTTGGGCGATGCAGTTTTAGAACTTATCGCCACCGACCATCTTTATCGGAATTATGACCACCCAGAAGGTGAGCTTACTAACTTTAGGAGCGCCCTAGTTAACTATAAAATTCTATCAACAATCGCTAAACGAATTGGATTGGAAAAGCATCTATTAATGTCGCGTGGAGAAGCGAAGGATACCGGCCGGGCGCGCCAAGTAATTCTCGCAAACACCATTGAAGCTTTGATTGGCGCTATGTATTTGGACCTTGGCTATGAGCCAACCCGTACATTTGTAGAAAAAGAAATTTTGGTTGAACTACCGCAGATTATCACTGGAGGGTCTTATCTAGATCCAAAGAGTAAATTGCAGGAAATTGTTCAAGAGAAGTGGGGAATCACCCCGACTTACGGTGTAATTTCTGAAAGCGGACCAGATCATGACAAGATTTTTGTCGTGGCTTGTTTCATGGGAGAAAAAGAACTGGGCCGAGGACAAGGTCCTTCAAAGCAAGAAGGTGAAATTGCCGCAGCAGAGAATGCTTTGCATAATCTGAAAGTGTAAAATTGCATTTGTGGGGATAAGTCTTGTTGACCGACATATGCAGCACTGATAATGTAAATACAAGATCGATCTCCGAGTAACCAAACAAAAAGCAAATTAACAAAACCACTTCTTAGGAAGTGGTTTTGTTATCCCGGAAGACAGGAAGCTTTGCTATTGCAAAGCGACTGGCTATCTGGGACCTCAGATTTAGTCAAAGAGTCCCTTTGACATGGTATAATTACAAGAGTTATGTACCTCAAACGCTTAGAAATACAAGGTTTTAAATCTTTTGCCAAAAAAACCATTATGGAGTTCGGCCCGGGCATTACAGCCATTGTTGGACCGAATGGAAGCGGTAAATCCAACGCAGCAGACTGTTTGCGTTGGGTTTTAGGTGAGCAGAGTGCCAAGCTTATGCGCGGCAAAAAGAGCGAGGATGTTATCTTTGCGGGTTCAGACAAACGCGGACGCTCTGGTGTTGCCGAAGTTATCGCCACTTTTGATAATCGCGACCATAAAATTCCGGTTGACGCTTCGGAGGTTGCCATTGGTCGCCGTATTACCCGCAGCGGCGAAAGTGAATATTTACTCAATGGCAGCAAGGTTCGCCTATTAGATATCATTGATTTAGTTTTAAAGAGCAATATCGGCACCTCGCGCTATACAGTTATTGGCCAGGGCACTATTGATCAAATGATTTTGGCCGGCCCTTCAGAAATCAAGAATTTAATTGACGAAGCCAGCGGCGTTAAGACTTACTATCTTAAACGAGAACGCACCTTAAGGCGTTTAGAGCAAACGGCGCAGAATTTAATGCGCGCCGAAGACTTGCTCCGCGAACTAGAGCCGCGTGTTAAAAGTTTGCGTCGGCAGGCTAAGCGCATGGAGGCGCGCGAAGCTTTGGAAGTTGATCTAAAGGCGTTTCAAAGGGAATATTTTGGTAGTCAGTGGTGGCAGTTCGCGCACAGCATCAGGTCGCTTAATCAAGAACTGGATATTTACCAAAATCAAAAACAGCAGATTGAAGCAACCATGAACGCTCATTTGTCTAAAATTGAGCAGCACGAGAAAGACAACGAGCAACAACTGTCTCAATACAAGCGCGTGCAAGAGCAGCTCCAGTCTAAACAGTCCGAAAAAAACGTTTTGCTAGAACAGGCCAGTATGATTCGTGGGAAAATGCAAAGCCAAAAGTCTGGCAGTGGCGATAGCGCTTCTCTGCAGGTAGACAGTCATGCTTTGAACCAGAAGCTGGTGGAAGTGGAAACCCAGTTAAAGTCTGCCCAAAAAAAGTTAATTGAAGCTGCGGAGCAAAAACTTAGTACAGACAAAACTCTGTCTGCCGTGAATGCTCAGTTAACCGAATTGTACGCTGCCATTAGCAATCCTGCTGGAAGCGACTGGGACTTAATAGAAGAGCAGATGACTGCTTTGGATAATACTTTTACCCAATTCGAAAGAATTATTGAAGATACTGCCGATATTGGACAGATTCGCAATGCGACCAGTGCAGTGCTAACAGCTTGGCAGAAGTTTAAGAACACAGCGATCGAAGCAGCCAAGCACCCAGATTACAACCGTAAGCTGCAGTTGCAGCTTGGTGAGTTAACCGAGCAAAAAGACCGGTTGCTGGCCGAGCAAACTAATTTGGCTATGGCTGTTTCCAAAGCCGAATTAAGTTTGGATTTTTTGAACGGGCAGTTAGCCAGTCTGCAGAACGACAAGCTGCAAATAGATTTAGAGTTAAAAAAAGCAACTGCGGGCAGCAGCGACAATTATGTTGCTGAGCTAGCGTCTGAAGAGAATAAAGTTCAAGAGAAAGTTGCAGAAATTACTAAAAGCATCGTTGAGCTAGAAGGGCAGCTGCAATCCTTTTATGCGGCGGAAAGTTCCTGGAAGGCCGCCATTGCCGAAGAAGACAAAATGTTCCGGAAGCAGCAGGATGAACTCGGTAGGATTCGCGATCAGGTAACTAAGGTGGAAGTAGAAAAGGCCAAGCTTGAAACGCAATCGCAGATGATTGTTTCCGAAATCGTGGCTAATCTGGGCAGCGAGATGCTGGACAAGATACAGGCCCAACCCATTAAGGCAGAAACGGAAGGGCTGGAAAGCAAAATTAGCAAACTCAAGCATCAGCTGGAATTAGTGGGCGGCGTTGATGAGCTCACTATTCAGGAGTATCACGAAACCGAAAGCCGATATACAAATCTAGAACACCAAGTCACGGATTTGCATAAGAGCATGAATGATTTGCGCGCTGTTATGGATGAGTTAGATGAGCATATTAAAACAAAATTTAATTCTGCTTTTCAAAAAGTTAATACTCAGTTTGAGCAGTACTTTAGAATTTTGTTTAATGGCGGCCGTGCGTACTTAGCTCTTGTGAAGGCTAGCGATAATCGCACCGAAGCGGAAGCCGAGTTAGATAAAGAAGCGCAGGAAGATCAAGATCAGACCATTCGTCCAGAAGAAAAGATCGTAGCTAAATACGAAAAAGATTCTTTGGCTGTATCAGGAGTAGATATCAAAGCTACTCCACCGGGCAAAAAACTGTCCTCCATTCAATCCTTGTCCGGAGGGGAGCGTTCGCTCACCTCTATTGCTTTACTCTGCAGTCTCTTAACTTGCTTCCCATCTCCATTTGTGGTTTTAGATGAAGTTGACGCAGCGTTAGATGAGGCTAATACCATACGTTTTGGTCAAATTTTGGGCAGGCTAGCAGACACCACACAGTTTATTACCATCACTCACAACCGAGAAACAATGGCGCAAGCCAACATTCTCTACGGCGTTACAATGGGTGATGACGGTGTATCCCAGCTGCTCTCCATTAAGATGGACCAGGCTACTGCCTACGCTAAATAGCATAATTCTTAGGCTTGACCAAAAGGACTTCTGGTGGTAGACTATGGAGGTCCTTTTTTACTTTTCAGGCCCAGAGTCCGTCAACTCCCAAAGGCCAGAAGCATAATTTAAAGATTTATTTGAATGTTAATAATCCGATTACAACGCGGCGGAAAACGTAACACCCCTCAATACAAATTGGTGTTAGCTAAGAAGACAGCAGCTAACCAAAAGCAATTTGTTGAAGTCTTGGGCGCTTATAACCCGCATACCAAAGAGCTAACTATCCGCGATCAGGAACGCCTCAACTATTGGATGAACGAACAGCACGTTGCATTATCTGATACAGTTCACAATCTATTTGTGACTAAAGAACTGATCAAAGCAGACAAAAAGCGCGCATTCGCAATTCCAAAGAAAGAAGTCCCTGCCGAAGAACCAGCCTCTGAAGCAGCTCCAGCAGAAGCAACAGCAGAAGCCTCTCCAGAAGCAGAAGCAACAGCAGAAGCTCCTGCTTCAGAACCAGTTCCCGAAGAAGCATCTAGCGAAACTCCAGCTGAAGAACCAAAAGCTGAATAACTTAAAAAGAATTGCCAACAGGCAATTCTTTTGTTTTTAGTGTATAATGAGGTTGTGTTCAGCTAATCCGCCCGGCGGAAGAAATCAAAACAAATATGCCACCAATCAAAACTAATCCAAACTCGGCCGACTCTGGCGTAACCATGGATCAGGCCTTTAAGTTGATAGTTTTAGTCGCAGCCCTGTTTGCATTGCTTTACGTAGCGCTGTTATTGGCTAATGAGTCAAAAAAGCGTAATGCTGATCAGTCTGCTGTAACCCAGCCTGAATCAGATCTACCCTACCAAAAGGTTATGGTTACCGATAGTCAGTTACCACCACTGTTTCCAGCAGATATCCCATTAGAGGCTGATGTAGAGATTTTAGAAAACTCTAGCCTAACAGCAGATGATGGAGATTTGCAGGCTAACCGCCGCTTTGAATCACGGCTTAGTGCATCCGAAAACTACAGCAAATATTTGGGGTATATGCAGCAAAATAATTGGGATATTAGTGTGCAAAATAATGGCACTAGCCAAAAATTGCTTCGTGCCACCAAGGGCTATCAATCATTGATGGTACGCATTGACCCAAATCCAGTCAAACAAACCACTACGGTATCGTTGATCTTTTCGGAAACTCGGCCATAACCAAGTCAAGTAAAAGTATAAACAAATCCGCCCTTGGGCGGATTTTAATCTTGACAAAACCCCAGATTTTTGTTAGAAACTGGGTTATAATGCAAGCGTCAGGACAAGCTTCTGCTTGTTACGGAACTTTCAAAAACAGTAGGAGGGCTTATGTGCCGAATAATCATCATAATCATGGCGTTGCTTGTTGCAGTGCCGGAGTTGGCTGTGGCTCAAAAAGGCCAGCAGCGTCGGATGGTTGAGCAATCTTGGATTGGTGTGGTAGAACTCGCAATTACCCATCATGACAAAGGTTCAACCGAAACTTACAGTTTGCGGTTAGCAGATTTTACGGGGGTGAATCTAGCTGGGAACAGCAAGGATTGGCAGCCGTGGCTGCATCGCAAGGTGCAAATCACTGGGGTTATCCAAGAGTCGTCTTTGACCGCCAGCAGTATTGTAGCTTTGGATTCACCTCAGTCCTCTAAACAGCTCTGGGATAACCAGCCAACATTACCGGTTGGAGTCTATGAGTGGGATATAGAGCCGCAAAAATTTTGGCTGTCTGGTCAAAATTTTCTTACCACACCGCCGCCAACGCATTACACCAGAGGTGTATACGTTGTTCGGTTTCGGTTCTCAGACTTTGACGTGCCAGAAAAACAGCCGGCTGAACTAGCCGAAAACTTTTTTGGTAGCGACTGGCAGAGCGTCTCGCTCAAAAAGTTTTGGGAAAAGAAAGTTGGCGTCTTTGGCATTCAGGGCGAAGTCTATCCCCAGGTGCTAACGATCCCATTCACCAAAGCTTATTGTGCTGAGCAAAGCCGCATTTACAATGAGTGTTCCAACTGGGTGATTAATTATCTTACGACCACAGTTGGAGTGAACCTGGACAGCAAGTCTTTGGTGTTTGTTTTTCCTCCCCATAACGACACTACTGGCGGCACTGCTACGGTTGGACCAAAGGGTGACCAATCTTACTTTGGTAGAATTTGGTTACCTCTTCGCAGTACTGTACCGACTAAAATTTTACTCATTGCCGCTCATGAACTTGGCCACAATTTAGGCTTAAACCATTCGGGCGTGCTTTCCACTAATGGCACGATCTATACCGTGTTTGATCCTGCTGACATTATGGGGAATGATGAATTGGCAGGGCCAAACATCTACGTCCGCCTAATGATGGGCTGGTTTAATGGCCGTTTAACCACGATTAGCGGTCCAACTGGTCCGCAAGGTCAGTGGGTGCGCATTCAGCCAGCCGACAGCTGGGGTAAAACTCCCAAAGGGGTGCTGATTCAGTTGCGAGACAGTAACGGTGTCTTGTCATCCGAATATAGGTTCTTGGAGTTCAGTCCGTATCGACCGCCGTACAATGACTATACCTCTGATGAAAGGTTTTGGGGTAGTAGCATGGTAGTGCGTAAGGGCAATGCGGATATGATCCCTTGGCAAAGCCAGCCCTTAATTCTGGATTGCGGCAGTAATCCGTCTCCGTCTGATGCTCCTTGCCAGCCCGGTCAGGCCTGGGTGGAGCCGCAGTATGGACTGCGGATTGATTTTTACGGCACATCAGCGTCGGGTGGCCTTTTAGCCAAGGTGACCTTAACGCAATAACAGTAGGCCCAGCCTACTGTTTTTTTATTGAGTTGCAAAAACTGGAAATCTATGCTATACTTAATGTAACAAATTACATTTTGGGCTAGGCTAGTTTTAGTTTAGCCAAGAAACAAAATCAAAAATGAATAAAAAACTGTTAGGCTTTGCGATTGTGCTCATACTCGCAGCTGCGGCAGCAGCCACGTACTTTAAATTTGGCCAAAAAGATTTATTGCCCAATCAGCAGTCAAACTCAGAGTTTAAAATAGAAAAGACCGAACCAGAACAAGGCTTCAGTCAGCTGTTTCCGGCTGATTTATATACCGAACCTGGCAGCACTCTTTTGCAAAATTACGAAGCCAAAACCAGTGAAGGCGGTCAGCAGGCCACGATTATAACTACGACCCAAAAAGACCTGGGCGCTGTAACCGCTGATTATGTGGAATATTTTGAGAGCAAAAATTGGCTGCTAATTGAATCTTTGTCCCGTCAAAGCAATAATTTGGCCTTAGCTGTGCTTAAATTAGGCGATAGCCGGGTGCGAATCACTGCTTCGCAAAATCCAGATACTGGCCAGAAGACAGTTGAGATTACTTTAACCACCTTACAAAAACAAAATTAACAACCATATGAGAAAATCAACGTCCATTATTTTTGTCCTTGCCTCTTTTAGCCTGTTGGTTAGTTCGGTTGTACCGGTGATAACTCCCGCTTTGACTGCGTCGGCCAGTAGCGAGCGGTTAGGCGATGGGATTAAGCAGGCATTGAGTGTTCCAGAGGCGCATGCCGCCCAAGGTGGCCCTAGTGCTTTTCAATTGTCCGTGCGCGATTTGGGCTGTAGCGCCCAGCAAGCTTACTCAGCCGCAGCCAGCTACACACCTCCCAGCGGGCAGAGCCAGGCCTATGTGACAGATTCTAACGCTAAAGATCCTGATTGCGTGCAGATTTTAATGAGTGCTGGTGATACTTCCATCTCTGGCGGCTCAATGTATACTAGCGATTTCCGGTTAGGTGTAAGACTCGCCGAAAGTGAGTCAGGCTGCACCCGCGATCAAGGCAGTATCGCCTGGACACCTTGGGCTACTCAAGGCGGCGGTGTGGCTACCGGGTTCGCGTCGGCCAATATTGAAGACGCCGACTGCGTGTGGATTTACTATCAAACCCGTACCAACCCTGATCCAGGCGTGCGCATCGTAGACCTCAGAGCTGGTGTCAGTGCCGGCTGGGGAGCCATGCAGTACACCCCTTGGGCTTCGGCCGGAGGGGGAGCTTCTGGCTTTTCCACTTCGTCTAGCGGGGGATTTACTTCGGCCCGCATTGCTTTAGAGCCCCAGCTCAATTACTCGTATAACGCCGATTATACTTCTACTACCATACCGCAAACTCCTAGCGCGCTGTCTCCTAATGTAGCAGTAGATGCCAACATTATCATGGAAAACATCCCCGATGTTGGCGCGTCCAGTGCCAGGCCGTGGATTTCTGACCAGGTTGTAAGCAGTACCACTAACCAAGGCACTAATTATTGTACGGACTGGGAGCCAACTGGTTTAGGTCAAAGCTGTACCCAAACTACAGTGTATTCTTCAACAAAATTTAAATTGCGCCGCATTGATTCTCATGGCGCTGCTGTACAAACCACTGGTGGCGACCTTGCTTATCAGCGGACTGTGGTGAGCCAATATGTAAGTGCCCCTGTTTACTTGGAAATCTGCGTGGAAATTCCTGATGAGCCAGGCGGTGGCGGAGGCGGTGGCGAAGGCCCACCATTGGAACCCCCGATTGTCAGCGATCGCGGACCCTCTAAGTTTGAGAAATTTGCTCATGCTTTGCTAGGCATAAAGACTGCGCAGGCTTATTTGGAATGTACAGTTGATACGAATACTGTGGTTGGGTATACCGCTGCTTATAGCAGCCAAGACCAGCCAGTTGATGTGCTCCAAAACAATACTGCTGAGTTTGATTTAACGGTCACCGGTTTAGTGAATGGCAGTTATGAATTGCAGTTTCAAATGGTTAATACTGAAACTAATGAGCTCTTTGGCGATGAAACAGCTCCTGGCAACGCCAACACTATTGCCCGCATTAACGTGACTGTAGGGGCAGCTTGGGCTATGAGTTGTGGCGCCAATCAAACAGTTACGATTGGTGATGATGCTTATTATACAATCACTGCCCTTGGGGCTACTTTGGATGTTAATGTGACCATGGCCAGCAACCCTGCCGGGGCCAGCATGCTGACTAGTCCTTTAGTGCTGAGCGACAAAAACAGCTATACCGAAATCGCGGTCGTGCCAACAGCCAGCCTAACTCCCAACCAAACCTATGTGCTTACCTTTACTGGGGATGATGGCGTTAATCAACCGGTGCTGTGTTCAGTGAATTTGACTGTGCAGAACACTGTACCACAAGTTGAAATCTATTTTAATGGTTCTCCTGGACCTGTGGTGCTGACTGGTAACCAAACTTCTGGCACCATTACTTGGACAGTGAGTAATGCATCCAGCTGTACTGCAACCACTCTACCTGATCCAAACACTGTTACTCCGGCTTGGGCTGGTAGTGTTTCGGCTAGCGGCGGCAGTCAAGCAGTAAGCGGTTTAGAATTTAATACTGCTTACACTTTTGAGATTAGCTGTACTGGACCAGGCGGTTCTGGTTTCGATGATGTGCAAGTGTCCTCTGTACCTCAAAATCCTACCGGTGATTTGTACTGCAAGCAGGGCCTCACACCTAATCGCCAGTCATGTACGGTTGATTACGGCGAAAATGGCTATTTGCACTGGGACACCAACTTTACGACCAGCTGCACTATTAGCGACAATAATCCTAGCTTGCCGGACTTGGGTTCCGTGCCTCTCAACCAATCACAGGCATCTCCGATGCTAACTGGCAATCTTACTCAAACCACGACCTTTACTTTGACTTGTTCTGGCGTAAGCGGTACTACGCCGTTGGTAGATAATTTAACTATCACCGTTAATGCAAACCCTGATTACCGCTTTGATGTGATTCCATTTGAAGACACTGTTAATCAAGGCGCCAGCACCTCTACTTATGCGGATGTCTATAGTCCAGAACAAGGCTTTAACTCTGATGTTACTATTTCGGTAGCCAGCATTTGTCCGTCCGGCGGCGGCAGTTGTGTACCGGCCGGCACCATTCCGTCTATTGTGAGTTTGGTGAATGCTACTCAGTCCACTCCCTATGGCACTGACACTACAATAAACATCAACTCTGGCTTGTTGTCAGTGGGCGATCATATCTTTACTATTACGGCCACTAGCGCCTCGGGTAGCCCTGCTCCAAAGAATGACACCTACACTTTGCACGTCAATCCGCCTTTGGTACTGCAGTCTCCGACCGATCTAGCGGCGTTCAACAATGTGTGCGGCCAGATCAGCGTTTATTGGACAATTGATTCTGGAGCCACTCCTACTAGCTTCAATATTTACCGAAAGGTGTCTGGTGGTAGCTATGGCGCGCCAATTGCCAATGTTACCTACGTTGCTGGAACATATGAGTATACTTATATTAACTCCTTGGCTGCGGACCCAACTTTAAATACCACTGACTTGTATGTTTATGGCGTGACTGCTGTTTACGGGGCAGCCGAATCAACCATGGAAGAAACCTCACCTATACAAGTCTTAGAGTGTTCGGCCAGTTTTAACGGTTCTTATAAAAAGATTGTTGGGGCAGGCACCAGCACGCCTACTTTTGATCGTTGTAGCGGGGCTAGCGGAGCCTTTAGCTTGCCGGTTGACCAGATTTTTGAGAGCGGGGACCAGGTTTATTTTGAAATCTGCGTGATTAACTCTGGCAGTATTGGTCTTACTAACGTGACAGTGACCGAAACTTTGGCTCAAGATCTAAATTTGGAGAATGTTCAATTCGTGAACTCCGAAGATAATTGCGCCACAGGCTCTGGCGCTGGACCTTATACAATTGGCAATATGCCTGCCACTGATCCAGACACCAGTTGTAGCATTTTGGTCCGTGCTACTATTAGTAATCCTGGCGGACCAGCCAGCTCTCTACACTGGTTTACCAATTATGCCTTACTGCAAGCCACTGAAACATCCTTGTTAGTTAATTCACCGCCAACATCATTCATTATCGGTGCAGCGGTTCCAAATCGTACCGAAATTCCACGATAGTCAATTTGCAAACAGAGCTGCTTGTCTAGGCCGCTCTGTTTTATTTTGACAGCATGCGGATAATTTGTTATTCTTGCAAGGCAATAGAGGCTCCGGTCGAAAGCCAGAAATACCTATCGCAGAAATTTACGAATATGCCAGAAGAACAAGACCAAGCGTTTGTAGAATATGTTGTAAAGGCGCTGGTTGATAATCCTGATGATGTAAAGACTGAACGCAGCGTTGATGAAATGGGCGTTTTGATTACTTTGCACATCAACCCAAATGATATGGGTCAAGTTATCGGCCGCATGGGTCAGACTGCAAAAGCACTCCGCACTTTATTGCGCGTTGTCGGTGCTAAGCACAAAGCCCGCGTAAACTTGAAGATTTACGAACCAGAAGGTTCTCACCGTGGTCCTCGTCGCGAACATCGCGAAGAAGCTCCTGCTGCTTCCAACGAAGATATGCAGGCTGACATGGACGACTTCAAGCTATAATTTGTTTAAAACTAAAACCCGCAAATCTAGAGTTGCGGGTTTTATGTATAATAAAGAGGTATGAAAAAACCATTCCAAATTTCCATAATCACCCTGTTTCCGGACTTCATTGAGCAATATACCGGATTTGGGATTATCGCAAGAGCCATTAAACGCCGTTTAGTGAAGTTTTTAGCCGTGGATTTAAGAAAATTCGGGGTTGATGCCAGAAAAACCGTTGACGATCGCCCCTACGGTGGCGGACTTGGAATGGTGCTTCGGCCGGATGTGGTCATTAAAGCTATTCAAAAAACTCGTGGTAAGAAAAAAGCTAGAGTCATTTTGCTGGATCCGCAAGGCAAGCCTTTCACTCAAGCGCATGCTAAACGACTTGCGAAGTATGATCACTTAATTTTTGTCTCTGGCCGTTATGAAGGTTTTGATGAACGCGTGCGCAAGTTTGTGGACGAAGAAATTTCCGTAGGTGATTATGTATTGATGGGCGGCGAGTTGCCCGCGTTGGTAATCAGCGAAGCTGTCTTGCGCTTGGTACCGGGCGTGCTTGGCAAGCATGAGTCGGCCGATAAGGAAAGTTTTTCTGATGGCATGTTGGAGTATCCTCAGTACACCAAGCCAGAAATTTTGGAAATCGCCGGCAAAAAATTGCGCGTACCCAAAGTGCTGTTAACAGGCCATCACGCTAATGTAGAAAAGTGGCGCAAAGAAGAAAGCCAGAAGCGCACCAAAAAGCGTCGGCCAGATTTAATCAAATGAAGTACATAGTAGAAGCTTTAAAAACCCGCTTGGATAAATATTTAGCAGAGCAGCTGAGCGATGTATCGCGTAGTCATATTCAGCGCGATATAGAAGCAGGTTTGGTGAAAGTTAATGGCGACACAATTACTCAGCCTCATTTTGCAGTTCGCCAAGGCAACGAGATAAGTTATCGCCCAAGCGTGGCGGCCGATGGGTTGGAGCCAAAAAATATTCCGCTCAAGACTCTGTACAATAACCACGGCTTGTTAATTATAGATAAACCGGCAGGTTTGGTAGTGCATCCTGGCGCTGGGTTTAAAGGGGACTCTCTGGCCCAAGCTTTGCTGTATCATTTCAAAGATATCCATTTAGTGGGTGAAGAAGGACGCAGCGGCATCGTCCATCGCTTGGATAAGGACACAAGTGGTGTGATGATGATTGCCCTAACTCAAGAGATGTATGAGCATCTTAAAGATGCTTTTTCTGACCGCAAAGTCAAAAAAGAATATATTGCTTTGGTATGCGGGCGATTGGGGAAGTCGCAGGGCGTGTTTGACCAGCCATTAGGTAAAAGCAAGAAGGATTTCCGCAAATATACAGCCAATCAGGCAGATATGGTTCAAGAAAAGACCGCGTTAACCGAATATAAGGTCAGTGAGGTGCTAACCGATGGGGTTGACGAATACAGCCTAGTTGTTGTAAAATTACACACAGGTAGAACGCACCAGATACGCGTTCATTTTTCTTCTCAAGGGAATCCGCTGGTAGGCGATGAGCTGTACGGCGGTAAGAAAGCCATGAAATTGGGCTTTCCTAGACAATTTTTGCACGCTAGAAAGATTGAAGTGCAATTACCGGATGAGTCTTGGATCGAAGCAGATAGCTCTCTGCCAGCTGATCTAAAATCACTTTTAGAAGAACTAAAAAGCCAGAAAGCTAATTTATTATAACTATGCCAATTGTAAAGAATTTAAAAGCCGAACAGCTTCAAGATGTACCAGCCTTCCGCGTTGGTAACACCGTTAAGGTTCACAACCGTATCAAGGAAGGTGGCAAGGAACGTATTCAGATTTTTGAAGGCTTAGTAATCGCTCGCAAAGGTGGTAACGGCGCTAACGCAACTTTTATGGTTCGCAAGATTTCTAGTGGCGTCGGTGTAGAACGTATTTACCCGCTGCACTCCCCGAATATCGCTAAAATAGAAGTTGTCAAAGATGATGTGGTGCGAAAGAGCAAGCTATACTACGTTCGTAAGTTGCGCGATAATGCTCCACGTACTCGCAAAAATTCTACCAAATCCGCGACTGCTCAATCCAAGAATAAAAAGTCTACCAAGACCAAATAAACTAACCACTTTACCCCGCAGAGTTGCGGGGTTTAGATTTGGTATAATTAGTAAAATGGCTTGTGCGAGAAACCAAAATCAAAAAGGCTTTACCTTAATTGAATTACTGGTGGTAATTTCTATTTTTGCGTTTTTAGCTTCAGCGGTAATGTTGGCCACTGCTAATTCAAGAGTAAAGGCTCGGGACACTAAGCGCATCGCGGATTTAAAGACTTTAGCTACAGCTATAGAACTTTATTACCAAGATAATGGCAGTTACCCTAGCCCCCCAGATCAATTTTGGTCTTCAGCCTATAGTGATAGTACGTATGGTTGGCAGAATTTGCAGACAGCCTTGGAACCATATATCAAAAAAATTCCCGTTGATCCGTTGCGAAATAATGCTGTGCCGTGGGGTGGCAGCACCAGTTACGGATATGCCTACGGATGGGTTGGAACGACTGACAGCGGCAAACAGTATTACACTCTAATTGCCAATTTGGAAGATACCTCACATCCACTACGTTGTACCCAACATACTTATAAATGGCACTGGCATAATACCGGAATTACACTGTGCAATAATGGCGGCCCAGGAGGGTGGCATTACACTGCACAGGGTTATCAAGCCTCCCTATCCACTTGGTAACAAAACTCCCTCTACACTGAGGGAGTTTTTATTATTCTGCAGGATTAGAATTCCACTTGTCCATGTACAGTTTGACAGCAAAGTTTTCAACATCTTCCCAATTGAGGTTTCTAAAGAAGGCGTCAATGTAATCGGCACGAGCCACGCCGTAGTCCATCATATAGGCGTGCTCATAAACATCCATGGCTACCAAAGGGGTTGCGTGCCAAATCGGAAAGGCATCATGAGCATCTCCTAAATAGTTGAAAATGCTGCCAGTTTGCCAATCAAACGCTAGCCAGACCCAGCCGCGTGCCGCGATTCCTGTAGCTTTCATATCTGCTAGCCAGTTTTCGTAAGACCCAAAAGTGTCTGCAATCTTAGAACCTACCCAGCCTTGAGGCATACTACCATTCCCGGAGAGGTTTCCAAAGTAAAGCTCGTGACTTTTAATAGCGTTTACCGCAAATGAGTAACCGAGTTTTAGTGAACGTAAATCGGATTGAGTTGCGTTTGCTGAAGCTAGGTCTACGGTTTTTAACTTCTCCTCGATTTCGTTGGCTTTCTTTACGTAGCCTTCGTACAGTTTGTAATGCTCTTTCATCAACTTTCCTGAAAGACCATTTACACCATTTATGGATTCAAATTGTTTTGCTTCGTACATAACTATTAGTTTAATGTTTCAGGGCTTTCAGATTTGAGCGAGTGGCAGACTTGGCGTTATGCACTTGCCCGGGCTCTGCCCGAACATCACGCTCGCACAGAAATTGGCCAAATATGGAAGCCTCCTACGCTTTTCCGAGAGTTTTGCCGCCATTCTCCCAATTTACTGGGCACTTTTCACCAGTTTGAAGAGCTTCAACGACGCGCAAAGTTTCCTTAATATTACGGCCTACTGAGTCTGCAGAGACGAGCATAAAGCGAAGCATGCCGTCAGGATCTATGACAAAAGTTCCTCGCTGGGCACTGCCGTCTACATCTAATACGCCGTACATGTCAGCCAGTTCTTGAGTAGTATCGGCTACAATTGGGTATTCCACCCCTTTGAGGCGGGCGTCGGTTTCGTACCAAGCCTTATGTGCGTATTCGCTGTCTGTGCTGGCTCCAAGGATTTCGCAGTCCTTAGCTTGGAAGTCTGGATACATTTTGCCGAATTCTTCTATTTCGGTCGGGCAAATAAAGGTAAAGTCGCGTGGATAAAAGAAGAGTACTAGCCACTTGCCTTTATAGTCAGACAAGGAGACTTTGTGGAATTCGCCTTTATGGTAAGATTGCAGGTCTTCAAAGACCGGAGCTGCTTGCCCTACCTTGGGGGCAAATTCAAAATCTTGCATCTCAATTGTTTCGTTCATATGGTTCAAAAATTAATGATTTACCTTTGTAGTTTATCGGCTTTACAGCCAAGAATCAACTAAGATGGATATTTGACTCTGAGTTTACAAAAGTGGTATATTAAGCACAGAAAATAATTTATCAATTACTGATCAGAAAGCATCGGCTGTAAAATTATGCGTTTATCTACCTTTTCTTTAGCAAAAACTCTCGGATTTAACGGTTACGCTCACCGAGATTTCCAACTAGAAATTCAAAAAATCGTCTTACTATAAGGCCGATTTTGTAGTATATAACGAATAATGGCAGCCCGAGTCTTTCAATCTTGAAAGGTTTTTATGTTATTTGCCTATATATTGGGCGGCCTCGTAGTTGGTGCGGTCATTGGCTATATCGGCCGCCAACAACTCATGAGCAAGAAAGTCGGCAATGCGGAAGCGCGCGCCGAAAAGATTCTTGAGGACGCTAAAAACAGGGAAAAAGAATTATTGATTGAGGCTAAGGCCCAAGCTTTGGAAATTACAGACCAGGCTAAAAAGGCTGAGGCTGATTTCCGCGCACAGATTGTTCGCTTTGAAGATCGCATTGATCGTCGTGAAAAGGATTTAGATACCAAATCTAATAATTTAGAAAAGAAGACTGCGGAGCTGGAAGCCAGGCAATCTGAACTCTCTAAGCAGCAAGAAGAAGTCAAAGAGTTGCGTGCCAAGCAGTTGGCTAACTTAGAGAAAATTGCTGGAATGACTAAGGATGAGGCAAAACAGGTTTTGCTAGACAACACTGAGCGCCAAATTAGCGAGGAAATGCTGGGCTTGCATCGCAAGTTGCTTGCAAAAGCGCACGAAAACGCCGAAAAAGAAGCGCGAAAGATTGTCGCCCAGGCCATTGAGCGGATCGCTACAGAGGTGACTGCGGAGAATACCACCACAACTGTAGTGATTCCAAATGAAGAAATGAAAGGCCGTATCATTGGTAAAGAAGGACGTAATATCCGCGCCTTTGAACAACTGATGGGCGTAGAAATTTTGATTGATGACAGCCCTGATACGGTTGTGATTTCTGGTTTCAACTCAATTCGCCGCTATATCGCCAAGCTGACTTTAGAAAAATTATTGCAAGATGGACGTATTCATCCAGCTCGTATTGAAGAAGCTTACGAAAAGAGCAAAGCCGAAGTGAACGAGAAGATTAAACAGGCTGGTGAAGACGCTGTTTACGAACTTGGTATCACTACCTTCCCTCCGAAGTTAGTTCATTTGGTAGGACGACTGATGTTCCGAACTTCCTACGGGCAAAACATTCTGCTTCATTCCGTAGAGATGGCCAAAATTGCGGCATTGATTGCGCAGCAGCTTGGCGCTGATGAGCAGATTGTAAAGCAGGGTGCCCTGCTGCACGATATCGGCAAAGCTTTGGACCAAGATATGGAAGGCACACACGTAGAAATCGGCCGTCGTATTGCCGAGAAGTTTGGTTTGGACGATAAAGTTATAGAAGCCATTGAATCGCATCACCATGACACTGATGTAGCAGAGCACGCTACCCATCGCGCACCTCTATCTATAGAAGCGATGATCGTGGATGCTGCAGATGGAATTTCAGGTGGTCGCCCAGGGGCTCGCAAAGACTCCTTTGAGGCTTATGTAAAGAGACTCGGTGACTTAGAAGCGATTGCCAACTCGTTTGAAGGCGTAGAAAAAACTTACGCCATTCAAGGTGGTCGCGAACTGCGCGTGTTTGTTACCCCGACTCAATTGGACGATTACGCTTGCCAGAAACTGGCTCGTGATATCGCCAACCGCCTAGAAACAGAACTCAAGTTTCCTGGAGAAATCCGCGTCCACGTTATTCGCGATTACCGCGTGATTGAATACGCGCGTTAGAAAGTAATTAATGTCAAAAGTTTTACTAATTGGAGATATTATGGGACGACCTGGGCGAGCTGCGCTTGCCCAGGTTTTGCCTTTGTGGCAAACAGAACATCAGCCTGATGTAATTATCGGTAATGTAGAGAATCTTACTCATGGTAAGGGTATAATTGAGCCTCATATTCAGGATATGCTGGATTTAGGATTTGATGCTTTTACTTCTGGTAACCATGTTTTTGACAGCGGTCCTCGTGCTGAGGAGTGCTTTGAGAAATTTCATAACATTGTGCGGCCGGCTAATTACTCAACTTTGTCCGATGAGGTTTCTCATGTTCCGGGCCAAGGTTTTTATCGTTTCTCTAAAAGCAATCAGCAGTATTTGGTTATTAATCTAGGGGGTCAGGTGTTTTTTGATAAGCAGTATCGCGGCAGTATCGGCAATCCTTTCTTTGCCTTTGATCAAATTTATCAAGCCGAAGCTCAAAAAGATGATATAATCATAGTAGATTTGCACGCTGAAGCAACCAGCGAAAAGAATGCCTTTGCTTGGCACGTTGATGGCCGCGCCACAATTATGTACGGCACTCACACGCATATTCCGACCGCAGATACAAAAATTATGCCAAAAGGCACAGCCTACCAAACCGATCTCGGTATGACCGGCGCCAAAGATTCTGTACTTGGCGTAAAGCCAGAAAATTCTTTGGCTGTATATCTAAATCAAGCCAAATTCAAACTTGAAGTTCCAGAAGAAGGTCCGGCTATCGTCAACGCTCTATTAGTAGAGTTGGATGGTAATAAAGTTATCAAAATGGAACGCCTGCAAAAAGAAATAAATATTTAGAATCCGAGCCGTTTGGGTTTCCCAGCGGCGAGGAAACATTGGAAAGGGGAGGCAGGAGCGAAGCGACGTTGGAAGGGGAAAACCCCTTCTGGGTTTTCCCCTCCAAAGTGTGTTATGAAATTCGTAAACCCACAAAAAATTATCGGCCAGTTTGGCCTTAAACCAGGTGATAAAGTCACTGATCTTGGCTGTGGTAGTGGCTTTTATACCATGGCTGCGGCGAAGATTGTCGGTAATACTGGGCGTGTTGCAGGCGTGGATGTTCAGGACACCAAACTGACTGCGACCAAATCTATCAGTCTGCAAAACAATCTTCATAATGTAGAAGTATATAAAGCTGATTTAGAAAAGCCCTTCAGCGGCTTACCAGCAGGCGGTGAAGATGCCGTGATTATGGCAAGTATAGTTCATGAAGTTAAAGATCGAACCGGGGTGATCAGAAATGCCTATTCTTTATTAAAGACCGGCGGACGACTGCTGGTTGTTGATTGGAAAGCCGAGACCAGTCCGTTTGGTCCAGCCATGGAAAAGCGCGTTTCAGAAAAGGAGATTCGCACTGAACTAGAATCATCCGGTTTCAAGCATATTAAAGATTTGGATGCCGACCTCTATCATTACGCCATGATTTTTGAGAAGCAGTAGCCTTGCCAAACCCCATACAAAACTATAAAATAGACATTAACGGCTTCGCCGCAGCCCTAACGGGCCTCAAACATTTTATTTTGGTCCAATCAAAATAAAATGTTTAATGTCTTTTACCTCTTCCGTCTCGCTTTCGCGAGACTCCAGGCTTCAGTTCAACCCAGGCGATGCCTGGGTTTCCTTCAGGGGTAATAGAGTAGTAATTTAACCACTATATATTTATGTTTAATCCTATTGATTGGTCGTTGGTGTTCTCCTCGCAGTTTTGGTTCGGCATTGATCGCTTTAAAGGCGTGAGCATGGCAGATAAAATTATCCTCTGGTTTGGCGTCGCCTTGCTAGTAGTCGGCATTATTGTTCTGGTCTATCGGTTGGTCAGTAAAAATCATCTGCTTAAGCCAGCGTTGGGGCGCATCAGCTCGGTATTCATTACGATTGGATTACTGGAGATGCTTTGGTTCTTGTTGCGGAGCCAATTTGTTACCGCATTAGGAACCCGAACTGCTGCGTTATTGGTTGCATTGACTGGATTAGCGTTCTTAATAAAGCCCATCCGCTATTTCTTTACCCAGTACTCTCAAGACCACGCCGCTTACATTAAGCAAAAGCAAAAAGATAAATATCTGCAGCTAAAATAAAACGGCTTCGGCCGTTTTTTTATTTTTTCTTAATTTGGAATTGAAGCGTTCAGGTTAAGCTCAGTGTATGTTAACTCAATCTGAGCTTGGTAACTGGGGCGAGTCTTACGCCGCCCGATTATATGAGCGAGCAGGTTTTAAGATATTGGTCAGAAATTCGTTTAACCCTTACGGAAAAAGACTGGGCGAAATTGACCTTATCGCTGTCCGAAAAAAGCTGCTGGTATTTATTGAGGTAAAGACGAGAATCTCTACCAAGTTTGGGTTACCCGAGGAAAACATTACCAGTTTTAAGCGCCATCGCTTAATCCGAAGCTGCCAATGGTTTACAAGCAATCATTCAGAGTTTCAGTCTTTTCAATTTAGAATAGATGTTTGCGCAATCCTTCTTGCCCGGACAGCCCAGTTGGCAAAAACAGGAAATCTTGACAAATTCGTAAAATATAGTAAAATAATTACAAATGCTGTTGAACTTTAGACATTGGTGAGCTCTGGCTCGCTTTTTATTTAATCTATAACAGCCAACAATTAAATAGAGAATAGTTCCGAGCCATCTGGGTTTCCCAGTGGTGAGGAGACATTCGGAAAGGGGAGGCAGATTCGCGAAGCGAATCGTTGGAAGGGGAAAACCCCTTCTGGGTTTTCACCTCCAAAGTACATATGAATGAACAACTAGAACAAGCCTTGGCTCAGATTGCTGAGGAAAAAGGTATTTCCCGTGAAGAAATCATCGCAATGATTGAAGCTTCTTTAGCTGCCGCTTTTCGTAAGGATTACGGCGACAAAGACCAGAACGTTATTGTAGAATTTAACCCAGAAGATTTATCTGCCAAGATTTTTGATGAAAAAACCGTGGTGCCAATCGCACAAGAAGAAATTGAAGACCAGCAGAAAGAAATCAGCGTAGACGAAGCCCAGAGCTGGCAAAAAGGTGTTAAGGCCGGCGAGGTCGTGCGCAAAGAAATCACTCCGACTGGAAATATGGAGTTTGGCCGCATTGCCGCTCAAACTGCCAAGCAAGTAATTATTCAAAAACTACGCGAAGCAGAACGCAACATGCAATTCTCTGACTTTAAGGCCAAAGAACGCACTCTTATCAATGGAATTGTTCAGCGTGTTGAAGGCGACACTGTGTTGGTGGATCTAGGCAAGGCAGTTGGAATTCTTTTCCCTTCCGAGCAAATCCGCAGCGAAAAGTATAATGTCGGCCAGCGCTTAAAGGTTTTGCTTTTGCACGTTGAACCAACCTCCAAAGGGCCAAAGATTACCCTATCTCGCAGTCATCCAGATATGGTCCGCAAGCTGTTTGAGCTGGAAGTCCCAGAAATCTTTAACGGTACTGTAGAGATTAAGTCAGTTGCTCGTGAAGCCGGTAGCCGTTCAAAAATTGCGGTGTCTTCTAACCAGGAAGGTATTGACCCGATCGGCGCTTGTGTGGGCCAAAAAGGCACTCGCGTACAAACTGTGATGGCAGAGCTCGGCGGCGAAAAAATTGATATTATTGAATGGAGCGAAGATCCAGTAAAGTTTATTGCCAACGCATTATCTCCAGCTAAGATTTTGAATGTTCAGCCTAATCCCGAAGAACAGTCGGCACAGGTTGGTGTACTGGAAGATCAATTGTCTTTGGCCATTGGCAAGTCTGGACAGAACGTACGCTTAGCCGCTCGTTTAACAGGCTGGAAAATAGATATCGCTTCCGAAGGCGGCAGTAGCGAAGCTGTTGCCAGTGACGAAGTGCCAGCTGAAGACGTAGAAGAAGGTGAAGTTGAACCAGCAAATGACGCTGTTGAATCAAACGAAGAAGAAGTTGCAGTCTCCGAAACCGAAGCTACAACTGACTAAGAATAACTATTAATTAACCCACATTCACACTTGGGCCGAGCGATAGTGAGGTTAAGCGTGAATGTAAGAGGAGAAATTGGCGAAGAGCGTTAGGGGTGAACCAAGGGTTCACACCATAAGCTCGGAGACAATTTAGACGACATGCCATTAGTTCCAATGGTTATCGATAAAACTCCGATGGGTGAGCGTGCTTACGATATTTACAGCCGCTTGCTTAAGGAGCGTATTATCTTTTTAGGAGAACCTATTGATGATGCAGTTGCCAATACTTTAATTGCACAGTTATTGTTTTTAGATGCTGAAAATAGCAAGGAAGACATTAAAATTTATATTAATTCCCCCGGCGGCAGTGTAACTTCGGCCATGGCCATGTATGACACCATGCAGCACGTTAAAGCTGATGTAGCTACGATTTGTGTTGGCCAGGCGGCAAGCGCAGCAGCAGTTTTGCTTTCATCCGGAGCCAAGGGTAAGCGTTTTGCTCTGCCAAACGCGCGTATCATGATTCATCAAGTGATGGGTGGCGTGGAAGGCCAGCAGAAAGATGTAGAGATTCAGGCCCGCGAAATGTTGCGCATCAAGAACCAGATTAATGAAATTATGGCCAAGCATACTGGTCAGCCACTCAAAAAAATTGAGCAAGACACGGACCGGGATTATTTTATGGTCCCTGATGAAGCAAAAAAGTACGGGATTATAGATAAGATTATACAATAACCAAAAGACCTGTTCATAGCAGGTCTTTTTTCTTGACTTTCAGTATATTTTTTGCTATAATTAGATTACATATTAAGGTTTTTCGTGTATTTTCCTCCAAAAAATACCATTGAAACAAAAACAAAAATTAAAATTAAATAAGAATGAATCAAGATCCAGGGCATCAAGTAGAGCCCAAAGTAGAGGATCATATCTCTTCTACTAGTAATTTAAAACGCAAGCTACTGATTGTAGTTTTGCTTTTAATTATACCCGCGGCCATTGGGACCGTGTTTTGGCTTCGGGGCAGTAATCAGCTTTTTACCAATCTTGATCCAGTAACTAGTCAAGCTGCTAATACGATTATTGTTAATGCTGGTGGTGATTTGCAGGCTGCTATCAACCAGGCACAACTAGGGGATGAGATCGTGGTCCAAGCCGGCGCGACCTTCACCGGCAACTTCTTCTTGCCATATAAGAATACCGGCACTGGTTATGTGACTATTCGCAGCTCCAACTTGGCTCAACTGCCACCGGAAGGACAGCGGGTTAGTCCTGCAGACGCTGTTAACATGCCTAAGATTCAAACTCCAAATAATGCTCCTGTGTTTTATACTGAGTCTGGGGCCACCCCTTCTCACCACTACAAATTAATCGGTTTAGAGATTACTCGTCCGGCAAACAGTAGCCAGGTGACTGCATTAGTAGAGTTTGGTTCAAACTACGACGACCAAGATACTTTGGCAGAAGTACCTCATAATTTTATTGTTGATCGAAGTTATGTTCACGGCCACACTAATTCTCCCACCCGCCGCGGATTTAAAATTGAAAGTAAAGATACAGAAATTAGAAATAGCTACATCTCGGCTTTTCATGAATCTGGATATGATTCTCAGGCAATTTTAAGTGTTAATGGCCCAGGAAATCATATTATCTTTAACAACTATCTTGAAGCGGCCAGTGAGAATATTATGTATGGCGGAGATGACCCGATTATTCCAGGGTTAGTCCCAACAAATATTTTAATTGAACATAATCACTTCTTTAAACCACTTTCTTGGCGTGGCCGTAACTTGGCGGTCAAGAATTTATTTGAGTTAAAAAACTCAAAAGATGTCATTGTACAATACAATATTTTTGAAAATAGTTGGTACGAGGCCCAGGCTGGTTATGGTATTGTAATTACCCCAAGAAGTGCTGGCAATGCACCATGGTCAACAGTAGACAACACAATTATTCGTTACAACATTATCAAGAATACAGGTAACGGTATATCTTTATTTGGATCTGACTACGCTTCAAATATCCAAGCCATGGATAGGTTTACCTTAGAGCACAATTTGTTTTTAGTGGCTGGCCCAACTATGGATGGTAACGGAATCGGCATGTGCATCTCCGGGAGACAGAATTTCCCAGGCCAAGACGTTAATATTACTCATAACACTTTTATTGCCAATGGTCGAACTTTGGAATGTGCCGAAGGTAGAGTGTTTACCAATTTTAACTTTAACGATAATATTGTAGCTTCGGCTGGGTCTGATCAAGGTTTAATTGGACAGCTAACTAACGGGGGAGCTTACGGTAATGCCTTCATGAATCTTGCTTTTGGTAATACTTGGCAGTATCGTAATAACGTTTCTCAGCTGGATGCTTATTGGCGAACTAATCATCCTAATACCTCAACTTACGTTGACAATAACTCGGCTTTTGGTTTTCAAAATGTATCTGGCGGCATCTATAAGCTCGCCGCTAACTCACCTTTTAAAAATACTGCCACAGACGGCACTGATCCTGGTGTAAACTGGGACGAGCTGATGGCTAGGACAGCTAATGTGGTTTCTGGTGCTTCCACTGGCGGCGGTACTACCCCTCCTCCTTCCGACACCACCCCTCCTTCTATGAGCGCAGGTAGCCCAAGTGGAGCACAGGCTGCAGGTACTACCCAGGTAAACCTAACTCTATCCACCAATGAATCTGCAACTTGTAAATATGGCACTGCCACTGGTCAAACTTATGCTAACAAGCCGAATACTTTTTCTACTACCGGTTCAACCAGCCATTCTACACAAGTAACTGGTTTAACCAATGGACAGTCGTACAACTATTATGTTCGTTGTCAGGACTCTGCTGGCAATGCCAATACCAGCGACTTAACTATTTCGTTTAGCGTTTCAAATCCTCCATCCGACACAACTCCTCCGGTCATGGGAAATGGCGCACCTTCTGGTGCATTAGCTGCTGGCACTACATCAACCAGTATAACTTTAACAACCAACGAAGCTGCGACTTGCAAATATGGCACTACCACTAATCAAACCTATGCTAACAAGCCAAGTACTTTCTCTACCACAGGCTCAACCAGCCATTCTACTCAAGTTACAGGGTTAACCAATGGTTCCAGTTATACTTATAGAGTGAGATGTCAGGATACGGCAGGCAATGCTAATACCAGTGATTTGTTAATTAGTTTTAGCGTCTCTACTCCAGCCGACACCACCCCTCCTTCTATGAGCGCAGGTAGCCCAAGTGGAGCACAGGCTGCAGGTACTACCCAGGTAAACCTAACTCTATCCACCAATGAATCTGCAACTTGTAAATATGGCACTGCCACTGGTCAAACTTATGCTAACAAGCCGAATACTTTTTCTACTACCGGTTCAACCAGCCATTCTACACAAGTAACTGGTTTAACCAATGGACAGTCGTACAACTATTATGTTCGTTGTCAGGACTCTGCTGGCAATGCCAATACCAGCGACTTAACTATTTCGTTTAGCGTTTCAAATCCAGCAGGGGACACCACAGCTCCAACTGTCAGCTTAACTGCTCCAGCTAACAGTGCCACAGTGTCTGGAACTTCGGTTACGGTATCTGCCACTGCATCAGACAACGTTGGTATTGTGGGAGTACAATTCAAGCTCAATGGCACTAATCTTGGCACAGAGGACACTTCTAGCCCTTACAGCATTATTTGGAACTCCACTACAGCTAGTAATGGAGAGCATACCTTAACCGCTGTCGCTCGAGATGCCGCAGGTAATTCTACTACCAGTAGTGCGCATACTGTGACTGTTAGCAATGTAACCGCTCCATCTACCGCGGCTACTCCAACCATTAGTCCAAATGGCGGTTCTTTCACTAGTGCTCAAACTGTAACTCTTGCTTCAACAACTCCCGATGCTTTAATTTACTACACAACTAATGGCAGTGATCCTACTACTTCTTCAACTTTGTATTCAACACCTTTCCAAGTGTCTATTTCAAGTACAGTTAAAGCGATTGCTACTAAATCCGGCATGACTAACAGTTCTGTCTCTTCAGCTACCTTCACTATTACCGCCCCTTCAAGTGGCGGCGGAGGCGGCGGAGGCGGATCCTCTTCTGGCGGCGGAGGCGGCGGGTCTAGCAGTCCAAGACCACCAAGCAGCCCAACTACTCCAAGTGGAGTGGTGTTGCCTCCTAACTCAATCGCTGGTCAAACTATCAAGTTTGCCAATAACCCTACTGTTTATTTGGTTATGTCCACCGGTCTCCATCCGTTTGATACACTTGCATCACTCCAAGCCTACCAAGCACAAAGTGGCGCAGTGATTATTACTCGCACTGGAACCGCATCAACTTACACAGTAAGCTCAACTATGGCTAAAGATATATTGGCTCAGCATTCTGGCGGCAGTAGCGAACCTACTCCGACTCAGCCCTCCACTGGTAATCCGGCTAACAACACTGACTTCACTTGTGAAGGTAATCCTACCGTCTACTATTACAGCGACGGGCAAAAGAAAGCTTACACTGAACTAGCTGTCTTCCAGGCCTGGAATGGTAATGACTTTAGTAAAGTTACTAAGCATAGCGCTTCAGTGTGTAGTTCTATTACCAGCGGTCCAATAGTGCGTTTACCAGAAGGAACTATTATTAGGGTGCCAAATGGTCCAGAAATTTATATGGTTGCTGGAAGCACCGCTAGACCATTCTCTTCTTTCTCCGCTTACCAAAGGGATAGCGCTGGCAAAACTACATACACTGTCTCCATCCCTTATCTGCATACCTACAGCAGAGGGGCTAATATAAACTAACAGCTTTATACCCCATCCTTGTATCAATTACGGGATGGGGTTTTGTATTTAATGTATTTACTGTTTAGCTTTGCTACTCTTCAATTAAGCTAGCAAACTAACTACTATATATACTGTGTTTGTGTGGGTTATTTGTTATAATAATTCTCATGCTAAACGAGCGCAATTTAACAATCATTGATGTTGAAACAACTGGCGGCAGCCCGTTTTTTAGTCGCATCATAGAAGTAGGTCTGCTTCGAGTTGAGAACGGCGAAGTGGTAGAAGAATTTCAGACGTTAGTTAACCCTGGCCAAGAAATCCCAGAGTTCATTACTCAAATGACAGGGATATCTCAAGGACAGGTAGATCAGGCACCGATGTTTGCAGAGATTGCCGACGAACTATTGGCTAAATTTGCAGGTTCTGTTTTTGTAGCTCACAACGCGAATTTTGATTATAGTTTTATTAAGGAAGAATACCGCCGTTTAGGGTATGGTTTTATTGCAGACAGATTGTGTACCGTCCGACTTTCCCGAGCTCTATATAAAGAACACAAGCGTCATAATCTTACCGAGCTAATCAGTAGATTTAATTTTGAAACTAAGAATCGTCATCGTGCTTTTGATGATGCAAAGGTACTGTGGGATTTCCTTCAGCACATTCAAACAGAAATAGACTCTACTACAATAGAAAAAGCTTTAAAACAAGTAATAGTGAAATCACGTTTACCGAAACAAAAAACTATTAATTCACCTGTTGAACTAGTTTATGAAGACGACGCAGAACTCAGCTTATAAAGATTTTACTCAAGCACAGCAATACTTGAAATCGGTTGATGCAAAGCTGGCGGAGTTAATTAAGGTTCATGAGTTAAAGCCGCAACGAAAATTATCGCGTACTCATTTTGAAGCACTCGTTGAGGCAATTGTTTCTCAGCAACTTTCAGTTAAAGCTGCGGACACAATTTTCGCCCGATTCGTTTCGTTATTTCCTAAGCAAAAATTTCCTCCACCGGAGGTAGTTCTTAAGTTGCCGTTGTCTAAGTTTCGTAAAGTGGGAATCTCGGCACAGAAAGCAAATTACATCAAAGATTTATCTGGCAAAATAGTGAGCGGCGATTTAAAACTTAACTTACTGCATCGACTTGAAAACGAGGAAGTTATTTCCGAACTAGTGAAAGTAAAAGGTATCGGCCGTTGGACTGCGGAAATGTTTTTGATGTTCACGCTAAGACGACCAGATGTTTTTAGTAATGGCGATTTAGGCCTAAGGAACGCCATCCAAAAGCTCTATAAAATGAAGACTCCTCCCACAGAAAAACAGCTAGACCGCATATCTAAACACTGGTCGCCGCATCGCACAACGGCGTCTAGATATCTTTGGAAAAGTTTGGAAAATTCCTAAAAAACACTTGACAACCAGCTTAAAACTTACTAATATAGTGGAGGATTAAATAGTAATCCTAATTAAGGAGCTTAACAGACACAACACCTCAATTCCACTTAGATGTAACCACGGTGATTATCTAAGGCCTCGCCTAGCGAGGGAATCGAGCACTACAAAGGCAACTTTGAGTGTTTTTTATACTCCTCAGTGAGCCGCTTGCGGTGAATTGATCCCGAGCGAAAGCGAGGGACTACAATCAAACTACTGTCCGCCTAAGTAACCCTTAGGTAATAGTCGTGAAGAGTCCAGTAACTCAATCAAACTCCATCGGCTAAAACAGAAAGAGACCCTGTCCTTTGACAACTGCATAGTGATTGAAATGTTGTACAAAATGATAAATGCGCAAGCATTTGTCATCCCGGAAGCTACAAGTTCGAGCGTAAGCGAGAACGCGTGCTATCCGGGACCTACAAGAAATTGTAGATTGTCGCCTATACAACTAAGTTTAACTTAGTAAGTGAGCGTCTGGCTTTGCCAGCGCGAACGTGGAGCGGGCCGGCTTGCCGGATCCGCGACAAAATTTAAGAGAAGTGTCCCGCCACGGCGGGATGCGTCTGTTTGTATGGGAATTGATTACGTCAAGTTTTTTGAGTTCAATGATACTCCGAGCTTTCAAAGTTAGCTCATAAATATAACTTTGGCCAAGTTCT
>CAZQZS010000004.1:0-90991 GCA_964597895.1 uncultured Candidatus Saccharibacteria bacterium
CACTTTGGGCAGCTGAGTCCAGCGACAAATCAGCAACTTGACTGCCCACTAGCATGACTGTCCAGCCAGGCAACTTTTGACCGTACTGATCCTCTTTACAAACAGTAATGTCAGCTACTTTTGGTTCCGGCTCTTCACAGTCAAGTAACTTAACGCGCACGCCATCTACATCATAACCATCGGTTTCGCCGTTGAACTTATTGCTGTTCTTGTTAGAAACATCAGTGAGGCGCATATACATGGCTTCACTTACTGCACCCATTTCGATATCTTCGTCCTGGAAGAATTCTCCCAGATTAGTCCAAGGACCTGCCAGATTCATGGCTACTTCTACTTTAACTTTTTCTGGATAATTACTATCAGAAGGCGCGCCATAGCTGGTTTCCACTAATTTAATGTCTGCCCCTGGTGTATTAACAAATTTACCACCGAAAGACAATATAATATTGCCACCAAATCCTAATGACACAAAATTTTCAGTATCATTGTTCTGTGCCACGCCTAAAGCCTTGCTAGAATCGCTTCGTTCTGGCAACACATCAGTACCATTCTTGCGCTTTCCTTGTTCAAACAACTCCACTTTAGCTGCCCAGGCATCGATTGGGTCACAAGGCAACTCTTGCTTAACATTGTAGGCAATACAATAAACATGCTCTGGTTTATTATTCCCAAGCTTAATGTATTCCAAATTATCACCGTTAAGAGCGTCATCGTAACAGCGAAGTGCGCCAAAACCGTAGCCTTCTTGGGTGATCTCAGATACCCACAAATTACCATTCTTTAATGCTTTACGGTGCGCATCAGTAAGAGGTGAACCCTCGCCCTTAATCGGTACGCCAATTTCACCGTCCTCATTAGTAGGACCAATGATTAAGACATCTTTAGTTTGGTTTTTATCTGTGGAGAGTTTAAATTGCCAACCTTTAGCACGATAACAGTCGCGGTCTTTATCATCTTCACCAGGGATTTCGCTTGGATTAACGTAGCCGTTAACCAGTGGACGCGGTTGGAAAGTGTTATTGTTATTGTTCCAGAAAGCTGTGTAGTAACCACCAGTATCATCGTGCTTATGAGCTGCTTCATGGCCTTGAATGTCGCTATATTCAGAACATACAACCTTTATGAAGTGGAGTTGGGTATCTTTTGGCTTACATTCTTCGCCAACACACTTATTGACTAAAGTGAAATATTCTTGAGCTTGGTCAATTTCTACTTTTTGTCCTTTACCAGACACATTTTCCCAGCCAGCTTTCAGAATCTCATCTAAAGTATAAGTGCCATGAGGTACATCCTGGAAAGTCACACAACCTTTTTCATCGGTAACGCCAGAATAAATCGGATAAACTTCTACTTTTAAGTACCCGGAATTATCGCCGTAATAATCATCCAAAATTCTAAAGTCTAAAGCACCGTTTACCCCAAGATTGTACACGCCACTGTATTCATGACTGGCGCTATAAACGGTACCCCAATCGAAATTAGCATTCTCTACCTGGATTCCTAAGAAACCAGTGTATGGAGCTGCAAAATCATTGACCCTTACCCATGGTAAATATGGTCCTGCGTACAGGCTTGGATCAATGCTTGCATCGGAAGGAATACGCTTGGAGTAAGCTGCATCGCTAATATCACCTTCGCTACCTGGGCGATAAGTATATGTACCGCTGGCTTCAAGATAATAATCACCAGAGGTTAATACTGCAGTAGAATAATTGTTTCCGTCTGGATAAACCTTAACTGAAGCTGCTTTTGGTCCTTTTAGCATCACTGTCCAGCCAGGAAGGTAGTTTTGTCGGTTATCTTGTTTACAAACAGTTACGTCGGAAATACATTCTTGCTTAACACTAACATCGTCAACGAACGCGCCAAAAGAGTTGCCCTGACCTACATCAGTGATTTCTAAACGACTAATATTAGAATTCGCTACAAAAGTATAGGTGTGCAAAGTCCATTGAGTCTGATTTTTTCCAATCCCGTTCTCAATAATGGTGTCTAAAACAGTGCCACCCATTTTAACTTCGGTTCGATTTTGGTTGGAGTCTTGTCCAGGACGTGGCGAAGTCCAAAGGGATACAGTGTAAGTTCCGCCTGGGATTGTGATTAGGTCTTGATAAATTTTTACCGAAGCATCTTCTCCGCTAGGACCATTTGGCCCTTGCCAGTCAGAATCCAGCTCAGTATGCTGATCGCCGCCATGAGAAGCCCAGTTGTTTACACCTTCATGAAGTTCTAAATTGGCGATATCCGGCTCATTCCCACCGGTACGTACCCACTCCACAAACCAATCCATGTTAGGAGTGCCAGATGGGAAGATGTCCCACTTTGCAGAATTTTTTACTTCTGGTAATTCAAACCCACCATTAGAAACCAACTCGTTACCGCATGGCTCTGGTTCTGCTAAACGGTTAATTACAGTATGGGTACAACCATTCGCTGTGCAATCTTGTGGTAGTAACTGACTACCGGTGCCGCTGTGCGTAGTCCAAATTGAAGGTAAACCGGTTTCAGACACATTTAAGGTAGTTGCTGGAGTTACATAAATTACCTCATCACATTCCAGTTCATCTTCATCATAGGTACAGTCTACACCGTTAACAGAAATAGTAACTTCTGATTTATTCTGTGGAGCAGGTAAGTTGTTACCTTGTTGGTCTTGCCATAACTTTACAACCGTAAGCGGTACACGCTGTGGCGGACAAGGATTAGGAATAACAATATTAGTTTGTGCTTCTGGATTATCTACTAAAGCAGTATCTAACTGTGATCGGTCTACGAGCTCGTCACAAGGATCTGGGCAGTCTTCGTTGGTGTTCGTAGTCTGTAAATCTGTATCACAACCACCTACTTCACCACATTGGCCATCATCAGATAAGTAGGCACCTTCGGTTTTATTAACAAATTCTTGTGCCTTATTAAGTTTCTTAAATTCTTTTTTCTTGTATTTACCATCGTCTAGATAACAGACTATATATTTTTCTTCACCACAGTCATCATTATAAATAGCTTGTCCTTCTTCGTCCCAGTTCTTACCTTCATAGTTCTTTAACAAGTCACCATCGTAGTACGGAAAAGGAGGGATAATGTCTTCGTCATGACCATCATGCCCATTATTTTTAAAAATAGAGTTAATACTTACAGTTTGCTTAACGTATTTGTCTCCTTCTTGACCAAGAGGGGCGTGACAAATTGTAATCTTCTCCTTATTATTCTCACTATCATTTTGCGTAGCTAAAGCAACCTGACTCGGCGCAAAGGTTGAAAACATTAAGCTAAATGCAGAAACAAAAATAGCGCCGCGAAGCAAAAGACCACGCAAAGTCTTGCTTTCGCCTAGCGCGCGATTTGGAACTACATATGATTTGAAGCCAACTCGTGACTTGGCCTCAGAAATACCATAATTAGTCATATATTTCCTTAATTACTTGCGAACCAATCGCCTCTGCCTCGCAGGCAAGCTTTTGCTCACCTAAGAAGAAGTAGCGACTAATTCGTGGTTAAAATTAATAATTAAACAGGCGATTATAAGATTAATCGAGATTTTTGTCAAGTTTAACTGGATTAATTATAAACCTCCCATAAAATAAAAGCAAATTGAATTATCAGGCTTATTTGTTTGTAGATCAATCAATATTGATCTCAAATATAACCAAAATATTGAGACTGGTGCCATAAAGATCCCAATTATGTATAATTAAGTAAAGAAATTAATCGATAAATTATGCCAGAAATCAACTACCTGGCCGTACTAGTAAGTGCCATCGGGTTTATGGTCATTGGCTCTCTTTGGTACGGTCCATTGTTTGGTAATCTTTGGATGCAAGGCATGGGCTGGGATCCCAATAACGCCGCTTCCAAAGAAAAAATGAAAAAGTCAGCCCCACAGGCTTACTTTCAGATGTTTATTGGTGCAATTCTAACCTGTTTTGTCTTTGCTCATGTGTTATGGGCTTTTGGGGTAGCATCGCCAGAAACTAATTCAGCCTTAGGAGGAGTACAAGGAGCGTTTTGGATGTGGCTGGGATTTATCGCTCCTTTGCTTTACGGAAAAAAGCTTTGGGAAGGCAAAGCATTTAAGTACGTGGCGATTGATTTAGGGTATCAGTTGGTAGCTTTAATTGTGGCAGGAGTTATCCTCAAGCTATGGGTATAACTTGTGTATAAAGTTGTTGATATATCTGTGTAAAACGAGTTGACAACTTTACTGGCCGAAAAAATAAAAGCACCCGTTCGCTCGGGTGCTTTTTATAGTCTTAATATACGTCTTAAGAATCATGCAATAATTCAGCGCATTTTATCATTGCTCCCCTACGTATTAAATATTACGAGCGCTGTGTAAAATGTTTCTAAGCTTATAGAGTTAGCAAACCCTTTTAAAAATTACGCATTATTATGCCAAACAAAAAGACCAACTAGTAAAAGTTGATCTTTTTGCCTATCTGATTACTGGGTGATTGGCGCGCCTTCTTTATAAGCAAAGCGCCCACAATCAATAACTAAGATTTTGTCAAAGCTGTGCCCCCTACCTTGGAAGGATTCCAAGTTAGCAAATGGGAAACGCAGATTGTCGATAACCTTGAACACTGTTCCAGAGTTACCGCACTTAAGCAGTGCGCCGTCTGGGTGTTCGTTTTCACTATCTACTAAATCAGTATCGGTTTCGATAGTGCTCAAATCGCTATCACTGATCTGATCAACCTCTTCAAACTTAAATCCTAATGTCAAAAATACCTGTGCGCTAGTAAAGCCTTTCTTTTTGCCATTCTTGGCAACGAACCAAACTGTTGCGTCTGTGCCTTTAACTAAAGTTCCTTCAGCAGGTAATGCTGGCTTAGAACTGATCGCAATATTAGCTGGCCAGGCGTCTAGTACTTGAATTTCGCTAAATTTATGACCGCGGGAATTGAAAGCTGCGATGCCGCGGAACGGCTTGAGCCGGCAAGCAGCCAATAAGTAAACCGTTGGTTCGGACTTGAGTTTATAGAGGCGGCCGTTCTGCAGGCCAGTACCACAGCGGTATTTGCCGTGTTCTTCGCCGTCGTCGTCACAATCTTCATCTTCGTCTTTTTCGTCATCATCGTCTTCTGCTTCAAAGCGGAGCTTAAACTTGTTAGAACCGCTGTTTGAATTAGAGTTTGACCCGCTGATGGAAGCACTGACCTCGTCCTCATTTTCGTCTTCATCTTCGTCTTCACCCTCATTCTCATCCTCGTCATTTTCTTCCTCATCTTCGTTTTCTTCTTCATCCTCATCATCTTCCTTACACTCTTCTTCGTCTTCATCAATAGCCGTAAAGCTGCCTTCAATAATCGCGTATCCAGTGACTACGTTTCCGCTCAGGTCCTTAATGTTATCGCCAACATAACTGATCTTGTCACCTACAGCTACAGTTGGTAGCGAAGTTCCAGCCGAAAAAATTATGGTTAATTTTTCACCGTCATCACTCCAAAACGCAGAGCCAAGGGCTCCAGACCCGTCTTTTATTGAGTGGTTATTGCTGACCTCAAATTCTTGATCAATATTGCTTGCAGTAATGGCAAACTTATTGGTGGTTTCCGAAAACTCAATCACAATACTGTCACCAGCTTCTTTAGCAGAAGTTCCGCCAGTGTTCTTGGCTTCAGCTTCGTGCAGTACTGGATTGGAGTCACTATCATCTTCCGCAGCTACCGGAGGCACATAAGCAACTCCAGAGACTGCAAGTGCAAGCGAGAAAAACCCCGCTGCAAAAATGCGTTTTATGCTCATTTTTGTAATTTAATTATTCCTTACTTTCATTATAGCCCTTATGACTTTTTGTAGGTGAAAGTTATCAACACCCTGTAAATTAGGCTTTCCATGTTCTCTGTACAATAAAACGCTAGCTAATTTGTGGCGATTTAAGGTCAATTAAAAACCCCAGGCAAACCTGGGGTTTCTAAAAAAATTTTAACGCTTAGCCCACTGTGGAGAACGGCGCGCACCGCGTAATCCGGGTTTCTTTCGTTCTTTCTTGCGGTCATCGCGAGTCAGAAAACCATTCTTCTTGAGGACTTTTTGCATATCATCAGACATGCTAGCTAAGGCCTGGGCAATCCCATGACGCAGTGCTTCTACCTGAGAAGTACGACCACCACCATTAATATTAGCGGTAAAATAATACTCGCCTACCAAACCGGTAATGGCCAACGGACGGAGGGCGGTTTCCTGCTGGGCCTTGTCTTTGAAGTAGTCAGTCAAAGGCTTTTTATTCACAACCATTTCGCCGCTGCCGCCAAATAATCGGACATTAGCAATTGCAGTTTTTCGGCGGCCAGTAGCAAAAACATACTTGCCGGAAGCTGGCTTAGTGTGAGCGGGCTTTACTGCTTTAGGAGCCTCTGCCTCAACTTTAACTTTGGCAACAACTTTCTTGGCCACAGTCTTCTTTGCAGCAACCTTCTTTGCTGGAGCTTTTTTTGCTGGAGTTTTCTTAGTTACCATATTACTTTAATTCCTTATCAATCTTAAAAGAATGCTTGTCACCCTTAACGAGCTTCAAACGAGACACTAATTTCTTGCGAAACTTAATTTCATCAAGCATAGAAAATACTGCGCGACGTAAAACTTGTTCTGGATTGCGAACAATTTCGTCTTTTAAGCTCTTAGTCTTAAGTCCGCCGAGATAACCGCTATGACTGTAGTACTTCTTTTGTTCAATCTTACGGCCAGTGAACTTGAGCTTATCAACATTTACCGCGACCACAAAGTCACCCATATCCATGTGCGGAGTAAAGGAGCGCTTGTGCTTGCCGCGCAAAATGTTGGCAATGCGAGTAGCGACGCGACCCATGGTCTGACCAGAGGCGTCAACTTGGTACCAAGTGCGGGTTACATCATTAACTTTTGGGATGGTAATCTTTTGAGTCTTCATATTATTCTACAAATTCTAGGACAGCTTTGCTGGCACCAGCCTTAGGGTTGTTAAGCTTAGTCAAACGCAAGTAGCCACCATTGCGCTCTGCATACTTTGGTCCATAAACTTCCAAAGCCTTGGCAGTAGCATTGCGGGACAATTTGGAGAGCAGCTGACGGCGGTTATGCAAAGTGTTTTCCTTAGCGCGAGTGATCAGCTTTTCTAAATAAGGCTTTACAGCGCGGGCGTTACTGTAACTGGTCTCAATTCGTTCGTACAAAATTGCAGACGATGCCAAAGAGCGCAACAGCTTTCTGCGGTGATCAGTACCCTTACCAAATTTTTTCTTCTTGCGATGTCTCATAATATTAATTAATTCTATGTCATCCCTGGGCGAGTTCCGCATCGCGGAACGAGAACCGGGGATCCACTTATCTTATTCTGGATTCCCGGCCAACCTCACTCTGTTCGGTTGCCAGGAATGACAGATTGAGTATTTTAAGCTGTGCGTCCTAATAAATCTAGAATTTCTGCAATAGTCTTTTCGCCAAGACCAGGAATGTTGTGAATGTCTTCGTCAGTCATTGTGCGAAGCTGTTCAATAGTAGTGATGCCGGACTTTTGCAATGCGTTTTTAGCGCGGTTAGACAAAGTGGTGTCATCAATCGGAGTGCCTTCGGCTGCTTGGGGTTGAGTAGGAGCTGCCACGGTTTCTTCTTCGGCAGCCATAGCTGCTTCCTGCAAAGTCGCAGCTTCTTGCATCATTTGAAGTCGTTCATCGCCTTCGCTGTTGAACATCATGCTGAAATGGTCAACAAGAATGTGAGAAGCGATGTCGATGGCTTCCCCGCCGGTGATAGTACCGTCTGTTTCCATGCGCAAGACCAGCTTATCAAAGTTAGTCATGCCGCCAACGCGAACGTTGGACACATCATAATACACGCTGCGCACTGGAGTGTAAATAGCATCTACAGCGAGCATGCCGGCTTCCAGATTTTGGTTCTCGCGAACTTCCACTGGTTCGTAACCGCGGCCTTGTTCTACGATTAATTCCATATCTAGGTCTGCGTTCTTGCTGTCCAAGGTGCAAATGTATAACTCAGGGTTAGCAATTTCCACCTGATCGGTTTTCTCAATCATTTCTGCGGTAATCACGCCTTCGCCCTTGGCTTTCAGGCTCAAGCGCACTGGCTCAAGCGAGAAGCTACGCAAGCGGAGCTGTTTGAGATTCAAAATGATTTGAATCACGTCTTCCTTCACATTAGGAATCGCGGAAAACTCGTGGTCGGCAAATTTAATCTTTACCGCAGTCACCGCTGCGCCCGGCATGGAAGACAACAGTACGCGACGAAGCGCGTTTGCAATTGTCACACCGTAACCTGGGTACAAAGGTTCCAGAGTCACCTCATATTGATTGCCGTCCAAGTGCTGGATCTTGGCATGATTAGGTAATGGAATTGGTTGCATGTTTGCACCTTTTTGCCTTCCACTTTATCCAATAGTCGTGAAACTGTGGTTGGCAAGTTAATTAATAAGTTCTTTCCCAAATGGGATTAAAGCTGAGAATTAAATACGGCTGTAGTGTTCAACAATGAGCTGCGTATCAATCAGATTGCCGATTTGTTCTGGGGTTGGGCTAGATAAAACTTTTCCAGAGAAGTCTGCGGCCTTTAGTTCTACCCAGTCTTGACTCTTGTGGTTCTTAAGAACTTCCTTATGAGTCTGCATGTACTTTGAGTTCTTCTTGTTCTCGCGAACAGAAATTACATCGCCGGGACGGGTTGCGTAAGAAGGAATATCTACTTTTTTGCCGTTGACCTCAAAGAAGCCATGGTTAACCAGTTGGCGGGCCTGCGCGCGGGTTGCGGCAAAACCTAGGCGGTAAACAACATTGTCCAAGCGGAGTTCCAACATGGCTAGCAAAGCATCACCAGTTACGCCCTGTTTGCTAGAAGCCTTTTCGAAGTAGCGCAAAAATTGACGCTCTGTTACTCCGTAGTTGATCTTAGCTTTTTGCTTTTCGCGAAGCTGCATGCCGTATTCAGAAATACGCACGCGGTTCTGGCCGTGCTGACCAGGAGCGAAATTGCGCTTCTGTAAAATCTTGGCGTCTTTGTCGGTGAAAGCAAAGCCTAAGCGGCGCGCTCTCTTAACTTTTGGTCCTGTATATCTCATATTAGACTCTCCGTACTTTCTTTTGGCGAACACCACCGTGTGGCGACGGAGTACGATCCTTAATGCTCAAAACAGTCAGGCCGGCGCCGAGAAGAGCGCGAATAGCTTGTTCGCGGCCGCTGCCAATACCTTTAATAAAAATGTCTACTTCCTGCAGTCCGCGATCCTTAACGCGAGCCAATACGTCTTCCATGGTCTTTCCGCCAGCATATGGTGTAGATTTCTTGGAGCCTTTAAAGCCAGCTTTACCAGCGCTACCCCAAGCGACAACGTTACCATTTACATCGGTTACAGAAATAATAGTGTTGTTGTAGGTAGAGTTGATAAAAATCTTGCCTTTACCAATCTTTTGCTTAGACTTCTTTTTCTTGCTGGACTTAATCTTGCTGGAAATGTCTGTAGCAGCGTCTGTAGCAGCAACATCAGCAGTAGCAACCGGAGTTTCGGTAACTGTGGCTTCTGCTTTTTCAGTTGTTAATTCTTTATCTGACATTATAAATAAATTACTGTCTTGATTATTAAAATCCAAAGTTTCAGAATCAATCAAGTTCAAGGCATTTTCCGAGGAACTCTGGAGCCGTAGTAATGCTACAGTGACAGGGTTCCGAGGAAAATAACGAAGAAATTGATTGAAGTAGCTGAGAAGTCCGGACTTGCTCCGGACTGGAAGCTACGATTCTGGAAGTTTGGCCTATGTCTTGCTATCAGCTTTCTTACGGCCAGATCCAGCAGTGCGGCGAACGTTGCCGTGACGGGTGCGAGAGTTGGTCTTAGTGCGCTGACCTCGTACCGGCAAACTCTTGCTGTGACGGCTGCCGCGGTAAGAACCAATTTCCTTAAGGCGCTTAATGTTGAGCAGGACTTGCTGTTTTAAGTTACCTTCGGTCTTAAAGTTCTTATCAATAAATTCACGAAGCTTGTCTAACTCGGCATCGCTCAGATCTTTAGTGCGAGTGTCGGGATTAACTTTAGTTTCAGCCAAAGCTTTCTTAGCTAAAGTTGGACCAACACCGTAGATGTACTGTAGTGATGCTTCTATTCGTTTTTCGGTTGGAATATTTACTCCGGCAATTCTTGCCATAGATCAAAAATTAATAACAATAAAAACGCCTAGCGCTCCTTATATAAAGGAGTTAGCCTTGGCGCTGTTTATGCTTAGGCACCTCGCAAATAACGTAAACACGACCAAATCGCTTTACGATTTTGCACTTTTTGCACATAGGTTTTACAGATGCTCTAACTTTCATAAAATTTATCCTTAGCGCCTTATAGGCTCCAATTGAGGAAACTTCCGTTTCCACGGCTGCGCATAATGCGAGCCGATTCAAACTATTTTAATCTTCGAGTGATGCGACCCTTGGAAAGATCATAAGGAGTAACTTCTAGGAGAACTTTATCTCCTGGTAAAACGCGGATTCTATGAAGGCGCATCTTGCCGGATAAGTGTCCTAAAATGACTTGACCTGAGTCCAATTGAACGCGAAAAACAGTATTAGGTAAACTCTCAATGACTTTACCCTCTAGTTCAATAGTCTGATTTTGTTCGGAACTACCCAAATTCTTGGTATTCTTGTGGTTACTGAATTTCCCTAATTTTAACACAGAATATTATTTTGTCAACAAAAATAGGCCGAAATCTTGACAAAATCAAGGAAAATAATCCTAATAATGGTCTACTTAACTACTTCTACCCGAATCTTAGAGCTAACGCGAGGGAAGGATTTTTGCCAGCTTGGGGCCAGCTTCATGTCTACCCTCTCAATATCTGGATTGTCCAAGAGAATATCTTCTGCTTCACCTTGTGATTTAGCAGCCAAGCTAGAAGCTAAAGCTGTTTCATCTATACTCGGAAGCGCCTTGCTTTCATAATGAATAGACAACTGCATCAACCCGGCTTCGTAGTCTAACTTACCAATTTTATTCACCACCACATCTTTTTCCATCGACTGAAGAGTCTTGTCATCACCTAAGGTTTGAGTAAGACGACCCCGAACCATTTCCCGCAACTCTGAATCATCAAACGCTAGTCCCCTAATCACGACAGTAGCGCTGGCGTTAAAAGTGGTAGTTTCTGTACCTTCGGGTTTGTCAGTAACAAAATTTTGCAGATCAACTGCATACGCGCCTTCTACTAATTTGCGATTATCATCTAAGCCACGGTTGATTTCATCTACAGCACTCTTGATCAAAGATGTTTGTGCGCCAGTTACATCTTCGGTAGAGATTACGGAGATGAAGCGAGATGAACCTCCAACAACCTGAGTAACTGTTTTAGCATACAAGCGTTGCGGCTGACTGCCGAAGGCTTGGTTGTTAATTTCCATTCTAGTTCCGGCCGGAAGGTTAAAATCTTCTCCGCCTTCGCCGGCAATAATATCTGCCACGGTAGCGTTTTGGTCGCTGTTGGCGCTTTCCAGCGCTGCGATATTGTTTTGGTCAGCCGTAAAGTAATACGAGCGGCTGCCAACGGTAAGCACTGTTGTCGTGGCGCGCAAATTGAGCGGACTGCCGGTAAGATTATACAAAGCCACTCGGCCTTGGGCCTTGGCGCCAACCTCTTTTTTGCCATTTACATCAAAGGACATAGACACCTCTTTACTATCACTGACTGCAGTGGCTGGGAGAGTTAACCTGCTTGCATCCACGCCAGAGGCATTGCTATTAATGCTCACCTCAACATCGCGGGAAACATTTTGTGCTTTAGCGTAAACAGTAACGCTGGCAGAAGGCAAAACTACCAACACCAAAACCAAAACGGCAATCATGCTGACAGTAACGAAGCCCACTGCCCACTTCCAATAGGCGCGGCGTCGTGGCATTTCTTTCGCGCCACTATTAGGCGGCATATACACGTTCTCGGAAAGCTGTTTGGACTTTCCAGAATCTTCTAACAGCCAGTCAGCTGGCAAATTATCTGCTGCGACCTGCTTTTTTGATTTGTAAACTTTGGAAGAATTAATTTTTGGAGCAGCCACAGTTGCTGCAGCCGCAGGAATGCTTTTGCGGACAAGTTTCTTAGCCGCAGGCTTAGGTTCAACTGGTTCAAGATTATCGTCTATTTCTTGGGGCTTAAAGATTTTGGTAGCGCCGCCGGTGCGAATATCCGAAAACGACTTACTGGCCGATACTTTTGGCAACCGCTTTAGCGGAAACCCGGCTTCGCGGGCATACATCTTGCCAGTGATATCCATGGTCAAAACCGACACCTTAGTGCCGATCATATCAACCTGTTTTTTTAACAAGCGCAGATTAATGCTGTCGCCTAACAGATAGCTGTCTTTTGGGATAACTAGTACGACTTCTTCGCCTTTTTGGGCCTTGATTTTTGCTACGGTTTTAGCAACGTCGTCTTCCAGATTTAAATAGATAGTTTTCATGCAAAAATAGCCTTCGTTTTCTTATCATACGAAAAATCGGAGCTGCTGGCAAACCCCAAAAAAAGCAGCGCACTGCTGCTTATATTAATGGGGGTCAGAGTTCACCTTTATACTGCTCCCGCTTGGCGAAACTGATCTTCTTACTAGACTCCACTTGAGGCTGATCATAAGGATTCACAGCGCGAAGTAAAGAGCTGTAAATCGCATACATTTGCCAGAAAGCAATGAGTTGGCCTAAATGGTGTTCGGAAATTTCTTCTAAAATTAACTCTGCCAAGGGAATATTTTGCAGCTGTGCATCAGCAATAGTTGCTTCTCGTTCGTACTGTAGTGCTTCCTGGAGCGGAATTTGATCCAATATCTCAAGCGTCTGATCTTTGAGCGGAACAGTTTGTAAATTTTCCGGAACGTGCGTTTGCAAGGCTGTCTGAGAACTTGCACTGCTTACAAAAAATCCGGCAATGTTTTTTCGTCCGCCAAAGAATCTTTGGTTAGTGTGGTGCTGGCTTTCTGGAGCTTCGTGAGCAAAATAAGTTTGACCCTTGCCCTCTTTTCCAAAACTCTCATGACAAAGTTGGACAATTAAATTTGAAAATGGAAATAGGCGGCTGGAATAAAATGGCATGAACACATCGGCAATCCCAACGCCTTCCAATTGATTAAAGATGCTAGCTGCTTGGAAAGCTGGATTGGTCTCATTGAATTTATCCAGCCATTCACGGCCGCCACGGACAATCTTCTCTACATCAAAACCGCACAAAGCTGCTGGTACCAAGGTTGCTTCAGTAAAACCAGAATACCGACCACCAATTGGTGGATGTACGACAGTCTCGGCATTAAGCTTATGAGCAATTTCTGCTAAAGGACCGGCTGCGCCAGTAACAATTAGTAAAGGATAATCAATAAACTGCAATAAAGCCTCAAGCTGAGTTACTGTCTCGCCGGACTTGCTGATAGCCACCACAATTGTATCCTGAAGATTAGTTTCCTTTTTAACTTCGGATAAATCATCAGGGTCATTGGTGCTGACCAAAAACACCTGCTTGCTAGATCTTGCTTTAAGAGCACCATAGAGCCCAGCGAAAGTCGTGATACTCCCACCATGGCCAATTACTATCATTTTCTTGTAACTAGAATATTTGCGCTGCAGTTTTTCCAGCAGCACAAAATCAGGTTTGTAATCCAAAAAGTTGGGACGATCATGACTGATGTCCTTAAACTCTTCTGGCTCTGGCGTATTGTAAAATTTAATTTGCATTTTTGTTTTACTGGAAATTTTTATTCAATGGTCGCCTTAATACGGCGTACGCCGGCAGACACAGCTTCTTCTTTGACTATTTTGAATTTACCAACTAGCCCAGTATGTTCAACGTGCGGACCGCCGCAAAATTCACGCGAAATGACATTGCCATCTTTGTCTGTCGCGGTATAGATAGATACAGTATCGGCGTACTTTTCTCCGAATAACCCGATCGCGCCAAGTTCGCGTGCTTGTTCTAAGGGCATCATCTCCTGTTTCATTTCGGCATCACGCTCTACCCAGTCATTAACTTTATCTTCCACTGCTTTAATTTGCTCAGGGGTCATTTTTTGAGGGTAAGTAAAATCAAAGCGCGTGCGTTCGGCAGTAATATTGCTGCCCTTTTGCCAAACTTCTTCTCCAAGCACATCGCGCAATGCCTTGTGCATCAGGTGAGTGGCGGTATGAAGCCGGACAACTTTTTCGCTATGGTCAGCTAAGCCACCTTTAAACGTGCCGGCACTTGCCGTGCGGGATAAATCCTGGTGCTTCTTAAATTCTGCAGCAAACTCTTCGCGATTAACTTGCTGTCCGCTAGATTCTGCTAATTCCTCGGTAAGCTCCAATGGAAACCCATAAGTCTGATAAAGATTAAAAGCATCCGTGCCAGATAATTGCCCTTGCTTTTCAAACAGCTTGGCAAATTCTTTTAAACCCTTTTCTAAAGTCTTGCCAAACTTGGATTGCTCATCCTCTATTACTTTAAAAATTGCTTGGCTATTGGCAATCATTTCTGGATAAGCTTCGTTATACTCTTCCATGACTTTACCGATCAATGCTTTGAGCCATGAATCCTGCAGGTTGAGCAATTGCGCGTAAACCATGGCGCGGCGAAGCAAGCGTCGCAGAATATAACCACGTTCTTTATTAGAAGGCACCACGCCATCACCTGCGATAAATACAGCAGCGCGGACATGATCAACAATAATACGGGCTTTGCGGACTTCATCCCCGCTTAGCACATCTTGCGACAAGCCAATCACCTCAAACATGCCGCGGAAGAGCTCTGTATCATAAACAGAAGTGTGGCCATTCAAAACTGCAATCACCCGGTCAAGACCCATGCCAGTGTCCACATTTTGCTTTTCCAAAGGAACCAACGTACCATCGGCTTTCTTTTCAAACTGCATAAATACGTCGTTCCAGATTTCAACCCAGCGCTTGTCGTCTTTGGTTTCCTGAAAGTTCTCTGGTGCCGGAGTGCCGTCATCAATCCAGTAAAACATCTCTGTATCTGGGCCACACGGACCAGTTTCACCAGCAATCCACCAGTTGTCTTCTTTTGGAAGCTTGGCAATGCGCGCTTCTGGAACGCCTAAGCGTTTCCAATGTTCATAGCTTTCTTCGTCAAATGGCGCGTCGGCATCGCCAGCAAATACCGAAAACGCCAAGCGCTCCTTGGGAATTGCCAACCATTCTTCGCCGGTCAAAAATTCGTAACTCCACTCTATCGCCTCTTTTTTAAAGTAATCGCCAAAACTCCAGTTGCCCATCATTTCAAAAAAGGTTAGGTGGGTGTTATCGCCAACTTCATCTATATCAATTGTACGAATGCACTTTTGAATGTTGGCAACGCGCGTACCGCCGGGATGTTCTTGTCCCATCAGATACGGCACTAACGGAAACATTCCTGCCATAGTAAACAAAACCGAAGGGTCGTTCTCCGGGACTAGCGAGGCAGATGGGATAATTGCGTGGTCTTTAGTCTTAAAAAATTCGAGCCATTTCGTGCGCAGCTCTTGTGCAGTTAGCTTTTTCATAGTAATATTCTACCGAAATTCAAGCACTTTGAAAAGGAGGGCGTTATGCCTTGGTATTACGAACACAGCGCTGCTTTAGCCATTTTGGCTATCGCTATAATTGTGAGCTCAACATGGCTGTTATGCTGGGCCTTGACCGAGTTTTTGTTGTGGTGCCTGCAAGTCTTTACAGACACTCTGCGATCCAAATTTAAAAAACGGCTCAGTTTATGAGCCGTTTTTTTATTATTTCTGCAGGGAAGACCCAGGTTTTAGCCATGGATATCTATTTTACTACCTCTGCTACTGCCCGATCTAATTGTGGGTCGCGCTGGTTATTGTAATCGTCTGTTGTTAATTCAACTTCAATGTCAGGATCCAAGCCGCCTTGGTTAAGATTCTTGCCTGATGGAGTAATCCATTTGGCGATGGTCACCTTGACAGCGGTATCGCCGCTCAGCGAGATGAGTTCCTGAACACTTCCTTTACCGAAACTCTTTTTGCCGACGATCAACGCTTTATTATGATCTCTTAAAGCGCCGGCTAAAATTTCTGAGGCAGAGGCGCTGCCGCCATTAATCAATACCACGGTCTTAAAGTTACCCAAACGATTTGTGCCTGTGGAAGTGAAGTTGATGACATCTTGATCACTGCGAGCTTCTTGTACAACTAACGTACCAGCAGGAAGCCATTCTGACGCAACTTCAACAGAAGTTTCCAAATACCCGCCAGGATTGTTCCGCAAATCTACGACCAATCCGGCTACGTTCCGATTGCGGACCTCGGCAATTGCGATATCCAACAAACGCTTGGTATCATCTCCAAACCGAGAAATCTTCATTACTGCCACAGTACGTCCGTCCCGTTCCTGATAAGTAACCTTGACGCTGCGAATTTCGATAGTTTCCCTAGTAATTTCAACCTCAAATGGGCCATCTTGGCCATCACGGTATAGAGTGAGCCGAACTTGGGTGCCGGCTGCTCCCCTAATCTTGCTAACGGCTTCATCAACATTCCAATCAACAATTGTCTCATCGTCAACTTTAAGAATAACATCACCTGGCTGAAGACCGGCGCGTGCAGCAGGACTATCGTCTAATGGAGCTACCACCACGATATTCCCATCGCGCTTACCAACCTCCATACCGACGCCGCTAAAGGTGCCCTGCAAATCTGATTTAAACTGAGCCAAAGTTTCTGGGTCAAAGAATTCGGTATACTCATCGCCGGCAGCACGAACCGCTCCAGAAATGGCGCCGTACAACACTTGCTGCTGATCAATCTGGTCGCGGTCAATATACTTGCGGCCGACCACATCAATCGCTTCCCACAGCAAACTGTAATCCACGCTCACAGTTTCACCAGTACGATTTACAATTTTAAACTCCTTGCTGTCAAAAACATATCCGCTTTGACCAGCACTGTAACCCAGCCTAAACACTCCAAACAACAGCAAAATGACCACCAAATACATAATCGCGGAATTGCGATATGGGTGTCTTGGCTGTGTATGGCTGGATTGCGGAACTGAATTTTCTACAAGGATAGGCGTAATCGGCTCTGGTGCCGTTACAGGAGTCTGGTTATTTTCTTCCATATTAAAACAATGTTTGTGGTTTATTTCTTAAAGCAATATTAAGCAGTGCTAGCAATGACATCAAATACAGCAATACCCGTTCATTAAAAATAGTAACATCAAACAGGCCGTAAGCCAACAACCAGAGCAAAGCAATTCCTACTGCCATGAAGAACATGTTGAGCATCGTAAACATAAACTGCGATTCAGATAAGGCCAGCCAAAGTTGTTTCGCGACTGTCCACCAAAACAATACGAAGATAATTAGCCCAGCCAAGCCTAGTTCAACTAAAATATGCAAATACAAACTGTGGGCTGTAATAAATTTTTGGGGTAAATTGTAACGAAGATTTTTATCTGCTGATACCTCTTCAAAAGTTGAACCCTCAGGAGCATCTACCAAAGTGGTAATAAAGTTGCCGTAACCAGTTCCGAGCGGGTGGCGCAAACTATAGTTGAAGCTGTCTTTCCAAATTTCTAAACGACCAACATTAGAATCCTCTCGCAAATCATAAACACTAACTGCGCGTTTTAAGATGTTATCTTCTAGAGAAACTGAACGCAGCCAATTGAAACCAGTGGTAATCCAAGGAGAAAACAAAAACAATAAAATTATTATAGTGAAAGATAGCCAAGGCAATGCACCTAGTAAACGCGCTTTGAGTTTGTAAATCATAACCACGACTGCAAGGATAGGAATCATCATCGCCACCCAAACACCGCGCGTACCACTAGCAATTATTGCGAAACAGAGCATTGTTAACACCAGCCAGTACCAGCGCGACTGGTCGCGGAAAATATGCCGCACTCTGGTATTCGTCACAACCACCTTTGCCTTCGCCCACCACATGGCCAACGCAAAAATCGCTATCACTGCAAAAGCATGAGTGTCCTGCAAAATTCCAAACATTCGCAGTGAGCTGTTGCCGCCCTCGGCGCTAAACCAAGAGTTTGAATACGCCAAAACCTGTCCTAGCGGCTGTCCGTAATACGCGGAGGATACCAAGGTCGCCCAGTACTGCCAAAAAATATAAGGTTGGGTGAAGAAAGTGGCAAAGAATTGCACAAAGCCAAGCAAAACCGTTAATAGCAGCGAGTACTTAAAATAACGGACGGTCTTGGCCCAGTCATCATTATCCGCAACTGCCAGCAATGCAGCCAAGTAAATACAATATACGTTAAGCAAATACAATATCTGTTTTAGACCGTGTGCAGCGAAGTCTGCAACCAGCAATGAAGCAGCTGCAATCCCGATTAAGGCAACCAGCCACAAATCCCATTTATTAAGCTTGTTCTGGTAAAAATCTAACGCCTGCTGCTTGATGTTTGCGAATATAGAAACATCTTTGCGCCAAACTGAAATTAAATATTTGACTGCCACGACCGAAATCAGCCACGCGCTTAGGGGACGCCACATCGGCATATTAGGAACAATCCCTTCTGGAATTACGACCATAAACGGCAAGGATAGTAAGAATAAACCGAGGGCATCCGCTTTTGGTAACACTACAATTGCAGCTGCAATTATTGCTAGGTTAATCCAGACTACCAAGAACGGCCAAACACCGGTGGCTAATAAACCGATAGAAATCAATTGCCACAAAATTATTAAGGCAATTGTTAAATAAATTTTGTTGTAAAGAATTTTTTGCATATTATTTTTTAAATCGTCAGTCCTGGCGAGCGAAGCGAGGCCGGGAATCTATATCTAACTTTTTGAATACCCGGTTCTCAACCGCCATTAGGCGGACTCGATCAGGGATGACAGAAGTTATTTTCCTGCTGTCGTTAGAACTTCCAAAGTTTGCCTTGCGCATTTTTCCCAGCTGAAGTCTTGAAGGCGCTGCCTGCCCTTTTGAATAAGCTCTTGCTTGAATTCAGGTTGGCTAAGCACTTTATAAATGGCGTCTTTGATTTCTGATTTTTTGTGAGGATCAAAATAAATCGCGGCATCACCGCCAACTTCCGGCAAACTGGAAATATTAGAAACCGCCACAGGAGTACCGCATTCAAAGGCCTCCAAAATCCACATTCCAAAGCCTTCGTAGAAACTAGCATTCACAAACAGATCGGCGTTCGCATAAATTGGCCAGCGCTCATCATCATTCACCCGGCCGAGATATGTGACGATATCTTGATGCTTTTTAATAGCCTGCAAACTCTCTTCGTACTTCCAGCCTTTGCCGCCAACCACAACTAGCTTATGAGGTAATTCTGGATGTTCATTTTTCAAATCAGCGAAAGCCTCAATTAGTCCTACAAGATTCTTACGAGGCTGAATAGTAGAAAGAAACAAAACATATTTTTCTGGGAGCTTGGCTTTTAATTCGCGGGAAAGCTGCTTATTCACTCCATCTGTAACCTGATAGCCATGTGGCACTACTGCAATTTTTTCTGGTACAACTCCATAATGGTTCACTAAATCTTTTTTGGTAGCCTCGGAGATAGCAATAATTTTGGTGGCGCCAGTGCGCGCCAACCAAGAAAAAATCCTATGAAACCAACGCATGTAAAACGTAAAAATTTCTGGATAGTAAATCCAGGCCACGTCGTGTTCGGTATAAACGCTGCGGGGATGAATGAGCGGCAAAGTTGAAGCTGGTACAAACAGCACATCCGGACGATGCCACAGCATTTCCCAACTCAAACGGAGCTGGGTCCAAAAAATCGGAAAAGGAATAACTTTGATCTCAAAATTTTTAGGTAAAGACAAAAACCAGGATTCTGGTTTGGTTCGGAGATATAAAATATAGCGGTTATCTGAATCAATTTTGGCAAGATGGAGAATCAGTTGCTTAGCATAATGCTCGACTCCGGTTTTTTCGCCATGATTGGCCCGTTCGGCCTCAATTCCTATCACCATTCCTATATTTTAGCATAGAAAAAAGGCGAAGATTTCTCTCCGCCTTAACAAGCTTACCTCGGCTCGCAGGTACAGTCTCCTGTACCATACTGCCGAAAGTGCTGTGGGCAATCGTCTCGCTTGTAAAAAACGATGCCGTTGTGGATGAATGCGACTTCCATTTCATCCATAATTCGCTGGGCTTCAGCTTGCTCGCTTTCTGTGAGGTCATCACAGGCGACAATCTCCGTAAGAGGTTTTGCCCAACGGCCGATCTTGGTGATGCCCTGCCCAGACCAAGGAAGTATGGTCAAGCTACCAATCTGTTTCGGTCGATTAATGTCCTTAAGGAGAGCTTCTATACTCGCCCAGCTGACTTTTTCAACTTCATACTCAGGTTCTTCCGCCATTTGCGGAGTAATATAACCCATATTTTATCTCCTTTATTTTTGAAATTTTGGTCTTTGTTTGCCAATACTATATCATACTTTTGGTATTTTGTCAATAGTATCTAAAAGAGTGCTATAATATATTTACAATTAACCTAAACCTATGAAAAAGAAACAAATTTGGATAATTATCTTGGTGGTGATTGCTGGACTGTTGGTCTGGTGGCTGTTCTTTACCGGCAACGAAGCCACAGCTCCCACGGATGAGCAAGCTAACTCTGAAATCACCGAACCATTGCCTGGTGACGATCCTAACCAGGAAATACCCGAAGGTAGTGCTACTAATCAGCTTCCAACCAACGGCGATGCTCTAGCAGTCCTTGCACAGCAAGCTGGAGCGTATGTCACAGTGGACAACTACGTACTGAGCAAAGCAGGCTATATCGTAATCCATTCCGTAAACAGCGATGGCAGCGCAGGACCAATTATTGGTCAATCAGGATTACTGAGTGCTGGACGCGGACAAGACTTAGAGATTAATGCCACCATTCAAGCTGGCCGCAGTTATGTTGCCATGCTGCACTACGATAACGGCGATAAAAAATTTGACGCCAACCAAGACGCTGCCGCATTGGATGAAGGCAAGCCGATTATGATCACCTTTAAAGTTCAATAACAAAAACGTCCTCGCGCGAGGACGTTTTAATTTAGTAAGGCTGTACCAAAACTTTGAAATTATGATTCAAAGTCCGCGCGTTTTTTTGTCATCCCTGGCGAGTCATGCGGAGCATGACGAGTCCGGGGATCCATTATTACAATAGATGCGTACCTAGAATTTTTAAATTGCGGTTGAGTGTTCGCACCTGCGGAAACTTCTCTCGCAACCGAGCATTAAATTCTCTGCCATGATTTTTGTAAATCAAGTGCAGGCATTCATGGTAAGCAACGTAGGCCAGATAAATTTCTGGCAGCTCTTTTAGTTTTTGATTAATGGCAATAATCCCGCGGCTACTGCAACTCCCCCATCTGCTCTTCATGGACTTGATCTTAATCTGCGAGCATTCAACGCCAAGCTCAAAACAATAACCATGAATCAACCGATGCACATTCAAACGAAAAAGGTTTAAGGGCAATTTAAGCTTTTTTGAATCTAACGCTAAAGATGGGTTCATACTTTTGATCATTTTCGTCTACAAGCTCTACGGTTTCGCCGCTCATCAGCTGGTTGATTGCCAAGTCAGACATAAGCTCGTTGTCATTCTGAATGTGCATTTTATAGGCATCCAGTTTTTGAAACTCGCTTTGCAGCTCTGCCTTGATAGCACCCTCAATCTCTTTTTTTCGGGCTTTAAGCGCATCCAGCTTTTCGATTAGTTCTTGATATTCATTATCTTGCGCCAGCATATCTTTATACTGCGCGCGGATTTCTTTTTGCTTGCGCTTGGTGTCTTTAATTCTTGCAAAGACAGTTGAAAGTTCGGACATATTATTTAACAAGTATCCCCGGCTTGGGCCGGGGTCTAAAAATTAATTGCCTAAACATTATACCATGAGACATTCACATCAAGTCTCTAGGCCAGTTTCCGCAAATAATAACTCACAAAGCGAATACCTTCTCGCCTGTTAGACTCCTGGCTTGTTAAAATCGAAAAATACTTCCAAAGAAGCTCATGAAGCTCTGCTTCATCTATAAGGATAACTGGGGCCTCATCGTGCTCCAAAAACACTTGCAAAACAAAAGTTCCGCGCAACTTTTTGGCAATAGTAGCCAAAAACTGCTCTCGATTCTCAAGGAAAGCAATTACTTTTCGCGACAGAATTAGGTCATACTGGTCATGCTCAAACGGATAATCAGCCAGGTTTTCCAAGTCCCACTGCCGATAACTAATCTTGGGATGGGCATTTTCTCGCTGAGCAACTTTTAAACCTTCTTGAGAATAATCAACAGCCTCAACCTCAAAGCCATTCTCCGCCAGCCAAAATGCCTGGTCGCCAGAACCGCAACCCAAATCTAGCGCCACCCCAGAAGACACTTGCGCTAGCTCCAGCAGATTATCCATCCCTTCTTGCTTGCGCCATGGAATCTGATTTGTCTTGTATGCTTCTTCCCAGCGACTATGAGGCAGCTTCATGCTTCTTATCAAAATTTAAGGCGCAGGAATTGATGCAGTAGCGCTTGCCGCCTTTGTCCTCTGGGCCATCATCAAACACGTGCCCCAAGTGAGAACCGCAGCGCTTGCAAACAACTTCGGTACGGTGCATGCCGTAAGAATCATCGGCTCGCAATTCCACATGCTCTAAGTTCATCGGATCAGTAAAGCTGGGCCAGCCAGTGCCGGAATCAAACTTAGTGTCCGATGAAAATAACTGCTGGCCGCAAGCCGCGCACTTGTAAACACCCGCTTCGTGATTATTGTAAAGTTCTCCGGTGAAGGCCGGCTCAGTACCGCCTTGCCGAAGCACTGCGTATTGCTCGGGAGTTAATTCTCTTTTCCACTCCTCTTCGGTTTTTAAAATTTTATCCATATCCATCCTGTCATCCCTGGCGAGTCATGCGGAGCATGACGAGTCCGGGGATCTTTCTTGTCATCCCTGGGCACTGCGGCGAAGCCAAAGTGAGCCGGGGATCTATTATTTTCTTAATTCAATTAATGAAGATTCTTTGGCCCACTTCATGAGCAGATGGTTGTTCTCCAGAACTTCGGGAGGCACCTGCCAATATGACATAAAGTATTGGCGGCCATTCTTAGTATAGCTAAACTGAACGCTGCCGCGGGTAATATAATGGCGCACGTTGCTATTATCCGTTTTAAAGTAAAGTTCGTCGCCGGCAATAATTCCAAAAATCCGGCCTTCAAAATACAAACCATACCCACCAAACATAGCCTTGGCGGTGATAGCCGGGTCGTTGCCGAACAGATCCAGCAGAACGTATTGTAAGTAGCCGGGGGTGGTCATAGACCCTCGCTCTCTACTCTGGAATTAATGATGTGAACTTCTCTTTAAACTTTTTAAGTTTAGGCGCAATCACCACCTGGCAGTAAGGCTGGCCCTGATTGCGTTCAAAATAATTTTTGTGATAATCCTCAGCTTCATAAAATTCCCCGAGCGGTTCTATAGTTGTGACAATCGGATTTAGGTAAGCTTTGGCTTCTTGTAGTTCTTTAACGATATTTTCGGCAAGTTGTTTCTGTTCGTCATTAGCGTAAAATATGGCGCTGCGGTACTGCGGCCCCACATCATTGCCCTGCCGGTTGAGAGTGGTTGGATCGTGCGTTGCAAAAAAGACTTCTAGCAAATCTCGATAAGAAATCTGTTCTGGATCAAAAGTGAACTTGATTGCTTCGGCATGACCAGTATTCCCGCCAGAGACTTGCTCGTAAGTCGGATTTTCAACATGACCGCCAGCGTAGCCAGGCACCACACTACTAACTCCGCGCAGCTTTAAAAACACTGCCTCGGTGCACCAAAAACATCCCCCTGCAAAAACAGCTGTTTGTGTGTACATGAATATATTATAGCAGTCGTGTCAACTCTAGTTAACAAAAAACAGCTTGTGGCTGTTTAAGGATGATATGGGAGATTGATTTTCTTGGAGGCTTTGATGACCCAGTTTTCTATTCTGTGACTTCTGTGAGCGGCAACAGTGTTTTCCTGCCTCATAGATTTAAGTTCGCCATAAATGTGGTCTAAATGGTTAAACATCTTCTCTTGGCCATCTTCTAACTTGCCTAACCGCTCATCAACTCTTTCGAAGCGTTCGTCTACTTTTTCAAAGCGCTTATCTATACTTTCAAAGCGCTGTTCTACTTTCTGGAACTGGATTGTCACAAAATCAATAAATTGATCTAACTTGGATTCTAACTTATCAATCTTTTGAGTTATTGAAACAGGTTTTTTGAGCGCCATAATCATAGTGAATTAATTATACACTATTCAGTGTGGCATAGCTGGCTAAAATCCAGATAAATTTTTACCCAAATCTAAGCAAAGAAATCTTAAACTTCGCTACCAGAGTTTTTTGTTTCCACAAGCGAGTCGGTCACCTCAGTACACCAAAAACATCCCCCTGCAAATACTGCTGTTTGTGTGTTCATATTATAATATTCTTGTTAGATCTTCTAAAATAGAACTTAATACATACTCATCCTGTTTAGTTATTGATCGATTTTTTGGTACATTATAGAATTTTTTAATTTTATTTTTCAAATTGTCTGGCAAAGCTACTAAAACTTTGTTGTTCATGAGGGCATAATTAACAAATTTGTCCTTATGTTTTTCTATTGCATAGATGTTTACAAGCGGTGACAGATTACCGTATAGCCATGAATTGATTGGATTAAAAAATTCTTTAAAATAATACAGATAGGCATACTGGTAAAAATTATCTAGCTCTACAACGATACCGTTCGGTATTACTCGATCTAAAAACGTAGTATTTTTCTTTAGAGAATTAATGTCTCGGAAAGTATAGAAATAGATTCCAATTGATGACTCAACCCCCTGAAAAGAACGAGGAGGGTACTTATTGATATAACCATCGGATGTAGTAAATTTTGAGATGTTAAATATACCTGCAGAATTATTTACATCAAAGTTAAATGCAGTGATGTGCTCATATGACATCCCCTCATCATGCTTTTCATATAACGAAACAGAGATTGGAAAAGAAATTTTTCCAGTTCCTGGAAACACAGAGCTTGGAAATAATGTTGACTTGCGCAGGCTATAATTTTCTCTAAACTGAGACAGTCTCTTAAAATTTGCTTTCTTGATTAGATACGAGAGTGGGTGTAATATACACACCACGTTTGCATCTAATTTATTATAGGATTTAAGGAAAGAAATCCCCATATCTCTATCTATTAGGTCAGAATCAGAAACAACCACTCCTTTTGCTCCACTCCTGAATTCTGAAGTCGTATCATTATAAGGGGGGTTTCCCACCACCACCAAGAAACTATCAGGATCAATTTGAAACTTTTTTCTCTCGACTCCAACCAAAGCATTAGTAAGGAAAATTTTTTGCGCATCAAATTTCTCTCTAAGACTCTCGGCCACAAACTCATCCATGTCTGCCAATCGGTAATCAGTACCAGCAAAAACTGTTGAGAATGCCCCCATTCCAGCAGTAGTATCAACAATTACCATATTCTCTCCATGCATAATCTTATACGGTTTAATATACTGCGCTACAATTGCGACTAATTCATCAGGGGTATAATAACTCCCTAATTTGACCCTTTCTTCCCTACTCAGGTGTTTTGGTGTTATGTTGGCATGCTTCTTATTGATCATCCACAAGCTGTAATAATAATTTCAGAATTTGGACTACATCATAATTATGTGCTTTTGAACACATCCCAAAAATTTTTACCAACTCTAGCAGCACGCTAATATTTGACTCATCGATAATGTAAGTTAATATATCACCTTTTTGAGAAGTTCGATTAAGTATTGCTTTAGCATTTGAAAATGATCTTAGGGGGATGCAGAAATAAACCATTGGTTGCACCCCAGTTGCGTATTGTTGCTTCTGAATCGACACTTCGATCTGCGTACCGTCAATAGTATCAACCATAAACAAGGTGGGTAACTGAATCGCTGTTTCTTTAAACTTCACATTATTGAGTTGAATTTGATTTGGCTCTGTGACTTGTATCTTGCTAGCATCTATAAACTCTGTGTAGGAAGAAACTTCTTCTAACAATTCTTTTATATCAGATACAGAGACTAGTTTAGCCACAATAGCTTCATAAATTAGCTCTGATAACTCATAAAGGTATTTTCGTTTTTTATTGGCTCCTATAAAAAATGAGTCCTTAAGTTTTGTAAACTTTTTACCTTTATCAATGTCATTTACAACTGCGTCATACCCAATCTGCCATTCAAGATAGACATCATCATCAAAATCCTTGGTTCGGGTAGCAAAAGAGTCGCCAAAAGTTAAATTACCTTTGCGATATTTAAATCTAAACTTACCTTTATTGGCAGCGTTAATTTCAATCTTAATTTTACTATTGTCAGTCTGATATTTCATCACATTCAGTTTATCATTTTAACCCTTATTCGTAAAACCCGCCATGAACAAGCGCAAAATCAAAAACCTCGGGACACCTTAGGGTGTCTCCGAGGCAACAAAGGTTGGTTCGTACTCTCGTTCGCGGAGAATAATCGAACCAAAAATGTGATTATTTTGCGGGTGAGTCTGGAGAAGTAATTCCAAATCGGCACGATGCTCTTGTAGAAAATGATTCCGTAATTCGTGCCATTCGATCTGAAACTTATCTACCAGCGCTCCTTCAAACAGATGCGCAACGCTTTCATATTCATCAACTACCGCCGGGAATATCCGGATATACTCCGGTACAACCGTTGATTGCGGTTTTAAGCTTAAATGCAGGAACGATGGGATTTCAAATTTGTGAATTTTGTCAAAAACAATTTCCACTTCTTCAAAATACACAACCGTCTGCAGAGCAATCATGTCATCAAGAATTTTAGTCTTTCTTGAATCCACATTCATGCTACAACTCAGATGATAATCTGAATAACCGTTTCTTAACATATATCCTCCTGTCTACGTAGACTAGCTATCTTAGCGCAGTTGTTTAACTTATTCAACCTCGCCACCAACTTGAATCCAGTCCAGCAAGCCGCCTAGGTTATAAACTTCTTTAAATCCTTTATTTTCCATTACCAATTTAGACCGGCCAGCGCGGCCGCCGCTCACACAGTATAAATACACGGGCTTGTCCTTGTCTAAATCAGGAACCTGGCCAGATTCAATTAATCGGCTATCAAAATTTATCGCACCCTGGGCATGTTCAGTCTCATACTCTTCGGGGGTACGAACATCAACTAAATTTGCTCCGCCGGCCTTAACCTGCCTAACTGCTTCCTTGATTTCATTTGGTGTCATAACTTGAGTATACCAAAAACCCGCCCAAGTCACCCAAGGCGGGTTCTGAATTCTAGTTGTACCAATCCCAGGGATTGATGTTGGTTACAGTCTTGCCTTCGGCAACTGTTACCACGATTGGAGTGGTGTCTTTACAGTCAACCGACAGTCCGCACTTTACGAACTCATTATAGTAAGCCCGTTTGACGTTTGGGTCTTTAGGGTTCTCTGCCAAAGTTGCAAACACACGGTACTGGCCGGTGGGTACGGTGATTTCGTAGCCCTTGCCGTAAGTATACTGATTGCCGGTCAGCTGAGCATCGGTACAGTAAAGTTCCGACATATCAACTGCTTCGGCGCAAACCTGCATGTTGGCAGGAATGCCCTCGGACGGGTAGCTCAGCGAGCCAGCGATGCGGCCCACAGGAGCTTCATCTTCGGTTGGCTGAGTAACTTCGCCGTCCTGATCCTGAGGCTGCTGCGATTGCTGGCCATTCTGTACTTCTGATTCTGAAGCATTCTGATTTGAATTGCTCCAGAACAGGTAGCCTGCCGCAACTGCCAACACCACGATAATCGCGATGAGTGTTTTATTGTTCATGGGAATTAATTAATGAGTGAGTCAAACTACCCGCGAGGAAAAGGAAGAATATTTACTTCGCTAGGCTCGCTCGATACTGGCGTGTCACCGATGCCGCCATCAGGTTCTACAGGCATTGGCTCTTCGGATGGTTCAACCACTGGCTGATCCAAAGGAATTGGTTGGCCGCCGCGGTTTTCGTTATCTAAGATGTCTTTTACCAAAGGTACCACCACATTCTTGCGCCACATCATTTCTTCGGGCGGATCTTGAATTGGGAACACCAAAGAAGGAACATAGAGCTCTTCGCCTGGCTTGCCAGGGTCAGCCGAATACCACATGCGAACAAGCTGCACGCTTGGAGCACCAAGCTCTACTGTGCGAGTGTCGCCGTCATCGCTGCCGCCCCAGAACCAGCCGTTATTGTAGCCGCCGCGCTCAAGGATTTCGCTGATACGCTTGGTGTCGGTTTCGCCGACATAAGACGACTTCTGGAACTGCTTGCTGTCTAAGCCGTAAAGATTGTTGACTTTGCGGGTACGGACATCAATATTGATGATCATACCGGTTGGGTTACCGCCTTCATCGTAAACTGTTTGCCCTTCCAAAGTTAGCGGATACATAACCATGACCCCCTCTGGGAAGTAGAAACGGTCTTTGTCTTCGGAGCGCTCATAAGCTGCAATCCAAGAGTATTGCTCATAAAGGAATGGTGAGCCATAGCCTTCAAGTGAAATGCCGTAATCGCTGATAAACTGGTTGGCGATTGAGACTGCTTCGGCTTCGCCAGGCATATCATCTTTGGTGATGCGAGGCACTGCTCCACAGTAGTTGTTATCACAGACATACTGAGGCTGCGGCCATCTTTCCCAATTTTGATAGAGGCTGACATTGCCGTAATTCAAATCAACGTTTACGCCCAAACCGTATTCCTTATCTTCCATAAACGAGAAACTTTGAATGCGGGTATCGGTAAACTTGGACAGATCAATTAAACCGAAACTAAAGAAGCTGATGATTCTGCTTACCAAGCTTGGGTTCTGCTCTGGCTTAATGCGCTTGAGCACATCTTGGTTAGCCGCCAAAGCTGGCAGTTCGCCCTCGTACTCAAATTTATAATTAGTGCCAGGAACGGGAAGAATGCTGGCATCGCCGCCACCACCGCTGCCTGGGGCGATCATTTTTTGGTCTTCTGCCAAGGCTGCGTCACCGCCGGCGCCAAGACCGAAGGCGGCATTGCCGCCGCCGCTCTGAGAGCGTTCGCCATTAGTATTGATGGCTACTTTGCTGAGGTCGCCAAACGAATTGGCTGCCACAGGATCAACTGAGTACTCGCCGGACAACAATTGATTGTTTCCGCCGATGTTAATCAGTCCTGGGTTTTGATTGGTGTACCAGACACCGCCAGCGATCAACAGTACTACGACTGCGAAAGCTGGAATCATAAGTTTGTTCATAAACTTAGAAAAGATATTAATGGTTGAATCTGAATGGGACACTTGCTGTCCCGCGATTTTTTGCTGCAGCTGCTGGCGCAAACGCAGTTTAAAATGTTCGTCAATCTCGGCTTTTGGGCGTTCGGCAATCACTCGCTCTACTAGCTTTTGCAGCTGAGCATCATGCGGATCTAAGCCGAGCTCCAGAAGGATAGATTGTAATTCTTGTTGGTTCATCGGTTAGATGTTAATTAATAGTAATGCCAAAAGCAGGCCGGGTGCAGTTTCTTGGAGTTTTTTGATTAGCCGCGAAAACTGCATCTTTAACGCACCCTCGGTTTTGCCGGTGAGGCCGGCGATTTCAGCGTAAGAAAGCTCATCCCAGAGCCGTAAGGTAAGTAGCTCACGCGCATCAACGGGGAGCGATTCCAGGAGTTTCTGGACCGATTCCGCAGAAAGCTGAGCGTCCACATCGGCTTCAATATTTGTGTCGTCTTGGAGGTCATAATGGTTATCTATTGTGTCGGTTGGCTTTTTGCGGCGCACCTCATCAATCATTAGATTGCGTGCTACGCGGTATAACCAAGCGCCAAAGGCTCCCTTGCCGGCGTCATATTGATGGATTTTATCAAAAGCCTGCAGGAATGTTTGACTGGTTAGATCTTCGGCCAATTCTTTATGATGCAAGCGATAAAACAAAAACCGATAAATTTTGTCTATGTAAAGGTCGTAGAGAACGGTAAACTGTTCGGTCTGCCCGGACTGCACAGCAAACACGGCTTGCTGCTCAACCAAGAGGTCATTGTCGCTAGGCTGATTGTATTTTAACTCGGTCACTACGGCTTCACGAAGCATTAATTTCAGTCTTAATTTTACCACATTGTCGGGTTGAAGCGCTTTCAATTTGCCTTACGGACCTCAGTTTTAAAAAGTAACAAAAGTTTATTTATATTTTATCTGCTTCTGACCCTTTTACGTTAAAATTAGTCATCCTTGCACACCGAATCACTTTTTTTTCTGTCATTCCTGGGCCGAGCGAAGCGAGGAGCCGGGAATCCATAACATCAATCAAATGAAAGAATATTACGTCTACATTATCGCCAACAAACCAAATGGAACGATATATACTGGTGTAACTTCAAATTTAAAAAAACGAGTATGGGAGCATCAAGCCAAACTTGTTAGTGGTTTTAGTTCCAAATACCATATCCATATACTGGTATATTACGAAACTTTTATTAACCCATACACCGCGATTACGAGAGAAAAAACCATTAAGCATTGGAAAAGACAATGGCGAATCAATTTAATCGAAAAAAGTAATCCCCGATGGGAGAATTTGTCTTGTAAACTTTTTTAGTGGATCCCCGGCTCTCGTCCGCCAGTCGGCGGACTCGCCCAGGGATGACAAAAAGGAAAACCTCCGCAAAAGTGCCTAGGTAACAATTTTCTCTCCCATTCCGTGACCGAGTGAAGCAAGGAGGCTGGAATCCAGTAGTATGAAAATCTTATTGACGCTTATCGCTATTGATGCGGCCGTCCACAAGTTGGATAATACGCTTGGCCTTTTGCGCATATTCTTCTTCGTGGGTAACCATAATAATGGTCTGACCTTCTTTGTGGAGATCCAGAAAGACTTCCAGGACTTGATGCGAACTGGTGACATCCAAGTTAGCGGTCGGCTCATCGGCAAACAATATTTTAGGGTGATGCGCTACGGCGCGCGCAATAGACACGCGCTGCTGCTGACCACCGGACAGCTGGCTAGGCAAATTACCCAGCTTATCCAATAGGCCAATCCTCGCAAGCGCTTTTTGCGCTTGAACATAAGCTTCGTTCTTGCTCATACCCTGCATGATCATCGGCAAAGCCACATTCTCTAAGGCAGTCATTTCTGGAAGCAAGGCGTAATCCTGAAACACGTAACCCAGCTGACGAAGGCGGAATTCAGTTTTTTCGGCATTGTTGAGCTCGGAAGTTTTTACTCCGTCAATCACCACTTCGCCCGCAGTTGGCTCGTCTAGTAACGACAGTTGATACATCAAGGTGCTCTTCCCTGCTCCAGACGGACCGATAACCGCGACAAACTCGCCAGACTCAATTTGAAGATCAATGCTTTTAAGCACTGTTAGTTCTAGCTCGTCCTTACCGAATTTTTTTACTATGCCTGTAGCGGTAATCATATTAGCGTCCTAAGATTGAATCTAATGTATTGCGGCGCACGATTAGCTTAGCGGGAATGTACCCAGCCAGCAAAGTTACTACCAACAAGATGGCTACACGAACAGCCGATCCAATTGGTGTGGCCACCAAAATACCATCCGAAAACGGAAAGTTAATTGGGTTAGCGTCAAAGTAAGGCTTAAGCACCACGAAAGTCAAAAACAATCCGATAGCCGAACCAATCACGCCATAAAAAAATGCTTGCATGATATATGAAACCTGAATTGCCTTCGGGCTGATGCCAATGCCTTTCATAATGCCGATAAACTTGCGGCGCGTAACTGCGTTAATAAAAATCACTATAAAGACTGTGATGGACGCTACCACTAAAGCGATAGAAGACAAAGCATTGCCTAAGATATTAAAGGTCGTTTGGATGTCGCGTAAGAATGACGGAATCGCCTGCTCTGCGGTCTGGATGAGCGCGTCGTTGTCGCCATTAAAAGCAATCAGCTGATTTACATATTTCTCTGCGTAGAGCGGGTCTTTAAGGCGCACCGCGATAGACTGATACTGCTCTTGATTCACAGTTAACATACGGCGCAGTTCTGTGTCCAAAATAAACATACGGGTTGAAACTTCGTCTACCTTGCTTTTTACCAAGCCCTTAACGATTAAATCTTTGCTCACTTGCCCGTCCCCGGAAGATAAGGTTAGACGCACCTTATCGCCGACCTTTACACCTTTAAGCAAATTCAGTCCGGGAATATCTACATCACCAAAAGAAGAATACTCTTTGATCAAATTGGCGCCGATCAAAATATAACCTTCTTCGCCGCGGCGCAAAGTTTCCCCTTCAATTAACGCATCCGAAAAATTAGTAAGCTTTTCTTCGGCCTCCGGATCAATACCCATGACGCGAGAACCGACTTGATTTGGCTTTTCTTCTTTAGGCGCGTTTTCATCAAGCGTGCCCAGCACCTGCCCGTCGGCGGAAATTCGCGCCGAATAATGAACCGTTTGCGGATGAGTCTTGATAAAAGAAATTAACTGTGGCGAGTTTTCTATAATGTCACGTCCAGACTCAGGGGTAATAATCACATCAGCAGCCCAGTCATTCTTGAACGACAATACAGCGCCGCTGATCAACCCTACTAGCAAACCAGATACAACCACCAGGTTTAAGAAAGTGAGAACCATGATGGAGACAATCAAAACCGTAGTGCCTTTACTGGAACGCTTAATCTGCCTGAAAGCCAAAAACCATCCGACACGGATGGCATTCAACCACTCTTTTTTTAAATCCAAAAAGCGTTTCATTATTCTTCTGGATCAGTAATGATTTCTTGGCCGGCTTCTAGCCCGCTGGTAACTTCAATTAAACCACCGTCACCGCGCACTCCGGTGGTAATCTTTTGTTCTGAATAATCCTTGGTGTTACTACCAGAAACCACTCGGACAACTTTCTCACCGTCTGCTTCTACTACAGCTAATTCTGGAATGGCTAAGACATTTTGCTTAAAGCTTGTGATGATGGTTAAATTGGCGGTCATCCCAGGCTTAATCTCTTCTACTTTACCGACCGCTGCTTTAATTTTGTAGTTAACAATTCCGGAAACCAAAGTTGAAGCCGGATCAATCATAGCTACGCGGCCTTTAAAGACCTTGTCGCTACCCAGAGCATCAAAGGTAAATTCCACTTCTTGGTCCAGTTTGATTTCGGCGATATTAGCTTCGGCGATGTTAGCTTCGACATAAAGATTTTCTAAATCCTTCAAAACAATAGAAGGCTTGGTAGGTGTGGCAGCTTCGCCGACATCTACCTCTATTGCAGTAATGGTGCCGTTTGCCGGGGCACGAATCAGCGTGCTCTCGTAAGCCGAACTAGCCGCCTGGAGCTGTCCTTCTGCACTCAAAATAGAAGCTTTGGCAATTGCTACATCTTCGGGACGGGCAGCTGCAAGGGTTTGCTCTAAGTTATACTGCGCCTGATCTAACGCCGACTCTGCAGCATTAACATTGTTTTGCGCTGTTAATAAAGCGACATCGCGAGCCTGCAAGGCTGCATTGTATGCGTTAAGATTGGTTAAATAATCGCTAGCTTCTAGATTTGGTATATCTACACGCCATTCTGGATTTCCCCCAAAACTGCCAGTTTCTGAAAAAGTTACAAATAGTCCTTGCGTGCCTAACGGTGTCGGAATGCCGCGGCGAATAGTTTCTGTGCCCACTCCAGTTTCTAAACCGCGATAACGGACCTTAAAACCTGAGGTGATGAATTCAACTTCAAACTCATAATAACCAGACTCTGCGCCCTGATAAGCGCCGGTGACAGTGGCTGTTACTTCGCCAGAAACAATTCGTGCCCTTTTAGCTTCCAGGCCAGAATTATAAAAAGTAAGACGTGCATTCTTAACCAAATTTTCTTGCTGGAATGCAGCCGCGTTATAGGCTAACTCGGCGTTGCGCAGAGCCACTTCGGCACTGCGGACAGCTGCTTTGGCGATGTTAACTTCTGGAGTATCTGCGCCGTTCACAATCTTGTCGTAGCTGGCTTGCGCTGAAGCAAGAGCAGCACGCGCCTGTGTGACCTGGGCGGCCTCAGCGGAACCATCCAGTGCGGCAATGATCTCACCTTCTTCTACACGGTCGCCGACTTTAGCGTTGACGCGCTCTACGATACCAGATGACTTGAATGCCAAATCAATATCAGTGTTACTGATTACTTGTCCTGTAGCTAAAACAGTTTTACGCAAATCACCTTTCACTATAATTTGTGTCGTAGCATCGTCCTTACCTTGGCTAGCAATAATGCCAAAACCGATTAGACCAACCAGCACTAATCCAATCACACCGTAAACTATTCTTTTTTTAGTGAAAAAAGTTCTCATACTAATAAAATGCCCAGAAGTAGCTAAAGTAGCCGCTTTGGGCGTAGCAAGCTTATTTTAGCTGGTTTTTTGATTTTTGTGAAGGTTTATTACGCAGCAAACTGGTTTTAAAGACAGCAGGCTTGTAAGCCTTCAGGCGCGCGATTTTTGGGCGCAACCCAGCCTTGGCCAAATCCTTGCGCAGGCCGCCAACATAAGCAGTCTGGTCATAACCCAATGCAATGATGTCTGGCCTGAGTTTTACGATATGAGGAATATGCTTATAGACACCTCCGAGTATCACCTGATCCACCAAAGAATTTTTTGCCACTAAGCGCCGACGGGCTTGTTCGTTTTTGCGCGGCAAACGCCCTTTAATTTTTTTAACATTGCGGTCGCGCGCAATTGAAACTACCAAAAATGGATTTTGGGCTAACTGGCGAGCTTGTTCAAAAAACCTGACATGACCGTCATGGATCATATCAAAAGTTCCAAAAACCAAAATCTTTTGCTGCTTAACTGTTTGGCTCATAACCGCGCCTTAACAGCTTCATGACAAATTGCCAGTCGTCCTTATTAAAGAAGCCGAGGAGTAGCAGCACTAAGCCGTAAATCACAGCACCAGCCAGTACTGGTATGGCCAAAAATTGATCGCGCAGGAAAAACACTGCCGCGCCCATTACAGCCGCAGCAATGAACGGCTGCCAAAGATTGCGAAAAAACGCGAACTTAGTGATTCGTGATTTTACAAAGTAGAAATAAAAAATTCCCTGAAGGCCTTCTGAAACCAAAGTCATAATAGCGGCACTGATAATTCCGTAACGAGGCAGCAAAATTAAGTTGCCGATGATGTTGATCACCACATTAACCCCAGTGACAATCGTAGCCAACTTCGTTAGCTGAGAAACAACTAATGCGTTCACAACAATATAAATAAACAAAATTGCCGGTGCCCACACCAAAACCGCTAACACATCAGCTGCCGGCGCGAATTGTTCACCTGCCAACAAGCGAATAATAGGTTCAGACAGGAGCATCCCGCCAGTTGCTAAAGGCAACGCAATCGCTGCCATAAAGCGGAGGTACTTTTCTAAAACAATGCGCACATCGCCAATTTTGCGCTCAACCATAAATCTCGCGAACACTGGATATAACGAATGAGAAACCACGGCTGGAAAAAACGCCATCAGATCAAAAAACTTATAAGCCGCAGTGTAAAGACCAGTTTGGGTGTAGCCTAAAATGTTTGTAATCAAAACGATATCAATACGGTTATAAATTGTACTGAACCCGACCAACATCGCAAACGGCACCGAAGCCAGCAGAATTTGCTTTACCACCGAAAAGTTTATACTCAAAATGCCTCGCATCATTTCTGGAGAGCCAATGTACGGACGGACATAGCGGTAATACATTGTCAGAGCCAAAAAACCATAGATAACTTGCTGGCTGGTTAGCATAACAATGCTGCCGCCAGTCCAGATGGTTAAAAAGATAATGCTTACATTAATAACAGAGCTGATAAAATTGAGCAGCGCAGCTTTTTTGAGATCATAAAACGCGGTAATCACCGCCAGGAACGGATAAGTCAAACCGTGCAAAGCTGTACCAAAACCTGCCACAGCGATAGCTTTAAACACTACTGGTTCATAATTATTTAGATAAGCAATAGCCAGCATAGCACCGTAAACTACAAACGCCAGCACTGCCTCCACAGCCAGAAAATTATGAAAATAGTGCTTGGCCTTGCTGCGATCCTCGCTGATTTTTTTGATAATGTACTGCTGAATACCAAAGTCAATAATCACCCCAAATAAGGTCACATAGGAAAGCACAAACTGAAACTGCCCACTCGCAGTCGGTCCCAGATAGCGAAACAGTTGGGTGTAAGCCAAAAATAAAAGACCCAAAGAGAGGACCCTTGAGACTGACAGCCAAATAATATTTTTTGACGGTGATGACATTGGCTATATTATAGCAAATCTTGACTTTTGGGGTATAATTTAGTAAAGTGTGTTGTTAGGCTAGCACTAATAAAGGAGGAAATTATGGCTGATCATGAACACTGCCCTGTGCAGTCAATTATCAACGCGGTCTTTAACGGATTCAAGGGAATCCCGGAGGAAATCGCCAAAACTGTGCGCGAGTGCGAAAAATGTTTTGTGTTTTTCTACGGAGCGCATCTCGGCGAGGAGTTGCTTGCAAGTCCGAGCCAAAGAAGTTACGGCGAAAACTTCCATCTTGAGCACTGCTCAAGCTGCCGAAACCAGCAAAGAAGGCTACTGCCCAACAAAATGGGCCGCAGTCATCCCGACTATATTAGCAAGATCGCATTTTAGAAAAAACACCGAGCTCTCACTCGGTGTTTAATTTTTTATTATTGCTGGGCGCCTAAATATTTAGCGAGCTCTGCACCTGACACTGCAACGATGTCAGAGAAACTGAGGCCACGAGATTTGAACTCTGAGCCGGACAAAGCTTTAAGTGAACCGCCCTCTACAATATAGACCGCCGGGCCGTTAGTTGCTTTGAGCAAAGTTCCGTCTTTTGGCATGATTGGCTCGCCTTCCGGCCACGAACGGTGCTCTGATTCCGCCAAGGTTACATCTGGCGTAATACCGCGCTGCTTGGCCACGAACGGCGCAATATAATGACTACTGCCGTTGCGGTACAAAAATTGTACTCCGCTTTCGGCAACCTTGTAGTAAGTAGTATCTTTTGGCTCGGCAAGAGCTCCAAGGGGAATCGCATTAAACTCGTCGTCGCTGATTGTTTTGATGTCCGCAAAGGTTTGGCCGTATGTTTTAAATACTGCTAAAGACGGAATCGGGCGACGAATACGCGCCGCAATTAGTGATACCGTTGGGTCGTTAGGCGACTTAACCATGGTGCCGTCCAGTGGCGGCAAGAACCCGCCTTTTGTATAGAGTGCCAATTCGTCATCAGGAATAATTTGCACCTGATTAGCCAAGCCTCGCTGTTCAAATACTAACGCGGATACCAAGCGCAGTTGAGCGTTTTCTACAATATAAACTTCTGGGCCGCTAAATCCGCGGAGTACCGTACCTTCGTTTGGAGGTAAGCGGTGCGCTGGCAAAAATGGCTTAATGTCTTCCTCACCAGCTTCAATTGCTTTTTGCACAGAACCGCCACGCTGCTTAATAATAGACTCGCTCGCCTCGTACAATAAATTGTCTACAAAGATGTAAGTTTTATCCTCTACTTTTACTACTGCGTTGTCGGCTAACCCAAGCAAGCCGCCTTTAGTGTAAGTATTAAATTCTGCTGCTCGCACGCTGGTCACGTCGCGTGAACGGGTGCTAATCTTTCGAGCTTTCTTAACGAAATCATTTATCTCCCAAACTTTACTATCGTCTATCATGTAATACTTGCGGCTGTATTTCAGGACACTGCCTTCACCCAGAGTTTTACCGCCTGCAGCGTCGCGGCTTCCAGTACCAAACCACTCCTTCATGTAACGCCAGAAATTATAATTGCCGTTAAAGACATGGGGAGTATAACGGTAAAGGGCAGCGGTGGCAGCATTCTCCAAAGTGACGGTCTGATTTGGCTGAACACCTTGATAACCCCCTAAAGTATTTGACAGCACGATAGTGTCGCCAACTTTGGCAGCACCGCCATTATAAAATGGGCCACGTCCCCCGGGTGTTGTTGCTGAACGCATTAACGAACGAGCTGCACCTAAATAACGATTATTTTCGGAGTCAACATTGCCAAATAGCTGGAAGTAAAAGCCTCTGTATAATTCACCGCAGGGCTGGCTATCAGGACAACCAAAGCCCATAGAAAAATCTAAAGCTCGCTGAACTTGTTCGGGAGTGTTGGTTTGCCGGCCGGTAATTAAACTCTGTTCTTTTTGAAGAGTGACTAAGATTACCTGAGGATTGATTCCGCTTTGCTGGCTAACGTCATAAATCAGCTGTGCAGCACTGCGGCGCGAAGAACCTAAATTGCTATCCTCTAAAATTCCCGCCAAAGAGGAGTTGCCGATTGGCTCTTTGAGTTTTTCGGTAAAGCTAGAGCTGGTATTGGCTAAGATGCTGTTTTTACTCTCCAAAAATTTTTGTATGTCGCTAGCCGACATAGAGCTTTTGTTTTTAAAAGCGCTGTCGCTGATTAGCTGATTTGGGTCAAAACCGCGCTCAACAGGCAAAGCAGCCAAGGCTGGCTGAGCAGTGCCGGCCAAGATGATGGCAGCGGCAAAAAATATAAATAGTTTGTGAGTTTTGTTCATAGTTACGTTGATTTATTATAACACACCCTTTTTAGATAACGATTATTTAGACGGAATATTTCTGAGTTTATTTCTAGATAACAGGAAAAAAATAATTTCTGCTTTACAATCATAATATTAGAGCACCATTGGTTCACCTTTCGGGAAACCATCCAAATCCGCAGCCGGCATATACAGCACTGGGAAAACATTTAAACCCCTAGCCAAATAGAATGCTTGATTGATTGGGTGTAGAGTCCCACTCACAGCCCAATACACAGTCGGGTTCTCCTGCGTTCGGACCAAAGTACCATCCGGTGGTGCTAGAAAACTGCCTATAACCCAAGAATTTACTTCGCGACTATTTAGGGTGAACACATTAGAAAATGACAACCCACGCAACTTAAAAACCGGACCAGTCACTGGCAACCGCAAGCCGCCTTCCATGTAATAAACGGTTGGGCTCTCTGCGGTCTTTACTAAAGTGCCGTCAAGTGGGGCTGCAAAAGTTCCTTCTGGGAAATTTTCCACCTCAGAAAAGAAAATTGGTTTAGGTACCACCCCCCGAAAGCGTTGGTTCTGCACAAACGCCGAGATGCGCTCGCGGCGCCCGCCGTTAATTAAATAAATTTCGTTACGGCTCTCTTCTATTCTCACCACATCTCCATCTTGAATACCGTTGAGCTCCCGTTCAATGCTCTTGGCGACGTTGATTCGGCCGCTGCCCAAAAAGCCGGTGCAGGAAGCGCCGCCGCATTGAACCAGATTCAGCTGATCAATCTTGTCGGCGCTGGCAATAATGCGGTCGCGAATCTGCCGATTGGATGCTGTCGGATTGAGCGTGCGCAATAACGCAGCTTGAGCGCTCACATAAGGAACAGCCAAAGAAGTTCCAGATGCGTATGCATAAGCGTCTGGTGCCAATTGGCCAGTGGCTGGATCATGATTAATAGTAGATAAGATTCTGCGGCCTGGCGCGGTTACATCAACGCAAGCTTTGCCATAGTTGGCGAAGTCTGGTTTTAGATCATTAACATCAGTCGCTGTCACACCGATAACCATATTGAGGCCGTTATCGTTGCAAATTGGAAACACAGGCTGTAGGTCTAAATTGCCGCCAGTGATTGCTACATCATTTCCGGCTGCAGACAGAATGACAACGTTTTTTTCGTAAGCATAAGTAATCGCGTTAACCAAAGTTTTCTCGTGAGAGAATCCGATACCGCCGAGCGACATATTGATGATGTCTGCACCGTTATCGGTGGCCCAAACAATGGCCTGCGCAATTCGGCTAGCGCTCCCGCTGCCACGCGTATTGAGAGCTTTAATGGCCATAATGGAAACGCTTGGGCTTGCTCCGACAATACCAGTTTTATTATTAGCTGTGGCCGCAATTACTCCGGCAACCAAAGTACCATGACCATTATCATCGCTATTTTGTGATGGCCGGACAACCCGATCGTTTATAAAATCATAACCTCGCACAAAATTAGTATCTTCAAAATCTTCGTGGCTGGCATCCACGCCCGTATCAATCACAGCAACTACGATATCGCTGCTCCCGGTCGTTTCTCGCCAACCCTCAGGAAATTTTGCTTTAGGCAAACCCCACTGCTTATCTATATTTGCTTGATTGGTTGTATAACCGGGATCATTAGGAGCCTTTGATAATTCGTTGATACTGACAGAAAACTCCTTGTCTGCTTCTAAATACTCAAAACTACCAGCCAATCGCTTGCTTAATTCTGCTTCTGGTAAAACGGACTTAAACTCATAAATATTGGCAAATTCTGAATTATCACTGAAGCCAAACTGCTGACTGATGTCATAACCAACGCTTGATAACGCCTCTGAGCCTTGACTGTACAGCTTGATAACATAGCTATATTCCTGCTCCGCGGAAACAGAATGCGGGTAGACCAAAACTGCTGCCAAAAGCAGCAGTGGCAACCCTCCCCAGGCGATGAGTTTTTGAAACACAAACATGTTACTTTTTGTATTGTCCGGAAAGAGAACGTAATTTAATCTTAAACAAATCAAATAAAGATTCTATATAAGCTTTAAGTGGCACATGACCGCCGCCGTGTTCTGTCCAGGATACGCCAACCTCTTTGATCTTATATCCGCGGGCCAAGGCGATGGTTAAAACTTCCATATCAAAACCCCAGCGCAAAACTTTTACTAAAGGAAAAATTTCCTTGGCGGCTGTATTAGTAAACGCCTTAAAACCCAATTGTGTGTCTTTGATTCCAGGAACAGCCAAAAATTGAATCAATAGATTGCTAAGCCGGGAAAGTAAAATTCTGTAAAAAGGCTGCTTAACTTTTACCAAATCGGGGTTAGTATAACGAGAGCCGATGACAACGTCATAGCCCTTATCAAAATAAGGTAAAAACTTTTCTATCTCTGAAATCGGAGTAGCATTATCAGCGTCCATAAACATCACTACATCACCGCTAGCTTTCTCCAAAATACCGCGGCGCACAGCATTACCCTTACCGCCTTCTTTTAGATTCATGGCAATGGCTTTTTGGACAGTGGTCTTTTCTAACTCTTGGACCACTTCAAAAGTTTTGTCTTTGCTATTGTTGACTACGACTACGATTTCATAATCGTAACTTTGTTTCTCTAGGTACCCATCAATGTCTTTGAGGGTTTCGGCGATACGCTTTTCTTCGTTATACGCCGGAATCACGACAGACAGTTTTTTCATAGAATTTACTTAATTTTCTTAATTATACCATGGAAAAATTAAAAACCCTGTTTCGCCTAAGGCTACGCAGGGTAAATAAAAGACGGTCATGATTGCTCATGACCGTCGGTCCAAAATGAAAAGTTTAGACTACCATCGACGAGGACGAACCGGAGTCGGCGATCCCGTTGTTGGGGTCGCCTTCACTGGTTCTATCTTCCCGCAGTGCTTACATCCGCCACGGATGTAATAACCTGCGAGGAACGCTCCTGCGATGGCAATGGGAATTACCCATTTCCACCAGCCAAGCCCCTTCTTAATAACAGAATGGGCCCATACAGCATAGTCGCATCCGTTAGTGTAAACCACAAGCGATGTAACCTTGGCGGTTGTGTCCGGAATGGACATCAGCGCCAAGATCCGATCTGCCGTCTTCGCGTCCAGCTGTTGGCGAATCACCTCTGCTGGATTAAATCCTTTTTTGTTATGAACATCAAGGATTCGCGCGGAAGCGCCAGGACGACAGGTATTGTCGATCGGCGGCAAAGGTTCTCCTGGAATCTCGATAATCTGAGGCTCCGGGACCGGGTAATGGCATTCCTTGCGACCATCTTGACGAGTAGTCACCGTCCAATCAGACGGGACATCCTCGATGGCCAGTGGAATGTTTACGCAGAGTTCTTTAACAACTCGCGGACGTTCGATAGTAGGTTTACGGACCAATTTGATACGATTGTAATAAACTTTTCCGTTTTTGAGGCAACCCTCAAGGTACGCCTCATCCCACTGGAACCCGTTCGGGAAACGAATCACGGCTTTACCGTGAAGCTTTCCCTTACGAGCCGAGCGACCAAATTCATTCCAGAACTCAGCCCCTTCAATCCCGAGCTCTTCAGCCGTCATCCGGCCCCAACCATCGAAAAACTCAGGGTCTTTCGGATTGTACGCCGGAAGCGTAAAGATATTAAGCGGAGCAGTCTCACCAGTTAAGCTGTAGCGACCAAGTCCGCGAGGATCTTCTTCATACCGCTGCCGAGTTGTGCCGTTACTGCGCTGTGCCCAGATGTTAGCCGGGCAAACGATAACGGCGACGATGGTTAATATCAAAACGTAAGCCACTTGGGCTTGTACTTTTTTCATCATCATTTGCGCCCTCCTATGGCGTACGTTGCGCGAGCAGTTCCTGCCCGCCGGTTAGGATGTTCTTCTTTTGAAGAGCATCCATGGTTACGAGCAACTTCATCAGTTGCTCTGCGCGATATTGAACATTGCTTTCTGCGGGCAACACCACAGCGTTGCCGTAAGGAAGCAGTTCACCAAAGTCTCCACCGGACAAAATTTCAACCTTTCGCGGCCGATAGCCGTAAAAGTTGCTTTCTTGAACAGCGAAAACTCTAGTTCCCAAACCTTTCCAAACCACCTCTTTACCCACATACATCCAAGCTTCGGTCGTAACCTCCACCTGAGCGACGCGGATTCGTGGCTCTTGAGTATAAGCCTTGCTAGTTCTACGAATTGTTGAACGCACCCGAGAGGGCACACGACGAGCAACTTCTTCAACAGCGACTTGAATGCCGCTGCGGATCAGTTGCGGCTTGAGTCCGTCCTGACCGCGTTCTGTTCCCAGAGTGCGAATCCTAGTTCGAACAACCAATTTCCGTTCCGAAATTCCTGCAGCAGGGACGAGGCAGTAATTTGCCGACGGGTCTTTGAAATCAAGGTTGAGAACTGCCGCGACGAATCGCTCAGCCTCAACATTGTTCCTAAAACCAGTTGGGCGGATTTCCACCCCGACAGCTGCCTTGTCAGCACATACATCACCGCCCAAGATTTGGGCAGAAACAAAGCTGGGAATAACCAAAATGATTGCAACCAACAACATTAAACTTTTCATTACTATTAGTCCTCCTCGACTATTTTCAAAGATCTGTTTGTCTAGACTATACCGCGGATCAGCGGTTTTTTAAACAGCTGAATGGCGCGATGCCAGACATGTTTCTACCCTTTTCCGGCCTGACTGTAGTTAAATACCAGGGGAAAAGAGTATAAATATGCCTACCAAATCCTTTTTGGTTCGATTTTCCAGCAAAATCATGGTGCTTTACCATGACTGCATATATTAACATATTTTATGCCTTTTGTCAAGCCTACTGTAATAAACTCCATTATTTAAGAAATCCAGCCAAAATGGCTGGATTTCCAAATTTTCACTAACTAATAATGTCATTTCGGAATGATTCCGGAGCCCGCGCAGCAGAGGCGAGGACTAATGAAGAAATGACATTGTTAGTTATTACCTTTCAGTTTGGGTAAGTTTAGCGTAGATAACCAATCTTCGATCAATAGTACCAACCGGCCAACAAGTAGATAAAGCCACTTGAGAATCTGCTGTGCTTACGAACTGGGCCTGATCATCAGCGCGATATTCTCCCCGACCAGTTACCACATAATTGTAACGGACTTGCTGACCATTATTTTGAGTTGCAGTGATAGTAAAGGAAGTACCATCAGCAACTTGTCCAAGTGAAGCAAAAATTTGCTTGTAGGGGCTACGGTCCCAAAGGTAACCGCTAGAGTGTCCAGATATATAACTTAAGCCGACTTCGCCTGGCATCGCTGTACCCGGATAATGAACAATGCCTTTCTTTAAGTCAGCGTCAAAATCTTTGACTTCTTTGGTCCAGATGATCGGCACCGAAATTCTGTTAGCAGGGATTTCTAATAGCCCTGGCTTGCTCGTATCAATCGCTTGATCAGGACGAATCTCCGGCGCAGTTGGAGTTGTCGGTACCGAGCCTCCGCCCCCTGCAGAGTTACCGCCGGATGAAGGTGGAATCTGCGGCGGAGTTACGACCGTACTACCACTGTTAGTCATCTCTTCTAAAGTGTTCGGATCTATGTAGTACGGGGAGTCATCGGTAACATACTGAGCAAACTTGGTAACACCGCGAGTGATCGCAGCCGCGGTGATTCGGTTGCTGATTAGTTCTTTGTAAATATATCTTTCAACTAAAGCTTGCTGCTTCTCTGTAAACGGCTGTCCTGTCCACGGATTAATTCCATCAATCACCATCTGACCGTCGCCGACATTACCCTGCGTTGAGTAAACTTTAGGGTTAAGATTGAGCATGTACTTTTCTAAGTTGGATAAGCCATTACCCGAGACGTCAGCATCCATGCTGATGATTGAAGCGTCATTAACATCCACGAAAAACTGTCCGATCCACACTTGATAATCATCGCCTACATCCTCTTTGAGCTGTTCAAGATTTTTATCGCGGTCCTCCGCGGTTAAGGATTCTAATCGCAAAGAATCGCCGAGCAAATTTTGGAAACTGAAATCACTAAAATAGTAAAAGAACAAACCGAGTCCAATCAGAAAAATTGCTAAGTAAGGAAGAATACTAAGCACCACGCGCGTTACGCTGCGGCCGGCAGCAGGCTGGCTTAAATCTGGCATGGCGCGCAACTGTTCTACAGACAGTTCCTCCACATCCTGCTCAGCAGGAGTTAGCTCAGCAGGAAGCTGGTTAGGTTCTGCCACTGGCAAATTAGCTGGTGGCGCTTCGGTTTTTTCCGCCACTTCTTTGGGCTCAACGATCGGCTCTGCTTGTTCGGGAGTCTTATCCATACCAAACAGGTTTTCAATGCCTTCGCTGGCGTTTAATTTTTTCTTCTCGTCGGCCATAAGCTTATGTTAAGAAATTGCATTCTACAATAATTTTAGCACAGGGTCAACTATTTGCTCACGTAACGCTGCTCTTTCGGAAGCGTTGCGTTGCGGATGCTTTTTACTAAATATAATCCCCAATTGGCCACGAAAACAAATGGGTCCATAAGATGATAATACTTCTTGCTGTACCACTTCTTGTAATAGATCCAATTGGCCTGATAAAAAGCCTTGAGCATTTTTTGCGGAGTCTTCTTGGTGGACTGGCCGCGATAATGCCAGCAAATAGTTTTCGGGTACCACCAAACTTTGAAACCGGCTTCACGAATCTCTCTACACAAATCTAGATCTTCGGCATACATAAAATAGCGCTCGTCAAAACCACCAACTTTGCGGTAAGCAGAGCGACTAATCATTAAGTAGGCACCACTGCAAGAGTCAATCTCGCCTTGCAGATTTGGGTCAGAACTAAGTAGATTGTATCCGCCAAACCATTTTGGGAACAAAGTCTGCAGACCAAACAGCCTAAAAAATGAACGGATTAAATTCGGCTCTGCCCGGCGCGAGGCGGGATCTATTTCACCGTCGCCTTTGAGTAGCTTGCAAGTCGCGGCACCAACATCCGGACGATTCTGCATGAACTCTAGCATAACCTGCAAATTATCTGGCTCAAGCTTAACATCAGTGTTAAGCACTAACAGATATTCACCTTGGGCTTGTTTGAGCGCCACATTATGGCCTCGGCCATAACCCGCATTGGAGTCATTGATGATTAATTTCGTTTTGGCAGCGATTTCGGGTCTGTTTAAATAATTCTGCCTGATGAACTCTACTGAGTCGTCCGGCGATTGGTTATCAACAATCAAAACTTCATAGTCAAAAGTAACTTGAGAGTTGTAGACTGAGTCTAAAGCAGTAGCGATAACATCGCGAGCATTATATAGCACAAAGCTAATTGATAATTTCATACCAATAATTTCTCCATCTGTTTTGCTGAAATTGTCCGCTGGGATTTTATAAACTGCCGCTTCTTCCAGATCAATGGCAACTGTCTAAACAATAGCGGCAGTACCTTCAGAGTTTTCACCTCAAATACCAACACAAATAAATTATAAAAAAACTCCCGAGCAAAAAACTGCCAATACCAACGAGGGCTATTCTTGATAAACATGAATAGGTGATTTTTATAATTCCATTGTAAAATTTGAGCCGGCATACTGCGGTGATGTTTGATAAATTGCCAAAGCTGGAAGTAGCCGCCTGGACTGGAGCTGGCAGTGCGCCCATGATAAGCCAATGCTCTAGGCGCGTATTTAATCTTCCAGCCGCGGTTGATCATGCGCCACGATAAATCAATATCTTCCCAGTACATAAAAAAGTCTTCATCAAAATATTCTATACGGCCGTCTGGACGTGGGTACTTTACGTCTTGCAACGCTGTTTTGCGATACATTGCTGCCGCACCGCTAACTGCGATTAAATCGGTTTGGTTATCGTACTGACCATTATCAACTTCGTGTTGACCACGATCCCGGCCTCGGCCAGATTTAGAGATGACTACTCCCGTTGTATCTATCTGCTGGGTAGGTTGGTTGTTTTCAAAATCGTAGCGCAGCAACTTACCGCTCACAGCCCCAACCTCTGAATCAGCAAATGGCTTTAACATTTCTTCCACGAAAGTCTCTGTAATAATTAAATCCGGGTTGATGAGTTGAAAAAAATCTACGTCCAAATCTTTGAACAAATCATTGTGACCTTTGGAAAAACCGATATTGTATCCTGGGTCAATAATCTTTACTTCGGGAAAATGTTGTTGAATATAATCTTTGGCTCCATCCTGATTAGAAGCAATGACAGCATAAAACTCGCAATCGTTGTGCGTCTGCTTTAAAGCCGCAGGAAAAACCTTCGGGATAAACTTCATTGAATTATAGACAACCTGAACCAAAGCCACTTTTTGTCTAGGCATAACCGTATTTTATCAGACTTTGCCAAACGGTCATATTGCTCCAGCAAAACCAGCTTGCTCAAGCACAACCAGCCTTGTATAATCTAGAACACTAAGGAGGTGACTATGAAAAAGGTTCTAAGGCTTGTGCTACTCGTAGTGTTATTTCTAGCCAGCTGCGCGGGAATGGAATCTTGCGATAATTGGCTTAAAGAAATCAATAAACCAAGTAATTTCCAGGCGGATGAAAAGGCGAATCTTTCGCCTTTTTTGTTTGGGAATGGTTTGTTAAAATGAGGGATATGAAACTTTTAATCACCGGCGGCGCCGGCTTTATTGGTAGCAATTTTGTTAGGTTTTGGCGCAAAAACCACCCCGAAGACCAAATTACAGTTTTGGATAAATTAACTTATGCCGGAAACCTAAAATCTCTTGAAAGTGTTATTCACGAAATTGAATTCATTCAAGGCGACATCGCTAATCCTGAGACTGTAAAGATGGCCATGACTGGGGCAGATATGGTTGTGCATTTTGCCGCCGAGACCCATGTGGATCGCAGCATTCATGACCCATTCATTTTTACAAAAACCAACAATTTGGGGACACATGTTCTTCTGGAAACCGCCCGCCAGCTTGGTGTAAAAAGGTTCCATCATATTTCTACAGACGAAGTCTTTGGCCAAATTCCTCTAGAAGAAAGCTGGCAATTCAATGAACAGACCCATTATCAGCCAAGCAGCCCTTACTCTGCCAGCAAAGCCGGCAGCGACCATATGGTGCGTGCCTATCACCATACCTATGGCTTGCCAGTCACCATCAGCAACTGCAGCAATAACTTTGGGCCGTTTCATCATCCGGAAAAATTTATCCCCCGCTCAATTATCCGACTACTGCTAGGACAAAACATCCGTCTCTATATTCCTGGCAATCAAGTGCGTGATTGGCTGCACGTTGAAGATCACTGCCGAGCCATTGAAGCAATTCTCCTGAAAGGCAAAGTCGGAGAAACTTACAACATTGGCGGCATGGCTAAAGGCATCAGTAATTTAGAAGTAGCTAAAAAAATCTTAGCCATTTTAAGATTACCCGACGAGAGAATTGAATTAGTTACTGATCGGCCTGGTCATGATGTTAAATATGATATTGACTGGAGTAAAATCCACCGCGAACTCGGCTGGTCTCCTTTGCACAGTTTTGACGAATGGCTGGTAGAGACTGTTCGTTGGTATCAGGATAACGAAACATGGTGGCAGCCGCTTGTAGAAGAAACAGAAGCTTTCTATGAATCGCGTGGCGAAAAAGTTTTATTCCCTGTCATGGTAAATCAAAATTTAGAAACCATTACTCCTGCACAGCCAGTAGTATTTACCACACCGCAGACCACAGTTTTACCTACTACAACAAGTAAAACTTTTGATTATATTATTGAAACCAGCCTTCCTGGCGTATTAATAATTGAACGTCCGACGTATGCGGATGACCGCGGGTTTTTTAGAGAAACGTTCCGCAAGCAAGACTTGGAAGAGCGGTTAGGCATCCACCTTAATTTTGTGCAGGCCAATCACTCGCGCTCCAGCAAAGGAACTTTGCGAGGCATCCACATCGCGCCGTGGCACAAACTAATTTCGGTTGCCAATGGCGAGGTGCAAGCAGTTTTGGTTGATGTGCGAAAAGATTCGCCCACCTTTGGTCAACACCTCTCGCTAATTTTAAGTGATAAACACCCGCGCAGCATTTTTGTCCCAGCAGGTGTCGGCAATTCATTCCTGGTCCTCAGCGGACACGCAGACTATACCTACACCACGACTGACTACTGGGCGCCAAACATGGAACGCAATCTGCTGTATAACGATCCCGAGCTTGGCATCAACTGGCTTACCGAAAACCCACACCTCTCAGACAAAGATCAAAATAATCCTACTTTAAAGGAACTGCTTTAATGCAAACATATTTAATCATTGGACATCTAGGCACTTTAGGAAATGAGTTCAGAGAATTATTAAATGGCCAAGAACTGTTGCTTGCTGATCGCAGTGAGCTGGATATAACCGATCCTAATTCAGTTGCACAGTATTTCTCCGCGCAGAAACCTGATGTGGTAATCAACTGTGCAGCTTACACCAACGTAGACGGCGCAGAAACAGATTACAATTCTGCTTTGCTGGTCAATGCCACCGCGCTAAAATTCCTGAGCGAAAACTGTAACAAAGCCGGCGCCACACTCATTCACTTCAGCACTGGGATGGTTTTCTTAGGCGAAGATCCGAACGGCTATAATGAAGACGATGCAACTGACCCGATCAATAGATATGGTGAAAGTAAACTCCAAGGCGAAAAAATTATCCAAGCCACAGCCGAGCACTACTATATAATCCGCACCGAATGGCTCTACGGCAAACCCCAGTCCAGTGATGCCAAAAAAAGCTTTGTTGAAATTATGCTGAATTTAGGGCACACTGGTAAAGTTAAAGCTGTGAATGATGAGCATGGCAAACCGACCTGGGCCAAAGACCTAGCCATGGCAACTCTGGCACTTATTGACTCCAAAGCTCAAAACGGCATTTACCATCTGATCAACGAAGGTTCAGCCTCCCGAGAAGATTGGACCCGTGAAATTTACAAGCTCAGAGGCATGGACGTTGAAATTGAATCCGTACCAGGAACAACCTTCCCCCGCCCAGCCAAGCGTCCTGAATTTGAACTGCTCAACAACACCAAACTGCCCAAGCTCAGAACTTGGCAGGCAGCCTTAAAAGAATATTTAAACTCGTAACTCATGAAGGGTATTGTCTTATCCGGCGGCTCCGGCACACGGCTCCGCCCCTTAACCAAAGTAACATCAAAGCAGCTTTTGCCGATTTACAACAAACCGATGGTTTTTTACCCTATCGAAAAAATGCTGAATGCGGGCATTAAAGAGATCTTAATCATCGTGGCGCCTGACCACTGCGGCGACTTTATGAAAGTCCTCGGCAGCGGTAAGGACTTCGGACCTGGCGTTCGCTTCACTTACGAAATCCAAGATAAGCCTGACGGAATCGCCCAGGCATTCGTGATCGGCGAAAATTTCCTTGATGACGGCGATAATGTAGTGCTCATTCTTGGCGACAACTTATTTGACGCTGAAATCACTGAGGCAGTACAGAACTTCAAATCTGGCGCGCACATTTTTGTCCGCGAAGTCCCCGAAGAAGACCGCAGCCGTTTAGGCATCGCCGAGCTTGATAAGAACAATAAAGTTTTAAGTATTGAAGAAAAACCTGAGCAGCCAAAATCTCCCTATGCAGTCACTGGTATCTATATCTATGACGGTCAAGTTGTTGAAGCTGCCAAGAGCCTACAACCATCAGGCCGCCAGGAATATGAAATCACTGACTTGAATAATTGGTATCTGGAACGCGACCAGCTCTCTGCTTCTGTACTCAAAGGCGAATGGATTGATGCCGGCACGTTTGAAAGTTACTACCAAGCCAACCAATGGGCTTACAATAAAGAAAACAAAAATTAGTTTTAAATCCCCGCCTGACGGCGGGGTTTTGCGTATAGAACGGGCATTATTTTGCCAGCTCAAGCCGATGGGCTACGCTGCTTCACAGGCTGGGCCCAGAGCCTTTCGCTTAGCAAAATAATGCCCGTTATTAAAGTTGGGAAAAAGAATAAAAAAACTGCTTACGCAGTTTTTAAATTTTTGTTATCTCTACTTCAGTGTAGGCTTGGCGATGGCCAATCTTGCGGCGGTACTTGCTTTTTGGCTTGTACTTTAGGACTTCGATTTTTTTGCCGCGACCTTGTTTAGTGATTTTAGCTTCAACACTAGAATCCTTTAAGCTTGGCTTGCCGAGTTGGTAGTCTTTGTCGGAGATAGTTGCGAGGACTTGGTCAAAAGTGACTTTGTCGCCGGCCTTGCCTTCTAACTTCTCTACCTGAATTTTGTCGCCTTTAGCAACCAAATACTGTTTGCCGCCGGTCGCAATTACTGCAAATGACATATAAATAAAGATTTAAAATCTATTAATTTCTGGATCGCCGCCTTCGCGGGGACGACTTCGTCGAATTAAATACCCCGTAATTCTAACGAACTACGGGGTTTTTGTCAATTGAATGACTGAGATTATTTTCCTGCAGCTTTGACTTTTAAGCCGTGGCCAGTTAGTTGACGAAGCGTCTGATCGTAGCGAGCTTGCCTCTCCGGGCTGTACGTTTTCTCCTTTATAGAGGTGCACAACCCAAACGCAGCATTTTCTAACGCGTTATAGCCATTCTTATCCTTGCCCTTCACGTTGAGACTTGGTTGATCCAAAATCACACCAAGTATCTCTATGTTGGCCTGAAAAGCCGCGGCAGTCAAAGGGATTTTTCCATCGACTGATTTTCGATTGATGATTCCGGGACGCTGCGCGAGCAAGACCCTCACCTCATCTACATTTTCAGTCAAAATTGCTTCCACTAACTTATCAGTAGAAGTTTTTTTCTGTATCACTTAATTAATATCCTCCTGTAGTTCTAAAATCACACAGACCCTATGTTAGCAAACAGAACTTACACTGTCAACGATTCAGCACGTTTTTTGCGGCGGTATGCATAAATCACGCCTAAGATCAGAGTTGCCATCAAGCCAAATAAAATAATCAACGCCACCAGCTTCCCCATGCTTTGCAGAAAGACTGCAGTAAATCCAAACACAGCGGAAATCGCGTATAAAATTAGTGCGGTTTGCTTCTGAGTAAATCCCAAGTCCAAAAGCTTAAAGTGCAAATGCAGTCTATCCCCAATGAACGGACTCTTTCCATTATAAAGTCTTTGCAAAATCACCCAAGCCACATCCAAAATTGGAATTCCCATTACCAACAGGGCTGTGGCTATTTTTCCGCCTGTGATTACAGATAGTACGCCGAGCACAAAACCAATCAGCAAGCTGCCGCCTTCTCCCAAAAAGATGCTGGCAGGGTTGAAAGCATAAAACAAATAGCCTGCCAAAGCGCCAACTAAAATTATCGCTAAGGTAGCTGTAATCGGCTGATTAACCTGTTCGGTTAGAGACAGAGCAAAAAGCGTTAAGCCGGCAATCAAGCCAATCCCCGCTACCAATCCATCTAGTCCATCCAAGAACTTAGTAGTAAACATCATGCCGAGCATCCACAAAAAAATAAAAATCCCAGAAGCCGGCAAGCCAAGAACTAGAAAGTCCAAGCTAATCGGATCGCCAAATGGATTAGAAATAAATTTTATCCCAACGCCAATCCCTGCCAGCACTACGACTAGAGCGGCTAGAGCAGGTGCAATCCATAAATATTTCGCAGGCAGATCATACTTGTCGTCAATCGCCCCGCCAATTGTCAAGATTAAACAGCCACCTAAAATTGCCAGCACAAATTGCTCGGGCACGATATTAAAATCAATGCCGCCAGAAACCCAGAATACCAACACAGAAATTGTGATACTGGCAAACACCGCCACGCCGCCCAGCTTTGCAACTGGATAAGCGTGAAGGTTGCGGGGTGGCCGCGGCAAATCAACAAAGCCTTTGCTGTGAGCGAGCCTGCGCACTACTGGGGTAACCAGCATTGCCAAGGAACCTGCTAGGATAAAAAACAGTACGTACCACATCAGCCTTTGACCCCTTTCATTTCTTTCATACTGCCTGCTGTCACCTCGCCCTTGCGAGCTTTAGGAGTAACCCAAAATTCTAAATACTTACCAAGCATCAGCCTAGTCTGCGCCTCAATCGCGGGCAACGACCCAAAGACGACGGAGACAAATGGCACCAGGAACCACTGCAAATACATCATCACGCTACGAGTCCATCTGTATTTGGCAGGTCGCGGTGGAAGTAAAACTAAATTGATATAAACACTAAAAATCAAAAATCCTGTGGCAATTGTCATTAAGACGCGAGTCACTTCCGGCAAATTATAACCAATCACGCTTTGACGGAACTCCGGCCCACCAATGAATAATGGCAACCAACCCAAAACAGAAATCAGCAAACTGGCAGTTGCCCAATTAAAATTACCTTCTACATACTGAAACAACCTGTACAGGCGGCTACGTAAAGGCGCCTCACTCTTTAACAGTTTTGGAATCAGATGTGGGTAATACTCAACATTGTAAGCCCAGCGCTTTTTTTGTTTATACTGATTTTTAAGCGTTTGCCAAAATGTGTCCGCTAAACAAGTATCTAACGAGATAGGAATAAACAACGGCACAACTTCATAATCGCCCTTGTAATGCAAATAGCACTGCCAATAAATAAAGCCGTCCTCGTTGATAATATCTTTCTTCCAAAAGCCGACCTCTACCAGTGTTTTGAGCGGCATAGAGTGGGAGGAAAAAGTACGCAAACGATTTGGGCGAGAGCTTTCTGTAAACTGCCAAAAAGAATTTGACACCGAGACCACGCGAATGAACGCAGGACTGTCCCAGATGTTGTTATTGTAAATGGCAATCGGCTGATAGCTGCGACGGTAAGGCTTTTCGTTGGTTAGAAACTCATACATCACGCGCGCAAAATATTGAGGGTGCACAATTGTGTCGCTATCTAAATTGGAAACCAAAACATCTTCTTGTTTAATCCCCAGCTTCTCTAATTCTGGCAGCAAGGATGAGACTGCGAAGCTAGCGTTAGCGCTTTTACCTTTAATCTCGCCTGGCAAGCCATCGGGATGAACTGTCACATAAGTCTTAAAAAAGATGTTGCCAAATTCTGCCTGCGCGGTCGCTGCGGTTCGCGCAGCGGCTTCGCCAGCACGTTCCTCACTAGCCAACACCAAAATCAAGCGGTCCTTTGGATATTCCGCTTCAGCCAAAGCTTCAATAGTAGACTTTAACACCAGATAACTTTCATCTACGAATGGCACAACCATAAGATGATAAAAATTCCTATAATCGCGATGAATCACGCCATTATCAATCGGTTTCTTGAGCCGAGCGATTTGCTGTGTGTAGATTTTTCTTTCCAAGCGCTTTTTGCTTTGCGCGCGACGCTGTTCTAGCAATGGAATCAGCTTTTCTCTATCAGTTAGCTGTTCAACAAGTTCAAGCCAATCCCAAGTGACATAGATCCGAAACCGACGGTAGCTGGCAATCAAATGGCTGGCCACATTCAAAGCCTTTAGCACCCAGTACAAGTCAAAACAGACAATAAACACAGCGGCCCAGACTGGGCGGAAGTATGATAAGGCAATCGCACCAAAAAAGACTGTCCAAAAGGACAGACCAGGAATCATTTCCCATAATCTTTCTCTGGTGGTTCGTTTTCTAAACATTAGTTTACTTGGAATAACAGAAGGGCTGCGAACAGCAAAATTATATTAGTAGCTAAAGTCACTGTACTAGCCAACAGCGGCAAAATCTGCTGGTTGGATTTATTTAACTTAGTTAAGACAAAATTTACAACGCCGATTAATAATCCTGAAAGCGGCAACTGCAGTAGCTGATAACGACTGCCGATCTCGCTGACCCCAACAATAATGTTGTAACGCAGCGCCACCACATCGGATGAGTTAACAATTTTGATGATAATCACAATCAATGTTATAATAAAAACACTAACCGAAGCAATCCAAAACAAATTAGCAATTCGGAGGAATTGCTGTTTGCTCAAAGGAGTAGTATGGGCGGTTTGTGATAAATCACTCATATTGTTGCGTATATTATAGCAATATTTTAGACAAAGCAACATCGGCTGTTAATACATGACATCAATACAAAAAATCGCATTTTTGGGGATAATGATCTTAGCCATATTCTTCAGGCTATTTTTGATAGACCAACTACCTGGTGGATTATTCCCTGATGAAGCCGCAAATGGCCTAGACATCAATTCTATGCAGCAAGGCGACCTCCAGCCGTTTTATGAACGCGGCAATGGGCGCGAAGCGCTATTCTTTTACATGATCTGGGCCAATGTGGAATTGTTTGGCAAGACCCCTTTCGCCCACCACTTAACCTCGGCGCTAGTTGGAGTTGCCGTTGTGGCTGTTACTTTCTTCCTTACCCGCCGATTAGTCTTGCTAATGGATGAAAACGGCAACAAAAACAAAGCCAATTGGATAGCCCTGTTGGCAATGCTGTTCGTAGCTACATCTAGCTGGCATATTGTGTTGTCGCGTACGGCCTTCCGTGCGAATACAATTCCCTTGTTCGCTTCGTTAACCTTTTACTTTATTATCGCTGCCGTACAAGCTCAAACCAAAGCTAAGCGTTATTGGCTGGCGTTAGCCACTGGAGCTAGCTTTGCGCTCGGCTTCTACACTTACATCGCTTATCGTATTTTGGCACCAGTGCTGTTTATTTTAGTACTGTGGCCGTTTGCTGTTGATATTTTGAAAACTCCGCGTTTTCAGCAAATCAAAAAATACTTTGCCCCAACTTTGCTGGCTGGTTTAGCCTTTGCAGTTGTTATTTTTCCGCTGGCTCATTATTTTTACACTCATCCGGGCTCGTTTGTGGGTCGGAGCGGTCAAGTTTCGGTATTTAATCCTGAACTTAACCAAGGCGATCTGATTGGCACTATTCTTCAAGTTACCGGCTGGAGCATACGCGCTTATTTCTGGGACGGCGACCTTAACTGGCGCCACAATATTTCCGGCGAACCGTTTTTATCTATCATCATCTCTCCATTCTTTGCCTTGGGTACCCTATTGGTGCTGTGGTTTGCGCTACGTTACGCTATTTTGCCGCACAAACATCCTCGGGACTGGGGCTACTTCCTACTAGCAGGTTGGTTTAGCTCAATGATGCTACCAGTGATTACAACTGCTGAAGGTATTCCTCATGGCCTGCGCGCCATCGGAACGATTCCGGTTGTCTTTATAATCACAGCCATTGGCTTATATTGGGTCGTAGAGCGAATCCAGACAATTACAAATAAATACTGGCCGATGCTGGCGGACTGGAAACAGCAGTTTATCCTTTTTTTGAAAGGCTTGTTAATTGCTAGCTTTGTAGCTGCACTAACTGGACAGGCTTATATACTTTATTTCATAAAAGCTGCTAATAGCCCAGAATATGCCTATGCCTTCCGCTCCGACTTAACTCCTGTCACCATATGGTTAAACGAAAATGGTAATAAAGACGATACCTACCTGGTGCTAGACAAATTCTCGGTACAAACCACAGACTATATGACCTTTGTAGACGGGCCAAATCCAAGCAATCCCCGCAACAACCCTTATAAGCAGATAGATCCAGAAAAAGTCGCGCAGTTCACAGGTTTCAAACCAGGAGACAAGATTGTATTCACACAATCCAGCGTTTTTGATACCAAAAAATTCAAAGAAGCTCATCCTAACGCTTACTTGGATACAGAACAGCGCAACCAGTTTGGGCAAACCGTGTTGGCAGTTTATATCTACCGATAATATGCAAGCTCTTATTAACTTCGTAAATAAGTATTGGATCTTACTGCTTATTCTACTCAGCGGAACTTTACTACGATTATTTAACCTCACTAAGATTTCGCTCTGGCACGATGAAGCTTTCTCTGCCCTGCTGATTAAATACTCTTGGGGCGAAATGTTCTACCGAATCGGATTGGATGTGCACCCACCGCTCTATTACATGGCGCTGCGGGTCTGGCATTACGCATTCGGCCATAGCCTCTTTAGCCTGCGAGCAATGTCGGTGCTGTTCGGAGTTGGTACCATCCTAGTTGGCTACCTATTTGTAAAAAGATTTTTTGGCGGAACCCGCGCTGCTTTGATTGCTGCGGCGCTAATCGCTGTAAACCAATTCCAAGTCCAGTACGTCACAGAAGCACGCATGTACACCATGGGTTCGTTTTTTGCTATCCTTGGCGCTTACTTGTTAGGTATCGCACTTACTGCCACAAAAAATTACTACATTAGCGGCTCTGGCATGCGACCAAGCCGGTTCAAGCTATTCCTAGCTTATTTTGCTTTTACATTGACAGGTGCGGCTTTGCTGTACACCCACTATTATCTAATGTTTACTGTGGCCGCATTAGGTCTGTACGGAATCTTTTATCTTTGGACTGTGTTCCGCTGGCAAATTACCCGTTATATCTGGTTAGCCCTGTCTGGAGTAGGCATGCTGGCTCTGTTCTTACCTTGGCTGAATTGGTTTTTATATCAATACCGCCAAGTCGGCGCCGGTTATTGGATTCCACCAATGAATCTTTGGAGCATTCCGGATACTCTTTACCGACTGCTGTTAAACATTGGCGCGCCTGGAAAAATTGTCATGGTGCTGTCCACAGTTTTTGTTCTTTGGGTAATTTGGAAGTTAATCAAACAGTATCAACAAACCGAAAAATGGCTTACTCTAGCAATATTTTTAGCGCCATTTGGCGGAGCTATCTTGTTTGCAATTCTAGCCAAGCTCCAGGGCGGTGATTCTTCGGTCTACTTGGTACGATATTTCATTTTCGCAGTGCCTTTTCTCGCTATCATTGTGGCCCTTTGGCTCGCAAGGATTAAAATTGCCGGTATTAAAACTCTACTGATCGTTTTAGTAATCAGCGCCAATCTCTTTAGCATTTGGTATTACTGGAACGAGATAAAGGTTTCAGAAAAAGGCGGGATGGCCGAATTATCAACTTTGCTAAATGCAAATGTGGAGCCGAATCATAAATTGTTTGTGGCTAGCAGTTTTGAATTCTTCAACCTTAAGTATTACCACACATTCCTAAATCAGCACCAAGTTAGACCACTGCTTTACACTAATAACAACTTAACTAAAGATTTACCTCATTATGCCGGCACTGCCATCCTTACAGACGATGACCTGGTCCTTAACTTCGGCGAAAGCGCCGCGGCAGGAGATATTGTCTGGGTGGTTTGGACAAACGGCTTTGGCGGCAGCAAGCCAATTGTCCCAACCAATTGGGAGCAAATTGATGAATTCGGCTTTGCAGAAGTGCGGCCCTACGTTGGAACGTGGGTTGTGGTGACTCAATATCGTGTTCAATAAAAAACCTCGGTTAGGCCGAGGTTTTTAATTTGCGCAGGGTGCAGATTCTAAACACAGATAAGCTTTGTCCGGAATCCTTAAGTCAATGTAATAAAGTTGGTTATACCTATCAGCTGGTGTTTGTGATAACAGCAGCTCCAATTCTGTTAAGTCCTGAGCAGCATCACCAGTGGCGTCAAAAATGACGCGATAAGTTCTGCGCAAGTCATTGTTTTTATAAAATACTGCGTGGACCTCACTAGCATCAAATGGTAATTGGATTTCAGGAATTTCCGGTTCAGCTGGCGGTAAAGGCTCCACGACTGGCTCCGGCTCGGCGACTATTTCTGGCAATTCACCAGGGTTTTCTTCTGAGGACGGCACCTCGGTCACAACCGACTCTGTGGCTTTCGCTGGCTCTTTAAATGTTAAATGAGCAAGCTGCTGACCTTCTAGGGCAGAAAGCGCTACTAAAAAGCTATTCAGGTAAGCTAAAAGCTGTGGTGCAAACAGAGACTGGTATTGGCTGTAGCCAAACTTCTGGTGCATAAGCACCTTAACCATATTAGAATTAAGCAGTGCTGGCCAATCAGACAAACTTACGTTTGCCGGACCTTTGATAGATCCGTCATTATAAACATCCAAAACAGCTTCTGGTCCAGCCACTAAAAAACGTTCGTACTTGCTGGCTGCTTCAATATAAACGATTTGGTCTTTAAAATCCTTTTTGACTGAGGCGATATAATCAACTGTCGGTACCTTAGCTGCTGCTTGATTTACCAATTCAGCATCAAAAAAAACTAAATTATACTGAGGATTGAATACTGAAACTTCGTCCATAGCTTTCCGAATCTCTGCCTCTAGCTGCTCGGCTTGGTTTTCGGAAATCCCGGTGAACTCAAATTGCTTCACCGAAAGCAAATTAGGGATATAGATCAGATAAAGCAGACCAAGCAATAAAAGCCCAGCGGCGATTTGAGACCACAACCCAGACAGGCCAAGTTTCTGCAATAATTTTTGCCACCCTGATTCGGGCACAGCTCGATTAGCGCGTTTAAAATTTCTCGCGCTATCCAGCTTGCTCATAAACTGCTTGTGCTGAAAGCGGACCTTAGAATCTAATTTTGGTTTTTTCTTTTTAAAAAACATTAAGAAGCAATCCATTTTCCGTATTGGCGCGGCAACACATTAGACGCGCTCATTGGATCGGCTAATAACTCTTTAGAAATTCTTTCCATGCGAGCACCTTGAGAACCCTTCACGAGCACGGCGCTTTCCGGGACTAACTGCTCGCGAATGTGTTCTGCGGCTTCGCTGCTGTTAGCAAATTGGACTATAGTCTCCGCAGGCATCCCAGCAGCGAGAGCTGCTTCTGCAATAATCCTGCCTTTCTCACCTACGACGATTAGCTGATTAAGCTGCAAACTTGCTGCCAGCCGGCCGATCTCTTCATGTCCTTGCTGAGTCAGCTCACCTAGCTCTAACATATCACCCAGCACCGCAGTTTTATGCTGCTGAGGCATGCGTCTCAGAATCTGTAGTGCTTCCGTTACAGAATCAGGGGAAGCATTATAGCTGTCATCAATGATGGTAGTCTTTTTAATGCCTTTTAACACGCTCAAACGGCCGGGAACTGGCCTGTAATTCTGCAAACCTTTCTGAATTTTTTCTAGACTAATGCCTAAATACAGACCGACAGCGATCGCAGCTCCACAGCTTGCAAGGTGAGGAACTCCCACAGCCGGCACTGTAACAGATAAATCCTGAGTTGAAGTATGGACCCTAAGTTCTGATTCCCCTGGCGGGACAAAATCTTCGGAAATAATCTGAAGCCTTACATCGACTGTATCAGAAAATCCGTAGTTAATGACCTTGGCATCGGTCCAATCCTTAAGCGATGCCGACCCGCTATTATCCCCATTCAAGACAACAGCACCATTACTTGCCACGGCTTTAACGATCTTGCCCTTTTCTTGCAAAACCGCATCTTCGCTTTTAAAAAATTCATAATGAGCGATGCCAATGCTTGTGACCACAGAGATGTCTGGTCTGGCAATGGATAATAAGTAATCCATATCACCAGGCCTGTCCACGCCCATTTCCAAAACTAAAATTTGCGGGAAGCGTCCGAACCAAAGCTGCCAGTAACCCTTCAGAGCAACTTTTAGCCAGCCAAGCGGACTCCGGCCTGGTGAATCAACGCCAATCACCGAGAGAGGCAAGCCGAGCTCATTGTTGAGGTTGCGAGATGGCTTTCTAGCCCAAAACGCGGTAGAAACTACCGCGTAGATGGCATCGCGCGTGGAGGTTTTCCCAACACTGCCCGTGATGCCGATTATCTTAGGTTGATGTTTTGCGATCAGACTTCGCGCCAATCTGGCGAGCCAATTCGCTATGAACTTCTTCATAATATTATTTAACTGGTTCTGGCTTGGCTTCCCCTACTTCACCGGCAGACGCTGCGGATGATTCTTCCGGAGCAATCCTCTGCTCTACCGCTGGCGCATGACTCTTCTTCGGAGTAAGCACTTTAACTCCCACTGCATCTTGCAAAATCTCTGGGACTGCGACGCTACCATCGGCCTGCTGATAATTTTCCAAGATGGCAATCAAGATACGGGGACTGGCGAATGCAGTGTTGTTCAAAGTATACGCGAACTTGATTTGGCCATCAGCGCTGCGATAGCGAATGTTGAGCCGCCGCGCTTGCCAGTCTGTAAGATTAGAATCGCTATGAGTTTCGCCGTAATTATTACGGCCCGGCATCCAAGTTTCTACATCATACATTTTATATTTTCCCGGACCCATATCGCCGGTACAAATATTCAGAACCCGGTATGGCAACTTAAGATCTTGCAGTAATTCCTCTGATACTTCGCGCAAAGCTTCTAACCACTTTTCACTTTCGTAAATGTCGGCCTTGCAAATTATAACCTGCTCAACTTTTTGGAATTCATGGACGCGGTACAAACCTTTAGCATCTTTACCATAACTACCGACTTCACTGCGATAGCATGGCGAGATACCGACCAGCTTAATCGGTAGCTGTGATTCATCAAGAATCTGATTCGCGTAGTAGGCAATCAAAGATGGTTCCGATGTGCCGGCCAAAAAAGTCTGCTCTTTGGTTTCATCCTCTAACTTGGCTGCATTGCCAACCTGATAGACTTCTGCCTTGCCAGCAGGAAAATGTCCACTGCCGATAAGCGCGAACTCGCGTATCAAAGTTGGGGTTTGCATTAAGGTAAAACCTTTTTCGCGCAATTTTTTAATCGCATGCATAAACAAAGCGTTCTGCATGAGTACAGCTTCATTTTTTAAATAGTAACCACGGAACCCAGAAACTTCCACGCCGCGGTCAAAGTCAACCAAATCAAGGCTAGTACCCAAGGCAACATGGTCCTTTGGTTCAAACTCAAATTTCTTAGGGACTTGAGCCACTTTTTCGGCATCTTTCGGGTCAACCTTGCCAGTGCCTTCTGACCAGTAGCTCCAAGGCACATTCTCTGTATCATCTTTACCGACCGGCGACTCTGGTGAAGGGATATTCGGTACATACAGCATTAACTGATTTAGTTCGGCCTCAACTGCGCGCAGCTGCTCCTTTAGACCAGTCTGGCGGCTATCCAATTCTTGCATTTCTAAAATCTTGGCCTTTTTATCGTCTTCGGATAGCGTCGGCAATTCTTTGCTAAAAGCATTCTTGGTGGATTGCAAATTTTCTACCTCCGCCAAAACTGTGCGACGCTGCGCATCCAAATCAAGCAAGCGGTCTAAATCCAAATCTACTCGCTTGTCTGCGATTGCTTGCTTAACTTTATCTGCATTGTCACGGATGAATTTGATGTCTAACATATTATTATTCTATCTTAGTTGCTTCGTCGGCTTTGACTGAATCTTTAACGGAAATTTTCAGAGCATCTTTCATAGGCGGGAAAATCACAGTTTCCCGAATGCTGCGATCGGCCAGAACCGCAAATAATCTTTCCGAGAGTCCAAACCCAGCTGCAGGCGGCATTCCATATTCCATAGCCTCCAAATAATCTTCGTCTAACATCTGCGCTTCGCTATCGCCTGCATCGCGCAATTTCATCTGATCTTCAAAGCGCGAGCGTTGATCCAGCGGATCATTCAATTCGCCAAAGCCCTTCCCTAACTCGGTTCCGTAAGCAACTATCTGCAGCCTCTGGACTACCTTAGGGTTGCTCGGGTCGCGTTTCGCCAAAGGCTCCAATTCAATTGGCTGGTTTATAAGAAATACCGGGCGATCGCCTTTGATGTTAGTACGGACTTTCTTAAAGATAACATCAATCAAGCGGCCGCGCTGCGCAAAATCTTCAAATTTGATTTTCTGCTCTGTCGCGTAATTTTTTAAATCATCATCACTGCAACTTTCTAAATCAAGTCCAGTATGTTCTTTGAATAAAGCAATATAATCTACTTTTTCCCAGTCACCACTCCAATCGCAAGTTACGCCGCCGGAAGTAATCTGCAAAGTGCCGAAAGTTTCCTGAAGCACAAATTGATACATATCCTGAAGCAACTGCTGAAGTTTTTCGAAGTCCCCGTATGCCCAGTAAAACTCCATCTGCGTGTAATCCTGTAAGTGAGTAGTTGAAATCCCTTCGTTCCTAAAGATGCGGCCAATCTCAAAAACTTTTTCATAACCGGCCACCAGCATTTTCTTGAGCGGCAGTTCCAACGAAATGCGCAAAAAGAAATCACGGTCTAAAGCATTGTGGTGAGTGACGAACGGTTCAGCTTCGGCGCCGCCTGGCGTGCTTTCCAAAATGGGCATGTCCATTTCTAGAAAACCTCGTTCGCTCAAAAACGATCGGATGCTTTGCCAAAATTTATTCTTCTTAACAAACAAGTCTCTGGTTTCGCTGTCGAGCAGAATATCCAAGTAGCGCTTGCGCAGCTTGAGTTCGGTATCTTCAATGCCGAAGTGCTCAGAAGGAATCGGGCGCAAACCTTTTGCAAGCATTTTATACCCAGAAGCCTGCAAAGTCTTTTCTCCAGTTTTTGTGATAAACAGATTACCCGTCGCTTCCATGAAATCGCCGAGATCAAAATTATCTACGAAGAAAGCAAATGGCTTATCGCCGATTTCATCACTTTTAAGCAAGACCTGAATGCGGCCGGTACCATCGTCAATATGCAAAAACAGCAGCTTGCCCATGCCGCGCATGCTGCGGATCCGGCCAGCTAAGGTTACGGTTTGATTTTGCAAGGAATCGAACTGTTCAATAGCTTCAAGGTTAGAGTGGGTGCGCGCTGTGGAGGAAGGATAGCCTTCTTGGCCTGCGGCTTTTAAATTCTCCAGTTTGGCTTTTCGGTGATTGATAATGTCTTCTAAACGCTCATTCATAAATAAAAATTGGTTTCCGGTTTTAGAAATAGTGCCTAAATTATAACAAAAAACCGCCTTTCTACAAAGCGGTTTTTAGGTTCTAATTAATCGCGGTAATTTCGTATTGTTTGTCCCCAGCCGGGGTCGTGACAGTAACCTTATCGCCAATCTTTTTGCCGAGCAGGGCCTTGCCCACTGTGGATTCATTGGAGATTTTACCGGCGCCAGGATTGGCTTCATTTGAGCCAACAATAGAATACTCTTTATCTTCGCCGTTTACCTTGACTGTGATTGTTGAGCCAATGGTAACGGTATTGTGATTGGTTGAATGAGTTATGATCTCGGCGTTCTTGATCATATCCTCAATTTCTTGAATACGGCCTTCAATAAAGCTTTGCTCTTCCCGGGCCTGTGCATAATCAGCATTCTCGGATAAATCACCGTGGGCCGCTGCTTCGCGAATGCGCTCAATCACCCCAGGTCGCTTATCAGTAACTAGTGCTTTAAGCTCATCATTCAATTTCATCAGACCTTCTTGGGTCAGTAAGTACTTTTTAGACATGGTTTTAAAAACTTTCCCGCGCCGCAAACGGACGAGAAAGCTTGATAAATTAAGGTTAATTAGACTGGGCTTATTTTATAATTTTCGCTAACTTATGTCAATCTCTGGACTCAGCCACAGCAACTACATTTTCCAGCAGCTTAGCCACCGTGAGCGGACCAACGCCGCCAGGAACTGGAGTTAAATACTTGGTCTTAGGTTCAACAGAAGACGTGTGAACATCTCCAGTTATTGAGCCGTTAGCTTCACTAGTTCCCGCATCAATCACAATCGCATCTTGCTGGATATCTTGACCTTGAATCAAATCAGGCTTACCCGCCCCAGAGATAACACAATCTGCTTGCTGTAGTAAGCCACTTAAATCTTCAGTTGAGCGGTCAGCAGTTTTAACCCTCAAGCCGCGTTCCTGTAACAAATAAGCAATTGGCTTTCCAACCAAGTCACCCCGCCCTACTACTAAAAACTTTTTTGACTGCCAATCTTCGGATAATGAATCCAAAATATGCAGTATTGCCCCGGCAGTTGGCGGCACCAAAGTATTCTCACCCGAGTAAAACTTTTTATTAGATTCAGAATTCAGTACATCAACGTCAATCTGATTAGGCACGGCGTCCAGCACAGCACGCGTATCAATATGGCCGGGCAATGGGAGTTGAATGATCAAACCGCACAACCGAGCGCGTTGCGCTAACTTGGCGATCAGCTCAATCACTTCTGCTGTGGTTGAATTTTCTGGTAACTGATGTAATTCAAAAGCTAGGCCAACTTCCAGAGCTTTCTTTTCTTTGATTTTCACATACGACAAAGATGCTGGGTCACTCCCAACGACAATATCTACCAGCAATGGCTGGAACTTTAGATTCTCTACGCGCTGCTTAGTGCGAATATTCAATTCTTGCGCCAAAGCGCGTCCATCAATAAGCATTTAATATTTATACCGCCACCCACTTGAGAGGGGGTAAGCTAGCGCCAGCGGCCCAGTCAAATCTATGCGGATTTGACTGGAAACAGCCGCGAGAGCGCCCCCGAAAAAGTGGGTGGCTAAAATTTATTTATTCATTCTATTTTCGGCCCACCATTGTAGCGCATTTTTGACAATTGGCACAGCAGCGGCATGGCCTTCACCACCAGCCTCTACCAAAACCGTAATTGCAATTTCCGGATCTTCATAAGGAGCATACGCTGTATACCAAGCGTGGGTACGCTTTGGATCTGAGCCATCAAACTGCGAAGTGCCGGTTTTTCCAGCCGAGGTAATCGGCAGGCTCTGCAGCTGCCTACCACTACCCTTCTCGTGAGTGACATTGTCGCGCATGCCAGCTTGTACTGTTTTGAGGTGCTGTATATCTATGCCGGCATCAATCAATTTCTCGGCAACGGGAGTGTAAATTGTTTCGCGGTGCTGATTAAGCACTCGGCGCAGCAGCATCGGCTTATTAAGCACACCATTGTTGGCAATTGCCGCAGTCCAAACGGTCACCTGAAGTGGCGTGGCCAGCATATCGCCCTGGCCGATAGCAATATGGTAAGTGTCGCCAAGATACCACTTAGCCATAATCGCATCCTCTTTCCAATACTCCGCTTTCCAAGTTGGATCTGCCACTCGGGCGGCCTTTTCGCCGCTAATATCAATGCCTGTTAATTTCCCCATACCAAATCGGCGATAGTATTCCGCCAACTTCTCTGCACCAATCCCCTCAATGTTGGTAGAAGGATGGCCGCCGGAAACCACGTAGTAATAGATATCACTGCTTTGTGCGATCGCGCTGCGCACATCCATTGGACCCAAACCATCACGCTTCCAACCAACGAAATTGTAAAAAATAGCGGGATTATACTGATTTGGAATCACCAGCACGCCGCGGTCGTTAATTATCGTATCTGCGTCAACAATGCCTTCTTGTAAAACCGCAGCGGCACCCACAGGCTTAATTACTGACCCGGGCGGATAGGCACCTGCAATAGCACGATTAAACAAAGGCAAATTTTTATCATTTAATAATGCCTGATACTGTTCGGTTTTTATGCCCGGAGCGAACAAATTATTGTTGAACCCTGGCACGGAGACCAAAGCTAAAATTTCACCGGTCTTTGGATTGATGGCTACTGCTGCGCCCTTATTCCCAACCGGACTCTTTGTAAAATCTTCGTAAATTTGTCGCTGTAGTCCTGCATCAATATTAAGTTCAACAATATTGCCTGGCTCTGGATCCACCGTACCCAATTCTTTAATCGGATTACCACTACTGTCTACCTCCACCTGCTTATTGCCATTTATACCACGCAGATATTGTTCGTAAGACTGCTCTATACCGCTCTTGCCGATATAGTCATTTAAGCCATAGCCTGCTTCGGCCAGCGCGGCATACTCCTCATCCGAAACAATTCCGGTGTAGCCCAATGCGTGAGAAAACACTTCTGGTGTTTGGTAGTCCCGCACAGGAATGCTTACCAAAGAAAATCCTGGATACTGCTCAGCATTCACTTCAAACGCAATGCTTTCCTCTTGAGTAATATTGCGTTTAACAATGATGGGCTCTAATAAACTGCCGCTATGTTTGCTATAGGCTGCTGCGATGTCTTCTATAGGAATATTGAACTGCCTAGACACCTGGTCAAAAATTTCTGCTTGGTTTTGGTCTGGCAAATCAACTGGGGTCAAAGCCAAATTGAAGCTAGCTGAATTTTTGGCCAAAATCTCGCCGTTGCGGTCTTGGATGAATCCGCGCGGGGCTAAAATCGTCTGCAAACGCAATCGGTTACCCTCGGCCAGCTCACGCATCTTTTGCCCTTGAACGACTTGCAGGTTAATCAGCTGGACTCCGAGTAAAATCCCAACAGCAAGTACGCCTAATTTCAGCCAGCGGAAATTGCGCGGTGAGCGTTCTATTCCCTCATCAAAACCTTCAACGCCGGCTTGGTCTGTTTGTAAACCCTCTTCCCATTCCAAACCACCGCTCCCAGCAACAGGGGCGTTTCGTGATTCAGTATAAAATGGGTCAGTCTTAATTGATTTCATTGAGCTGCTAGTAAAATTATGATGCCATCACACTTATAATTGTAGTTTATCTCTAGAAAAATTATGCAAATATTTTGCCAGCAATTCCATGCCTGCAAATATTGGGTAAATTAAGAGTAAATTAACTAAAAGCGTTGGTAAAAAACTTCTCCAAACCAGCGCAATACCCACATCTAAGCCGATCAGATCCATGTTACTCAGCATATTGACGTAAGCCCAAAGCCAGAATTTAGCAAACAATGTCCCTAAAGCTACCGCTCCCAAAAAAAACTGCCATGGTTTTTCGGAAAACAACCAGCGATTCAAAACCAAATAAGCCAGGCTACCGAGAATGATTAATCCCAAACTAATCGCTCCGATTGGCAGTCCCGAGAAAATTTCCAGCCAAGTTCCACCAAGTAATGCAAAGAATATAAAATCGTAGTTGTTGAATGACCAGACGCTTGCCAGAACTAAAAGTAGCATCAAATCAGGGACAAACAACCCTAAATCCACAACCCGGAAAACGCTTTGGTAAACTACAACAACCGAAAAAACAATTAATGTAAAAAGGGGCCACTTCATAGTTTTACTACAAACACATAATCTAATCGGTGTGATTTCACAGGTGAAATCAATGTCAGACGCTTAAACAGATCGTTTTCGCCAGATAAAACTTGATCAACTTGCCCAATCAGCAAATTTTTAGGAATATCTCGATCAATGCCAGCTGTGACTATTAAGTCGCCAGAAACAATATCTGCTGACTGCGACACTAAGTCCAACACTAGACCTGAGCCAAACGAACCTTTTACAACCCCCTCAGTATCATTGCGAGACGCTTTGGCATCTACTGCAGACTGATTGCTAGTCAGAAGTACAGCAGTAGAATTATACTTCCCTACGTGGACAATTTTAGCAACCAGGTAGCCATTGCTAACTACTCCTAGACCAGCTTTTATCCCAGTGTCCTCACCACAGTTCAACACGATAGCGTCAGATGTGTTCTGTGGATCTAATGATAACACTGTGCACGGCTGTAGATTGTACTCAGACTTGGCTTGAAAATTGAGTTGGTTCTTGAGCAATTCATTTTCTATGCGCAGTTGCTCCATTTCTACCAAGCGCTGTTTAAGTTCGGTGTTTTCGGCCGAATAGCTGGCGTTCTCTTTAACTAAAGCCGGCAGGCCAGTTAAGGTACTAGCAACGGTATGAATCGGCCGAATAATGGTATTAATCGCTGTCGTAGCTGGGCGAGGTAATTGCAAAAGCAGATACTCAAGTGGCGACAACCAACCCTGCAACTGCATGACCAAAGCCACGGCGATTATTACTAAAACGCTGCTGAATATAAAAAAGGTTTTGGTATAGATAAAACGCATTTGGTTTTAGATCTTTGTCAGGAATTAATCTTAGCCACCCACTTCTCTGGGAGCGCTCTCGTCTACCTTTCGCGCGCCTAACAGCGGGCTACGGTGGACTGGCGCTAGCCTACTCCCTCTGAAGTGGGTGGCGAGAAAAATAAATACTAAACAAATTACTTAGGAATTCTAGAAAAGTCAGTTGGCAGCAAAACATCATACAAAGCTTCTAAGTCTTCAACGACTATGCCTGTGCCGCGCACCACACAAGTTAAAGGGTCATCAGCAATAAGAACAGGCATCTTGGTTTCATCGCGAATTAATTGATCTAAACCGCGCAGCTGTGCACCTCCACCAGCTAGCATAATACCTCGGTGCATAATGTCAGAAATAATTTCCGGCGGAATTTCTTCTATCACTGCTTTGACATTATTCAAAATAGTTTTGACTGCTGGTGCGAGTGCTTCACGGATATGTGTATCAGTCACCAAAATTTCTTTCGGCAAACCCGAAACCAAATCACGCCCGCGTAAACTGGCAGTGAGCTGCTCAGCCAAAGGATAAGCTGAACCAACCTTAATCTTGAGTTCCTCGGCTGTGCGATGACCAATAAGCATACCAAAATTATCGCGAGCATACTGAACGATCTGATCATTCATCGCATCACCAGCAATGCGCATACTGCGTGCAATTACCACGCCACCTAGCGACAGCACGGCGATTTCAGTAGTCCCTCCACCAATATCAATGATCATTGATCCTTGGGCATCTTGCACAGGAAGTCTGGCACCGATACTGGCCGCCATCGGCTCTTCAATTAAGAAGGCTTCGCGCGCACCGGCATTAACCGCGGCATCCTGAACAGCGCGCTTTTCTACTTCGGTCACACCCGAAGGAATTCCAATCACTACTCGCGGGCGACGCAAAAAACTATAAGTTTGATTATGCACTTTATCAATAAAGTAACGAAGCATCGCCTCGGTAATTTCAAAATCCGAAATCACGCCATCTACCAATGGACGCGTGGCAACAATGTGCGTAGGCGTGCGGCCAACCATTTTTTGCGCTTCGCTGCCAATGGCCAGAATCTGCTTGGTGCGCTGATTCACAGCTACCACGCTCGGTTCATTGATAACAATACCCTTGCCTTTTACGTAGACGAGGGTATTAGCGGTGCCGAGATCTATGCCGAGATCTTGTGAAAATCTTTTAAAAAGAAAGTCAAGCATTACTAAAATGAGAGATTATGTCTTTGAGAGGTACAAAACTAGTTTCGCCACTAGCGCGGGATTTTAATTCTGCGCTATTTTCCGCCATAGTCTTGCCGGAAACTATGAGACGGTGAGGAATGCCTATCAAATCGCTATCGGCGAACTTTTCCCCGGCACTGGCTGATTCCCTGTCATCATATAATACTTCAACGCCAGCGGCCTGTAAATCACTGTATAACTGGTCTGCAGTTTCCTTTACAGCTTGGTCCTTGGCAGCCAATACCACCAAATGAACTTTAAACGGAGCAATGCTTTCTGGCCAGATAATACCGGCTTCATCGTGGTGCTGCTCAACTATAACGCCCATACAGCGCGAAGGACCAATCCCATAACAACCCATCAATACCGGCTGCTGCGATCCATCTTCAGCCGTGTAAGTCAGATTGAAGCTATCCGAATATTTAGTTTTAAGTTCGAAGATGTTTCCTACTTCACTGGCTTTAATCTCACGGTAATCGCTTTTCCCACAGTCAGTACACTTTCGCCCATCCTTAAAAATTTCTTTGTTCACCGCCAACGAACACGACTCGCACACATAAACAGTGTCTTCACCATTCGGAGTTTCAACTTGAAACTCGTGAGAAAACTTACTGAACGTGCCGCCATCGGCTTCTACATACAAAGCCGGAATTCCCAAACGGCTAAAAATCTTTTTGTAAGCTGTTGCAACTTCCTGATAATAAGCAGCCAAGTCTTCGGCCGTGGCGTGAAAACTATACAAGTCCTTCATGCGAAATTCGCGGCCGCGCATCAAACCACTTTTAGCGCGGACCTCATCACGAAACTTGGTTTGGATCTGGTAAACAGCTAGTGGCAAATCACGATAAGAAGTAATTACTGCTTTACCAAGCGGTGTAACTATTTCTTCATGGGTCGGTCCGAGCGCATATTCACTATCGGTTTGAGACTTGACTTTAAACAACACGTCTAAGGCAGTCCAGCGGCCGGTGGTTTCCCAGTTTTCTTTGGGTTGAAGGGCAGGCATCAAAACTTCCTGGCCACCGATAGCGTTCATCTCTTCGCGGATGATGTTTTCTATTTTCTGAAGCACACGAATCCCTAATGGCAAATAACTGTATACGCCCGCCATTTCTTTATGCACAAAACCACCCTGCTCGAGCAGTCTTGCATTAACCGAGATTTCATCTTTAGATGCGGTCTTGCTGGTTTTGGAAAAATAATGTGATTGCTTCATAGGATTATTCTTTATATCCTCCCCCATGTTGGGGGAGGTGCTCGATAGAGCGGTGAGGGTTGCTAGAAAAGATTTTTAATTGATTCGAGTTGCGAAACATCGCGTGCGGTGATTACCAACATTAGTAACAACAACGCCATGAAACCGATTGCATTCGCGTACTGCTCAAATTTTTGATTATTAGGCCGACCGCGGAGCTTTTCTATAACTAAAAACAAAATACGTCCACCATCTAAAGCCGGAAACGGTAAACTGTTCAAAATCGCGAGGTTGAGCGACAAAAAAGCTGTGAATTGAAGCAGTGGTAAGATTCCCAAATCAACTACTTGGCCAGTAAGTTGTGCAATCTTTACTGGGCCACCCAGAGCTTTTACACCTTCGGAAGTTGTAAATACGTCATACAATCCTATAAAAATAGCTTGTAGCTGATTCACCGTTGTTTTACCACCCTCAAACACAGCCGCAGCCGGATTTAATTGCAAGACTCCATAATAACCCAAGCCAATTCCGATCAAGCCTTGAGAAGGATCTCGCTCTGTTGACACTTGTACAGAAACCAGCTTGGTTTCGTTCAATCTTTGAACCTCAAAATTAATGGTCTCCCCGCGCTTGGATTGAATATAGCTTTGCAGGCTATCAATTTCGGTAATACTGTTGCCATCCAGAGTCAAAATAATATCCGTTGCCTGCAGACCAGCCTCCATTGCCGGAGAATTTTCTTTAATACTGCCAATAAGAATCTTTTGCTCAGTATAAGTTCCACCCCGCGGTAATTCGGCAAGTTCGTTGACAGCAACCGGCAAGCCAATCATAAAACCGATTGAAAAAATCACCCAGGCTGCCAATACATTCATTATTACCCCAGCTGATAAAGTAAAAAATCTGGACCAGAACGGTTTTTTTGTAAAGCTGCGCGGATCGCCGGCTTCATCATTATCCTCACCCATAATCTTCACGAAACCTCCTAGAGGAATCGCGTTAATGGAATATATTGTGGCTTCAGTTGAGGTTTCTTGCTTTCTCCATACTACTCGCCATTTACCATCAACTTTCTGGATACCGATTAGCCGAGGTGGAAAACCAAAGCCAAATTCGTGTACACCCATACCCGAACGTTTCGCCACGACAAAATGACCTAACTCGTGGACAAACACGAGCAAGGACAATACGGCTATGAAGATTATTATTGTTATGATCATAAATTGACTTTAGCCACCCACTTCTCCGGGAGCGCTCTCGCGGCTGATCCAGTCAAATCCGCATAGATTTGACTGGGCCGCTAGCGCTAGCTTACTCCCTCTAAAGTGGGTGGCGGGAAAATAAATACTTGATTAAACAGTCATTAGTTCGGAATTTTTATCTTGAGCGGTAGTTTTAATCTGTTCGTTATACTTATCTACGACATCCTGCACTTTTTTCTGGGCGCCTGCGACATCGTCCTTAGTTGCATCGCCATCTGCTTCGGCGCGCTTTACCGCTTTCATAATTTCTTCGCGCACCTGGCGCACGCCAATACGAGCCTGCTCTTCAATCTGACCAACAAGTTTGACCATTTCCTTACGGCGTTCTTCTGTGAGCGGCGGCAAATTAACGCGTATAACATTTCCATCGTTGCTTGGGTTAAATCCTAAATTAGCCGCCTGAATACCCTTCTCCACTTCGCCGAGTTGGCCTTTATCCCAAGGACTGATGGTTAAAGTCTTGGCATCGCTGACTGTGATATTGGCAACCTGGTTCAAAGGCACTTTACTGCCATAACTTTCCACCATTACTGTTGAAAGTAAAGCAGGGTTTGCGCGACCAGTGCGCACACTTGAAAGCTCATGATGAAAATGCTCAATAACTTTTTCGAACTGATCTTTATGTTGATTGATAATATCTTGAATCATATATACCTCGGAGGGGGAACCCGGAAAGGGTTTTATTATAATTAATTATTGGGAAACCCCTGCAAAAGCAATCTGCGCTAAGTTCCGGCTGACAACAATCGTAGTAACCAAACCATTAGTACCAGTATCGCTAGATGTCCAACTGCTGCCGCCGTCAGTAGTTTTTAAAATTACTTCACCTATACTGGCGTAAATGACTTCTTCGCCGGTTTGGGCAAATGCAATGGCAAACGGAGATGCATCTTGCTGTCTAAATGGCATATTAACATAATTCCAACTGCTACCGCCATTATTTGACTCAAATACTCCTAAATTGGTTGTCAGGTATAAATTTTCTGGATTATTAGGATTAATCGCAAGCTGACGGTAATCATTTGGGCGTGAACTGTATAAAAAGACTTCTGAATCTCTTCGGTTGACCCTAATTTTGTCTGTTAGGTGTTCAAAACTACCACCACCGTTAGAGCTTTCATATAATCCAGTTTCTTTTCCCACTATATATAGAGTGCTTTCGGTCCAATAAATCCGGTTGATTCGTTCGCGGAGATTGAAGGCCAATTGCCACGATGCACCTCCGTCAGAACTGAGGATCACCGAACCTTTGCCTGTACCGATAAGTATTTCCGATGGGTTTAAAGGGTTAATACCGATTGCACGAACCGGGTTTTCTTCACCTGCGTCACTATAAATTTCATTCCATGACTTGCCGCCATCAGCGGTTTTAAATACCCGCCCCCGTTCAGATAAATATGCAGCGGCATAAATAACCTGGTCATCAAAAGGGTCAAAGGCAAAATCATACAACGGAACGCTACCTAAAACTTCTGTCCAATTTTCCCCCGCATCGTCGGATGAAAACAAACCGCCGTTATAACTGGAGGCATACAACCGATCGCCGGCTGTATTGTAACTCAGCATGGAGATACTTCGCTCCAAAAGAGACTTGTCAGTATTTACTATCCGATTCGCGCCTTGCCAATCCACACCGCCATTTGCGGTTTTTACGATTCCAACTTTTGCCGTGTCGGAAAAATTGCATGAAGCAGCCAATAAACTGATAGCGAAAATTATCAATAAGAACTTCTTCATAACTTTGTTTCCTGCAAAAATTGTTGGAGAACCAATTTTGTATTATAGTTTTTATTTAGTTCTTCTGCCGCTGTCTGCGCAGCGCGAATACTGCCAACCCTATTGGCCGTAGCAGCATCATGCAAAGAATTTTTAATGCCATTAGACCAGAGCTGTAAAAGCGTAGTTAGTTTGTCTGTCTCCAGCTCGGCAAGTTTATTGGCTAAGACTAAGGTGGATTGACCCTGGGCTGCTGTCTGCAATTCGTGCAACAGACTGGCCATTTCTGCGCTCGCAGCTGCATCTTCTATGTATGCCTTGCGCAGGTTAGGAAAACCCTGCAAGCTTTGTGCTAAAACGTTCGGCAATTGCGTGGTCAAAGATTCGCTTACTGGAAAGCAGCGCACTGGGACGATTCTAGATAACACTGTCGGCAAAGTGCTATTGCCATCTGAAACCAAAAAAAACATCGTTCCAGCGGTTGGTTCTTCTAACGTCTTCAAAAGACTGTTAACGCTGGCCGGTGTCGCCAATTGAAAATTTCTTAGCAAAAAAATCTTCTTACCTGCGGCGGCAGATGTTAAACTAGACAGCTTAATTAATTCACGCAGCTCAGCAATGCCATTGTCTTGGCCAAAATCAAATTCATACTTTTCTGGCTTAACTTGATCGCGCTCGCCGATTTTGTCCGCAAACTCCAACGCTAATTCGTACTTACCTATCCCCTTTGGGCCAAAAAATAAAAAAGCATGCGGCAAAGATGCTGCAGAAGTAAGCAAGGAATTTAGTAGCTGCTTAGCTCCCGCTTGGCCAAAACTTGACCAATCAGATAATTTTCGTTGATTTTGAACTGATTTCACTCTATTATTATAACACAAAACCCGCCATTACTGGCGGGTGTGTAGTTGGAGAATTATGAGCTTATTCTACTGTGATTCGGCCAAAAGCTGACGGGGTTAAATGGTCATGAAAACCCCAGGCGCCGGTTTTGGTGAACTTGAATTCATAAGTTCCTCCAGGCGCAATGCCTTTGTCCGCATCAAACTCAGGGTAAATTAAGTGATCCGGGTGCATTGCTGATGCGGGCCAAAATTCTTTATCGCTATTATTTTTAAACACTACGATATCCCCGTTCTTGATTGTGATCTGAGCGGGAGAGTAAGCTGTTCCGTTAAAGCTGATTTCATGGACGACTACTTCGCCCATGACGTCGCTTTCATCGCTGAACTGGCCATCAGCTACGGGCTGCTCGGTTACAGGTTCACTGGTTGTTGCTTCTTGCTCTTGATTAATGGCTGTATCTGTTTCGGCAGCTTGTTCGCCAGTAGTGCGTGATTGCATAACCACAACTGCGCCAATAATGATTAAAGCTATCAAGGCGATAATGCCGTACATTGCTTGTTTGCTCATAATTTAGTGAATTAATTGTTTGTCTAAATATTATAACATGACGCCAACCCTCCCAAAAATTATTGTCGTTGTAGGACCGACAGCTTCTGGTAAAAGCGAGTTAGCGGTTAGGCTTGCAAAAAAATTGAACGGTGAAATCATCTCAGCTGATAGTCGGCAAATCTACCGCGGTCTTGATATTGGCTCAGGAAAAGTTGAAGGAAAATGGCAAAGAGGGGTATTTATTTACAAGAACATTCCCCATTACCTTATAGACGAAGTGAGCCCAAAAGCGCAGTACAGCGTCGCAAAATTCCAAAGGCAAGCCAAAAAAATTATTAAAGATGTGCTGAAACGGGGCAAATTGCCAATTATTTGCGGTGGCACTGGTCATTGGATAGATGCGGTTGTCTATGAACAAACTTTACCAGAAGTCAAACCTGACCATAAGCTCCGCGCCAAACTAAGCAAAATGAGTCCAGAAAAATTGTTCCATCAGTTAAGCAAGCTGGATGCGGAACGCGCTCAAAGTATTGATGCAAAGAATCCTAGACGATTAATCCGCGCTTTGGAAATTGTCATGACTACGGGGAGACCTGTTCCCAAAAACCAAAACACTAATCAATATGATGCTCTTTGGTTAGGAATTAATCCAGATAAAGAAACGCTACACCAAAAAATCGAAAAACGACTTAAGGCCAGGCTCAAGCAAGGTTTGGTTAAGGAAGTGCAGCAACTGCATAATGACGGGTTGTCTTGGAAAAAGTTAGAAAGCTTTGGTTTGGAATACAAATTTATTGCTTTGTTTTTGCAAAACAAAATAACCGAAGACGAAATGAAAGAGCAGCTTTTCCGCGCCATTAAGCAATATGCCAAGCGGCAACTAACTTGGTGGAAGCGTAATAATCAGATTAACTGGAGCTCCGAACCGAAAGAACTACTGACTATTGCCAAAAAAGGCCCATGATGATAAGATATTGGTTCGTTTTCGTACGAACATCAATTCTTTGGAGGAAAAAAATAAATGACGGCAAAAGCAGTTCCGGCACTAGGCTTTACCCAATTCAACACCGAATTACCATCTGGCTATGCCATAGTAATCAGGCGCAGCGATGGCAGCACTGCAGTCTTTAGGGATCATGCAACGGAAATTGTCGTAGCACCGATCCTCACTTTTTCGGATACTTTTCGACTAAGAGACGCGGACATTCCCTATCAGTGCGAAATTTTGCCCAGGGCTATACCGGGTATGACAAAGGTGTCGTACCATCGGGAAGTACCGATGGAGCTACAGAAGAAAATCGCGGCGAAATTCCAGGTGCAGGCAGAACGGTTAATCAAAGAACAGTTTGACAACCCTATGATCACCTTAGAAGTCGGTCATAACGGAGCAGAATACTCCTGTTTCATCCGGCTTACTGCCAAAATTTAACGGATCGCAAATTAAAGGCGACAGCAATTGCTGTCGCCTAATTTTATTCTAATTTCTTTCTTAAAAGTTCATTAACGACTTGCGGGTTGGCTTTGCCTTTCATGGCCGCCATCACTTGCCCTACTAAGAAGCCGAACGATTTTTGCTGACCTGCTTTATAATCCTCTACGGCTTTCGGATTTACCGCGATGATTTCATCTACCGCAGTTTCGATTGCTCTTTCATCGCTCACCTGGGACAAACCTAGTTCTTCTACGATCGCATCAGGTTCCCCGCCTTTTTCGTACATCATCTTAAAAACTTGCTTGGCTGCGCTGCCAGAGATTTTTCCGGCATCAATTAACTTCACAAGTTCTGCTAAATTTTCTGGAGTCACTCGCGACTCCAAAGGATTGGCAAGCTCTGCATTAAGTAGCGCAGAAAAATCCTGTAAACACCAATTCGCCGCAAGCTTAATCAACTTAGCGCGGTCGCCGCTGCCATCAGTTTCTATCCAAGCATCAATTTCGCTGACCACATTTTCAAAATACTCGTTAAGCTCTTTCCAGTTCAGCAGAGTTTCTATTGAGCTGTCATCCAAATTAAACTCGTTCTTAAACCGTACGCGCTTTTGAGCTGGCATTTCCGGCATCTGGCTTCGGAGCTCATTCAAAAACTCTGCTGTGAAATGCATCGGTGCCAAGTCAGGTTCGGGGAAATAACGATAATCGTTGGCTTCTTCCTTGCTGCGCTGCTCTACGGTTTCACTAAGTTTTTCGTTCCAGCCCATAGTCACCTGCTTCGGCATCTGGCCTGACTCCAGCATTTCAATGTGACGAGGAATTTCGTAGTTAATTGCAGCTTCGGCAAAACGGAAACTGTTGATGTTCTTAACTTCTACTTTGTATTTCGGAAGAGTTTCTTCGCCTGGCCTCTTAACAGAAATGTTTGGCTCGCAGCGCATAGTGCCTTTTTCCATATCAGCTGAACTAGCACCAACATAACGAACAATTCGCTGCAGTTCTTGTAAAAAGATGCGTGCTTCTTCGGCAGTTTCTACATCAGGCTCGGTGACGATTTCTAATAACGGTGCGCCAGCACGATTATAATCAACTAACGAATATGGTAAAGCGTCAGGATGCGTATTCTTCCCGGCATCTTCTTCCAAATGTGCGCGCGTGATGCGAATGCGCTTGGTGTAAGCTTCACGTTCCTCATTTGCGGGCACCACAATTTCCACCCAGCCGTTCTGCGCAATTGGTTCGTCATACTGAGAAATCTGATAGCCTTTCGGCAAATCAGGGTAGAAATAATGCTTGCGATCAAACTTGGAGTACTCCGGAATTTCGCAGTTGAGCGCCAAACCCACCATCACCCCAAGACGAACCGCTTCTTTATTAAGCACCGGCAAAGTTCCTGGTTCCGCTGTGACAACTTCGTCAATGTTAGTATTTGGAATCTTCTCGTCGGGATTATTCGGCGCGCTCGAAAACATCTTGCTTTTGGTTGCAAGCTGTACGTGGATTTCGAGTCCAATTACTGGTTTGTAGTTTTTTAGATCCATACTAATTTATAATTACTATAAAAATTATCACTAATACCCAAATTATCAAAAAAGCAAAAACAGATATGCGGTCTAGTAATAATTGTCGTTTTTTGTAAGTTTCAAAATCCGACCATATATGTGAATCCCAAACTATTCTACGTCCACTCTCAACTAATCGTGAGGAGGAAATTGAACCATAGATAGGAATAAACACTTTAAGGGCCTCTTTATTCAACCTGCTACCCCATAAATACATCCAACCTAGCATACCACCTAAAGACCAGCGGTTTATAAAATCAACCTGCTCTTGTGATAACTGGTCATGAACACGACTAGAAACAGGAGCTGGTAATACGATATTTTTATCGAGTTTGAAATACCTGCGAAATGATGGTTCATAACTAATTAATCTTAACGCTAGAATGAAAAATGATAGCGGTATAATCGCAAATATTATTCCAAATATACCACCAAATAAGAATGAAATTTCAGCGGCAATAAAAGTTCCGATCAATCCAAACGCAATTAAAATTGAAAAAATAATGTATCTTCTCATAATTAAACCCCTGCTTTCTTGGTATGCCAATCAGTTGCCTGCTGATATGCGTAGCCAACATTAAATACCTTCTGTTCGCCCCACTGCGGGCCGATGATTTGCAAACCAACTGGAAGACTGTCGCTAAAACCGCATGGAATAGACAAGCCTGGAGTTCCTGCCAAAGAGCCTGGGATATTCAATTGGTCGGCGATATAACCAAACAAAGGATCGTCTGCAGCTTTACCAAGTGGTAAAGCAACATTCGGGGAAGCCGGTGCAACTAACACATCAACTTGTTTAAAAACTTCTTCAAACTCATTCAAAATTAACCGGCGCACGCGCTGAGCCTTTTTATAGTAAGCATCATAATAGCCCGCGCTCAAAACATAGGTGCCAGTCATAATGCGGCGCTTAGCCTCATCACCGAATCCTTCGGCGCGGCTCTTCATATAAACATCAAGCAGGCTCTGGCCTTCCTTGGTGGAATGGCCATAACGGATGCCGTCGTAACGCGCTAAGTTAGAAGACACTTCACTCGGACAGACAATCGCGTAAACTAAAGAACCATATTTTGTATTCGGCAAGCTCACTTCTACGATTTCGGCGCCAAGCCCGCGCAAAATTTCAATCGCTTCCATCACCCGAGCGCGCACCCCGTCTTCCATCCCCTCAACAAAATATTCTTTCGGTACGCCGATTTTCATTCCTTTGATATTTGCGTCAAGCAGCTTTGAATATTCTGGTACTGCGTGCGGACCTGTTGTGCCATCTTTTGGGTCTTGTCCGGAAATGCTCTCCGCAATCATGGCCAAATCTTCTACGCTCATTGCCATGGCTCCCATGCTATCCAAAGACGATGCCATTGCCGCAACTCCATAGCGGGACACGCGGCCGTAAGTCGGTTTCCAGCCAGATACGCCAGTTAGCGAAGCAGGCTGACGAATAGAACCACCGGTTTCGGTGGCTAAAGCCCAAGGCGAAAGGCCAGCAGCCACCGCTGCCGCGCTTCCAGAAGAAGAACCTCCAGGCATGCGAGTGGTGTCCCAAGGATTCTTAGTAGCGCCATAAGCAGAAGTTTCGCCGCTAGAGCCATGCGCAAACTGATCCATGTTGGCCTTGCCAAGCAATACAGCTTTCTGTTCCTTTAGCTTGGCAATAACAGTTGCATCGTAAGGCGGAATATAATTATCTAAAATTTTTGAAGCTGCGGTGGTGCGAATGCCTTTGGTCAAGAACAAATCTTTGGCCGCAAAAGGAATGCCTGTTAAAGGAAAATTATCGCCGGGCGAATTGATAAATTCATCCGCGGCCTCTGCCTGCTTTAATGCTTCCTCTTCGGTGACCGTAATAAAAGCGTTCAGTTCTGGATTAAGCTCTTTGATTTTCGCCAAAAAATATTTCGTCAGCTCTACTGACGAAACTTCTTTGCTATCTAACTTCTGTCTTAACTCACTTAATTCTAATTCTTCCCAGTTCATTACAAAATTGATTTCACTTTATAATAACGATCTTTGCGCTCAGGGGCATTTGCCATGATGTCTTCTTGGTAGCTAACCGGCTCGGCTTTATCTTGGCGCTCAACATTCTCTAGTCCAGTGACCGAAGAAACAATATCCAAACCGTCGGTATCAACCGCTTTGAGCTCCTCAACATAATCCAAAACCGAGGACAAGTCTTTTTGAAACTTCCCCACCTCTGCATCACTGAGTTCAATCCGCGCCAAAAGCGCAACTTTTTTTACTTCTTCGGGAGTTAACATAGGCTTATTATAGTGAAAAGCTAGTAAAAAGAAAAGCGTGGAATTGCTTCCACGCTCACTATTATGAACATCTGTTGCGCTCACTTTAAGGCACCGAAGTTGCGCTCCGGACCCCATGATTGGTTAATTTCCTCATCGGTGAAACGACACACTTCATCCGGCCCGATCCGATTTGGGCTATTTACTATGTCCTGTACTTCGCTCGGACTTAATCCTTCGATACCAATACCGACCACACCTTGGGCAGGTTTGGCAACCAAGTCTTCCATGCCAGAACTTCGAACAAATCCCGGCCTACCACTCTCTCGACGAATGCTCATTTTCAACCTCCTGTTTGCTGTTCTTTCCAACCTCTAACCCATAGCGACTCTGTAACCGATATCGCTCTGTTAACAATCCACGATCATTGACCGCTGGATGCTTAACAGCTTCCGACTCCGCCTGCTCCTTAGTAAAGCGTAAGCGTGAATTGCCAACATGGCCCTTGCCGCAAGAATTACCTTCCATTACTGACCCTCCTGAGTGTGAATTCTCCGTCTTAACCCTTTGCCCGCGAATCTCCTCACTAAACGCTGGGATGTGCGTTCTCTGATGCCTTGTAGTATCATGGCGCGATCACAGTCGTCACCTTTATCCAAAAACCCGTGGGAATGGATAGACTTAACTGGATCCAAAATTGGTTCCGAAATTTCAACTTCGTCCTCTTTCATTTTTCCTCCGTTGCGCAAAGTAAAATTAAAACTCGCCACTGGCCGAAGCCAGTAGCGAGCAAATTTTGACTAAAACTTATGCTCGGACTCTGGCAGGGGCAACCACAAATGTTAAAAAGGCAAAGCAAGTTGCCTTAATTACCAATGTGTAAATTGCGTGCCAAGACTGAATCATATGCACGATTATATAGTAGCTCCGAGACCCTGTCAAACCACCTATCCACAAGGATAGACAAATTTGTTATACTAAAATCAATCATTAACGTATAAACATATGTGGATATTTATTATCATTATTGTATTAGTAGCACTTGCGGCCATTGGCGTTTATAACTCTCTAATCCGTTCCCGCAACCGCGTAGACGAAGCCTGGGCCGACATTGAAGTGCAGCTCAAGCGCCGTTACGATCTAATTCCTAATTTGGTAAATACCGTCAAAGGTTTTGCCGCCCAGGAATCAGGTGTCTTAGAACGCGTAACCGAGGCGCGCACCAAAGCTATGGGTGCTCAGACAGTTCAAGAGCATCAGCAAGATGAGAATATGCTCTCTGGAACTTTAAAGAGCTTGTTTGCAGTTGCGGAAAATTACCCGGATTTGAAATCAAACCAAAACTTCCTCCAATTGCAAAATGACTTAACTGATACCGAAAATAAGATTCAAGCCGCTCGCCGTTTTTATAACGGCAATGTCCGAGACTTTAACACTAAAATTGAAGTTTTCCCGACTAATCTGTTTGCTCAGATTCTAGGCTTCACCAAACGCGCGTTCTTTGACATTGACGATAATGGTCCAGAACAGCAACCAGTTGAAGTCAAGTTTTAAAATACATTATGGAAGGATCGCGCGATTCGGTTTTTGAAATTACCGAAGGCCAAGAGGTTAAAGCAAAAATCATAGAATCTTTGAGGTCGCAAGAATTCCACACAGCTCTCAGCACTGAAAGCATTGGTGGCAATGCCGGGCCAAACCGCGCAGCAATTAATGCTTTGGTAAACAGAGAGACTGGAGAAATCAGATACATTGGCAATGAAACTCATATCCATCAACAGGAATCTGAAGAGAGCCTAAGCAGAGTTGTGTTCCTCTGCGACTTAACCGAGATGGTTAAAAAAATTCAGAATGACGAAGAAACCCCATCGGAAGGAATCGTGAACATAGAGTTAGTAGTCCCCGGCCAGGAAACCTTGAGCGAGCAAGCAAAGATAAATTTAGAACAGGCCCTGGCCGAGATTAACGCGCACTAATACCCCATGCTTACTTACACCGAAATATCAAAAAACAAAACTTACTCGGTTTTGCTCATAATGGTATTCCTTCTCGTAATCATCGGGCTTGGTTTTGTATTCTCTCAAGCCTATGGATCGCCAGAAATCCTGTTTTTTGCAGTCATCTTTAGTTCGGTCTCAGCATTCGTCTCTTATTTCTTCTCAGACAAAATTGCTTTATCAATGTCTGGAGCCAAGGAGATTAACCTCCAGTCTAGCCCAGAGCTTTACCGTATTGTAGAAAATTTAAGCATTACAGCAGGCCTGCCGATGCCAAAAATCTATATTATAGAAGACACGGCGCTGAACGCTTTTGCCACTGGCCGCAATCCCAAAAATGCGGTTATAGCAGTCACCCGAGGATTATTAGAAAAACTCAATAAAACCGAGCTAGAAGGAGTGCTGGCTCACGAACTTAGCCACATCGGCAACTACGACATTAGGTTTATGGCTCTGGTTGTAGTACTAGTCGGTACGATTACTCTGCTTGCAGACTGGATGATCCGCATGACTGCGTTCGGAGGCCGCAAAAATAACAACGAAGGTGGAAGTCCCATTTTTCTACTGATTGGTGTTGGCTTGGCTATCCTGTCGCCAATCGTTGCCATGCTCATTCAGCTTGCCGTATCGCGCAAACGCGAATACTTAGCTGATGCCACCGGAGCGCTCATGACTCGCTATCCAGAAGGCCTAGCCTCGGCGTTAGAAAAAATCGCCGCTGATCATGAGCCCTTAGAAGTTGCCAACAAAGCCACGGCTCATATGTATATCAGCAACCCACTCAAAGACCATAAAAAAGACGGTCAAAGCTGGTTTGCAAATCTCTTTAATACTCATCCACCAATCGAAGAACGCATCAAGCGCCTCCGAGAGATGGGCGGCTAAAATATATTTATGCACGAAAGACCACATCCCGAACAAGAAATCTCTGCAATGTTCGGCAGCGAAGAAAGTGAAATCAGTACTCTGCGTTCGGTTCTTAACAAGTTGAGGCGTGAACGTGAAGCTCTTGGAAAAATCGACAGTGTACAGCTAACTGATGATGACAAGGAACGTATTGCTGAGCTAGATAAAAACATCATCGCAATCCAAGAACGGATTGATACTATCTCACCAGCACTGGACCATAAGTATTACAAGAAAAATAATATTCGAGACCTTGGCGACTCTGTTCACTAATTATGTGAGTTCCAAAACAGGCATTGACAAAAGTGCCTGTTTTTGGTATAGTATGCGAGTTCTACAAAATCTACAATTTTTAGGAGTGAATTGAATAAGTATGAAAAAATTGATTGTATTGGTTGTTTCTATCGTTATGGGAGTGTCGACAATCGCGTGCAACGACGCAAGTGCTAACAACAACGTTGCCATGAGCTATTCTAAGCTCAATGGCAGCGGGTGGACTATCGGCGCCGTCAGGAATAACGACCTAGAGGTCAGGGCGACACTTCAGTCGGCTATGGCCGCGAATGGCTTCGTAAATTCCCAGAAGTCCGCGGTTATCTACGAGGCCAAGGCAACTTGGTCGTCTGACAACAAATTCGTCACTATCTGTGTGACGAGCGAAGACTATCGGACTTTTGATAAGTCTGAGAGCCTGCTACCTGGCGGATGCATCTCAACATCCAGCGATGAGACTGGAGTAGATGGCGCAATCGGGATAGCTTTGCTTCCCAAGGCGGCTGAAAAGATGGCCCTGATGCTGAAACATCAGATTGATGGTAAGGCTATGCCGACCCAGATATCAGAGCCTCAGCCGGCGCCAGCGAAACAGCCGGCTACCAAGCCTGAGTCGCCGCCAGCGAACACAGCGGCGAACACCAAAAAATAGCCCGGCACTTAGGTCGGCATGACCGCGAGACGAATTTTGTCTCGCGGTTTTTAATTTACCAATTGCTTTGCAGTATCAATTCCGAACCCACGACTCATTAACTGCCGCATAATTTTTTGTTTCTCTTCGTAAGACAACTCTTTTATTTCAACATCTTTGAATTCGCGCGCTAAATATCTCGTTGCACTTTTTAGTTCATCCTCATCACTTACTAATTCGCTCAATTTTTGTTCAATTAATTCTTTAGCTAGTTTCTTTTCAATTAACTTTTTCTTCATCATAAATCGGCCCCAGGTTTTATAATTTTTCATGCTATTAATAAACACCTCCGCATAATTGTCGTCATTTAGGTACTTTTCTTGTAACAAATTGTTTATAACTTCGTTGATTACAGTAGCAGTGTACCCTCTACGAGCCATTTTCTCGCGTATTTCCTCAACCGTACGCATGCTCAAATTCAGCAAGAATAAAGCATATTGGTAACCGTGATCGTAGTCAGATGGGTTTTTAAGAGGTTTACTTTTTTTAAACATATAATTAAGCCAAAATTTATTAGCCTGATTCTTCTGCGTGTTACAATTATAGTAGATATCAGTAGTTCTTTATAGAACTCTCACCTTGACACTGCCCAATATCTGCGATATAAATTTATTAGCAGTCTAACTAAGAGAGTGCTAATCCTATGAACAACTTTGCATTTATATTAGAACGCCTGTCGAGTCGGGCCAAGAATGCTCTCATCGCAGCGCAAATGGTTTCTGAAGAACTCCACCACGATCATATCGGGACGGAGCATTTATTGTTTGGGGTAGTGGCCGAGAAATCTAGCTTTGCTGGAGAAATTCTGACAAAAGCTAAGATCACTCCGGATGTGGTTAAAGCTGAACTTGCTTTAGTCAATCAAAATAACGAAGTGGCGGTCTGGAAACCAATCCTCTCTGCCAACCTTAAAACCGCGATCGAAAAATCAGCCATCATTGCCAGCCAGTACGGATACCAGTTTATTGGCACTGAGCATTTTCTGTATGGCTTAATTACAACTGAACACAACAAAGCACGCGTAATTCTCTCTAAGATCGGCGTAGACATCGGCGAACTAGAACACAACCTTACAACTGTATTCGAAAATATCTCTAAGTTCCCCGAGATGCCGCAAGAGCAAAGCGGACATCACAACGACGGCCACGCTCACCCATCCCCTCAAGGTAGCCCACAAAAAGGCAACAGCTTAGAATTCTTTGCAACTGATCTCACAAAAAAAGCTGCACAAGGCGGCATTGATCCTGTCATTGGCAGAAAAAAAGAAATAGAAAGATTAATTAGTATTCTTGGCCGCCGCACCAAAAATAATCCAGTACTGATCGGCGAGGCTGGCGTTGGTAAAACTGCCATCGTTGAAGGTTTAGCCTTAGCAATCGTTAACCGCGAAGTGCCAGACAATCTTTTGGATAAAAAGATTCTCTCTTTAGACTTGGCGTTAGTGGTAGCTGGCTCTATGTTCCGAGGCGAATTTGAAAACCGTCTCAAACAAATCATTGATGAAGTTCAGGCTAACCCAAACATCATTCTATTTATAGACGAGCTACACACGGTTATGGGCGCTGGCGCCACTACCGGCAGCCTTGATGCAGCCAACATCCTCAAGCCAGCTCTAGCCCGCGGTGAGCTCTCTACGATTGGCGCCACAACCTTAGCTGAATACAAAAAGCATATTGAGCATGATGCGGCCTTAGAACGGCGCTTCCAGCCAATCTTGGTAGAAGAACCTACTAAAGAAGAGTCAGTGGCTATTCTTAAAGGAATTCGTCCAAACTATGAAAAGCACCACAACGTAGAAATTACCGATGAGGCGATTCAAGCTGCCGTAGATTTATCGGATCGCTATATTCAAGATCACTTCTTGCCGGACAAGGCGGTAGACCTGGTAGACGAGACTGCAGCATTCCTCCGCAGCATTCACAGCAACTCAAAGCTCGCCAAGACCCGCCGCAAGGTAGAAATGGAACTAGAACAGCTAGAAGAAGAAAAGACCAAAGCTGTCATGAGCCAAGACTTTACCACTGCCCTGCATCTGCGCAGCCAAGAAGAGCGCCTGCTTACCCAAAAGAAAGAATTAGAAGCATTAGCTAAAGAAGAAGCCGGTCCGGTCTACTCCATTACAGCCGAAGATATTGCCCACACTGTTTCTTTGATGACTAAAATTCCTTTGCAGAAGTTAGCTCAGAGCGAAATCGGCAAGTTAACTTCACTAGAAAAGGTGCTTAAATCACATATCGTCGGGCAAGACGAAGCCATTTCTGAGATTTCCAAAACTATTCGCCGCAGCCGGGCAGGCTTAGCTGATCCCAAGCGGCCGATTGGTTCGTTTATGTTCCTCGGACCTACTGGTGTCGGCAAGACTGAAACCGCAAAAATGATTGCCCAGGAAGTCTTTGAAGATAAAGAAGCGCTCATCCGGGTTGATATGTCAGAGTTTATGGAACGTCACAATGTCGCGCGCTTAATCGGTGCCCCGGCTGGATACGTTGGCTACGAAGAAGGCGGCCGTCTAACCGAGGCAGTCAGGCGCAAGCCATACTCAGTAGTTCTGTTTGATGAAATTGAAAAAGCCCACCCAGAAGTATTCAACATCTTGCTGCAAATTTTGGAAGACGGTCAGTTAACAGATGCGCAAGGTAAAAAAGTAAACTTTGCCAACACGGTAATTATTATGACCTCCAATCTCGGCATGCACGAACTTAACGCAGCTAGCGTAAAGATGGGTTTTGTTGACCGAGATGAAACCGAGACCGAAAAGTCCAAAATGGAAAAGGAATACGACCGCATCAAAGAGGGCTTGTTAGAAAAGCTGAAAAAGGATTTGCGGCCTGAGTTTCTTAATCGCATTGATAAAGTCATAATCTTCCGCCCGCTTGGTGCCTCCGAACTCAAAAAGATTACCCAACTACAGATGGCTGATTTGCAAGAACGACTTGCTCAGCAAAAAATGACCTTAAAAACCACCCCGGCGCTCATTAAATTTATCACCGAAAAGAGTTATGATCCGCTTCAGGGAGCAAGGTTTATCCGCAAAAATATCCAAGACTATGTAAGTGATCCGTTGGCTGAGCAAATTATCAGCGATGGTCTCCGCGAAGGCGCTGTCATAACTGCAGGCCTGGATGGCGACAAGGTTACTTTCAAATCTGATAACAAAAAATTAACCCCTGTACCTGCTTAACTGATTTACCCCCGCAAAAGCGGGGGTTTAATTTTAAGAAATCTTAATCGCAAATTGATCTTATGGGCTGATAATAAATTATGCTCAAAGATTTATTATTCCCCAAAAGCTGCTTTGGGTGCGGCAAATGGGGACACTATGTATGCAGGCACTGCAGAAACAGCCTTCTGGCTACAGCTCATCAAAGATGTATCGTCTGTCAAAAATCCAGCCTAAACGGTTGGACCCACCCCGGTTGCAGGCGCAAGTATAGCCCGGAAAGATTACTAAGCGTATTTGATTACCAAGACAAACTTATAGCGCAACTCATCAACACCGCCAAACTCTCTCTAGCTTACGACCTGTTAGAAGAGTTAACAGAAATTGCTTTCAATACTGTCACGGTTAACAACCAACTGCTTGCACAATTTGTACTGTGCCCAATTCCCCAAACGCGCATCAAGCTCAGAAAGCGCGGCTACAATCACAGTGAGGTGATAGCTAATATTTGGAGCAGAGAACTTTGCTTGCCTGTAGACAAAATATTAATTAAATTACACAAAACCAAAGAACAAAAACAGCTTAACAAACAACAGCGACAGCAGAACCTAAAAGATTCTTTCACAGTCAACCAAGCAGAACATATTCCGGAATATATTCTGCTGATAGACGATATCACCACCACTGGAGCAACTTTTAAGGAAACAGCTAAAGTTTTATTGCGTGCCGGCGCCAAAAAAGTCTGGTGCCTTGCGTTAGCCCAAGATTGACCAAGGCTGCATTTTTCGGTAGAATAAACGAGTTAAACTCAATAAATTTAACAGCTCAGTAGAGGCCGCAAGGCCACAATATTCTTTAGTAAATGAGCGTCAGGGCACAGCCCGCGCGAACGTGGAGCGGACTGCGAAGCAGATCCGCGACCAAGACCAAGACACAGAGAGGCCGCAAGGCCACAATATTCTTCAGTAAGTGAGCGTCAGGGCACAGCCCGCGCGAACGTGGAGCGGACTGCGAAGCAGATCCGCGACCAAGACATGGAAGGGTCGCATAGTGGCCTAGTGCGTCGGTTTGCTAAACCGATGTACGGTTGTAAAGCCGTACCGAGGGTTCGAATCCCTCCCCTTCCGCCATAAAACAACAGTCAAGTGACTGTTGTTTTATGTTGCCAAAATAAAAAGCCCTGCTTAATTACAGGGCAAACTTCAAAAAACTGGAGGTGCTAGATACCAAGCAACCTTTGCTCATCGACTGTCAGCTTGTCTTTAATGCTCTGGCGAAGTCGCGCCGCCTCAGCTTCATCATCAAACATATTCAGCGGTTGCTCGTTTTGTATCAAAAAAGCTGATTTACCGTTAGTGAGAACCACGGCTTTGTGTGTGCTCATTCGTTGCTCCTTATCAGTAGGATTCGCAAACGCGTTCGCAACGGTTTCATCACGAAAGTAGCCAACCACTGACGAAGATCGTCCTTCCCAGTCACTTTGATGTACTGCAGTGAGCTGTTCGATTCTCCAGTCATGAAGGTCCTTTCCTATTAACTCTGTCACAGAGTCAATCTCTTGAATAGCGAATTGCCATTTATCCGACATACTTTTCCTCCTAAATTTCCCTGTTTGGGATATAAGTCAATCTACCAGTATCTGCCGATACGAGCAATAGTCCTTTAGGAAAATTTGACTAAATCCCATCAAATGTGTGGTAAAATATAGATATCCACGGCTTTGCCGTGACCCTTCGGGTAAAAATTATTTGTTTTGTAATCTCAAAACAAATAATTTGATTTCTTTTACTCCCTCCGCTTCCACCTCACAGTGGAAGCTCCGGGCTCGATCCCACCTTGGCTAAAGCCGCGGTGGTATCTTAGGAGTAATAGATAAACGTACAGGTTTGTAACAAAATCCCTAACCTGTCGTCTTAGCCTATGAACCAAAATACCAACACTAGTAATATGAGTAGTTTGTCAGCACGAGATTTCTCCGAACTGATTGCTTTGGCACAAGCTGGCAAGCAAGAGGCCTTAGCGGATATCTACGAAGCTTATTTCATGAGAGTCTACCGCTTCGTGTATTATCGAGTCTCACATAAGGAAACCGCAGAAGATCTTACCGAAGATACCTTCGTTAAAGTCTTTGCTGGGATTAAAACCTTGCAAACCTCAGCTGCTTTTGAAGGCTGGTTATTCCAGATTGCTCGCAACCTAGTCATAGACTATTACCGCAAAAAGAAGCAATTCGTTCCCCTAGATACCATAGAAAACACTCTGGAATACGATACCAACGTAGTGGACATTATTAATCTACAAATTGAACAAAGCATTTTGATAAAGCTGCTCAAAGAACTTAACGATGAGCAACAATCAGTAATCAAAATGAAATTTATGGAAGACTTGGACAATTCTACGATTGCCAAGCTGCTCAATAAATCCGAAGGCGCAGTGAGAGTGATTCAGCATCGCGCCATCGCCAAACTTAAAGAAGTATTTGATACCCACATCCGCAGAAAGTAAAAATATGAACCTAGACCGCGACCAAATCTTTGAACAAGCATTGATCCAACTAGCCCAAGGCCAGTCTATTGATGCCATATCGGCTAATTTCCCAGAATATTCTGATTTAGCCGATGAGTTAAGAGTAGTCGCAGAACTCAAGTCCATCCCTATCTCAATGCCGCCAGCGCCAGCTATGCGCTACAAGTTTGCCCAAAAGCAATCTTTCTGGGAAAAGTTCAGCTTCTCGTTCGGAATGTATAAATTCGCCGCTGTGCCATTAGCAATGGCCCTGGTGATTGGTAGCGGTTATTCAGTTATTCACGCTTCCGAAAATAGCTTGCCCGGCGAAAAACTCTACGGTGTGAAGCTGGCCACAGAAAAAGCCCGCCTTCAATTTACATTTGATGAAACCAAGCAAGCCTCTCTGCATTTTGAACTCGCCAAAAAACGCCTTAATGAGGCGCGCGCCGTCATAACCCTCAACAACCCTTCCCAAGAAGCGGCTGCATTAAATGCGTTAGAAGCTCAAACCGAAAAAACTTTTGCCGTGGCCTCTCAGCTAGCAGCAAACAAAGCTGTCAGCGATAACGATCAGACCCTTTTGGATAGCCTGGTCGCCATTAATAAAGAGAAGAAAGATGTGCTTAAAGAAGCAGTCCAATCATCAGAAGTCAAAGAGGCTGCTGAAACTGCTCTAAATAACAGCAAAGAAATCGATAAGGATTTGGCGCGATTAATCGCCGCGGTCAGCGAACAAAGCCTGCTAGACTTGCCAAACAAAATCTCCGTAACTGGAGTAGTTAGCAATTTTGGCCGCACCACTGTGACGGTAGAAAAAAACCAGTTCGTTTATAACTCAGAAACACAAGTAATCAGCCAGGATGGTGAGGCTATTACTGATTTTGCATCCTTGTCTGGACAAGTCGCGGTCATTGGAACCCGCAGCAATAATTCTCTCATTGCGAAAAAGATTGTTGTGATTGACCCAGAAGCCACTATTGCAGCTGAGCCGACGACAGCAACAACAAGCACACCGCCGCGAACAGTAACAGCAGCACAGCCAGTTGAACCAGCTCCGACTAGCTCAACCGAGGAAACAACTGAGCCAGAAGTTCCCAAAACAAATGAGGCCACTGCCGGTTTCATAGTTGAGCCATCCACCCAGCAATACGCTCAGTAATCGTTTTCGGACCAGGCCCGCTTAACGAAGCGGGTGTAAATCCTGAAATGATGTACCAGATGACTGACATTTTAGTAAAAAACGAGCCAATTCTAGAGTACGGCTCGTTTTTGATTTTGCTGCATAATATGGGTATAATTAAACAGTATCCATCTCAATACGACCAGGAGAGGTCGCATAGTGGTTTAGTGCACCTGTCTTGAAAACAGGAGTGGGTAAACTCCACCGAGGGTTCGAATCCCTCCCTCTCCGCCACTACTTAGTTAAAAATTGTGCACACTCTTAGAATAAAAAGAAATGTCAA
>CAZQZS010000005.1:0-52723 GCA_964597895.1 uncultured Candidatus Saccharibacteria bacterium
GAACCCAGGACCGATCGGTTAACAGCCGATAGCTCTACCGCTGAGCTACTCCCGAATATTCAATTTTACTTAGACAGTTTAGCAAAATCTGACAAATAATTCAACCTAGTAAAGCTTAGATTTCAGGCTGATTTTGTGGTATTATATAGAGAGAATTTACTTAGGAAACAAAAGTGCATATCAAAAATCACAATCAGCAGCGAGGATTTGGAATCCTAGAAGTCGTGGTGACCTTATTCATCATTGGTGTAACCTTATTGCTGTTTGCGATTGTTTCTAATGCGGTAGTACTCAATAAGTATAACCGGTACAAGGAAGTTGCCCTTAGGGTTGCAGAGCATGAATTACAGGCACTTCGCACCACTCCTTACGCTAGTTTGCCATCATCAGGCTCGTTGGTTAATAGCCAATTAGGAACTTTACCGCAAGGCTCGGCCAGTTTAGATATAAGCGAGATCGGTACCGGTTTGTCCCAAGCCACTGTTACGGTCAGCTGGCGCAACCCTACTGCGAGCGGTACTCAACAGATCAGTTTGTCTACTTACTTATGGCAGGGAGGGCTGGGTAAATGACTTTATATACTCCTAACAAGCAAAGCGGATTTACTTTGTTTGAAATGGTTATTGTTATTTTTTTAATGGCCGTGTTACTCATCGGACTGCTCAACATGTTTGATTGGCAGCAAAAAGTTTACAACCTTGAACAGGCGGAAATTGCTGCTACTGGCAGTGCGCGTAACGCTATGAATGCCATGACTTTTGGCCTCGCCCAAGGCAGCGCTATAATTGCCAGTCGAAATATTAGCGGTGCTGATTATTCCACTGGTAGCTCTACAGTAATTGTGCAAGTTCCCTCGTTTGACAGTAGTGGGAATTGGATCTCGGGCAGTTCTGATTATATTGTCTACACTACCAATGGTACGAACTTGTACCAGATTATTGAATCGGCTGCAGGTAGCAGTAGGACAGCAGGAACAAAATTACTCAGTGACACCCTAGAAACTTTTACTTTATCTTATAACAACGCTTCTCCTGCCGCTGCCAGCCAGGTCTCTATTGATTTGACTACTCGCGCATACTACCGCGGCAATCAGTCTGTCACTGTTAATTTGCAAGAAACTATCTTTTTACGCAATTTATGAATAAATTTCATTCACAACAAGGTCAGGTTTTGGTTTTAGGCATCGTGATCATGGCCATCTTAATGACCATGTCGGCTTCCCTGTGGGGCTACACTCATATGCAAGTAAAAGCTAGTCGGCAGGCTGTAGAGCGCAGTCAGGCCCTACAGTTGGCAGAAGCTGGTATTGACAAGGCAATTGCCGAGCTTAACACAGATTCATCATTTAACGGTGAGTCTGGAACACTTGGACCCGGTGAATATACCACCACTGTAACTACGATAGACTCAAACAACAAGCAGATTTTGTCCACCGGATATATCCCTAGCATGAGTGATCCGCAAGTTCAGGTGAGCGTGAAAATGAATGTGAGCATTGATCTGTCCAGTGTAGCATTTAATTTTGGCGTGCAAGTCGGAGAGGGTGGATTGGTCATGAACAATAATTCTATAGTTTATGGAAATGTTTATTCTAATGGCAATATCTCGGGCTGGGCCGCCACGATAGATGGTGATGCCACTGTAGCCGGAGGAGGATCGCCTACTTTGGACCAGGAATGCAATACAAACAGCGGAAACTTTGATTTTAATGCCACAGGCCGCCGTGATGTTGCCCAAAGATTCACTCCAACCATCAGCGGTCCATTAACGCAAATCAGCGCTTATCTTAAAAAGACTGGTTCACCTAGCAATATTACAGTACGTGTTACCACCGATAACAGCGGTTCGCCTAGTTCTAGTCAGGTAGGAGGTTCTGGCACCATTACCAGCTCTTCGGTCACCACAAGTTATGGCTGGATTAATGCAACTTTTTCGAGTTCTCCTAACCTTACCGCTGGAACTAATTATTGGTTAGTTCTAGACACTTCTAGTAGCACCAGTAATTATTATAGTTGGGCCATAGACGCTACTGATGGCTGTACAAACGGAACCGCAAAGCATGCTAGTAGTTGGTCGTCACCACCTTGGACTGCGATTAACCGTGATGCTAACTTTAGAATTTACATCGGTGGGGTGACTACTAGCCTGCAAAGTGTCAATGTGACTGGAACTGCCCGGGCCAACACCCTTATCGGACCAAGTTGTACTATTGGAGGAGATGCTTATTATGCTTCATCTAATTCTTGTAGCGTCTCGGGAAGCAGCTATTCCGGTACTCCGGATTCACCCAAACAGAATATGCCAATTTCGCAGGCGCAAATTGATGAATGGAAGTCAGTCGCGCAAAGCGGTGGTACTCACAATGGTGACTATAATATATCTGGCGGCTCCACACAGACCATTGGACCATTGTACATTAATGGCAACTTAACGCTTTCTAACAATGCTGTGTTGTACCTCACCGGTCCGGTATGGGTCAAGGGTAATATTAATTTAAGCAACAATTCTTTTGTGAGGATTGACGCCAGTTTGGGTAATAATGGGACGGTGTTGCTTGCCGATAATCCTGACAATCCCTCTGGCTCGGGTGCCATTACAATTTCCAATAATGCACAAATTCTGGGGAATAATTTTCCCAACAGCTTTCCTTTAGTAATTTCTGCTAAGAGCGGTTCTGGAGCCATTAATTTAAGCAACAACACTGCTGGCGCCATCTACTACACTACCAGCGGATTTATAATGGTATCTAATAACGCCGGTGCATCCCAGCTTACAGGCTATGGGATTAATATGAGCAATAACTCCACCATCACATATCAATCTGGGTTGGCTAGTGCTACGTTTTCAAATGGTCCAGGAGGTAGCTGGGCTAAAGTTGAGGGTAGTTACATAATTCTCCCATAAGATGCCCTCTATTTTATTAAGCCAAAGCCCTGGTTATCAGCCAGAGGTGATTAAGGAGAGAATAATCACTGTTGAAGAAGAAGTAGTAACGTCGGCTGGAGAGCCAGTAAAGCCTGTGCCGAGCTTTGTTTATTTTGTACTTGCGATTCTGTTGATTGGAGTCGCAGTCTGGGCTGTAAAAGGATTTCGGTCTGCTGATAGGCCCAACACCTCACTCACTCAACAGGTTAAAAGACCGGTTCGGCCGACAAAGATTCTCAAAAAATGATACGTAATTCTTTACAATTAGGAACTACCACCAGCCGCAAACAGATTTTGCGGATTTTAGAGGCCGGCTTAGCTGCAGTGGAGACAAAACAACTTATGCAAAACGGTTTTTTTTATGATGCCAAGCAGGATGTTCTACATATTCAAGGTAAAACATATCCACTTAAGCAGTATCGCCATATTGTGTTTGTTGGCATCGGCAAAGTTTCGGCTAAGGTTGCGGAGTTCGTTGAATCCCAGCTGGCAACCAGGCTTACAGGGGGTGTGGTGATTGATGTCGTCCCTGCCAACACCAAGATAATTGTTAGCCGGGTCGGCACTCACCCTTTGCCATCCACTGCTAATGTTTCTGCTACGACCGAAATCATCACCATGCTTGAGAACTTAACCGAAGACGACCTGGCTATCATGGCAATCAGCGGCGGCGGAAGTAGTCTATTAACCAACCCTCAGGTGATCACTTTGGATGAGGAGCGCAAAATCACCCAAGCTTTGATGGATGCGGGTGCTAATATTACGGAAATGAATGTAGTCCGCAAGCATTTAAGCTCTGTTAAAGGTGGCGGACTGGTTAAGTATGCTTATCCGGCTTCTGTTATCAGTTTAATTTTTAGCGATATTCCGGGCGATGACTTGGCGCAAGTGGCTAGTGGGCCAACTGTTCAGGATAAAACTACAGTCAATGATGCGATGGACATTATGCATAGGTACCAAATTTTGGATCGGTGCCGGATGGATCATTGTGGTATGCGGGAAACACCAAAGGACTCTAAATATTTTGCCAAAGTCAACAATATTTTGTTCTGCAGTAATCAGGTAGCGCTTAAAGCTATGGAGCGGCAGGCTCATGACTTGGGTCTTACAGTAAAAGTGTGGCCGGGCTCTTTCAGTGGAGAGGCAAGGCAGTTGGCCAAAGAGTTTGTCGGGTCATTGAAACCAGGCGAATGTTTAGTGGCTGTAGGTGAAAGCGTGGTCACTATGAAGAGCCACCAAAAGGGTAGTGGTGGGCGCAATCAGGAGATGACGTTGGCAGCTTTGCTCAACCTGCCCGAACGGGTCACTTTTGCGGCCTTGAATTCAGATGGGCATGACAATAGCGATGTTGCTGGCGGTATAGTGGATTATAGTACTGTGGCTAAAGCGAAAAGTATGGGCGTTGATCTAAATGCTTATTTAGACCATCATGATGAATATGGGGTGCTGTCAGATTTAGGAGCTTCAATTATGACCGGACTGACTGGCATAAATGTTTCTGATTTAGTAGTAGCTATTCACGATTAAAAATATGAAAGTAGTATATTTTGGCCTGAGCGCCAAACAAAAATCATGGCTAAAGTCGCAACGTTCCAGGTATGACTGGCGCGCGGCCGCTGGTCCGATAACCTTGAAGCATTTACCAAGCCAAGGCACTGAAGTAATTTCTATTCACACTGAAAGCCGGATTACCTCTGCCATTTTGGACAAATTGCCAAACCTCAAGCTTATCGTAACTCGCACGGCTGGTGTGGATCATATTGATTTAGCGGCATGTCATCGCCGCAAGGTGGCGGTGGTAAATTGCCCTGGCTTAAATGCTTCATCTGTGGCCGAGTTTACTTTCGCATTGCTGTTATCATACCAAAGGCGTTTACCAGAAGCTCTCCAAGACGGTAAAAAACTACTGCTGGGATCAGAGAAATTGGCTGGTTTGGAATTGGCTGGCAAAACTCTCGGGATAGTCGGTACTGGGGCGATTGGCCAGAGGGTTGCGCAAATTGGGGCAGGGTTTGGTATGAAGTTGCTGGGTTATGACGCCAAGCGAAACGCTAAGGCTGCCAAGAAGCTTGGCTTAACTTATCTTGGCTTAAAACAGTTACTGCAGCGCTCTGATGTGGTTTCAATCCATGTGCCAGCTACTCCGCTAACCGAACATATGTTTAACCGCAGTTTGCTGGGTCATATCAAACATAATGCCATCTTAGTAAACACGGCCCGAGGGAGTGTCGTAGAGCCTAAGGCAGTTCTTTGGGCCTTAGACAATGGAAAACTCCAAGCTTATCTTACCGATGTGTTAGACAAGGAACAGCAAATTTATCTTCACGGTAGAGCAACCCCTAAGGACCGTTTGATTATTAAGTGGCAAAAACAGTTGTTACGCCATCCAAGAGTGTTAGCTACCCCACACATCGCCCATTATACTGCCGAATCAGAGCTTCGGATTTTGGAGTATACCCACGATTCTATCGGCAAGTTTTTATCAGGCAAAAAAATCTCCGCAATTATCTGATTTGTGGTTAGTAGGTTTTGTTAAGTTGTGTCAGCTCTTGAGCCGTCCCCGTGAGGGGACTTTTGTTTTCTGTGGGGATAACTGTTGATTGGACGGGCGGCTGAAAATAAAAAGTAGGTAAACCATGGCAGGTTTTTGAATTCCCGCCATTGTTTGGTTACCCCAATATATAGGGGTATAATTTTTATACCTACACAACATCATGTGTTAAGTAAAACCTCAGGTTTTAGCTGGTCTGTTCAGCTTTCGGTCTGAAGTTTAGGAGCTTCTATAGTGAAATGTCCCAAATGTTTAAATATTGATACCAAGGTGGTTGACTCCCGGCCAGTAGAAGAGGCTGGGGCAATCCGGCGCAGGAGGGAATGCGAAAAATGCAATTTTAGATTCTCAACCTATGAGCAGATTGAACTTCTAGGTTTGGCAGTCACTAAACGCGATGGCAGCAAACAGCCGTATTCCCGGGAAAAGCTGGAGCACGGCCTTAGGCGGGCCTTTGAGAAGCGCAACCTCACGGACTATATGTTTCGCAAAGTTATCTCCGAGATTGAGCAAGAGATCCAGCGCAAGAATGGCGGCGAAATTACCAGCGAGCAGATTGGCGAAATTGTAATGAAGGTCATCCGCAAAATAGACAAAGTGGCTTACATCCGTTTCGCCAGCGTGTACAGGCAATTCGAAGATATCAATGAATTTAAACAAGAAATATTGAAATTGTGAGTTTCCAATTTTGGACAATTTCTTTGTGAGTAGCCTGCGTTCGACTTCGCCGTAGGTGTCACTACGGCTCAGCCGAGCCTCGGCTACTTCCTCAAACTTGCCTCAACATTGAAAACTCTGAGAACAGATAGTTAATAATTAATAGTTAAGAAACAAAATGATTCAAGCAAACAATATTCTCCAAATCAAAAAGCGTAGCGGCCAAATCGTAGACTTTGATCCAGTAAAAATAGAGGTGGCGATTAGTAAAGCGTATGTAGAAGTAAATTTTAAAACCAATCAGACGTTAACCCGTGAAATCGCCAAAGCGGTAATCGCTGACCTGGATAAAAATTTTTCAGATCGTGTCCCTGGGGTGGAGGACGTCCAGAATACCGTGGAGCGCAAATTGATGGAGCAAGGTTTGTTTGAAGTGGCCAAGTCTTATATTATTTACCGTTACGAGCATACTAAAGTCCGCGAACAGCAAAAAGCCGAAGTCTTGCAGAAGGTTGATGCTAATCAATTAATGATTACCAAGCGGGATGGCAGCAAACAGGCTTTCTCTGTAGAGAAACTCAAGAAAAGTTTACAGGTGATTTTGGGCGAGTACGCTTCCGAAATTGACCAGCAAACCGTGCTGGATCAGGTTCGTTTAGAATTGTACGAAGATATTACTACCGCAGAGATTGAACGGGCCTTAATTATGGTTCTGCGCGCTTACATAGAAAAGGATCCGGCTTATTCTTACGTTGCGGCCCGGGCTATGGCTAATAAAATTTACAAGGAAGTGATCGGAGCAGATCAGATTGATTTTACACCGGAAATTTTAGAATCCCAGATTCGCCAAGCTTTCATCAAGCGGATTCAGGAAGCTGTGTCTATCGGTCGCTTGGACCCACGTATGCTGACTTTTAATTTGGAATATGTTGCATCCGAATTGGTTATGGAGCGCGACAATTTGCTTAACTATCTGGCAGTTCAGACATTGTATGATCGTTACTTAACTAAAAATCCTCAAACCAAGCAAGTTTTGGAAACCCCACAGATGTTCTGGATGCGCGTCGCCATGGGTGTAGCCTTGGCCGAATCAGACAAGGAAGCCCGCGCAGTAGAATTTTACCGCATTACCTCTACTTTGCACTTTGTGCCATCGTCACCAACTTTATTCCATGCCGGTACTATCCATTCACAACTATCTTCTTGCTATCTGACTACCATTGAAGACGACCTGCACCATATTTATAAGTGTTTGGGTGACAACGCACAAATGTCTAAATGGGCGGGCGGGGTGGCCAACGATTGGAGCAAGCTTCGTGGTACTGGTGCGCTAATTAAACGCGTAGGCATTGAGAGCCAGGGAGTTATTCCATTTTTGAAAGTCGCCAATGATACTACGGTGGCCATTAACCGAAGTGGCCGTCGTCGCGGCGCCACCTGCGCTTATTTGGAAGCGTGGCATTGGGATATTGAAGACTTTTTGGAACTTCGCAAAAACACTGGCGATGAGCGCCGCCGTACTCATGATATGAATACAGCTAATTGGATTCCTGATTTATTCATGGAGCGCGTAAAGTCGGATGGTATGTGGTCCTTGTTTAGTCCTGATGAAGTTCCAGAACTTCACGATCTTTACGGGGCAGAATTCAAGAAGCGCTATGAACAATACGAGCAGCAGGGGCTTGCCGGGGGATTACGCTTGTTCCGCCAGATGCCGGCCAAGGATTTATGGAAGAAAATGCTTACCATGCTCTTTGAAACTGGCCACCCTTGGGTAACTTTCAAGGATCCATCTAATATCCGCAGTCCACAAGACCATGTTGGCGTCGTGCACAGTTCTAACCTTTGCACCGAAATAACTTTGAATACTTCTGCCGAAGAGACTGCTGTTTGTAATTTAGGTTCTGTGAACCTGGCACGCCATGTCCGTAATGGTCAGCTGGACATAGAAAAGATTCAGTACACTGTTACTATCGCTATGCGCATGCTGGATAATGTTATTGACCTTAACTTCTATCCAACCATTGAAGGAAAGAACTCTAACCTCAAGCACCGTCCAGTTGGACTTGGCGTGATGGGTTTCCAGGACATGCTTTATCAAATGAACGTAAAATTTGATAGCGAAGAAATGGTGCAGCTTGCCGACGAAAGCCAAGAGGCGATTGCTTACTATGCCATCCTCGCTTCCACTCAGTTAGCTAAAGAGCGCGGAGCTTACGCGTCCTTCCGGGGCAGCAAGTGGGACCGCGGAATTTTGCCGGTAGACACCATTGCTTTGCTGGAACGCGAACGCGGCACCGAGATTCCAGTTTCCCGTACCGGTAAAATGGACTGGACAATTGTGCGCGAAGCTATCAAAGAGCACGGCATGCGCAATTCCAACACTATGGCCATTGCTCCAACCGCAACCATCTCTAATATTTCCGGAGCTATTCCTTCTATTGAACCGATTTATAAGAATATCTATGTTAAGGCTAATATCTCTGGCGACTTCGTGGTTGTAAACCATTATTTGGTGAAGGAACTCAAGGACCGAGGTCTCTGGAACGACGACATGCTTGCCAAGCTAAAGTTCTATGACGGCCGGGTCACCGAAATCCCAGAAGTTCCGCAGGACTTAAAAGACAAGTATAAAGAAGTGTTTGAGGTGGATGCGCGCTGGCTGATCAAAGCCGCTGCTTATCGCGGGAAATGGATTGATCAGTCCCAGTCATTAAATATTTTTTACGGCGGTAAGAGCGGTAAGGATATTAACGACATCTATATTTATGCTTGGGATATGGGCGTAAAGACAACTTACTACCTCCGCAGTTTGGCTGCATCACAGGTAGAGAAGTCTACGGTTAATACTTCAGAATTTGGCAACACTCATTTGCGTGGCCAGAATAAGGTTTCAGAAGATGCTGTTGCAGAGAAAGTTCTACAGCAACCCCAGCCAGAGCAAGTTCCAGTAATGGCGACTGTTACGGAGGTGGTGTCAGAAAGCGCTACAGTGACTGCCACAGCGCCAGGTATGGCACCTGTATCAGTTACCGAGAGTGTCACTCAGGTTATCACCGAAGAAGTAAATCTGGCTGAGAAGCTTGGTTTGAGCAATTCCGAAGCCGCACCAGAAACCCAATCAATAGCCGCAGAAGAAAAGCCGATGACCAGGATTCTTCAACAAACTGATTTTAAAGTTTGCCGGTTAGATGATCCAGAATGCGAAGCCTGCCAATAAAACGCGGTTAAATCTTTGGCCAACTGCTTTGTCAGAATTTCCGTTTTGACCTCACCGTAGCTTTCACTACGGCTCGGCCAAATACTCAATTCTTTCGCGCATTTGGCTCAAATCTTTAACCGCTTGTCCAGTTATTAATCTATGAGTGTGAAATAATATGCCAATCCAGAAAACTAACCAAAGAGTAAATATCAACGACCGCCGTGTTATTAACGGAAAAGATGCCGACGTAATTCAGCTTTACCCAATGAAGCATAAGTTTGCTTGGGAGTCGTATCTTGCAGCTAACGCCAACCACTGGTTGCCGACAGAAATCGGCATGCAGCTGGACATTGAGCAATGGAAGAGCCCAAACGTACTATCTGCTGATGAGCGTCAGGCTTTTGAAACCGTGCTCGGCTTCTTTACCACAGCTGATTCAATCGCTGCCAACAATATTGTGATGGCAGCGTACAAACACGTTACCTCACCAGAGGTTCGTATGTATTTGCTGCGACAAGCTTTCGAAGAGGCTATTCACACGCATGCTTACCAATACATTGTAGAAAGCCTTGGTATGGACGAAGGCAAAATCTTTAACATGTATCGGGAAATTGATTCAATCTATAACAAAGCTTCTTTTGTGCTTACCTTCAACGAGGGAATCTTTAATCCTGATTTTAAGACCGGCACATTGGAAGCTGACCAAAAGTTCGTGGAGAATATTGTTGTTTTCTCACTGATCATGGAAGGCATCTTTTTCTACAGTGCTTTTGCAGTCATGTTCGGTTTTCAGCGCCAAAAGAAAATGGTGGGCAGTGCAGAGCAGATTCAGTACATCATGCGCGACGAGTCTATGCACTTAAACTTTGGCATTTGGCTGATTAACACTATCCGCGAGGAACAGCCAGAAATTTGGACGCCGGAATTCCAGCAGCATATTGTTGATTTGGTCAAAGAAGCAGCTGTGCTAGAGTATACCTTCGCCCAGACCGTATTCCCTAAAGGTATCTTTGGCATGAATGCCGAGGGCTTTAGGCAGTACATTGAACACATCGCCGACCGTCGCCTTAACAGCATCGGCTTGCCAGCCCAGTTTAACGTGGCCAACCCATTCCCTTGGATGAGTGAAGCAGTAGACTTAAGCAAAGAAAAGAATTTCTTCGAAACCCGCGTAATAGAGTATCAAACTGGCGGAACCTTAGATTGGTAAAATAACGCCCCAGCTTGGCTAGGGCTGTAAATTTGCTATAATATCATTACTTTCCTGACTCCTTGGAAAGTTAAATTTGAAGTAGGATTATCATTTGCAGTCAGTGATGGAGTATTTGTGGTACGCTGAAGTCTCTGACAATCGGTCTTTGGACACCAAACCCAAAGTCAATAATGCTGCAGAACCCATTTGTTCTGTCTCATTAGTTCGATGCCTTAAACACCCTTGAGAGGCCGAGGGTGTTTTCTTTACTTGAAAATCTTTCAGCAAACAGATATAATTGATTACCAGTTTAGCGGAGGTATTTATGACAAAATTGAACGACTGTTTGGAGATGGTGTATAACTGTTTCCATTTTCTGTGGTTTTCCATAATACATCCCGTGGTGGCTTTCCGCCACACGGTCCGTATTTGGAAGATGTTCCAAGGTTTATAAAAAAAGACAGCTCTCAGAGCTGTTTTTATTTTTAGTTGGTTATTCGTCTGCGAACATTTTTTCTAGGTCGCTAGTTACGTTGATGTCCGTGGTCTTTATGAGCCTAATAAAGTAATGCTTAGCAAGCTCATTGAGTTCTTGTTCAATTTCCGGCGCAAGGGTATAGGGAGAGATCCAAATACTATTTTGCCATTTCATGAATCCTAAAGAAACTAATTTAGCACGGATTACATTTCTAACCTGACGTTGTTTTTCTGGGATATCAAAGATAACTAGTTTCCAAATACCATCGCGTTCTTTGGCGATGGTGTGCATTAAGATATTTGCTTCATCGCTGACCCTATAACGGTCATTCTCAAGTTCTACTACACCTTGGCTGTTTAAACGGAACATCGTGTCGTAAATCTTTTTTTTACTGGCTTGATGCCCGAACTCTTCGTAGAGCTGGTGCAGCATCTGGGGACCGCGCTCTTTGAGCAGCAGGAGAATCTCTTGAGAAAATTTTGCTAGAGGTCTAGGCATAAATCAAAACTAACTTAATTGCGCGTAGATTCATCATACATTTTAATTTTCTGTCCCGTCAAGTATAAAAAGTTTACCCGCACACCTTTACTGATGATTATATAAAGAAGAGGTACTGATATCAGTCAATGGTCATTAGATTAACCTAGCTTTAGGTTGGAAAAGGTGTGCGGGTAAAACCAGTTGACAATTCTTCTGTGAAGGATTTCCCGAAAATATTTTTTTAGCGAAATTTACTACTTTTGAGCTAGTTTGATCAAAGAAATTTTGACGTTTAGTTAGTAACTAAACGGAGAAATTTTTTGGCCAAGATAGTCGAAAGTTCGTAAATTGCAGCACAAAATATTTTTGGAAAGGTTTCACTTTAAGTTAACAAATATGTTATAATTATTTCAACGTTAAAGGTAAGAAATAAACATCAAGCTTTGAATTCAGACACAACAGACAATCAATTCCCGCATCGGATCTCGTTATCTCAGGCCGCAGCTCTGAGCGGCTACCACCAAGACTATCTTGGCCAGCTTTGCCGGATGGGCAAGATTAAAGCGTCTAAAATTGGACGCAATTGGTATACTACTCAAAGCGAACTTCAGTCCTTACTTAGTTTCACCGACGCAATAGAAGAAGAAACTAACAGCTTTAATAGTCAAGTTGACGACGAAGAAGACAAGGGTCTGTTTGATTTTCGGGTGCGCGAGCAAGATAATGCAGCCCGCCTAGATGGCGTGAAAGCAGCGGTGGTTTCGGATATTTCGCTTGACAAAAAATCAACTCCTTCTGTTGTTGAAGAAATTCAAGTTCAGCAAAAAATTGAACCAATCATCGCTAAGCCAGTTGTGATGGATAACTATGTGATTAGCGAAGTGGATGGAATTCCTATTCGGCTTGCAGTAGAGAATGCAGCCCGCCAGCACCATACTATTCAATCTTTGGTCACTAGATTAAAATTAGATTCTTTGCGCAGCGAAGTATTACAAGTGTCAGAGGTTGTGCAGACTATGTCAGACGAGTTAGCGCAGGTTAAAGAATTGGTTGCCAAGCACGACCAGGTTTTGCGCCACCGCAAAGATTTAGCTACCAGTTACGCTGCTAGTATTGATATGTTCCCTAAGCGTGCCGAACAAGAATCCGAGCTCCTATCTTTAGAGGACAATTCAGCTCCTGTCCAGGTGAGAGTTTGGCAGGTTTGGGCCGCCCCTGCATTTGCAACGCTGCTGGTCGCAGTGGCCACGGGGTGGCTTTTACTTACTAACCTGCCTTCCGGTCACGGTTCATTGAGTACAATAAAATACCAACCTTTGGTAGGTATTCAGCAGGGTAGTGTAGCTGGGGATAACATAGGTAGTTTTGAGGCAGACGGAAGTGCTAGTATCAATATAGAACCCTAACTTATGAAATCAATTATTTGGAAAATTGGCGCTGCCGCCACTGTCATGCTCGGATCGCTCGGTCCTCACGTTGCTCATGGCCATTGGACGCAAGTCGCCCCAGTTGCAGAAGTAGAAAAGCAATCTGGCCCAGCTTTGGAAGTTATGAGTCTTAATCTAGGCACTGATATTACAGTTACAGAGACAGCGCAGTGCGGTGCGTCGGCTTTAAATATAGAGCGAATAGATTTAATGCTCTGGCATAACTGTAATTTTAGTATTAAACTCGGCCAGATTAGCGCGCCTCAGCTTACAGTGGTTACAGAGCTACCAAATTTACCATCAATAAAGATATTCCGCTCTGAGCCAAACCAACTTACTGACCATTCTGAGTTTTGGACTGACTATAGTAAAGCCCCTGCTGCATTCCTTAATCAGATCATATTGTCAGCTATGCATCGTTATAACTCTCCGGATTATTTAGTGACTTCTAGCTATACTCAATCATTGGCTGTAGTCAATAACAGTACCCAAACGCATATCGTGATGCGTTGCTGATTCACGATTGGAGGACAGGTTTAATTAATTAATATTATATTTATCATGAATGATGAAATTCGGGTTGGTGGCGGCCCTGAGCGCCAAATGAATTCCGGTATGCGTGGGGTTCCCCGCAACAACATGCCTTGGGTTATCCTCGCTGTAGTTGTATTATTAGTAATCGTTGGGGCTGTATTGTTCCGTGACAAATTATTCCCTAGCCAGAGCGGGGATCAAGACGGTACCGCACAAGAAGAAACTCTTTCTGGCTATCAAGCAGTTTTCTTGACCAACGGACAGGTTTATTTTGGTAAGTTGTCTGATGTGAGCGCTACTTACGCAACTTTAAATGACATTTATTATCTTCAGGTAACTCAGCCTCCTTTGCAGGGCTCCCAACCAGAGGGCACACCACAGCAACAGCCACAGCTTTCTTTGGTAAAGCTTGGTCAAGAGCTTCATGGTCCAGTTGATGAAATGAAGATAAACCGCGAACAGATTCTCTTCTACGAAGACATTAAGGAAGATGGTCGGGTGATGCAAGCAATTCGCGAATACCAAAAGAATCCGCCAGCTAACAACCAGCAATCTGGTCAGCAGCAACAGGCTCCAGCTACTCAGCCACAACGCTAAACGCAAGTTTAAAACCTCCCGCAAGGGAGGTTTTAATTTACCAAGCAAACCCAGGTAATAAAAACCCCGGCATAGGGCCGGGGTTTTGATTTATTTGCTGAGGTCGTTGACCATTTTGTCAAAACCAGCTGGGGCTTTGATAGCCATTTCGGAAAGCATTTTACGGTTAACAGTAACACCTTCTTTTTTGAGAACCGCTGCGAACTTGCTCCATGTGGTGCCGTTTTCGCGGAGGGCAGCTCCCAAGCGGACTAGCCAGAGGGCGCGCTGATCGCGCTTCTTATTGCGACGATCGCGGTAAGCGTAGCTTTCTGCCTTGAGCAAAGCTTCACGAGCTTGGCGCAAGTTGGTGGAACGACGGTTATCGAAGCCTTTAGCTCGCTTAAGAATATTTTTACGGCGCTTAGTATGGGCAACGCCGCGTTTAACTCTTGTCATATATTAGAAATAAAATTACTTATGGATGATAAGGGTCTTTACACGGCGGTTAGCAGGGCTAAGTTCGGTGTCGCGACGCTTATTTTTGGAGACTTTACCGGTTTCACGGGTGTTGAAATGATCCTGTCCGCTGGTGCGGTGCAGAATTTTTCCGGTTTTGGTCTTGCGGAACCGCTTGGCAGTTCCTTGGTGAGTTTTCAATTTAGGCATCTTATATATAGTTAAGAACTTTGAAGTTCTCTGTTATTTAGTAGGGGCTAAGGTCATGCTTATGGTATTCCCAGCTTTCTTTGGAGCAACCTCTACCCGATAGGGGGCGGTTAAAGCTTGCTTAAAAGTTTCTAATTGCTGGTTGGCGACATCCAAGAAGGCCTGTTCGCGACCGCGCATGCGCAGTTCTAGCTTGACCCAGTCACCGTCTTGCAAAAATTCATCGGCGTGTTTGGCTTTAGTGGCAATATCGTGCGAAGCGATTTTGGCACTCAACCGGATAGTCTTAACTTCAACTTTCTTTACACGCTTTTTTTGTTGCTGCTCAAGCTTTTTTTGCTGGTATTTAAACTTATCAAAGCTGATCAGTTTTACTACTGGAGGTTTAGCGCCTGGTGAAATTTCCACTAGGTCTAGACCGTGTTCCTCGCCTAAAGCGAGCGCTTGAGCAATCGGCATCACACCCAGCTGCTCACCTTGATCATTCAAGAGGCGGATTTCAGGGGCGGTAATTTGCCGATTAATTCTGGTTTTTTGCAAATTCTTTAGTTGATTACTAACCTTAACTAGGCTAAATTATAGCTTTTCTTGCTGATTTTGTCAAAACCGCTGATTGTATGAGATAATATAGAAAGATTTTCCCTAAAACATTCAGAAACAAAAATGACAGGCAAAGAAATAATTACCGAAGTTGCCGAAGCTCCGGCTAAGGCGCTAGAGTCGGCTATGCTGCAAAGCCAGCACGCGTTGCATAGCATCAACAAGCCACTGCGCGAAGCTGAGGACTATTGGTATTCCTTGGGCCCTGGGATCACCACCGGCGCTTCTGACGATGATCCATCTGGAATCGCCACTTATTCTCAGGCGGGCGCTATGTTTGGCTATTCTTTGTTGTGGCTGGCTCCGCTCACATTCCCGCTTATGGTGGCTGTGCAGGAAATGTGCGCCCGCATCGGTTTGGCTACAGGCAAGGGTCTTGCCGCCAATATTCGCTCACAATATCGCTTGGGGGTGCTGTATGTTCTGACCGGCATTTTATTTGTTACCAACACTTTTAACATCGGTGCAGATCTGGGCGCCATGGCAGCAGCCGGACAGCTGATTTTTCCTTCTTTCAACTTTATTACTTTTCTCGCTTTGTTTACTATTGTTAGTCTGGGGATGCAGATCTTTGTTTCGTATGCCAACTACGCTAGATTTTTAAAATATCTTACGCTTGTTTTGTTCCTCTATGTGCTGACCGCCTTAACACTGGACAACCTTCCCTGGAATGAAATTTGGCGGAACACGATTTTGCCAAACATTACATGGTCTAAAAGCATCATCATAATGATTTGCGCGATTCTTGGAACCACAATTTCGCCGTACTTATTTTTTTGGCAGACTGCCTCGGAGGTGGAAGCGCGCAAACAGGAAGGCCGCATCTCGCCCAAACTTCGACATCAATTAGTGACCAAAAAAGAAGTCCGGCGCATGCGCTTGGATGTTGTAGTTGGTATGTTCATCTCAAATTTAGTGATGTTCTTCATTATTGTGACTTGCGCCGCAGTGCTATTTCCTCAGGGTGTCATGGTTGAATCAGCAGAGCAGGCGGCTTTAGCTCTTCGTCCTCTGGCGGGCAATCAAGCTTACATGCTTTTTGCTCTTGGTATTATCGGCACGGGCTTGTTGGCTGTGCCAGTATTGGCGGGCAGTTCTGCTTACGCATTGGCCGAAAGCTTCAAGTGGTCTTCAGGATTAAACAAAGGCTTGAGCCATGCTCGCGCTTTTTACGGCGTCATAATCATCGCTATGTTTTTCGGCCTACTCATGAATTTCATCGGAATTAATCCGATTGAAGCGTTGGTTTATTCCGCTGTGTTAAACGGTATTGTGGCACCGGTAATTCTGTACTTTATAGTGAAGATCAGCTCGGACAAGAATATAATGGGCAAATGGGTAAACCGTTCGGTCGTTACCTGGATAGGGTATGGTGTGGTCGTGCTTATGACAGTGGCGGCTCTCGGCGCTATAGCTGCCTTAATTGAGCTTTGACAACACTGTTAAGTAACAGTTAACATACTGGTACCCCAAAGGAGGTGATCTATGAGCGTGCAGTCAGATTTTGACGCCATGATTAATGTCGCAAACGTATTTCGTTTCATCGTGGTTTGTGCCAGAAATTTTTTCTTGGGTGGCTCTGACGGGACCTTATCTCATGTTTATCCAGTTTGGGTGCCGCTCAGCAACCAAATTCAAAAGCAGTTACAGGTCTTAAGTGACAGAGAGCTAGACATGCTGGATGATATACTGGAGGGTGTTGGAGTTCGCCAGGGAAAGGAACTTAAGATTGAGTTGGACGACAATGGAATTTGGTTTATGACAATTAGTCCCATACTCCCAGACTTTGACCCTGGTCCGGATGACGACGACACTGATCCTAGACCTGAATATGAGGAGCCTAAAGTTTTGAAAGCAATGGCCGCTGGAACGCACTAACAATTGAACCCGAGAAAATTCTCGGGTTCGTTTTTATTTTAGGTTTTGATTGAAGAAATTGATTGTGCGCTGCATGACCGTTCCCCATGCCGGACCAAACTCATGCCCTTCGCCAGGGTACTCGTGCAGAATCACTTCTTTGCCTGCTGCCTGTAGAGCATCACGCGTGCGGTAGCTCCACTCTAGAGGTACATCTGCATCATTGGTGCCATGGTTAATCATGACAGGGGACTTAATGCGGTCAAAAAAGTTGACCGGCGACAGGTTGTCCCAAAATTCTGGATTGGTTTCCGGATCGCCATGTTGCTGTTTGATTTGCTCAACTGCTTCTGGTCGGCTCTTTGTCCAGCGGTAGTAGCTTTCGCGCACGTCGGAAGACACCGGAGCATACAGCATGTAAGCGTCTACCAATTCTGGCTGAACAACCATGACAGCTTGAGCAATGCCGCCGCCCATGGAGTGTCCGATCATAGCGATGCGGTTGGTGTCAGCGTAAGTCAGGTTTGCTGACTTGAGTGCATAGATAGCATTAATCACATCCTCTATGTATCCGATTCTGATGTCGCCTTCTACATTGTCGTCCTTGGATGACTGTGCGTGATTGCGATAGTCAGGATGGATTACAATGTAACCACGAGCAGCAAAGTAATCTTGTTCGCGACGCAGACCGCGACCATTGGTGTAGATGGCAGGATCGATGTAGCCATGGTTCATAATTACGACTTGGAAGGGACCGGTGCCTTTCGGTACGTTCATAATTCCCGAGATGGTAAGCTCCCCGCTTTTGTATGTAATGTAGTAGCGAGTGTAGGTAGCGGTTTCAGATTGCACTTGGCCAATCTGCAAATCTCGGCCGTCAAATTGTTTTTGCATGAGCGCTTGCAGGGAAGTGGGGTTCACAATTTCACCGCCCTCGGTTTTGATTTGCTGGTTTGGGTTTACTGTTTGGCTGCTTTCCGTAGATTGCTGGCTGCAGCCCACTGCTATCATAGAGATAGCTATAAAAATAAGGATAATATACTTCATATAGTTACTATAACGCATTTTGGCAGATTTTATATCAAAAAAAGACCCTTTTATCGCAGGGTCAGGCGATTTCCTCATCCGATAACCTAAGTTTATATCTTTGAGGGTGGCAGAGTTCACAGCTATAATCAGGGATTATTAGCGGCCCGACTGGGCCTTGTTCTTGTTGAACAGCCCAAGCCCAAGCAAAGACCGAACCGTCAGGGATAATTGATTCATGCCGGCCAGACTCGCATCGCCAAGTGCGCTGCGGCCCCACAAAGTGTTGATCTTTCATTAGCATCCTCCAATTGATTCAAAAATAAATACCATCCTTACATCCTTAGCTAAAAAGAATATAACAATGGTATTTATTTTGGTGGAGATGGCTATTCGGCAAGCTCAGGGCAGGCGGGAGTCTGTTTAACTCCCACTATACCATTAACAAACATTCCACTTCGTGAAATCTTTGTTAATGATGGACATCATCTCAAAAAACTTGGAACCCATTCAAGATTACATCCTGCGGTGGTATCTTGTGTTGTTTGATGTCCAAAGATACAGCATTTGCGGGCATACTAGCAAGTTCCAGCTATTGAAGAGCCGATATCTGTAGTTTTTTTAGATTTTCCTCATGCTCTTGACATAAATCCCGAAATTCGTTATAGTTGGGCTGACCTTGGAAACTAGGTTTTTGCCTGCTATCTGGCAGACAAAGTCAATTTTATAGACTAAGGAGGGGTCAAACGCATGAAGAAATTCAAGTTTCGTTCACGAGTGCGCAAGCCGAAGGCGAAAAACCTGAAGCTCGCATCAACGTGTTCCGGCGGCGACGATAGCAACAACTGCTAATTGCTATGGAAGCCTTTCTACAACATTGGTCACTGCAAGTTTTCTTGTGTGGCCAATTATTTATATAAAGATGAAGATAAATATAATATACTCGGACCAAATTAAGCTGAGTCCAGCGTTAAAGCTTAAAATCAATAAGACCATTAGGAACACTTACTCCAAGGCGGAGGATTTGATAGAGCTGAAACCGCTAACCTTTTTCGTTTATGGTAATCCCGGTATAGATGTTAAAAGAGTCGGAGGCTACACTCCATCGGGAAGCGTTATCCAAATTGCTTTAAACCCTAAATCTAGAATTACGGCGGCATATTTGGACCTGCTTTCGATGACCGTAGCTCATGAGCTTCATCACGCTGCAAGATGGAATGGGATAGGTTTTGGAGATACTCTTTTTGATGTGCTGATTAGCGAGGGTATGGGGAAACTGTTTGAAGTAGAGGTTACTGGCTTGGAATTGGATACGCTGATAGCTAAATTCGGCACGGACGAGGTGAAGAGATGGTATTCAATAGCAAAAAAAGAGTTTCTTTCTGAAAAGTATTCTTACGCCGACTGGTTTTTTGGCTCCGAAGCCAGAGCGATTCCTAAACGGATGGGTTACGCTTTGGGTTGTTATATTGTGAGCGAATATATGAGACTCAAAAAGCTCAAGCCGTCCCAGTTAGTAAATGTCAAAAGCGACAAAATCTATGCCACGATTATCAAAGCCTTATAAAATTACTTATATTGATTCGCCAAATTTTTCCTCAGGGTTTGAGCCTTTTATAAAGGAAGAAATCAATATGCTAATGAAGAATTTGGATAAGCCTAAGACTGCGATCCAATTTGTGGTTTTCGAACAACTCACCAAGGCCTCCCGAATGGGTTACGCATTAACCTCCGCTAAAGGACTTATCGGTATTGGCTTGAATAGCAAGCTAAAAAATTTAAAAGAAATTGTTAAGACAAATCTTCCGGCAGATTTAAAGATAAAAATACAATCATTACAATGATTGGAGGTGAAAGCAAATGACTCGTAAAGAGCGAATCAGGCGCATAGCTGAGAAGCTTTGCGCAGCTAAGTGCGCTGCCTGTCAGGGCTGCACATCATGAAGCCGAAAGGCTAAGGGCGTAGTACATTCAATATGTGCTACGCTCAATTTTAATATATACTTAATTTATGGATAATAAATCTACAAGCAATTGGGATAATTACTACGAAAATACAAAGAATTATCCTCCAGCTCCATTATTAGTTAAAGCCTTAGAGTACGTAGAAACAATAGGCAAGGCTATTGATATAGGTGGAGGCGGAACATTAAAAGATACCTTATTTTTACTCTCCAAAGGTTTTGATACTACTGTAGTTGATAAAGAGGATGTGATAGCAGTGTCAGTAGAAAAGGTTGGTTCTGATAAACTTCATTTTTTCGTTAGCAGTTTCTCTGATTTTGATTTCCCTGTAAATGAGTATGATTTAGCAGCTGCTATCTACTCATTGCCTTTTACTCCGCCAAAAGATTTCGAAAGAGTGTTTGAAAAAGTTAAGTCTTCTTTAGTACAAAATGGCGTATTTTGTGGTCAGTTTTTTGGTGATCGCGATGGATGGAAAGACAATTCTAATTTAACATTTGTTACAAAAGAGAAGGCAATGTCTATGTTAGACGGCATGGAGGTCCTCCATTTTGAAGAAAAAGAATTTGATGGCAAAACAGCCGATGGCTCGGCAAAGCATTGGCATGTGTTCGATATTATTGCTAGAAAGTTATAACCTTACTTTTATTCGTAGAGCGCTTTGGCTAATTTCTCTACTAACAAAAAAAGCACTTATATAAGCGCAATTTTAGTGGTGGAGATGGCGGGAGTTAAACCCGCGTCCAAAACTGGTTCACCATCTCATTGGTCACAAGCTTAGTCCGTTTAAGTGCCTTTAGTCTAACAACGGACAACTAAACTAAAGGTTGATTAACAACTATTCGGCTGAGTCGCGTTAATCAAACGACGCAGCTATAACTCCTAATAAAGCAGTGACTCTGTGGCCGGAGTAGACAACAGGACTGCGCTTTCACCTAAGTTAGGCTACAGCAGGTGCGTAGTCAGCAGAAAATGCTGCTACGACCTTGTTCCATGCGTTAGCACGTATGAATGCTTGTAAGATTTACGAGCTTGCAAGCTGGCTCGGCTTGTATATGAAATGATGTCAAAGTTCTGTCAAAATCCGGCATCCCCGGTAGCTAATATTGTACGGTAAAATAAGGGTTTTGTCAAGGCTGTCTGTAACGATGATATAATAAATTTAACTGAAATTAATTATCTAGATTATGCCATTTGATTCAGACCCGGACCGAAAATTTAACCATGAGCATTATTCGTTTTTACCAAGCAATCATTATGAGGTTTTGGGCGTAAGCAACTCTGCTTCACCCGAAGAGATCAAGAAAGCTTACCGCCAGAAGCTAGTTGAAGGTCTGCACGAGGATAAAATTGCCGGCATGCCTGAAGGGCCGGAAAAGGATAGTGCGCAGCGAAAGTTGGAGGCACTAAAAGAAGCTCAAAGAGTGTTAGAAAACCCCCGGCTTCGGCAAATTTACGATACGCACCTTGAAGGACAAGCTGGTAAACAGTCGGTAAGTCCAGATACTGACTCTCCAGAATCAGAAGCTGGTTCGGTTTCACCCGAGCAAGTAAAGGAGTGGTTTGATTTGGCTATGTCGCGTTTGGATTTAGCGGTTGATAAGGACGCTATGGATGCGGCGATAGCCGATTTTAACGCCAATTTCCCAGGACCTAAACCAACCGCTGATTCAGATGGACGTCAGAGTATTCAGCGGGAAAAGCTTGTCAGCATTCCCGAAGGGGATTTTATAATTTATACCGTGGCTAACATGGGCGACATCGCTTCACAGCGTCTGGTGGCGCGTGAACTTCCGCCATTCAAAATTGGCGACATGCTAAAAGTTAAGCGTACTAGCGGTGAAGTTGAAGAAGGCTGGCAGGTGAGCGATTTTGAAATCAAGGATGGAGTCCACGGTCCCGTGCGAATTATTGTTTTAGAAAAAGGCGATCTAATCAAAAAAGTAAATGCCAAGAATCTTAGAGAGATAAATAGCTAAGGGTTACATTATGGAATTTAGAGAAGTAGAGCCGAGTTTTTCGGTAGAAGAGTCAATCTCGCCAGAAAAGATCTTGGGAATTACCGAGCATGCCAATCTTGAAGAATTAGAACAGGCTTTTGCTCGCCGTATGCAAGGATTGTTAGATGAACTAATCGCTGGTCAGAGCGGAGAGGGCTTGCGGGTGATTCCGCAGCAGGAGTACGAGGCGAGGCTGGCTGAGATTCAGCATGCTTACCAAACTTTAAAAGCACGGGCAGCAGCAGAAAACGAGATTGATACCCAGGAACTGGACCCTAATTTTCCTAATCAATTAATAAAATAAAAAAACTCCCTTCGCTGGCAGGCGGAAGGGAGTTTTAAATTATTTTTTTGCTTTTTTGGCAACCTTTTTGGCTTTAGTTACCTTAACTTTTTTGACTGCGGATTTTACAGCCTTAGGCACAACTTTTTTTACGCTTTTGCCGGCTGCGTTGATTTCTGCGCTGATAATGTCCCAGTGCGCTTTGAGCTCTGCGGCTAAACCGGCCAGTTCGGGCGTATCAACATTCTTTAATCCTTTGTATTGCTTAGCTGCAGTGTCTACAATTTTGTTGTAAGTCGCTTTGGTAACTTTGCCGGCCTTGTTTACTTCTTTGGCTACGTCAGCCTGCATATCTTTTGCCCACTTGGCAATTTTTTTGCGGTTTTTAGCATTCTTCCCGGTTAGGAAGTAAGCTGCTGTGGCAGCTGCGGCAATGGCAGCTACTCCGGCTCCCACGGCGACTGCTTTTTTTTGAGACTTGTTCATACTACTTTTTCTTTCTTGATTGCTTGGACTTAAGTCCTAAAACAAATTTAATGAATGAGCTGAGCTTAAACCCCTCTTGTTTAATGCTTTTGCTTAGCTCTCCTAGATCCTCAACGATGAACTTTCCAGCTCGGCTGGCTTGATCAGCAATCATTTTTAGCGTGCGTAAGAACATGATGAAGTAAATCAACGCGACTACCAAAAATGCGGTGATGAAAATCACAGCAATGCCGGTGACTATGAAAAATAAATCAGTGAGTGTAAGAGAATCCATTACTGTATTATATCACACTAGTTAGTACGAATATTTACGGAGCAATGTTTCTAGTAACTTTTGATAGCTACGCCGCAGTTTTTCGTCCCGGCCAATCTCTAAAACTTCATCGTTGCGCTCGGTGGCGCTTGCTGTCCAGTTATAAGAGCCGCTAACAAAGCTTTTATCGGTCACTAAAGTTTTAAGATGCATAATGGCGCTGTGGTCGTTGAATTCAATCGGGATTCCGGCGCCTTGCAGTTCTGCAACAATTTTGGCTTGAGGCTCTAGCTCCATAGATTGCTTGCGGTCTATTAAGCCATGGACGTCCAGGCCGCGCAGTTTGGCAGCTATAAGCGCATCTTTAATATCTTCGCGGGTAAAAGTATAAATGGCAAAGTAAACATACTTGTCTGCTTGGTGAATTTGATCAATCACGAGTTCGTTGGCGGCGACTTCGCGACTGTAATAGATGCTGACCTCTCGGTTTTTGGCTTCTTGCCAGTTTGGTTGCCAAACCAAAGAGTAGTAAAGCTGGCTGAGCGCGGCGATTAAGCAGACAATAATGGTTATATAGATTAAATCGCGATTGAGTTTCATAGATTAATTGTAAAACAGGATTGCTAAATCCTGTTTCAATTTTATTTCAAGTTATCGGTCGGTGGCCTTACGGGTTTCGCGCTTGGTATCGCGCTCTTTGATGTACTCGCGCTTGTCAGTTTTCTTGCGGCCGCGGCCAACTCCGATTTTTAGCTTTACAAGATTGCGGGGACCAATGAAAATTTCTAGTGGAATAATGACGGTGCCTTTTTCTTTGCCCACCAGCTGGTTAAGCTCACGCTTATTAAGTAGAATTTTTCGGGATTGTGTGGGTTCGTATCCTTCTTGCGGGGCATAACGGTAAGGACCGATGTGTGCATTTACCAGGCTCGCTCCTGTGGCTGATACTTTGACGTAGCTGCCTGCCAGCGAGATATTGCCTTCCTTTGCTGATTTGACCTCGCGCCCTTCCAATACTAAACCAGCATCAAAAGTATCTTTGATGTCGTAATCAAATTTGGCTCGCTTGTTCTGGGCTAAAGATTTCATAAAGTTATTTTACCTCTCATAAGCAAATAAAAAAAGCCGGAGTGGGAGCACTCTGGCTGTTATCCTGGCCATTCTGTTAACCAGGATTTATTAAAGAAGCGTTGTTGGTTATCCGAATGTTTCAGAATTTTATCCTGTTTCCTATCGGCCAGCATAACTTTAGGCACTTCATAAATCCCAGATTCTACATCCAAGACTGTGAATGGACCTGGTCCGAATCGTTCAGTTAAGCGGATAATCCAGCTGCTTTGGTCTTGAGTTCTCCAAGTCACCAGTGTCTGAAGCGGGAAGTTATTCGTTTGCTTCATTTTGAACATAAACACCTCCTTTAGGTCATAAATTATAGGATATAACACTAAACTTGTCAAGATAAGTGATTGTAAGATTGTGATATAATACAGGGAATGAAAGCCTATATTTCTGAGCTAATTTTTGAGGCGATAAAGCAAATTTCTCCAGACGAAGCTGGGGGTGTTTTTGCTTCTAGGCTGGTTGATGTAACTTATCCCAAAGCCGGCTTCGGCGATTATGCGTCCAATGCCGCGATGGTGTTGTTTAAAAAATTTACCAAAGCTCCGGCAGACTCTCCGACAGACTTTGCGGCCGTGTTGGCAGAAAAGGTTGCTGCGCTTGATCACCAAAAGACTTTTTCTAAGGTGGAGTCAGCCGGCGGGTTTATAAACTTTTGGTTATCAGAATCTTTTTTGGCAAACAACTTGCGCAAGATTCAGCAAAGCGGCGAGAGTTATGGGCAGAGCGATATTGGCGCTGGCAAAAAAATCTTAGTTGAATACTTTCAGCCTAACATTGCTAAACCTCTCCACTTGGGGCATCTGCGCACAGCAATCATCGGCGACAGCATTTTCCGAATTTTAAAGTTCACGGGGCACGATGTGGAGAGTGATACTCATTTGGGCGATTGGGGTACGCAGTTTGGTTTACTGATTTTAGCCTATAAGAAGTGGGGCGATGATAATCAGATTGCTAGCGATCCGATTGATGAGCTGAATAAACTTTATGTAAAGATTAATGCGGAAATGGAAGGCGATGAATCTTTGCGTGAACAAGGCAAGCAAGAGTTTGTAAAACTAGAACAGGGCGATGAGGAGAATATTGCTCTATGGCAGCAGTTTAAGGACTGGAGCTGGAGCGAGTACAAGGTTATCTATGATGATTTAGAGATCCGCAAGTCTGATCATGATTGGCCAGAAAGTTTTTATGCCGACAAAATGCCTCAAGTTTTGGACATGCTCAGAGCTAAGGGTTTGCTAAAGGAATCGCAAGGAGCGCAAATTGTAGATTTGGAGGATCGTGGTTTAGGTGTTGCGGTTGTCGTGAAAGGAGACGGCGGCACGACTTACTTACTGCGCGATTTAGCAACTTATATTTTTCGAAAGCAAGAAGGGTTTGATAAGCAGCTTTACGTTGTAGATAATCGCCAGACTCATACCCTGGCACAGACCTTTAAGATTTTGGAATTACTAGGCGTCATTACTTCGCCAGAAGAAGCAGTTCATATCGCCTATGGTGTTCTCAGCCTTCCGGAAGGCCAGATGAGCACGCGCAAAGGAACCATGATTGGCGCCAAAGAATTGATTAGCAAGGCCCAAGAAAAAGCTTTGGCAATTATTCAAGATAAGAATCCCGCTTTGTCTCAAAAAGAGCAGGTGGCTGGCCAAGTCATGCGCGCGGCGCTCAAGTATTTTGACCTCTCGCACAACTACAAAAGCGACATCGTGTTTACCTGGGACAAAGCCTTGTCGTTTGAGGGAAACACTGGTCCGTATTTGCAATATACTCATGCTCGCATTAACGGAATCTTGCGCAAAGGGCAGATTCAAGACAATGATCAGGTAGCTCAGCCTGCTGAATTAACCGAACAAGAGCTGGCAGTTTTGCGCAAGCTCAATCAGTTTACAGAAGTGGTTCAGCAAGCGGCGAGCAACTACACTCCAAATGTTATCTGCAATTATTTATATGAGCTTTCCCAGATATTCAACTCTTTCTACGAAGCAATCCCTATTTTGAAAGAAGATGATCAGCACAAGAAGGCTTTCCGAATCGCCATGATTCGTTCAACCGCGACAGTATTAAGCACTGGACTCACCTTATTAGGAGTCCAAGCACCAAAGGAAATGTAAAATGTCAGAAGAAACAACAAAGCCCCAATCAAATGCTCCAGACTTTAACGAACAGGAATTAGCTGTTTTAGAATTTTGGAAGGGGAATAAAATTTTTGAGAAGTCGCTTGACCAAACCAAGACTCAGGCGCCCTTCGTATTTTATGATGGCCCGCCTTTTGCTACAGGTTTACCTCATCATGGCCACATCTTAATTTCTGCTGTAAAAGATGCCATCGGTCGTTACCAAACCATGAAGGGCAAGTATGTGCGCCGCGTTTGGGGCTGGGACTGTCATGGACTGCCGATTGAAAATATCGTAGAAGCCAAGCTTGGCATCTCTGGTAAAAAACAGATTGAAGAAATCGGAGTAGATAAATTCAACGCTACCTGCCGCGAAAGTGTTTTAACTTACGCCGAAGAATGGGGTAAGACTGTAGCGCGTATGGGCCGCTGGGTTAACTTTCAAAATTCCTACAAGACCATGGACACTACTTTTATGGAAAGCGTCTGGTGGGGAATTAAGCAGGTTTGGGACAAGGGCCTCATCTACGAAGATTTTAAGGTTTTACTGTACTGCAGCCGCTGCGAAACGCCGCTGTCTAATTTTGAGGTGGCTATGGATAACAGCTATCAAGATGTCACCGAAGAATCCGTGTTTGTAAAGTTTAAGGTCAGAGCTGGTCAGCGCATTTTGGACTTTATGACTAACGAGTCAACTTATGCTCTGGCTTGGACAACTACTCCTTGGACCCTGCCCGGTAACACAGCTTTGAATGTTGGGCCGGATATCACCTATGTAATAGTAGAGCAGAACGGGGAAAATTATATTCTGGCCAAGGATCGCTTGGAAGTGCTGGAAGGTGATTACGAGATCAAGGCCGAACTTAGCGCCCGTTCTTTGGAAGGCATTTCGTACGAACCTCTCTATCCTGGAGTGATTACCGATGAAGCTGGTACTGCTCATAAGATTTATTTAGAAGATTTCGTAACCACTGAGGACGGTACCGGTATTGTTCACAATGCTGCCATGTACGGTGAAGAAGACTTTGCCGCCGCCAAACGCCGCAATTTGCCCCGTCAGCAAATGTTGGACAACAAAGGCGAGTACATGGATGTAGCTCCGGAAAGCTTGCGCGGCAAGTTCTTTAAGGATGCTGACCGAATTGTGCTAGATGAGCTGTCCGCAAAGAACCTAGTTTATAAAACTCTTCATTATACTCACAGCTATCCGCATTGCTGGCGCTGCGGCACGCCTTTATATTATTCCGCCTTGTCTGCTTGGTTTATTAATATTCAGCAGATAAAGTCTAGACTCCTTGAGCTGAACGAGAATATCAATTGGTATCCTGAGCACCTTAAGCATGGCCGTTTTGCCCAAGGCATTCAAAATGCGCCGGACTGGAACATTTCCCGCAATCGTTACTGGGCCACTGCTTTGCCGTTTTGGAAGTGCGAAAGTGAAGACTGTGATAATAAAGTTTGTGTCGGTTCGGTGGAAGAACTTAAAGCACACAGCACTAATTTTGAAGAAGTTTATCCAAATTATGACCCAAATGACTTACAAGCTTTGGATCTACACCGCCCATATATAGACAAAATTAAATTGCGATGTGAGAAGTGCGAAGGTACTATGGCGCGCATCCCCGAAGTCGTGGACTGTTGGGTGGAGTCAGCGAGCATGCCGTTTGCCGAACTGCACGCGCCGTTTGAGAATCAGGACTTGTTGGAACAGCGTTTGCCTGCTGATTTCGTTGCCGAATATATTCCGCAAACTCGCGCTTGGTTTTACGTCATGCATGTCTTTAGCACGATTATTTTTGACAAAGCTCCTTTCCGCAACGTTGTCACTACCGGAACAGTCTTGGCCGAAGATGGCGCTAAGATGTCGAAATCCAAAAAGAACTTTGAAGACCCGAACCTGTTAATTGAGCGTTACGGTGTTGACCCGATGCGCTTCTATCTGTTAACTAGTCCGGTGGTTGTCGGCGAGGATTTAAACTTCTCCGAAACCGGCATTGCGGAGGTTAACAGGAAGCTCAGTCTCATTTTTTGGAACACCTGGCAGTTTTACAGAATGTACAGCAAAGACACGGTAAGCTCGGACGTGCCGAATGTAAGCCACAGTCTTGATTCCTGGATGTTAGCGAAGCTGTTTGCGACCCACGCTGAGGTTACTAAATATTTAGATAGTTACAACACCGTCAAAGCTGGCCGGGCGATTAGCGCTTTGATTACCGAGCTGTCTACCTGGTACGTGCGCCGCAGCCGTGATCGCATGAAACTTGGCAATGAAGATTCGCGCACAGCTTTGCGTGTACTCGGATACAGTCTAGTTGAAATCAGCAAAATGCTGGCGCCATTCATGCCGTATCTTAGCGAAGTAATTTATCGTGATTTAACCAGTCAGGAATCAGTTCACTTAGCTTCTTGGACCGAGGCTCGCGAGTATCGTCAAAGCATTTTGGACGAGATGACTGCTGCTCGTCAGATTGTTGAACTGGGTTTATCGTTGCGCAAAGAGCAAAATTTAAAGGTTCGCCAGCCTCTAGCTGAATTGCAATATTCTTTTAGTGACGAAGAACTATCCTTGGATGAGTTCATGCAGCAGATAATTGCAGAAGAGCTTAATGTTAAAAAGGTGACCAATACCGAGCTTATTTCTCGCAGTAACTGGGTGAGCAAAGAAGCTATGGGTTGTTCTGTGGCACTTAATACCGAGCTAACCGAAGAACTTAAAACCGAAGGCATGGCCCGTGATTTAGAGCGAGCTATTCAGGATTTGCGAAAAAAGAGCGGTCTAAAAGTCGGACAAATAGTTGATTTGTATTACAATAGCTCAGACGATCAACTGGTGCATGCTTTAACAAACATGGTTGACCGCAAAAAGACTTTTATCAATCAGATCAAGACTAATTTAGAGGTTGATGCGGACTATGAGATTCAGGCAACAGTCAATGGGAGTGCAATTTGGTTGGGATTGGTTCAAGTTTAGTTTCGCTCAGCTTGGTTTTTGGAATATCAACTTAACGTTAGAACCTCCCATCTGGGAGGTTCTTTGTTTGATATAATGAATTTATGAAAGCCCAGGATTTAATGACCAACAAAGTGATTACCGTGACGCCCGACACATTGGTGAGCGAGGTGGCTGACTTGCTGCATAAGTACCATTACTCTGGTTTGCCGGTAGTTAATGGCGAAGGTCGGGTTTTGGGTACGATTTCCGAACGGGATTTTATTACGGCCGACTCAAATTTGTATCTGCCGACCTATATTCAAATGCTGTCTAACGTTGACTTTGTACAGGGAGCAGGGAAAAAGTTGCCACATGTGGTGGAGCAGGTCGTGAATGCCAAGGCTAAAGATATTATGAACCAGGCCGTACCTTTTGCTCGTCCTGACACTTCCATCGAAGAGCTGGCGCGGATGTTTGCCGAGCAGCGAGTCAATCCAATTCCGGTCACAGACAGTACCAATAAGCTTATTGGTATAATCTCGCGCAGTGACTTAATCAAGTTTTTTTCGCCAAGCATGGTCCGCGCCAACTACATCCCAGAACAAAGGCCTGTGCCCCAGCCTAGACTGATAGATTCACAGGTAGAGTTTACACATAACCATTTTACATCCAGATTTGCGTATGTCGCAAAAGCTCGCGCTAATATTTGGCTGACAGCTGCAGTGGTGTTGTTTATCGTGGGGTTTGTGGCCGGCATCATCTATGTGGCTGACCCGAATGTTTTGCGTGGCCGCAATGCATTGGAATATTCACCAACTTCAACCAAGCAATAACGTGTCCAAAGAATTAATTTTACAGGGTTACATCATTAAGTCGCAAGATATTGGTGAGCACGATGTTCTGCTCACTTTTTTTTCGTTGGAGCATGGTAAGTTACGCGTCATTGTAAAGTCGGCCAAGAAGCTTACTAGTAGATTGGCTGGGCGTCTTCAAGCTGCAGCTAAGATTGAGATTACCTTAGCTGGCAATCACTCCTTGCCGAAGTTAATTGGTGCCTCGGTTCAAGAAAGTTTTCATGACATTGTGCAAAGCCAGGATCGCATTGCCGTAGTGATGGTTTTGCAAGAATATACCAACCGAGCTTTGGCTGATCTCCAGCCGAATGAGCAATTATTTGAGAATTATAGCCAAGCCCTCCGCCAGCTTGCTGTGGCTGATACCAGTGAGTGCCTTCGGATTGCTACGTTCTTTATTGTACAAACTTTACAGGCAATTGGCGTGGCGCCTAGATTGCTGCAACAGGAATATACTGGCGCAAAGCTTTGGCTAAATTTTGATGACGGCAGTTTTATCGTAAATTCAGGGACCGGTCAGCAGTCAGAAGTGACACTTAAAGTGTATGAGCTGTTTGTAAATCTTTATCAGGCCGGCGACAGGGAAACGTATGATGATGTAGTTTGGCAAAAATTGTTAAAGTTGCTGAATGATTTTAGCGGATATCAGCTGGAAAGGCAGCTCCGCGCTGCAGAATATTTTTTAAGTTAGCGTGATATAATAAATTTAAGCTATGGAAGACTTCCAACCACAATCTGTGCCAGGACCAGATGGAAATACTCCTCAAGACACTCCAGTTGTTGCGCCAGAAGGTTCTCTCGCTCCAGAACAGTCCAGTTCTGGCGGTTTTAAAAATTTTCTTAAACAGAATAAGTGGTACGTGGTGGCCATAGTTCTGGGCGTTTTAATTATCGGTGTGCTGGCCGCAGTGGCATTTTGGCCTCGACAGGAGCAAAGCCGAGGACAAGCCCAAGTCTCTTTGGCGATAGACGCTCCAGAGACTACTCAAGCTGGTGGCGAAGTAATTTACCGAATTCAAATCTTAAATCAGGATCCCGCCAAGCTCATTGATATGAATTTAGAGCTTGTCTATGACGACGGTGTGAGTTATGTCTCCAGCTCTCCAAAAGCCGAAAACCTTTCTGGAACGAGTTTTAAAGTCCCAGATTTGGCTAATGGTCAGAACGCGGTCGTGATAGTAAAGACTTTAGCGCAAGGCAATGTTAATGATCAAAAGCGACTAGTGGCTCGGCTCAGGTATCGCTTTGATAATTTTAGCTCCAGCTTTACTTCCGAGACTAGTCATCAGACCAGGCTGGTGGCAGCTAATGTGATTCTAGATTTTTCTGGTCGCAACCAAATTAATGCCGGTGAACAGGTCAGTTTTGATCTCTCTTATCGCAACACTTCTAACCGGACTATAGAAAATAGCCGCATCCAAATCACTTATCCGAGCAGTTTTAAATTTGGCGCTGGCGACCCTGCACCTTCCTTGGGTAATAACATTTGGAATTTGGGCAGTTTGTCACCAAATCAGGCTGGGAAGATTTCTTTTACCGGCACCATGGGTTCGTCTCAAGTTGGTCAAAAATATGAATTAGTTGCGGAGTTTTTAGTGCCTGACGATGAAGGCAACTATTTTACACAGTCCAGCAACATTTACCCACTAGAAATTAGTCAGCAGCCTTTGTCGGTGGAAGCGTCTGTGAGTTCATCAGCTCAGGGCGGTATTGTTAAGCCTGGCAGTAGTGTCAGTGTAGATTTAAAATTTAATAATAACAGCAACGTTGTCCATACCGGTCTTCAGTTATTGGCGGAAGTTGAATCTGGGAGCGTGGAGCCCGGTTCTCTGCAAACTGATTCAGGATTTGTTTCCGACCAGCTGGTGAATTGGAATGGATCATCATCACCTCTGTTGGAGCAGTTGGCAGTCGGGGACAGTGGTACGTTGCGAATGCGATTTAACGTGGCTAATCCTGCCACGACAACAGATACCAAGAATCTGACAATTAAAATTCGCCCGCGCATCAAATCTAATCAAAATGAACAGTTTATCTCTGGTGGCGAGATTGAGCTAAAAATCTCTAGTCCTTCGGCTTTAACTAACAGCGTATCCCATGCAGGCGGACCCCTACCTCCTCTAGTCGGCCAGCAGAGCAGCTTTACAGTCAGGTTGATTTTAAAAAATAGTTCTAATGACTATCGGAATGGCGTGCTTACAGCTCTTGTGCCAGTGGGGGTTAATCTGGACACCAATAGCATTTCTGCATCAGAAAGAAATCTGGTGAAATTTGATTCCTCAACCGGTCGCTTGACCTGGGAACTTGGCCAGCTGTTGGCTCATAGCGGCGTACTACGACCCGAAAGATCACTAGAGTTTACCGTGCGAGTAACGCCATCCAGTTCTCAAGTTGGGCAAGCCTTGGAGCTCTTGCGCGGCATAGAGTTTCAAGCGGTGGATAGTTTCACCGAAGAAAATATCAAGTTGAATAATCAGGACATCAATACCAACGCACTACCTTCTGGTCAAAACGGCCGTGTCACTCAATAAGTTACAAAGGAAGCCACCTAGAGTATAGGTGGCTTTTGCAATAAAAAAGCCGCAGAAATTAGCCGCGGCTTGAATAAAATAAAGACCAAACTTACCTTCGTCTTCCGATTTCGCTTTCGATCTTGTTGATTGAATCACGGTAGCTATGGGCATAGCAAGCATCTGGTCCAGTCTCACCATCAGTGAGCCACTGACCTTCTTTTAAGGCTGTTAGGACTTCTAGCAGTTCCGCCGTTTCAATACCACTTATGGAACCATTGACCAACTGTTCGGCTTGATGGGCTTTGTCGTGGATGTCATGGAATGTGCCAACTGTTATTTTGATCGACATTTCGCCCAGTAACTCATTTCTATCGTGCATACTTTTTGTCCTCCTGGTCAGGTTTTTGGTGAGATTGGATTATAGCAATTATCGGACAACATATAAACCCCGCCTATCGCGGGGATTATAAGTCAAGTGGATAGTAAACTATACTTGTGCTTGAGCCGAAGGACTACGCCTTGGTAAAATCTTTCCATAACATAAAACCCTCCGCATTGGGCGAAGGGTTAAAAGTTTTTATTTGGGATGGATAACACCTTGGATACGCTTGTCTGAGATGTCTAGCGTGCGGACAGTTTTGATGTATAGTCCTTCATAATTCCATTCGCTGATAGTAACTTTAGAGCCGTTAACACTTTCAATGTAGGCTACGTGTCCATAGCGGTTGTTTTCATTGGTAACGAGAATGGCGCCAGCTACAGGTGTGCGGTTGACGGTTGCACCGTGAGCTTTGGAGTTGGCAATCCAGCGATTGGCGTTGCCACCCCAGGTAATGCCAGCAACTTTGCGGGCAACGTAATCAGTGCAATAGCCAGGGGCGAATCGGTGATTGCCGGCAATGGTTGCGGCGCGAGGAACAGACGGTTTGGTGGTCTTGCTTGCCGTAGTGGATGGGGAAGGAGCAGGTGCTTGAGGCAAGCTACCGCCGGGGATAATCAGGTAGCCATTAAGTTCTACCATGTCTTCGGCATCAGCCAATCCATTATAAGAAACAATTTTATTGATATCGGCATTATATTTGCCGGCAACGTCAGTTAGGGTTAAGTTGGGGTTAGTTACTTGGATCACGATACCGTCTACTGGTGGGATAATCAGATCCCAGCCAGCCAGCAAGGCATTGTTGGGCAAGCTGTTAGTTTCGCGAATTGTTTTTGTAGAAACGCCGAATTTTTCTGCCACAGTGTAAACTGTGTCAAACGGTTGAGTCTTATATATAGTAACTTGGCGTTCGACCAAGCTCTTGATACTGTCAGGGTTTGGCTTGGTGATGCCTGAGTCGTCAATTTGAGCTTCATCGCTGATCTCGGCCAGCACATCTGTTGCGCCTAAGACCGAGCCAAATTCATCGTAGTTGCTGGCGATGGCTTGAGAAAAAATACTGTGGCTGGCAATGGTGGTGCTGATAGTGTCTTGCTTATCAGCTAATTGAGGGTTGAGATTGGTGTGGTTACGTAAAAGTTCGCTAGCCAGGCTTTTGTCGTTGTGTTTGTAGTCTGCGGAGAGAGGATTAAAAATGACCACATTGATTGCGGCAGCTATGATAACAACTGCCCCTACTAGGATCTCACTAGAGAAGTTAATACTGTAATCCCATCCTGAAAGCTTCTGGTTGAGTTGCACCGAAGGGTGGTGGTCAGTGTAGAGCCTAGAGATTCTGGGATAGTGAGTCTTGAGGCTGTAAGATAGTTTTTTAAAAAGGTATTGGCTAATTAACCAATATCGTTTTACTTTTTTGATCAAGTATTGAGTTAAATGCGAAGCGGGTATGGCTTAACTTTCTAGCAAATCTGCAACAGGTGATAGGGTGGTTTGCCGGAATTGATAGACCTCTTTTCTGATCAGCTCTAGAGCATTCGTTTGAACGCAAACTTCCCCCCGAGAGCCACCAAAAATTTGGATTAATTTTTGTAAAAAACACGAATTTATTGGACTATTTTGCTGAAATTCGACAGCTTCAGCAGCGATACTAAGCCAGTCTAACAGGACATTTTGAATCATACAAGTGGAATTGGGGATTAGTGCCGACAAGCCCAATATCTAAGCCAATTTTTTTCCACATTCCGCTTAAGTAAAGGCAAAATTGCCAGTCAAATCAAAAAACTCCGACTCATCCGACAATGCTATAATGATAGTAGAAATGAACCTCTCAACACTTAACAAACAGCAGTCAGAAGCAGTGACCGCGCCCCTAGGGCCGGTTTTAGTTTTGGCGGGCGCAGGCAGCGGTAAAACCCGAGTTTTAACTTACCGAATCGCCTATTTAATAGAGCAAGGTTTATTCTCCCCTGGACAGATATTGGCTGTAACTTTCACTAACAAGGCGGCCAAGGAAATGCAAGGGCGGGTGAACCAGCTGCTATCCGGCCAGGCTTCCGCTAAACTGGCAAGCCAGCCGCTGATTGGCACCTTCCACTCCATCGGCGTCAGGATTCTGCGAAAGCATATCCCTAAGCTTGGCTACAGTGCCGGCTTTATTATTGTAGACAGTGATGATCAAGTTAAGATTCTAAAAGACATTCTAAAAGACTTAAACATTCCAAAGCAGTATGGCCCAACCTTGTTTCGGGCTTATATCTCATCGGCTAAGAATCTCTTGCAGACTCCAGCAACTATGGATTTGGGATTAGACGGACATATTCGCGATTTGGCTAATCAAGTTTATGTGCGGTATCAAGATTTTTTATTCCGTCAGAATAGTGTGGACTTTGATGATTTGCTGATGTTGCCAATTATTTTATTTCAGAATTTCCCGGAGGTGCTCAGCAAGTTTCAGGAGCAGTGGCAGTATATATTAGTAGATGAGTATCAGGATACTAACCAAGCTCAGTATATGTTTTTGCACTTGCTCGCTAAATCCGGCAACTTGTTTGTAGTCGGCGATGATGCGCAAAGCATTTATGGATTCCGAGGAAGCAACATAGCTAACATCTTAAACTTTGAAAAGGATTATCCTAGCGCCCAGGTAATCAAGCTGGAGCAAAATTACCGCTCAACCAAAAATATTTTGGCTGCTGCACAGAAGGTGATTGAATTAAATAGTGATCAGAAGCCCAAAACTCTCTGGACCGATAATAGCCATGGCGACAAAGTGGTAATCAAAGAAGTATATGACGGGCATGCCGAAGCTGTATTTGTGGCCAAGAAAATCGTGCAGTTCGCTTCTGGTGAGTCTGATGAGCTGGAGTATGAAGACGAAGCCCCGGCGCAGCCATTCTCAATTTTGGATAAATTTTTAACCAAGCAACGCGCTGGCAACCGGGGCCTGCGCAGTGATCTAGGAATTCCTCAATTGCCTAAAGAGCATAGTTCGCTTAATGAGTTCGCAGTGCTGTATAGAACCCATGCGCAAAGCCGTGAAATAGAAGAAGTTTTTATTGCTGCGGGAATCCCGTACCATATTGTTGGCGGAGTTAAGTTTTATGAGCGCAAGGAAATTAAAGATGTATTGGCTTACCTACGTTTGATTGTTAACCCTCTGGACTTACTATCTTTGGGTAGAGTGATTAATTTGCCGCCCCGCGGCATAGGAGAAAAATCTTTTGAAACCATTCGCAAGTTTTTGCTTGGCCTACCCAAAGACAGCGACGTGGAATTTATCCGCGATGCTAGTTTTGAGCTGCGCTTGCCGCCGAAGCAGTCACAGGGGTTAAAAGAATTTTTGGAAATTTTACTAACTGTACACAGGATTGCCCCATCAATAACCTTGTCCGAGGTTTTAAAAACTCTCGTAAAGCTCACTGGAATAGACGCACATTTGCAGGATGGTACTGATCAAGGCGAGATTCGCCGCGAAAACGTGCGAGAACTGTTTAATGTGACATCTAAATTTGACCACGTTCCTTGGCGAGAAGGCCTAGAAACATTCTTAGAAGAAGTGGCTTTAATCACTGATTTAGATAATCTTACTGATGAAAGAAATTCTGTTACACTAATGACGCTTCATGCAGCCAAGGGCTTGGAATTTGATACCGTTTTCTTTGTTGGTTTAGAGGAGGGGATTCTGCCTCATACTAACAGCCTGTTTAACCCAGGCGAACTGGCCGAAGAAATCCGTCTGGCTTATGTTGGGCTTACTAGGGCTCGCCAGCGCCTATTTTTGTTGTACGCTAAGGGCCGGCAAATGTACGGCAGTTTCCAGTCAAATTCTCCTTCACGAATACTGCACGCGCTGCCAGACTCTGCCATTGACTCAGCAGCTTCAAGTTTTCGCCAACTAAACGACAATGAAGTTAGTTACGAACCATTTGATTCATGACAATAGAAACGTTAAAACATTTACTTCAGCACTACGGCTTGAGTCCAAACAAGACTTACGGTCAGCATTTTTTGATGGACGAAACTATTTTGGAAGACATGATTGATGCGGCAAGTGTCGCAGCGGGTGATGCGGTGGTTGAAGTCGGACCAGGGATTGGCAATCTTACTGAGCGGCTGCTGCAGCGGGGAGCTCAGGTTTTGTCTTTGGAAAAAGATGAGCAGTTCGCACCGGTCTTACGCTCGCTAAAAAAACAGCATAAGAATTTTGAGTATGAATTTACAGACGTGCTTAAGTTTAATTTTTCTGAGAGCGGACTAAAAAATTATAAAGTTGTAGCCAACATTCCTTACTACATCACAGGAAAAATTATTCAGTTATTCTTGGCGCAGGGAAACAAGCCAAAGAGTCTTACGCTGCTAATTCAAAAAGAGGTTGCGCAAAATGTTGTGGCCAAGCCAGGTCAATTAAATTTGCTCGCTTTGTCGGTCCAGCTTTACGGGCAAGCTGAGCTGGTGACGATTGTTCCAGCGCATAAATTTTATCCAGCACCAAAAGTTGACAGTGCCGTAATTCACATCACGCTGTATAAAACTCCAAAGTATAAAATTGATGACGAAAAGAAATTCTTTCGGATACTCAAAGGCTGTTTTGCGGGCAAACGAAAACAGATTCACAATACTTTAACCAACAACCTCGGTGTGGCAAAAGAAGATGCATTAAAAATTCTTTCGGAACTAAAAATCCAGCCATCGGCGCGTCCGCAGCAGCTCACGATAGAACAGTGGATTGAACTGTATAAAAAAATTGAGCAGTAAAAAACTCCCGAACGGGAGTTTTAAATTTTCACTTGATCGCCGACTTTAATTTTGGCTCGTTCTGCGTAACCGCTTGGCACTTCCAGTACGTGGGTAATGTTTGATGGGGGAGGATAGGTTGGTAAATTGTCTGGGTCAGTCGGCCTTGGGACATTAGGAGTAATGCCGATAACTGTATTGTTGTTAATCCAGATGATATCCAGATCAATCTTCATATCCTTCATCCAAAAACTTGGTTTGGTAATTTCGGTGTTGGTAAAATCAAACAGCATGCCTTGGCCGTCTTCCAGATTTTCGCGGCCCGATAAACCTTGAGCGCGTGAGCTGTCCGTATTTACGATCTCTACGTAAATAGTCTGTGCGCCTACGGTTACTGCTCTCGTGTAAGGAGATTGAGCGGAGCCTGATTCATTGAAAGAAGGGCGGGTTGGCTCGGTAAAAGTCGGCCCGTTGCAGCCAGCAAACAGCAAGCCAACTGAACTAATTGCGATAATGAATTTTTTTGCATTCATGCTCTTGTCAAAATGATAAATTTCTGATATAATAATACTAGAAATACGGAATTTCTGAAACAAAAATCAAAATAAAATTGAATATGTCCAATCATTTCGTCCAAAAAATCGCGTCAGTGGTTTTAATTCTCGGTATTTTTGTCAGCTTTTTTATGGCTGTACAAAGTGCACGGGCAGGTAAAACATCAACTAACTCTAGCCCTGCTGCTGTTAATCAGTAGAGGGTTTTATTTATGAAAGAATTAGGATTTAATCGCAACCACTTTCTGGTCGGCCTAACCGCACTCGCATTGTTTGCGGTTTTGGTGTTTTCTAAAACCGGAATCACTTTATCGGCTATGTTCACCAATGCCGATGACTCTCAGCCGCTGCTGACCTACGAGCAAGCTAAGGGGGAAGTCTACGCTCAAATGGGTATAGTTGACGAAGAGAAGTATTTGCAAGATTTAGAAAACCAGTTTGCGTTATTGGATCGTGGACAAGTGGACGGCGCAGTACTTGGTCAGGCTATTGGTATTGGTGCAGTGCCCAGCTCAGAGCAAATTTTTACTAGAGAGATGCTTGATCAGATTCCTGTTATTAAGTCATCAGACAATTCTAGAGAAGCAATCCAACGCTATTCTGAATTACTTTTGGGTGCAGAAGCAGAGAGTGGGGCAATGATATCGATTGCGAATCTAAACAGTTCTGATCCTTTAGTGTTGAATCAAGCCAAGGAATCAGCGGCTCAAGCCGTTTCTAATTTGAAGTCGTTGAGTGTTCCTAGTGAACTGGCGGACTTTCATCGCTATAAAATGATTTACTATCAAAATTTGGCTGCCATTGCAGACTCGTTGATTAATCCGGATGCAACTCAGGATTTACAGAATCAGACTTCCATTTTTTTGAGTATCACAGAAAGAATCAATCAGATTAAATCCGATATTTGGGATAAGCTTCAGGTTCAACTATGAAGAAAGTTTCTACTATAATTACAAGCTCGCTAATTTTACTCACTATCATTGTGAGTAATTTTCCTGTTAAGAAAGCAGAAGCGCAATTTGTTGTGGAATTCGGCCCTGCCGCTACTGCTTTAGTCACTGGGATTTTGACTGCTACAACCAGTTCGGCAGTGGTGAGTGGTATACCAGGGATAGGAGCTACGACTGTTAATTTAGCTCGGGCTGGAATCGGCGCGCCTTGTCTTGCATTATTAACTTCATTGGAAACCGCAGATTCCTTGGATAGTTACCTTGATGCAACTTCTTCCGCAACTTTGAATGTGATCGGTGGTAGCCCATTTGAGTTCACAAAAGTTAACGCCAAATTGGCTAAGGCCACGGCTGCTAAAAGTTGTGTGGACACATACGTAGAAGCACTAAGTGCAATTCCTGGCACGACCTTTGAGATTTCAAATGAGGTTTCTCGCGAACAGGATAAGTACACCAAGATTAGTAATTCTCTTCGTGAGCAAATTCAGAGTCTGAGTGAACAGCAAAATGCTAGCGCTAAAGATATCATGAAAGCGTTCATGGTAAAGCTTGTGCTGAACTTAAATAAAAACCTTACTACCAAAGTCGTGAACGAGTTAATGAACGAATATAAGATTCAAGATTACTTGGCTTACGGTGATGCCTTGGCAACACAGGTTTACGCCATGAAGTATATTAATCAGAATTTTGAAGGTGATGCTCGTACCCAAATGATGATGCGTTCGCTTATTCAGAGTGAAAAAACTCCACAAAAAGCTCGGGTAGCTGCGGCGTTTGCCAACCAACAAGCGAGGGAATATGTTGCCGCCCAATGCGGCACTGTTGGCCAGCTGGATGCGACTGACGCTTCATCTTTGAACTGTTTGGCATCTTACGGCAATGAGCAGGCTAGCCCGATGTTTAAATATCTTAATGCTTTAGATACGTCTTCTAAAATTAAGGCAGAGGCTCAAAAGACTGCGCAGGCAGAAATTAGCCAGAGCGAAGGTTATGCGCCGCCACGCAACTGTGGAGGTTCGTTGAGTCAGCAAGCGCAAATTGATTCGCAGGTAGACAGCGCTGTGAGCGAGCGTGATGCAGCTTTGGCGGTTTTAGTTCGTATGACCGATGCGTTGGCAGCGGGGCAAACCAATGAAGCAGAATTTGCCAAGGCGCAGGCCGCGTACGAAGCAGCAGAGCAAAAGTTAGCCAACCTGCCTTCCGAAGTGGATAGCCCAGTGATTGATATTTGTGAAGCCATTGATTCTCCTGCAAAGTTCGTGTCCGGTTCTATCCAGGATTACCTTAAGCAGCACTTTGATCAGGGTAGTTCTTTGCAAACAGACAATTTGCCATTTTATGCAAACTTCCTTGCTGATTTGACCGGAAACTTTTTGACTAACTTGTTAACTGGCGGAAAGAGCGGATCAAAAGTTCTTAAAGAAGGTGGTGTGCAGGCCTTAGGTCTAGGCATCGCTTCGGTGCCGGCGATTATTGGAAACTCTGGTTCTGGCGCTGGCCAAGAATTTGGCGATCAGTGGGTTACTGTATACATGACCCCAGCTGGCAGTAACGATAAAATTTCCGATGTGCGTCCGGGACAACAATATACTTTCAATATTGATTTAAGTGGACATCTTAATGCAGGACGCGAGGCTCCAAACCGCATCGTCATTCGCGATCGTGATTCAGGGCAAGCCATCGTGAATCAGTCCATAAGCAATTTATCTGCCAATACAGTTCTCAAGTACAACTTTACTGCTGAAAGCAGGACAGTGCGCTGGGAAGTTGAGCTATCGGTACGCGACGGCGACGGCGCGCGAATACTGAGCACGGTTACAGGTGCATACTTTGTCCAAGGCACGGTAAGCGGTGTTGTGACTACGAACTTTAATCCCCGCGGAGAGGCTCGCGAGCCGCTACAAATCAGATAAACAACTTATCAAAAACTGCCTTTCGGCAAACGCTGAAGGCAGTTTTTTAGTAGTCTCAAACAGCTTGGAGTTTGGGAGGTCTATGTGGTATAATTATTACAAGTTATCGCGGTTGTGGATGAAATTTTGCCAAGGAATTTTGGCTGAAACAAATATCAAATTTTTCTAAATTTTTGTCTTATTTTCTAGGAAAAAACCTTAAGATTTATAGCAAGCGAATTGCGCTGGCAATTTTGCTTGCTGTTTTTGTTACTCCTGCTGTACTGTTCATTGTGCCACAAGCTGCTCCTACCACTAATGCGCAGTCACCAGCTTTAAATTTGTCTGTTTCACCAACAAGCCCGGTTCCTCCGGGCACGACATTGAACATCTCCTGGTCAGTTAGTGGTCAGGACACTTTTATTGGAGGTGGGTGTAAGGTTTCGCCGCCAGTTGGCGACTCCGATCCAGCAATAAGGCTAGCTGCTCAGTCGTGCGGAAATAACCTGGGTGTTGGAGGCAGAACCAACGGTGCTGTGACGACCCAGATAGATGCAACCTCGCAAATAATTTTTTATACGTCAGGCTATACAGTAGTTAAGGCTGTTCTTGTAGAGGTTAGTGCGGAGGCACCGACGCCAACCCCGGGTGAATTCAAAGTTACTCAGGCAGTAGTTAATCCTAATCCTGTAACTGCAGGTAAGATAGATAAGTTGGATTTAGGTTGGACTTTTGAAAATGGCCCAGCAACTTTCATAGTTACTTATACAACCAAAAATGAAAAAGGGGAGGTGCTCAAGGGTCCAGACAATCAACCACTTGAGAACCTTACTTTAGAGATTCCTTCGGGCGCGTGTAGTAATGCCTCGTGTACAGTTGATATTCGACGTTTCGCAGCTGTTGGCCCAGAAGGGTTAAGTTGTCAAGGTATTACCATTTTTACGATTGAAGGTACGGGAACAAGAAATAAGTCTGCAACCACAGCTCAGTTAACAGTCAATAAGAGTCTGAACGCTCCAGATCAAGGTGATACAACCGGCGGGGTTTGTAATCAAACCATACCAGACAATAGCCTTACCGGCTCGCTATTTAGCTTCCTCCGCCAAGTCATCGCCTACATCGTTCTTGTTCTAACCGGAATTATCTACTACATATTCTCTTCTATTCTCGTGCCAGTGATTGTGGCTTTGCTCGGTATTCATCCTTACAAAGATTCATTTGTTAACTTTATCTATCCCGGCTGGCTGATTCTCCGTAATATTTCAAATATATTCTTTATTATCGCGCTGCTCTGGATTGGCTTGCGGACAATTTTTCAGATGGAAGACGCTGCTAAGAGCCGCACGTTCATACTGAGATTAATTCTTGCAGCATTGCTTGTGAACTTTAGCCTTGTGATTGGCCAAGCAATCGTTGGTATTGCCGACACTGTGCAGTCGCAGTTTTTACCTGCAGACAGCAAAGTCGTAGAAACGCTCGGGTTTAAATTGATGGTTGATCCGATTATAACCTTCCGCGGAACAGAGGGTGGTGGTCAGGATAATTATGGCTTAACCGAAGGCGGGAATTTTACCACTCAAGGATTGGCCAGCGATTTGCCTAAGGCAGTCATCTTGCTGATTTTGGCTATCTCCGCGTTCTTTGCCTTTGTGGCCCTCATAGCTTTCCTGATTGTACGAGTTGTGGCTTTATGGCTTCTGTACATGATATCGCCAATTGCCTATGTTGGCAGAATTTTACCGCAAACAGAGCAAGCTGCTAATAAGTGGTGGGCTGAGTTTATAAAGTACGCGTTTGCTGTGCCGATTATGGCTTTCTTCTTGAACATCGCTGCCTTGCTCGCAGTAAACCTGTCTAGGCCAACTGGGCAAACTGTTCAGACCGGGAATTCCAATACAACCATTCTTGGTGGCTTAATTAGCACCGGGACAATCGCCTCAGAATTTGTGAGTTTTGCAACTACGGTTTTGTCTCATTTCTTGGTGTTGGTGTTTATGTATGGCGGCATGATGTTTGCGCTCAAGTTCGGCGGCGCAGGTTCTAAGAAAATTGTTGAATACGCCAAGAAAGGCTTTGATGCGGTTACCCGCAAAGCACCGCTTTATGCCGGCAAGTGGGCGAAGGATACTGGGGCGGACTTCATGGCGCAGCGCGAATTTGCGCAAAAGCGTCCTGGACTTCAGACTTTGTTCCGTTCTACAGCCCGGCCTATAGAGGCTTTAAAGGCTGTTAAAAAAGGCTATTTGGACGAACCGCGCAAAGCCATGGAGAAGCGGTTTACTGATAAGTTTGATGACGTGTCTAGCAAGTGGCAGCCTTGGGGCGAGGACAAACTTTTGCCGGCAAAGATGCTCGGCTGGAAGTTGGCTGGTAAAAACGCACCTGCCTTATTAGCGCAGGCCAAGCGACTTCAAGATCAGCGAAGCATTATGGATGACGAAGAACGCGATAAGAAGCTGGAGCAACTTCAAACCGCGACAACAGATAAGGCTCGCAATCAGGAAATCATTGAGCGCATGGCCGATGGCAAGCTTGGCTTATACGCAGCTAATAATGAATTGGCGCGGCTGGACAACCTCCATGAGGATGCAGAACAAAAAATGTTGGCCGAAAAAGATCCGCTCAAGAAGAAGCAGTTGCGCGACCGAAGCGATGAGCTTAAGGAGCGTAAAGAAGCGCTTGGTGTTGCCATTGCTGCCGCAACCGCTGCGGGCAGTGCCGAAATAAATCTTGCAGATGTTTCATCATTCAATAAGGATGAGTTAACTGAGGTTCTGCAGAAGCAGATTGATGATGCAGATAGTCTTACGACACAAATTAAGCCAGAATTAGATAAAGATACCGAACTTCGCAACCGATACGGCATAGACAAGATGAATCCAGAAATCAGAAAGGATCTTGATAAGCAAATCGCCAAGCTTACTAAGGATGCGCAGGAACGAGAATGGCCATATTCTAAATCAGTTGAGAAGGCCGAAGCGGCTGCAGTCAAGGAAGAGCAAAAAGGTTTGGTGGATTTGGACTACGAACAGTTAGAGGATGTCTACCTAAGCGCTTTAAAGAAAAATAATGTTGTGCAGGCAAAGGCAGCTGTTAAGCAGATGGCCGAAAATGGCCAAGTGTCAAAGCTGCTTGAGGCTAAAGGTCTTAAGAATAATGTTGAAGATTTAGCCAAGCTAGTTGCACAGGACTTTAAAGGAACCCAAAGAAGTCAGGTACAGATTATTAGAGAAATTTCCAATACCAGCGCCAAGAATGGTAATAATTCATTAGCGTATGCAGTAACTAGCATTCAGGGCGGCGGCGGCATTGTAAACAGTCTGCAAGCCCAGCAAGTTAAATTGGCCGAAGGTAAGCAAAAATCTATTTATGAATCCAAAGCGGACGATTTGATTTATACAGATCCTAGCGGTCAAAAACGTTTTAACAAAGGTACTTTTGAAAAGGTTATTAAACCAAATGATACGGAAACTAAAATTAAAGAGGTGCAAAAGAAACTGGATCCAAAGGTGGCAGCAAAAGTTTGGGAGGTATTAGACAGTCAGCCAGAACTAAGGCAGAAGCTTAGTAGTAAATTCATCAAAGCAATAGACGAAGTGCGCTTAAAAGGTTAATTACAACATGGCATTAGACATACAAAAAACTATTACTGATGCGATTACTTATTTAGACCAAGAACGGGCTAGAGAAGTTTTAAGTTATGTCGCAAAGCATCCTTCCACGCAGCTTGATCCAGGCGATCAAGCAAGGTTGAATTATTTAAGGCTTACGAGCATAGATGAAGATCGCGCCTTAGGATTGATGCAGCGGTCAATTCTAGCAGCTTATACTATAGAAGGGTATCAGCTAGAGCAAAAGCTAGTAGATTATCTGGAGCAGTTGGAATACGCGCCAGACATCATGGACTTCGTCTATAAGCTCCGTGATATTCTAAGTTCGCATAACGAACAGCTCGGCAGCAAAGAGATTGTTGTCGGAGGAAAGCAAACTCCGCCGACTATCGGCAATTGGATGGCTGACTACTCAGCTTTTGCGGGTAAGAATCAGCATGATGCTTTGCTGCAAGTTAAATATGTTAACACTTCGCAGAATGCAAAAATCTTGAGCGCTGCTGAGAAACGAGTTTTGCAGAGCTTGATCAGTATCTACGATCATTTGCAGAGATACATTGAGATGTGGGAATTAATTCCAGACGAGTTCCCACCTGATGAGCAGCAAGAATTAAAGCGGAAGTTGGAGCAAATTTTTGACAGTGAGTTACCAACAGCAGAACAGAGCGTTTCGGAGCCCGTTGAGCCAGCGAGCAGCACTCCAATTGAAGCGGCGCGGCCAGTAGCCCCAAGTTTTAAAATACCGTTGCAAAAAGATTTAGACTTAAGCACAGCCAAGCGCGGCGGTTTGGTATTTGATCAGCCAACTAATGTTAATTTGGATGACGAAATGCAGTCGCAAACCGAAAAACGCCGCAACGAATTAGCCATTCAAGCTAAGTTGGAAGCATTAAAGCAAAAGCAAGGTATTAATGATCAAGAGAGTAGTTAACCTATGTTAGACCCGATCAAAATGCAAAAAATTACTCAACTGGTACAGAACGCCAGCATTTTGAACGCGCAAGAAAAAGCCGAGTGGTTGTCTTTGATGGGTTTGATGAATGATAAACAGCTGGCCGAACTAGAAACTATTCTCCAAGGTTCGGGGAGCGCTGAGGTGATTCAACAGGCAGAAGCACCAAAACCTTCGCCGATTATTGAAGCACAGACCCCGTCTCTTGGTCATATTAGTAATTTACCTAGCCGGATGACCGATCCTCGCCTAGCTATTAAACCGGCGCAGTCAGTGTCTACTCCTGGTCCAGAACGGGATTTTGCGCGTAATTCTAAAATTGCGCCCATGCAGACGACCCAACCTGCAGATCGTCCTCTTCCAGATGTGTCCGAGCCTAAACCTGTTAGAAAGCCAGATGTTTCCGACGCAGGCCTAGCCACTGGTAAGCCAGTCATTTCTAGTCCTGCTATGGAACAAGCGGTTGGTAAAGACTTGAAGCTTCTTGTCATTGACGACATTAAACACCTTACCGCCGAAGCTTTACATCACCGCAATCGTGCTAATTTTTTCGCTGCTATCAGCGCTTTATCTGAAACAGAAGGCTACTTTAATATCCTTACACATTTTGAAGAAAGCCCGTTGTATCAGGATTATTTGAATTATGGCAAGCTGTTACTGAGTGGTGCTAGCGGTGATAATTTACCTTTGAGTCAAGAGGAATTTGAGTTTGTGGCCGATTTACTGCAAGCGCTTAAAATTAATCGCGTTTAGTTTGATATAATTACTAAGAATTACGAGCCGTCTGGCTTTGCCAGCGGCGAGTAAACATTCGGAAAGGGGAGGCAGATTCGCGAAGCGAATCGTTGGAAGGGGTCCGGGTTAAGTCCAAACTTGATTTGGACTGCTAACCGGTGAAAACCCCTTCTGGGTTTTCCCCTTCAAGGCACTCTATGCAATTCCCAGTCCCACAATTTACCGATGTAGAAGATAAGATTATTGCCGGCTTAACTTTTAAGCAATTCGCAATCATTTTTGGCGCGGGTGTGTTTACGTTTGTAATCTATACAATCAGTAAAAATCTGCCTATTACTATTGCGGTAGGATTGTTTACAGGTGTGCCAGCTTTGGCTTTGGTGTTCGGCAAACTGAATGGCCGACCGCTGTATGCTAGCGCTGGGAATTTTATTCAGTATTTGTTCGGCTCTAAGATTTATGTTTATCACAAAGAGGGTAAGGATTTTCTTGATGAACAGATACCTGTTGCTATAGAAGAGCAGGTGGCTCCGAAAGACAGCAAAGAAACTGCGGTAAAAATCAAAGAGTTAAATTATCTTTTACAACAACAACAATCTGAGCAAAGCAAGCTGGTAGAGATGATTAAGCAAAACCGCGGCAAATAAATTATCATGGCTCAAACAAACACCAAAAAATTATTAGGAACTCCTACACAGCAGTTTCTTAAACTTTCGGAAATCCGAGATGATTTAATTGTGATGAATGACGGCACTTTGCGTTCAGTGTTAGCAGTTTCCTCCACTAACTTTGACCTCAAGAGCGAGGAAGAGCAGAATGCATTAATTTACAGCTACCAAAGATTTTTAAATTCATTGGAGTTTCATATTCAGATCGTGGTTCAGTCCCGCAAGATGGATATTGCCGAATATATGGGCAAGCTTAAAGTTATGGCCGAGAAACAGACTAACGAGCTTTTGCGCATGCAGACTCAAGAATATATAGAGTTCATTGACCGCCTAGTGGAATCAGCCAATGTTATGAACAAGAATTTTTATGTGATCGTTCCTTATGATATCAGTATCAACCCTGCTGCCACTAGCTTGTTTGGTAAATTATTTGGTACAGGCAAAGTTAAGGAAATCGCTGATCGTGAAGCTAATTTAAGTAATGCAAAAAGACAATTAGATGAGCGCACTAACACTGTCTCGGCCACTTTAGCGGGTAGCGGTTTGCGGGTAGTCCGGCTTAACACTGATCAGTTGATTGAGTTGGTATATAATTCATATAATTTTGCCTCAGGCCCAAGCATTGATGCTAGTCAATTGCCCAAAATAACTATTCGTGACCTTTCTAAATAATATGCCTCTATTTTCTATAAACAAAAGCGAAATAGACAAGAAAAAGGCCGAACTTGAGCATCTAAAAGGCCAAGTTTCTGCCGATACAAAACTGGCCGAAGTAGAAAAGCAGTATCGCGAAGGTGTAACAACTTTGCGGGATTTGCTGGCGCCAGCCTCCCTTAAGTTTACCAATTCTTACTTTGAACTCAACGGCAAGTTTGGCCGCAGTTTCTTTGTGCTCGCTTATCCTCGGTTTTTGTCTTCTAACTGGCTGTCTTTTATTATTAACTCCGAAAGCGCTTTGGACGTATCAATGTTTATCTATCCGATAGATTCTGGCATGGTGCTAAAGAAGCTCAAGAGTAAAATCGGTGAAATTGGTTCGCAGATTACCATAGAACAGGAAAAAGGTTTGGCCCGTAACCCGCTTTTAGAAACGGCTTATCATGATGTGGAGGAGCTGCGTGACCAGCTCCAGCAGGGTGTTGAACACTTCTTCCGCTTTGGTTTGTATTTCACTTTGTACTCTGACAGCTTGGAAGAACTAGATAAGAACTCCAAAATTTTGGAAAGCGCTTTGGGTGCGAAGCTAGTGGTCACTAAGCGTGCCATGCTCGCCGTGGAAGCCGGCTTTAATTCCACGCTACCTTTGGCGGTAGACGAACTGGACGTGGCTAGTAATCTTAACACCAGTCCTTTGTCTAGCACTTTCCCGTTTGTTTCTTCGGATTTAACCGGCAATGACGGAATTTTATACGGCATCAATCGCCACAACAACAGTTTGATTTTATTTGACCGTTTCCAAATGGAGAACGCCAACTTTGTGGTGTTTGCCAAATCTGGTGCTGGTAAGTCTTATGCCGTGAAGCTGGAAATCCTGCGTTCCTTGATGGTTGGGATAGAGGTGATTGTTATTGACCCAGAAAATGAATATCAGCATCTGGCCGAAGCCGTGGGCGGAACGTACATCAATATTTCTTTAAATTCCGATTTCCGTATTAATCCGTTTGATTTGCCGATTGGCTTAGAAGACGAAGACAAGGCGGACATTTTGCGCAGCGCCATTATCAACTTGGTTGGTTTGATGGGGCTGGTGCTTGGGAAGCTTGATCCAACCGAAGAAGCTATTTTAGACAAGGCGCTTTGGGCAACTTACGCTAAGAAAGACATCACCGAGAATTCCGATTTTGCCACTGCCGAGATGCCAATCATGAGCGATTTGATTGAAATTCTTTCTGGTATGGTTGGCGGGGAGAGCCTTGCTCAGCGTTTGGGCAAATTTACCGAAGGCACTTTTGCGGGACTATTAAACAACCAAACCAACGTTGTGCTCAAGAATCAATTGTTAGTATTTTCTATCCGTGATTTGGAAGACCAGCTGCGGCCGATTGCCATGTATATCATTTTAGGACACATTTGGAATGTAGTGCGCAGCGAACTCAAAAAGCGCATTATGGTGCTTGATGAAGCTTGGATCATGATGCAGCACGAAGATTCTGCCCGCTTTGTGTTTGGCATTGCCAAGCGTGCCCGCAAGTATTATCTTGGCTTAACAACCATCACGCAAGACGTGGCAGATTTTATGGCTAGTCCTTACGGCAAACCAATTGTTACCAACTCATCCATTCAGCTGCTCTTAAAGCAAAGTCCAGCCGCCATAGATATTGTTCAAGAGACTTTCTTCTTAACGGAAGGGGAAAAGTATCTCTTACTGGAAAGCGACGTTGGTGAAGGCATTTTCTTTGCTGGCCTAAAGCATGCCGCCATCAAGATTTATGCTTCGTATGTGGAAGACCAGATTATTACTACAGACCCTAAACAGCTATTAGAAATTGAGCAAAGCAAAGAAGAACTAGCCGGTCAGTAATATGCGCTACTTAGATGCTACCAATTTTCAAGGTTCCGATTCAGATGAATCTCTCTTGCCAGACGAGGGAGATTCTTTTGCTAATGAACCAATCCCTCAAGATTCGCCGTTTAAAGAACGTTCTGGACTACAAGTTAGTGAGCTGATTAAACAGAAAGCAAAAGACCGAGCCATTCGGCGATTAAACCGTCCAATAGATAAGAAACTGACTTCAGTGGGCCAGCGCGCAGGGTTTTCTAGCGATGTCTTGTCGGGTTTAAGCAGTGATACAGATGAGAACCGCGAACGGTTAAAAGAAGAAGCTCGCGAGCGAGCCAAGAGTTACTCAAAGGATGTGGGAAAGAAGCTGGACAACCGGATTGCAAGCCGTGGTTTGCAGACAAGCGAGAAGGTGGCCGGTGATGTGGGCCGAGGTGCTCGGGCAGCTCAAGAAGCGCGTGCGGCGGCTACAGCCGCTAAAGGCGCAAAAACAGCTGCTGCAACTGCTAAAGGCGCGAAAGCTGCCGGTACAGCGGTAAAAGGCGTACAGGGTGCGATTGCAGTGGCTGGAGTTGCTTCTGGCCCAGAAACTTTAGGACTCGGCACTATTGCAGCCTTGCTTCTAAATATCGCGATTGGTCTTGGAATCAGCGATGCGATTGATTGTCTGTTTGAACTCAAGAATGGCAATCTCAAACAAGCGATGTTTCATGCGATCAAGGCCATTTATCTGATCCAGGGATTCCTTTGGCTGTTAGTTGCGCTCATTTTAAATATTAGCGTTGTGGGAATGATCGTGGGTGCGCCGCTGCTGTTAATCATGAACATTTACATGGTTTTGGGAATGTTTTTCCCTGACGTTCCTCATTTGCAAGGCTTGTCTCGAAAGTGGATGATGGCAATCATTTTATTGTTGGATATTTTTGTGATTGTCATGATTATCACAGTTGCAGCGGGGGTGCTGTATGGAATTTGCACCCAAACAGTGATTGGTTCACTCATCGGTTGGACAGGCATAATAGGCGATGCCATCAACTATTTAGACACCAACTATGGCACAGGCGGTGCAGTTGCGGGTTTAAACCAAGCCTGCGCAGCAGTCCAGTCTTTTAAGTAAGCCTTGGAAATATCAAAGGAATTGTGCTATAATAAATAAAAGTCTTGAATTAGAAACTAATACAAAATTATTGATTCTGGCTTTACCAGGGACTGTGTCAGACGCAGGCCTTGCTGCGAGCAGAATAACGGACTATGAATGAATAAAAAAGCTATAGCGATTTTGGGAGGAGTGTTTCTGTTAATCATCGCCACATTAGGGGTGATTATATATCTGCGTTCAAGCTCAGGCTCAGACTCCGAATCACAGATTGTTGTGGAAGGTAATGTGCCGTTTCCGGTAGTGCCCGAGGTGGATGTGCCAGAACCGATTCAGCCTGATTCGGGATCTGGCGAGAACCAAACCAATACTGGTGCTGAGCAGGTTGGCCGCGGTGCTAGCAAACTTACAGATGAGGCAGTGATCACGCCAGCGCTATTTTTTCAGGGCAACGGCATTGCATATTTTAACCGTAACGGACAATTGTTCCGTACCGATATGGCCGTATCAGGCAGCACTGTGTTGCTTAGCAATAAGACTGAACTTACTATTCCGCCAAAAACTGGCATCAATAGAATTCTTTGGCCAGCAGTTGGCAGCAGTTTTATCGCTGAGTCAGGTTTGGGTATCGCCAAGCAGTGGAGCTATTACAACCCCGCCACAGGGCAGTATATTGAACTGCCATCGCAAGTAAAAAGCGTGTCTTGGATGCCTGCTGGAGATAAAATCGTGTTTGTATGGGTGGATGCCAATAACAATTCTTCGGTCAACAAGGCTAATCCCGACACTAGCGAGTATGAGTCAATTTCCGAATTGTACGATTCAGATACCGTGCTTAGTGTTTCTCCTGACGGGCGTTTAATTGCTTATTACCGCAGTCAAAATTCTAACCAGACACAGAACGTCATTTTTACTTCAACCATCAATGGCACTGATTGGACAAACGTAGTAGCGGACGGATTTAATAAGGGCGTTTTATGGAGTCCCGATAGCCGGAAAATTTTGTTTAGCAAGCGGGATCCTGCCACTTCAAAGTTTAGTTTGTGGGTGGTGGATCTAGCAACTGGGCAATCAAAGAATCTCGGCGTTTCAACTCTGGAGTCAAAGGCTGTATGGACTCGCGATAGTCAGAGTATTGTGGTGGCTGTGCCAACTTCCGGAACGGCAGGCGAAGGTGTTACTCAAGACACTATTTATAAGATTGATGTCGGAACAGGTAGTCGTACGGAATTCACCCCTGGCAGTGGCATGGATGCCCAAGAATTATTTTTAAGCTTAGACGAGAACATTCTGTTCTTCAGAAACGCTCAAGACGGTTACCTCTACTATCTATTCGTGCAGTAATCATTTCAAAAAAGCCCCGCGAGCGGGGCTTTTAAATTTCTTGATTATTGCTTGAGCTGCTTAGGGTATAATAAATCTATGAGCTTAAAAAGCGTATATATTTGCGAAAATTGTGGGTTTCAAAGCCCTCGGTGGCAAGGCAAATGTCCGTCTTGCGAACAATGGAATACATTTCAGGAACAATTGGTGCAGTCAGCCAAAAAAGGGGTTGCAGTTTCGGCGAACAGCCAGGCTAAGCCTGTGCAGTTATCCGAAGTCAAACAGCATAGCGTCCCAAGGATTAATACTAAAATTTCGGAGCTAGATTTGGTTTTGGGCGGCGGAATAGTTCCTGGTTCTGTAATCTTGCTCGGAGGCGATCCAGGAATCGGCAAGTCCACCCTGGCACTGCAATTAGCTAATTTATTGGAAAAGGCACAGCAGCGGGTATTGTATGTATCCGGAGAAGAATCCGCCCAGCAGATTGCCATGCGCAACCAGAGACTGGCTTTAAATGAAGACATTTCTGTTCTTGCAGAAACAGACTTAGAAACCGCCTTGGCCAGTATAGAAAGCTTTAAGCCAAGCGTAGTCGTAGTTGATTCTATTCAAACTATGAGCTCTTCCGAAGCCGGC
>CAZQZS010000006.1:0-40598 GCA_964597895.1 uncultured Candidatus Saccharibacteria bacterium
TGCAGTAATGCATTCAGCCGAGCAATACTAATCATCCGAAAGTTCTAATCTAATTCTTCCTTTTTGGAAGAAGATTGTACAAGTTTTGACAAACAATTTGTGATAACTTGGATACGTCTTGCAATATGAGCAATGCTCAATACCACTATTTAGTTTTCAAAGCATGTCCCTGCGTAAGCGGGGATCTATAAATGCCTTCGGGCCGGTAGTTTCTTTAGTGCTTGCACTACAAGGAATTGCCGGTCGGGTGGCATTTACGCCGCGGTTCTACCTGATCCCATCCCGAACTCAGAAGTAAAACGCAGTGGTGCCGATGATAGTCTGGTGCATGCCAGCGCAAAAGTAGGTAGCTGCCCTTTAATAAAAAAACTCGCTTAAAGCGGGTTTTTTTATTTGAAAGTACCTACATTGGGACCCCAAACTGCTTGGGCCGAAGCTGTCTTTTTTAAAAAACACCTCGTTAACCGAGGTGTTTTTTGTTATAATACTCCTGTGCTTAAGCGTATAGCTTAAGCTTTTTCTATATTCTATATAGCTTTTCAGTTATGTCCCAACAAATCGTCATCTTAGCAGCTGGTAAGGGTACGCGCATGGGCGCGGATATTCCCAAAGTATTATTACCACTTCATGATGAACCGGTCATCACTCATCTTTTAAGTGAAATTAAGGGTGTATCGCAAGATACCGCTCCAATTATTGTGGTCGGTTTTCAGCAAGAACTGGTAAAAGAAACTTTAGGCGACAAATATATCTATGTTACTCAGTATGATCAGAAGGGTACGGCTCATGCCGTCTTGTCTTGCTACGGGACAGTCAGCGCGGATAATTTTATCGTGCTCTACGGTGACATGCCGTTCACCAGCAAAGAATCACTGCAGAAATTAATTGAATTGCATGTAGCGAATAATGCCAAAATTTCCATGTTTACAGCGCAGTTGCCCAACTTTGAAAATGAATATTCTCACTTTGAAGGCTTTGGCAGAATTATCCGCGACGATAATGGTGCAATCGTTAAGATCCAGGAATTTAAGGATTGCAGCGAAGAGCAAAAAGCTATTACAGAGGTCAACCCGGGAATTTATATGTTCAATTCAGAGTGGGTTTTCCATCACCTAAAAAAGATTAACAGCCAGAACTCTCAGCATGAGTTTTACTTAACTGATATTGTTGAGCTGGCCATCCGTGATGGCAAGGAAATCTACTCGTTACTGATTACCCCAGAGGAAATTTACGGCATTAACACTCCTGAGCATTTAGAGTTCGCCAGAAAGTTAGTATGAAACTGATTGCAGACTTTCACATTCATTCAAAATACGCACGTGCTTGTAGCCGGGATTTAGTTCCGGCTAATTTAGCATTATGGGCAGATAAAAAAGGGATTAATGTTTTGGGGACTGGGGATTTTACTCACCCAGCTTGGCTGAGAGAATTAAAGGAGAATTTAATTGAAGAAAAATCAGGCTTATATAAGCTAAAAAACAGTCACAATCAGGCATTATTCATGCTCACCACCGAACTTGCTTCAATTTACAAGCAAGGCGACAAAGTGCGGCGGGTTCATAATCTAATCTTTGCTCCGAATTTTCCAGCTGTCGACAAACTCATTGAGTTGCTCGAAAAGCGAAAAGTTAATTTAAAATCTGATGGCCGGCCAATTATGGGAGTGCCCTGTGATGAGCTAGTGCGAATTTGCAAAACCGCTGATAACGCGATTGAGGTTATACCAGCGCACGCTTGGACACCACACTTTGGCGTATTTGGTTCTTTGTCTGGGTTTGATTCTTTGGAGGAAGCTTTTGGGAAAGAGGCAAAGCATATCTTTGCCATCGAGACCGGTCTTTCTAGTGATCCAAAAATGAATTGGCAAATTCCAGATTTAGACAACATTACTTTGATTTCAAATTCAGATGCGCACAGTTTGCGAAAACTTGGACGAGAAGCGAACGTGTTCGAAATAGATCAAGCAAAACTTTCTTATAATGAAATTATCCGAGTGTTAAAACAGAAAAATAAAAACGATTTTTTGTATACTATTGAGTTTTTTCCTGAAGAAGGTAAGTATCATTTAGATGGCCACGCAGATTGCAAGTTTTCGTGTGAACCAACTCAAACAAAAAAACTGGGCGGAATTTGCCCAGTTTGTAAAAAGAAGTTACTCCGCGGTGTGATGGCACGCGTGGATGATTTAGGTCAGCGTGATTATGGATTTGTCCCTCCGAATTCCATTCCTTTCAAAAGCATTATTCCCTTAGAGGAAGTTATTGCCGATACTCTTGGTGTAGGCCCAGCGAGCAAAAAAGTCCAGGATCAGTATGAAACTCTAGTGGCAGAGATCCCTGAGTTTGAATTGTTGCTAAACATCTCTCCAGAGGACCTTGCCAAGCTCGCTGGCCCAATACTGACACAAAGCATTTTACGCGTCAGAGAGGGCAAAGTACAGCTTTCTGGGGGGTATGACGGTGTCTTTGGCAAGATTCAAATCTATTCTCAGGCAGAACGTGAAAAGCTTTCACTCAAACCAAAGCAAGTTAGTCTTTTTTAGATTTGTTATAATTTAGAGGTAATATAATACTTATCATGAAACGAACCAAAATTGTTGCTACCATTGGCCCGGCTTCCGAGAAGAAAGCTGTGCTCAGTAAGATGATCAAAAATGGTATGGACATTGCTCGGCTGAATTTCTCCCATGGCAGTTATCAAAATCATGCCATGCTGATTAAAAATATTCGCGCAGTAGCTAAACAACAGCACCGAAAAATTCCTATCTTGCAAGACTTGCAAGGTCCTAAAATTCGGATTGCCGAACTCCGTAAACCTCTAACTGCAAAGAAAAATCAAACTGTCACCATTGGCAAAGATTTTGATTTGGATTTTGACATCAGCTCAACAGTTAAGAAGGGTGAGAGGATTTTGATTGAGGATGGTTTGATTGAACTCAGAGTTAGCAAAGTGGTCAAAGACCAAATTACCTGCAAAGTTATTACCGGTGGTTCTATTCAATCGCATAAAGGCGTTAACCTGCCTGACAGCAAGATTTCATTTCCGGTCATTACGGAAAAAGATATCAGCGATTTGCAGTTCGGGTTAAAGCATGGCGTGAATTACGTTGCACTCTCTTTTGTCCGAGATCCAAAGGATATTACAGCGTTAAAAAAACTGATCAAAAAATATTTACCAACCAGAAAAAAGTCACCGTTGATAGTTGCAAAAATAGAGCGACCAGAAGCAGTCAAGAATATAAAAACAATCATAAAGCAGGCAGACGTCATCATGGTAGCCAGAGGAGACCTGGGCGTGGAAATGCCTGATTGGGATGTGCCCGTGATTCAAAAAGATATTATTGCGCTGTGTCGTAAAGCAAAAAAGCCAGTGATTGTGGCCACTCAGATGTTAGACTCTATGATTCGGAATCCTCGGCCCACGCGCGCTGAAGTTTCCGATGTAGCTAATGCCGTCATTGATCGAGCAGATGCTGTGATGCTTTCTGGAGAAACTGCCACTGGTAAATATCCAGTGGAGGCAGTCACAGAAATGCGACTGATTATTGAAGACACTGAAGCTTCTCCATACGATGATTAAAAAACCGCCTCGGCTTAAGCCTTGGGCGGTTTTTTCATTAGTAGAATTGCGGCAGAGATTGAGCCGCCAAGTAATCCAAATGCTAAATCTTTCATGGTGTCTAGTACGCTTGGCTGCATAACTGTGTTAAGAGCTCTGTCGATATGGAATTCTAGAATTTCCCACGCTACAGCTGCCAAAGCAGTCAGGGCCAAGATCAGTAAGTAATTTAATAGGTTGGTATGAAATTTTTTGGTTTCCAACTCTGATTGGTGCAAAAAATAGTAACTACTTATGCCGATACCAGCTCCTCCCAAAAAGTGCATGGGCGTGTCAAGCCAAAAGAACATTTCGTACCATCCAAGTACAGTGGCGGTAACGTGAAGAATTAAAACAAAAATTGGTGCGTAAGCAATTTTAGGCAGCATTGGTTTCGCTTGGTTCTTCTGGGTTAGTTTCTGGGACTGCAGGAGCCGGTTCGCCATGGGCATGCTTCTCGGCATGTTGAGCGCGAACGCTAGCATTAAACTTCTCTACGTATTCTTGGTTGGCTTTGTCGTCAATGAAGTGTTCAGCTAATTTTTCTGGATCAAGTCCAGAGGTTCGGGCTACGGCAGTGATTAAACGCGACAAGGTAACATTGCTTTGGTTTTGTTCATACATCAAGCTTTCCAAAATTTGGCGCTTGCTGAGGTTGTTGAGTTGAGATTTTGCCATATTACTTTCTAGATTAATTGTTTTCAACCTACTGGCGGAAGCGGAGGGATTCGAACCCTCGAACCCTTGCGAGTTACTAGCTTTCCAAGCCAGCGCACTAGACCACTATGCGACGCTTCCAGCAGCAGGTCATGATTGTAAAAATCCCAATTATTCTAACATTTTTAGCGGGTTTTGTCGAGTTGCGCCAAACCTTAAATAGCTATACATTTAAGACAGAAATCTCTTAAAATATGGCCGAAAATACCATTCAAGAAATCAAAGATAAGTTGGATATCGCCGATGTGATTGGCAGATATATGCACCTTAAAAAGAGCGGGACAAATTTGAAGGGTCTCTGTCCTTTTCATGGTGAAAAAACTCCCAGCTTTATGGTCTCTCCGCAGAAGCAGATTTGGCACTGCTTTGGTTGCGGTGAAGGTGGTGATGTAATCGGTTTTATTAAGCGTTACGAGAATGTAGAATTTCGAGACGCACTGGAGATGGCGGCCGAGATTGCCGGAATTGAATTGCCGAGCTATCGCTCAGCTGGTCCAGATAAATCAGAGTTAGAAGAACTAATTAGAATCAATGAACTTACCGCAGAGTTTTTTCAAACTTCTTTACCAACATCTTTGGCTGCACAGCAGTACTTGCAAGATCGGGGTCTGTTTCCACAGACCATTGAACGCTGGCGGGTCGGTTTTGCTCCAGACAGCTTTGATTCATTGTTAAATGCATTAAAAAGCAAATCCATAGATCCTGAGTTAGCAGTCAAAGCCGGTGTCTTGGCTAAAAGCGATAACGGAAAAATTTTTGATCGATTTCGTGGCCGAATCATGTTCCCGTTGTTTGATGCGCGCGGTCAGGTCGTTGCCTTTACCGGGCGAGTACTTCCTAACGCACTAGAGGATCAGGCTAAATACATCAACAGTCCAGAAACGCCGATTTATAATAAGAGCAAATTAATTTTCGGACTGAATTTTGCAAAAGAATCATTCCGAACTTTAAACCAAGTTGTATTAGTGGAAGGCCAGATGGATGTAATCACCGCGCACCAGTCCGGTTTCAAGAATACAGTTGCTAGCAGTGGAACCGCCCTAACCGAAGACCAGCTCAGAACCCTAAAGCGTTTTGTAAATACTGTAGTATTCGCTTTTGATAATGACGAAGCAGGAGATAAGGCATTGTGGCGAGCAGCACAGCTGGCGCTCGGTTTGGAATTAGATGTTCGGGTGGTTGATTTAAAAACCGCCAAAGATCCTGACGAGCTGATTAAAAAGAGCCCCAGCAGTTGGGAGAAGCTAATTTCCGGAAGCTACCGAGTGATTGATTACTATTTAGAACATGCCCGCACAAATTTTTTGTTTGGCAGTCTTGATCAAAAACAATATGTAACCGATATGATTTTACCGCTGGTTGGCAAGATTGTGAATCCTGTTGAAACTGATCATTACCTTCAGAAGATTAGTAGTGAATTCGTCATTAGCGAGCAGGCTTTGCGCCAGTCATTCTCCAGCCAAAAAGTTGAACCAACTGTTACCGAAGAATTTGGCACGGTATCCTTGCCTCAAGAAGCAATTTGGGAAAAGGAGATTTTGGGAGGGATTATTCTATTTCCAGAATTTTTGGAGTTTGTGCGAGTTGAAGGCTTGGCTGATGCGCTGATTAGCTCGGCACTGCAGCCATATTTTCAAAAAGCCATCTTAGGCGATTATCTAAAAGACAGCAAAGAGCCACTTGTCACAGAAAGTATTTTTGTGGTAGAATCAAACCTAGAAAATCTAGACAGCAATGAACTGGCGCTATTGCGCGAGTTAAAGAAAAGCTTCTTTCAATTCAAGCTGGCTAAGCTCAAATATTACCTTCAAGAGCTGACCATAGCTATAAAGAAAGCTGAAACCACAAAAAATCACGATTTAGCCAAGCAGTTAGGCGGAAAATTTGCTCAATTATCCAGCACCCGCTTTGAAATTGAAACTAAACTGCGCGAGGCTTAAGAAATAAAAATACAATACAAGTCTAAATTCAGGTCCTATCACTGACCCACCCCCGCTTCGCTCCAAAGTCGCTCAGCGCGGGCCCCCCGGTTTAGTGCCACCCGAATTTAGTAACAATTTTCTGGGGTCTCTGCAAGGCAGTCACCCGTTGTTGAAATAATTTTATCCCTACGCGCGTTGAGTAGGGGGAGAACTGTTTTGTCTAGTGTTTTGTTACTCGCATTAATTATTTTTTATAATGGCTACTAAGAAAAAAGTCGAAAAGAAGAAAGCAGTAAAAAAAGTTGCTAAGCCAGCCAAAAAGCCTGCGGTTAAAAAGAAACCGGTTACTAAGGCCAAGTCGGTTGCAAAAAAAACTGAAGCCAAGGCTGCTCCAAAGAAAATAAAAAGCCGCATGATGGTAAAGGAGGGTACCAAACCTGCTGATTTGCCGAAGAAGAAAAAAGGCAAGCGTATCGGACGGAAGCTTGCCAAGTTGGTGTTATCAGAAGAAGAAACCCAAAAGTTTCAAGAAGCCTTGGACAGTTTAATGGTTAAGGGCCAGAGTCGCGGTTTTGTGACGGAAGCGGAAATTCTGCACGTTTTTCCGTTATTGGAAGATGATATTGGCTTACTGGAACGGGTGATGGATACCCTAGAAGACAACGGTGTAGAGATTGTTGATCAGGAAGTGGCTAGCGTGTGGGAACAGGGCGCAAAGGTGAAAGAGAGCGAAGAGGCTGGCGCCAAGAAAAAAGATGAGCTTTTGGAAGGCTTTGACCTTGGCGATATTTATGATGACTCCATTCAAATGTATTTGCGTGAAATCGGTAAAGTTCCTTTGCTGAAAGCTGACGAAGAAATTGATTTGGCCAAACGGATAGAGAAAGGCGATGAAGGGGCCCGCAAGCGCCTCACCGAAGCCAATTTGCGTTTAGTGGTTTCTATTGCTAAGAAGTACATGGGGCGCAACTTGGGCTTGCTTGATTTAATTCAGGAAGGCAACCTGGGTTTATTCCGTGCAGTAGAAAAGTTTGACTGGACAAAGGGTTTTAAGTTTTCCACCTATGCCACTTGGTGGATTCGCCAGGCTATCACCCGCGCTTTGGCCGATCAGTCTCGTACTATCCGCATCCCGGTTCACATGGTAGAAACACTCAATAAGTACGCTCAGGCAGAAAGGCAATTAGTCCAAGATTTAGGCCGTGAACCACTCCCAGAAGAAATTGCTGCAGAAATGGGTATTGAAGTAGAGAAGGTCTATCATTTAAAGAAAATTTCTCAGGAAACCGTCTCTATTGATGCGCCAGTAGGTGAAGACTCAAGCGACGAAGAAAGCTCTTATTTGCAAGATTTCATTGAGGATGAAGATAAGCCAAAGCCAACTGAAATGGCCGGCCGCCAGCTACTGCGTGAGTATGTAGATTCAATTCTTAAAGATTTGGACCCGCGCGAGCAGAAAATCCTTAAAATGCGTTTTGGTTTGGAGGACGGCGTGACCCACACTTTGGAAGAAGTTGGTGAGGAGTTTGGCGTCACTCGTGAGCGCATTCGCCAAATTGAAGCCAAGGCTCTTGAAAGAATCAAGGAGCATCCAGATATCCATAAATTGCGTGACTATTAAAAAATCCCCTAGGCAAGCCTAGGGGGTTATTCTTTTTGCATCCTCCATACGTAGATTGCTGTGCCAGCCATCATTAGAAGAGGTGCGATGAGGTAGGTCCACGAGTAAGGTGCTCTGATGTATGAAACGTAGAGCAACCCGCCTCGGATTGTTACCACAAAAGCAGTGAGTACAAGAATGAGCGCTACTAACAGTTTAAGAAAATCAACAGCGGTTTGCCGCCAGCCTGGCTGGGCAAGTGTGACTCTTTTAATAGACCCCATAATCATACGACTCCTCCTTACTGGGCTAAGTATTGCTTATGCTCATACTTTTGTCAAAAATTTTTTCTTTAAGCATGGCTAAGCCAAAATCATGGGTTTGATGAGGGGATTCCTTGACCCTAATCTGAGAAAGGTATATCGTTAAATCAGAAAGGAATGTAATTGATGCAAAGCACGTCACCAGACGCAAATGCTTAAGCAATCAATAAACGACATGCTCACGAGTGCCAAACTCGGCTGTCAACAAGACAATTAAAGATCGTTTATGCAAAAGCACTTGCAATAAAACTCCGTGAACGGCGACACGTCGCCTTCAACGGAGTTTTTGTTTTGCAATTCATTTAGCGGGTCCTGTCACGCTGCACCTCCAACCGTGCTCCTTCGTGCGCGCGGTTGGCGACCTCTGCAGCGCGCCACCCGCCTTATCTATGATTCAAAAAAGTTCTCGACAGCTCGTGCCGTTCACTACGTGGTGGATTATTTAAACCATTCGGCTTGAAAGGTTTCGTAGTTTTCCAATTCTTCAGTAGATTTGTAATCTACTTTTTCTATCTTTGATCCTTCCGGTCCAACGTGGCACCATTTCAGAAACTTCTGAAGATCCTCTAGTTCACCCTCTACTTCCATTTGAACTTTGTCGTTTTCATAATTTTTTACGAAACCAACTAAATTCCATTCCAGAGCTTTTTCAATGGCACTAAAGCGAAAGCCGACTTTTTGGACTTGCCCATGGACAGTTATAGAGACATGTTTTTTCATGAAGCTAATTCCTTTAAATCGGTTAATACTTGCTCAGCATGAATAGCTGGTTTAACTTTGTCGTAAATTTTTGCGATCTTTCCTTGCGGATTGATCAGAAAGGATATCCGAGCAATGCCAAAATATTTACGGCCGTACATATTTTTTACCCGCCAGACATTATATTTTTCTACTACCGACTTTTCTTGGTCAGACAGCAATATAAAAGGCAGATTATATTTACCGGCAAATTTTTGGTGACTAGCGACTGAGTCAGTGCTGATTCCAAAAATTTTGACTTTGAGTTTTTTGAAAGCAGGAAAATTATCGCGCAAGGTACAAGCTTCGGTGGTGCAGCCTGGAGTGTCGTCTTTTGGGTAAAAATAGAGCAGCACCCACTGGCCCTTGTAGTCGGTGAGTTTATGCACTTTCCCATCTTGATCAGGAAGAGAAAACGTCGGTGCTTTTTGGTTTGCTTTTAGTTCCATAGAAAAATAATAGCTGGGGCTTAATTCCAAGTCAATTCACTTTGCTTATCGCGCGGGAAAATTTCAACCCAGATTTGCCCAGGCTGTAATTTAAGTGGGTTGCCATCGGTATCGCTGTAAACGTGCTTGCCGCTGCTGTATTCCCAGCGGCATTCTTTAAACTTTCCAGCAGTAAACAAGTAACATGGCCCTGTCCCAGTTAACCGTACATTCATCGTGAGTAGCTCGTCTCCAGTAGGGGTGATGTCGGTCAGAAGGATAATAATATTGCTTGGAGAAATTTGCAAATCGTTATTCCTATCTGTGTGCGGTTGATTGTTTAGGGAGCGTAAGTAAGAATTGGTGGTAGGGTCAAAAGTGTACTTAACTTGGAACAGCGGGTAAGAAAATGGGATGGTAATGTTGGTTACTTCCGGGACAAGCTGGTCGGTAGGCACAGTTTCAAACTGCCACATGCTAACAGGTTCCCAGTTTAACTCATCTTTTGCGTCCAACAATTCAGAAATTTTTTCTCTTGTGGTGTAGAGATTATGCGGCGCGGTGCGCGTCTTGTCACGCGAAAAGTATCTACCAAAGAAGAATTCGTTTACGTCGTATACATTTTTGTGTACACCGGCATTAAGTTCCGAGAGAGCTTGCTTGCTGCCCCCAGAATGCAGCATTGCAGCGCCCCAGGTGTTAGCGAGAGTGTTAAAGTATGGCCGTGCGCTTCTTACCGGACCAATCTCTTTGGGAGTACGCGCTTGGAATAAGGCTAGGAATCTAGTGATGCCACCTTCAGCAACAGTTTCATACACGATTTCAGCATCGCTAAGTCCAGACTGTGGGCGAGCTTCTGGCGCATTTTCAATCACTGCCGCGACCGGGCGGGTCTGTGCTAAGGACTCCGGCACCATTACACCATTAATTGCCGGCTGTTTAACTTCCTCTGGCTGGAACTGGGCTTGCTCTTGTTTGCTTTGGTTTAGCCACCAAACTACTCCGCCCGCTACTGCGGTAATGAGGATTAATAGTGCCAGAATTTTTTTCCATGGTTTGTGGTTAGGGATGGTGATTTTGGTGTTGTTTGGCTGGTAGACTTTCATGGGCTATTTAATAAATTTAGTGAAGATTTTTTGGAAGCGAGGTTTAAATAATATTGAGGAGCCTAGATGGCCGCCGCGGGGGAGAGTGATTAGTTTTGCTCCAGTTTTCTTGGCAAACTTACTGGCTTCGCTATACCGACAGATCGTATCATCTTTAGCGTGAATAAGCAGGATTTTACCGCCGTCAATATCTTTTATATGCTTGATTGGGTTGTAGAGTTTGCCTGCTGTAAGTTTATGCCAGCCAGCTGGATCTATTCGGTAGGCTGCGCCAAAAGCTTGGTCAATGAATTTTTTTAGAAAACCCATGGGTTCTTCGGGCCCTGGTTTTTGCCAATCTATAACCGATGATACAGCGACCACCTTTGATACTCTAGGGTCGCAGCTGAGCATAAGTCCTGCTGGTCCGCCGAAACTGCTGCCAATGATAATCAGTTGATGAGGTGATAGACGGTGGTGTGTTCCATCCCAGAGACTAGTAAAACCTTTGGGTAGCTGCTCTATGACATCCAGCACATCCTGGTGAGGAGATTGTTTTAGAAATTTTCCATCGCTTTCCCAGGTGCCGCGATAGCGCGGCGCGAATACCCAAAAACCTTTTTTGCTAAAAAATTCAAGAACTGACTTTTTGGATGGCATCGTTGGCATGCCGTCGGCAAAAATAATCACGCGTTGCTTTTTGGTGGCGCGTGAAGGCGGTAAAAATTCGCAAACAATTTCATTTTTGAATCTGGTACGAAGGGTGTGCATATCTTTATTTTAGCACAGGAAAAACAGGGGAAAATATGGCTCTTAATCCGTACTTGAACAATTATGAGGTGGATGAGCTTCGGCCGGAAGCTGTTCGTAAGGTTTGGCAGAAAGTTTTCAGTGATGAAGCAAGGAAGTATCATCAAGGCCTACCCGCTAATCCGGCGATCCTGCATCAGGCACTCAATCAGTACAACTTTACGGCGAAAGATCTCGGTCTGACCGGGTCGGACATGGCAAAGTTGGTAACCACTGAACCATTCGTCGCAAAGTAGCGACATTACCGCCCTGTTTTTAACGGGGCGGTCTTATTTTATATACATACCATCTCCGAATGAGAAGAGGCGGTATTTTAATTTGATAGCTAACTGATAGATCGCAAGTAGTTGCTTACGACCAACAAATGCTGACACTAACATCAGCAAGCTAGATTTCGGGACATGAAAATTGGTAATGAGCTGATCGACAAATTTTAACTTAGTGTGTTCTTGGATGAATAATCTGGTTTCGCCGTAGAGTTTAGTGAGTTGTCCTCTGGAGTTGACTGCCGATTCCAAAGTCCGAGTCACAGTTGTTCCTACTGCAATAATTGGTTGTCCTAGTTTCTTAGCTTTGCCCAGAGCCTTCGCTGTGGCTGCGGGGATTTGATAGCACTCAGAATGAAGTTGCCCGACCTTAAGTTGCTCCTCTGTTAATGGCGCAAAGGTGCCTAGGTTAACATGCAAAGTCACGTAATAGATTTTAATGCCTTGAGCTTGAATTTTTTTGAGCAGCGCAGGGGTAAAGTGCAAGCTGGCGGTTGGCGCTGCCACAGAGCCAAGTTTTTTGGCAAAAACCGTATTATATTCCCTGAGTAATTTAGCGCCTTTTAGCTTGGAATTTTTAATATAAGGTGGCAATGGAGTGATGCCAGATTTTTGTAAAACTGAATTAATTTTACTAATCGGAAAGGAGGGCTTGAGAATGTAGAATTGGTCCGTTTTTTTAATGACCTGGAACGAGTTTTGTTTGTCTATTATTAGCTTGCTGCCAGAATCTAATTTGCGGTCACTCAGTACGTAAAGATACTTGGCATCATGCTTAATATAGAGCAGGCGCGCTTTGCCGCCGGTCGGTTTAGTCACTTCTAACCGTGCTGGTATGACTTTAGTCTGATTAAGCACTAACACGCCATCTTTAGGCAAATATTTCCAAAGGTTCTTATAGGTGTCGTGAATAATGGTTTTTTGCTCGCGGTCATAGATGAGCAGTTTGGCGCTGTCGCGCGGCCGCGCTGGATCCTGAGCAATCAGCTCTTCTGGAAAGTTGTAGTCGTAAGCTTGAAGGGTTTTTTGAAAATTATTCATGGAATGAAAATCTTTGAATGATGGTATACTCTGCACCGTCGCTGCGAAGTTCTGATTTCATAAGAGCAAACTCATTAATCAGCATGCGCCAATGAAGCGTCTTTGAGATGTTGCTTAACTTTGCCGAAGCGTTTAGCGCGTCTCGGTTAAACCGTGCCAGGGTCGCATGCAGGGTAAATGCACGGTCTGGTCGGTAAGAAACCAGACGTTCTAGATCGTTTTTCAGTCGGAGCAGCTCGGTTGGTGCTTTTGGGCCAGTCGCCCAAAGCAGCCGCGGTGCTTTTAAATTTGGCCCAGAGCTAAACTTGTTAAATTCAGCCGTAAATGGCTGTGGCGTTTCAACCTGATCTAGTTTCGCAAGTAACTCTAGAAGTTCCTCATCCGCTATTTCCCAGGGTGGGACTAGAGTTACATGAAGGTTGCTATTCTTTAGCCAGCGTACAGGCAATTCAGAAAATTCATTGCGCAAGGCATCAACTTCCGGGTATAGCTGTTCGGAAAATGGCAGTGACAAAAATATTCTCATAGGCTCAGTTTAGCAAATATTGACAGTGCTGTGTGAGTGGGAGTACAATATAGTTTTGTGATTATTTTTGGAGGAGGATAGGATGTTATGAGTTCAGAATTAGGGCTCGCTCCTGGAATTCAGGAACGAGCAAAAATTCAGCCAATGACCACCTCTGTCTTGGAGGAATTTATACAGCACAATCGCATTAGAATCACCGACGGCAACCTCAAAGGCCGCTGCGTTGATGGTCGTTATTATTTTGATAATCCTGATGAATTTCCGGTGGTATCTAAACCAGGGGGAACTGCAGGAGATTTGATGATAGCGTTCGGGGCCTTGAATTTGCTAGGCTTATCACTTCCGGGGGATAGGGTCTTAGAGGCCGTGCTGGAAGTAGTCGGCGGTCCTGAGAAGTTTTGCTTCCACACTGATTCCCATGCCGAGTCAGCTCATTCGGGCTGTGGCCGAGGTTGTGGTCATCTGAAGTTTGCTTTGGAAAACCCTGAAGCTTACAAGCTAAGTGCTGATCAAATCAATTTCATATTCAATCAGCTGGAACCGTTGCTTAAGCAGTCTGCTCAGCAAGTCGTATTGCAGGGCGACCACGCCGAATCCGCGGTTGTCATTGTTGACTCCGAAGAGTATGGGTTGAAGCCAATGTGGCAGCACGAAGGCATTCTTGATCAAGTGTTTGTTTACCAGAAGACTTTGCACACTCGCCAACTGGACAAGCTTGCCCGCAAGTTGCAGGAAGCTTTGGCCGAGCAAGGCGATGCTGTGGAGGAATCGGACATTAGACTCAATCTTGATCAAGCTTTTGCATTTCAGATCGGTGCGACGCTCTCTAGAATCGCAAAAGGACTGCCGATATATTCGGTGAGCCTTGCTGCAGATGAAATTCAAATTCAATAAAGAAAAGCCCCGCGAATAGCGAGGGCTTCTTTTTTTTACTCTGGCGCGCATATCTCAAACGGAGCTTGAGATGGCGCGACACCTGGAGCGATAACGGAAGGAGTAAAGGAGATTGAATTATTCATTTGGACACTGCGCCAAATAAATAATTAAGAGATCGTCGGGCGTACGGCTGTAAGCCGTGGATATCTATATAGAGAATTGGGAGAGGATGTTGTTTTGTCCGGTAAGATAGTATAATTTGCTGTTAGCTTTTAAAGCGTAACCTGTTTGTTGCCGCACATTATATTGTAGTGCGGTTTGATTTCCCAGCTTAGCGTCAATGAGCGCTGACACTTCTGAGCTGAGACTTAACTGAGCCCTAACTTCGTCCAGAGATTCACTTGAATCAATCACTGTGATGGTTGCTAATAGCTGGCCTGATTCAGAAAACATATTCACAGTGTGGTTGTGCTCCTGAACTGTACTGCCGGCAGGCAAGGTAAGCTTGAATCCGAGCTCTGGGTTGTAGTAGTTTACAGGCTTGTTTGGGTCAAGACCTGTTGGAGGAGAGATAAAGAACGTTTCGGTTTGAGCAGTTTTGACTTCGCCTTCAGACTTGGAATTATCTACAGTGACGGTCTGGTCTGTATCAGTAGGCTGACCTTGAGCGATCGTCTTATCCTTGTCTGGATTATCTACAATTTCTATGTTCACATCTGGAGGCAAGGCTTCGCCAATAGAACCGCGCGGCCCTTGGGCAATCTCAGAGCTAGAGTCGGGTTGTTGGTTGGAGTTGGTCCATTGCTGAGCGATTAGGATGCTGCCTACGACTAGAACAATCACTACTACTCCAGTGATAAGGTATTGTCCGGCTTCCCCTAAGCCATTAGAAAGGTTAGAAAAAAATTGTTTTATTGGTTCCCACATATGATTTCTTTTAATTAAGGGTAGTTTTGTAGTATAGAAAACCTGCTTAAGTGAGTCAACCACAAAACTATGGCTTGGCAGCAATTTTGTAACCGCGTCCGGATATAGTGTGAATCAATTTAGGCCTGTCAGGTGCCTCAATTTTGCGCCGCAGGTTGAGAATATGAGTTTCCAGAGAGTTAGAAAATAGGTCTGCCCCGATATCCCAAACATGCTCAATGAGTGCTGTTCTAGACAGGACTTGGTTTTGATGGCGGAGAAGGTACTCCAGCAAGCCAAACTCCTTTTTGGTTAGATGCACTGTTTGTTTGCCTCGTTTAGCAGTGTAATTGCTGCAGTCTAGTTCTAAATCTTCTAAGCGAATTGTATTTTTGTGAAAGGTTGGTCCACGCCGTAGCATCGCTTTGATCCTCATCACAATTATAGTCACGGGACTGAGGATGCTGGTATAGTCATCAGCTCCTGCTTCATATAGCCTTAGGGCCTGTTCATTGGTAAAGGCATCCGCTAAAGCTAGAATTGGGGTCGCTTTTCCCCGTTCACGTAGCGTTTGGCAAAATTTTTGTAGGCTAGCATGGTCATTGCTGGCTACAATCATGGCGTCGTACTCCGAACTTCGGATTGGAAAGTCAAGGTTGAGTAACGACTGTGCTTCATCGACTGCAAAATTATTTTGCAGTAGCCCTGCTTTGATTCGCTGGGCATGGTAAAGTTGGTCGCTGGCTAACAATACTTTCATGGTATCCTCCGCTGCCTGCGGCATTAATGATCTAAGATTTTATTTTATGAAAATTATTTTTTGTAGTCAATGAACAATTGTGGATTGCGTTAGGATAATTTTATATTAAGAAAAAATAAAGAACCGCCTAATCTATAGGCGGTTTATAAAGCAAATCTTTCCGAGTGCAATTGCTTTTTTGGTAGTTTGAGTTCATTGAGCGCGATTTTAATAGCTGCCATCATCGGCGGAGGGCCGCATAAAAACACATCGCGCTCGGTTAGATCTGGCACCAGTCGAGCCAGCATAGCCTTGTCTAGCCTGCCAACTTCAGCGCCGGCAATTTTTTGTTCTGCATAAATGTTTACGATTTTAAAGCCATGTTCACGTGATAATTCAGCTAATTCCTCCGCAAAGATATGCTCGTCTGGGCTTTTGTTTGAATACAATAAAATCATGTCCTTACCTTTAGGACCTAGAGATTCTAATAGCGCACGGATGGGGGTAATCCCAATGCCTCCTGCGATAAACAGCAGCTTGTCTTTAGTGATTACGTCTTCGGTAAAAATTCCGTGAGGACCGTCAATCAATACTTCTGTTCCGGGCTGTAGCATCGGTAGCAGGGAAGTGAAATCGCCGAGCTTTTTTGCTGTAAAGCGCAACTCTCCATTCTTGGGCAACATAGATAATGAAAACGGATGGGCCTGCGTCCAGAATCCTTTCTGGAAAAATCTAAAGATCAGGAATTGACCAGGCTTAATTTTAAATTCGCGGATTTTATCGCCGGTGATATAAATAGATGTTGCTATGCCATGAGGGTCTTCTGGTTCAAGGCGACTGATTCGGAAATCGTGCTTAAAAAATTTCATGAGTGGCCGCAACCAGCGGTACCAAATCAGATTTCCAAAAGCGAAGCCATAAGCTAGGTACCAGTATAAACGAAAAGCTTCGTTAGTAGCTCCGGTACCGAAGCGCAGTTGATGCCCAAACACTAGAGCAATTGCGATATAGTTGAGCAGATGCACGTAATACCAAGTTTCGTATTTTAGCCGTCTCCGTACGATAGTAATAGACAATCCGACTGTGCCAAGTAAAATCAGATAGCCTGCAAACGCCCGCAGTAATACACCCATATTATTTATGAAATCCATAAACTGACCTAGATAGGTGGTACTATTTACTATGGCGTAGGATTGAGTGATCAGAATTGGATGCAGAACCACTAACCCTAAGATTAAATAGCCGTTCCATTTGTGTAGGCGTGATAGTTTGTCTAAACCAAAAGCTGTCTCAACCCATTTGACTCGCCCGATTAAAATTAGCTGCATTAGAATTAGCATGGTCGCCAATAGTCCGGTCAAACGGCCAAATGCTAACAAACTACCGCTCAGGGTATTACTTAAGACAATGTCTCCTGAGTAGTTCCACCAAAACCACAGCAGTACTGCAAAGTTGAGTATGAATAAAGTAAATACCAAAATTTTTTGCACTGGTCTGAACATGTCTTTATTTTAGCAAACCCAAAGCTATTCATCCTTGGTTTAGGTTATGGTATAATCCCTTATATGCTAGAAATAATAAAGAAAAATGCTTTATATTTAGCCTTTGCTGGCTCCTTGATTGCCATGCTGGGCAGTTTGTACTTTAGTGAAATCGCGGGCTTTCCACCGTGCGTACTGTGTTGGTATCAGCGTATCTCTATGTACCCTCTGGCGGTCATTATCGGAGCGGCAATTTATACCAGGGAGCGTAAGCTTTTAATACCGGCTTTCATACTGCTGATCCCTGGATGGCTGATTAGCATTTATCATAATTTGCTCTATTACAATATTATTCCCGAAGCAGCAGCGCCTTGCGTGGCAGGTATTTCTTGTACTACTAAGTTTATTGAATGGTTTGGGTTTATCACAATTCCGTTTCTGGCCTTTGCCGGTTTTACTGCTATTTTCATTCTGCTAGTTATTTACTGGAAATCAACTTCCAACAATCAAGGAGATTCTAATGTCTAAAGAAGCAAAAATTTTAATCGGTGTTGCTGGTGCTGTAATTTTGGGGGGAATTCTTCTAGCTGTGTTTGCTAATCCCCAGCCAAAAGAACCAGGTGCTCCGGTAGATACCAACTCTCTGATTCGCGAGCATAATTATGTATTGGGTAGCCGCGACGCTAAGGTTACTATTGTTGAGTTTGCCGACTATCAATGTCCAGCTTGCAAGAGCGCTAATCCAATTTTGAAGCGCTTGATGGAAGAGTACAAAGACAACCCAGATGTTGCATTAGTGTTTAAGAATTTTCCATTAGACAGCATTCACCCAAATGCCCGCATCGCTGCAGAAGCAGCCGAAGCAGCTGGAGAGCAGGGTAAATATTGGGAAATGAATGACTTACTGTTCGTCAATCAAGAGCAGTGGGCGTCTAATCCAAGCCCAATTGATTTATTAGTCAATTATGCTCAGCAGATTGGTGTAGCGAATATTGATCAGTTCCGCGAATCTGTGCAAATCCGAAAGTATAATGAAATTATCAGTGCCGACCTTGCTGATGGTCAGTCATTGGGCGTAAATTCTACTCCAACAATTTATATAAACGGCGCAAAAATGGAGAGTTATCAGTACGACCTTTTGAAGGCAAAGATTGAAGCTGAACTAGCCGGTTCAGTCGACACAGCATCTGATGCCGCGACCGGGGAAGCTGCTCCTGCAGTAGAAGCCGAATCCCAGTCAGCCACCGAAGCGCAATAGCAACTATCAAGAAGTAAGCGGCGGCACCAAGCCGCCGCTTTAAAATTATGAGGAAATTAAGCACAAAAGATTTACGCAAACAATTAGTTGTTAAAAAAAGCCATTCAGGATTAGGTTTGTTTACTACTGAGCCAATAAAAAAGGGAACGTTTATCATTGAGTATATAGGCCCGCTATTGACTGATGAACAGGTGGATAAGAAAGGCGGTAAGTATTTATTTGCATTAGGCACGAAGTGGACAATTGATGGCAGTGGACGCAAGAACATTGCCCGCTATATTAACCACTCTTGTATCAAGACTAATTGTGAACCTATTCAGTATGCGCAAAAAATTCGTTTTCGAGCTACCCGCAATATTAAAGCCGGTGAAGAATTGCATTATAATTATGGCAAAGAATATTTTGACGAATTTATAAAAGGGCATTGCAATTGCCCCAAGCATTCAAAAATTAAAAAATCGGCTTAGCCGATTTTTTTAGATCTTTATAAGCAGTTCAGTTGCCGCGACAGCTTCTTTAATATCAGCACCAGATTTTACTGGAGTGCTAAGAGTAATTTCAGCATTAATATCTGCTGCTGCATTTGCCAATTGTTCTATCTCTGCGCTAGTAATGATCCAGTCTAAATTGGCATATTCCCCAGGTTGTATAGTTTGGTAGTTTTGCATGAGATCTGCATTGGCGGGGTTGGTCGGTAACACTAGGTCTTGGCCAGTTTGTCGGTTAATCAAGCGTATACTTGGACCTCGTTGCTGTAAGAATTGCAGCGGCAGAGAGATTGCTTGATCGGAAGTATTAGAGATTTGTAGGCTTAGATTAAGGTCTTGGCCTGTAAATTGACACGGGTTTTTGCCGTCACAGAATGCTGTGATGCTGATTTGGCCATCCTCCGGAATTCGATTGGTGTTATGCATTTGAATTCTCCAGGCGAGTAATCCTATCACCGATGCTAATAGAATTAGGCCTATAATTATTTTCATATTCATGGATTGCAAACGTGTGGTTGATTATTTGGTTTTCCTAGTTTTGTAAACTTGCCTCAGACCTTTGGCGTGGGATTTTTCTTTTTTGCGGCGCTGGCGCTTTTCGGTAATATCGGATTTAGAATTCTCGTGATGCTGGGTTTTGTGCAGTTTTATAAATTCTTTGTAGTGCTCTGGGTTAATATCGCCGGCATCCAAGGCAGCAACAATGGCGCAGCCTTTGGATTTTTGGTGGTCACAGTCACGGAATTTGCAGTGTTCTGCCAGGTTTTCTAGTTCTGGAAACAGCTGGCCTGCAGCTACACTGCTGTCGTCAATTTCTAGTGTTCTGATTCCAGGAGTATCAATGATAATGCCGCCAGAAGGCAATAAAACCATTTCGCGTTTGGTGGTTGTGTGCCTGCCTTTTCCGGATTTACCCACTGCGCCTGTAGCTAAATCTTTATCCTCTCCCCCCAGAGAAGCCAGGGCATTAATTAGACTGGATTTACCTGCGCCACTACTTCCAGCAAAAATCGCCGTTTCATTCGGCAGGAGTCGTGTGCTTAGCAGATCAAGTCCAACTTTTGTAACAGCGCTGGTGTTGATAATGCTTAGGCGGGGGTAAAGCTGATTAAGCTCATGTTCGGTTTTAAGAAATTGATCGCCCTGGTCAATCTTATTTATCACCAGAATTGGTTCTACATCGCTTTGCTTGGCTAGTGCGAGGTAGCGGCTGATTTGGGATGTGTTGAGCATTTGATCAGCGCCAACAATCACAAACATTTTGTCTACGTTAGTAGCCAGGATTTGCAGGCTGCGCTTCCGGGGGAGCTTGCGGACGATTTGTGAATATCTTGGCAGTACAGCGGTGATTTTGAGTTTGTCATCCTTGGCTTGCGGTTCAAAAATTACATAGTCGCCGACTTTAGGCAGCTGATCCTGCTTAGTGTGTCGGCGCAAAGTGGTAAGCATGATTCCTGCCCCAGGACCATTTTCGGTGATAAGGTCCCAATCTGTTTTATTTTCAGAGATTATGCGCGCGACCGGGTCGGCGCTGGGCGGCAAGCCCATTTGTGTCAGATAATGTTTATAACCCAAATCAGATAAAGTCATATCTATATAATGTCAAACAAAACTGGAAATTTCCAGTTTTGTTGCAACTCTGCTTGCGCTGGGTTAGAATGGAGCTAAGATACTTAACCTAAAATTTTATGCTCCAAGGTTTTAAAGAGTTCATAATGCGCGGCAATGTGGTGGATTTGGCCGTTGGTGTCGTAATCGGTGCTGCTTTCGGCAGCGTGGTTACTTCGCTAGTTGAAAATATTATTACCCCACTGATTTCGGCTTTGGCTAAGCTCCCAGATTTTTCTAATTGGGATATCACAATCAATGGTAGTCCGTTAGAGTTTGGCTTGTTTTTGAATGCATTGCTTTCATTTTTACTGATAGCTTTAGCGATTTATTTCTTTGTGGTTGTGCCGATGAATAAGTTAATGAAGCGATTTTCTCGTCCATCCACGCCAACTACCAAGGAGTGCGAGCATTGCTTGAGTGAAATTCCCATTGCCGCTAGCCGGTGCAGGCACTGTACCCAGCCTTTGGCTTCATAAAAAAAGAGTCTGATTATTCAGACTCTTTTTTGTTTGGATCAAGCATGGCTGATCTAAACGTTTTCATGGCAAAATAAGTGGCAAAAATAAACACTAAACTCAAAACTATATTAGAAAGTAGAAATTTGTCGTCCCGTGGAACCAAATTCATGGCGGCGACACTTGTATAGGTGAATACAACAAATCCAATTAAAGCGATGATTAGGTTAACCACTGCGCTGACCATCTGTTTTGGATTAGTTAAGCCAGCTGCAACTCCGAGCATGGCAATTGCTAGTATGGATAGCATTAGCGGCCATTGGATGTAGTCCTGAAAAATCGGTAAGCCGATAATCATCAGGGTTGCGGCGGTAATAAATAGATACCTGACAATGTCGCCGTAATAGTGTTGAAGCGCATATTTCATAAGTATATTTTACCCTAATTGAAGAGCAGTGTCACGTAAGGTCCATCTACGCCAATGCCGGCCTGTGTGTAAGGACCGAGAAGGTTTTTATTGTGCCCAGGGTTAGCTTTCCAGCTATTTAACAATTTTTGGGCTTCCAGAATATTTTCTGCTAAGTTCTCGGCCAAGCATCTGGCGCCAATCGCTGCGCAGCGGTCAGTCATGCGTGAGCCATCCTGGCCGGTGTGAGAAAATATCCCAGTGGCATTCATCCAGGAGGAGTGTCCGAGAGCTGCTTGGTTTAAAGAGGAGTTGTAGGTGAGTGTACTAAGCCCCTTTTCTGCCCGGTACTGGTTGAGTAAACACAGGAAAGCTTGGGATAGATTACCCGAGCACGCTGGAGTAGTTTCTGTTTTGGTGCTGGCGTTCATGCCTGCAACTTTAGGAACAGGATTTTCTTTTACTGGCGGTGCTTCTGCCTTTTTTGGATTTGGTTCAGTCTGCTGTAGTATTGTTTCGGTTGGTTCTATTGATTTTGTTCCCACCGGGTTACTCTTTTCAAGCGCTTGAGCCGGCTCAGATTGTGGCTGAATTGCTACGAGGGGCACTTGTGGTGTGGAATCCTCGGAAGCCAGCTCTAAGGTTTTGCCGATTGCTAAGCCCCCTAAAAAGGGAATTATCGTGAAGGTTAAACCTAAAATTAGAAGTTTCAAAAACGAGGATTTATTCATGACTTGATTATATCAAAGACGGTTTGGGATGTCTGTGTTAAAATAATGAAAGGTAATTCCTTTAGAAATGAAAAAAACAACACAAAGAGAAGTCTGCGCAGTTCTGCCGCCAAATATTAAAGAAGATGATTTAGCTTGGACTACTGGTCAGCTGGAAACCTTGTTGAACATCCGTCGCGGCGGATTTTCCAGCAAGCGTTTGCTCAAAATCATGAATGAGTTTATTGCAGGCTACCGGTTTATTCGCCACTATAAAAAAGCGGTGAGCATTTTTGGTTCGGCGCGGGCTGGGTTCCGCGAAAAAGTTTATCAGGATGCTACCAAATTAGGATTTGAATTAGCAGCTGATGGCTTTGCCGTTATCACTGGCGGAGGGCCGGGTATCATGGAGGCTGCCAATGCCGGGGCTTTAAAAGCGGGCGGTGAATCTGTGGGCTTAAATATCCAATTACCAGAAGAACAGCGTATCAACCAGTACGTAAATGAGTCTACTTCGTTTCACTATTTCTTTACTCGGAAGGTGATGCTGGCTTCGGCATCGCAGGTGTACGTGTTCTTTCCCGGCGGTTACGGAACTCTGGACGAGCTTTTTGAAATGCTCACGCTGGTTCAGACGAAGAAAGTCATGCCTATAAAAATTTTGTTGGTCAATCGTGATTTTTGGGAGCCTTTAGTTGATTGGATAACTGGCACAATGTACAGAAAGGGTAAGGCAATCAGCCGAAGTGATTTGAACCTGTTTCAGGTTGTTGACGGTGCCGATGAAGCCGTAGAAGTTATTCGCAAGCTGGATAAGCATCACAAGCTCCGGCATCGGTCTAACCAAGTTAATTTATTAGAACAAAAACCGAGCGGTATCAAAATGCCGCGCAAGCGCCGCCGGAAGACCCATATCAGCGGTGTCAAAATTATCTCCGGTCCTCGCCGCCGTTAGTATGACATTTGAAAACACTAAAAAAAATTCCGAGTTGGTTTGGGCATCAACATTCGTTAACTACCTCAATAAACAGCACAAGACCAATTATCAGATTAATCCAGAACTTGGCGAAAATTCGCCGATTGATATGCATTTGGAATGCCCGCGCTGCACTGAGCAGCATTTGGACTTGCAGCTTACCCATGCCGTAGAAGTTCCCTTTGTCGCTCTGCAGGAGCATAGTGCTATTGATTACAGTAAGCAACCTACCATTGATGCGATTGAGAGAAAAAAAGAAAAACTTTTATCCCAAGGGGCTAATTTGCAAGACATTATCCTTATTATTCAAGGCTACATGAGCGAAACTCAGGCTAAGCGAGTGTTTGCAGATGAGGTTTTTGAGAAATATCAGTCTTACCCCTTCGCCGGCATATATTATGTGTCGCCACCGATGATTTCTGGTGAAACAGCAGAGCATATGCAAGACGGCGTGGTGATTCCTATTAAAAGTTATTTCTAAAAAACTGCCCTAAGGCAGTTTTTTGTTGCTAGAGTTTTTGCTTGAAGATCTTGTCGTCATCAACAGCCGGCTTTCCGCGGCCATCGCGGTTGGAAGTAGAAAAGTACAAATTGCCGTCATGAATGGCCAGGGCACGCAGTCTTCCGTATAGCTCAAAATAATGGCTAGAAATTTTACCTACGCCATTTCCACTAATTTCGGCTTGGTAGAGAGACTGGCCGCGCAGTCCTGTAAAATAAATCGTGTTATTTAATATGACAAGATTTGCTGGCGCCCAGGTGGCATTTGGCCCAGAATGGGCGACAGGCTTAATCATCCCGTCACGGGTTTCGTCTCCTTGGATCGTTGGCCAGCCATAGTTACCTCCCTTTTGGATCAGATTCAGTTCGTCTAGTCCGGTAGAGAGACCACTGCGGCCGTGCTCAGTGCTCCAGAGCCTACCTTGGGAGTCCCAGGCTAGGCCTTGGGGATTGCGATGGCCGTAAGAGTAAACTGGATTGCCAAACGGATTATCGGCAGGTATGGAACCGTCATCGTTAAGACGCAAAATTTTGCCAGCCAAAGAGCTAGGTTCTTGAGCTTGTGAAGTATCCTGGGCATCGCCGGTCGTGATATAGAGTTTGTTGTCAGGGCCAAATGCGATTTTGCCACCATTGTGATAGTTGGCTCCAGGGATATTCTCTATAATCGTCCTATCCACGGTTAACTGGTTGTTTGCCAAGCGATATCGGACAACTTTATTGGTTTGGTTGTTGGTGGTGAAGTACAGGTAAATCCAATTATTTTTGGTAAATTCAGGGTGTACTGCTAATCCTAGCAGGCCACCTTCCCCGCCGGCTCGCACGCCATCAATATTGAAGGTTTGCTCCATATTACCAGCTATGGTCAATTGACCGCCTCGTTCAGTGTAAACCATGGTACCGTTGGGGAGGAAGCCTATATCCCAAGGGACAGTTAGATTTGTGGCTATGGCTTGGGGGGTATAATTTTGGTTGGTGTTGTCTGGCTTTACGGTGTCGGTGTCATTAGGCTTGAAGATTTCTTGAGTAACTCGCTGTTTGACGGATTGTTCGGTAAACAGCCAGCCTGTGATTATGATCACACCCAGACCCAAGACTATTAGTTGGAGTTTATTCATACTTCTAGTATATCAAAAATTTGATAAGATACGTTTAATGAAGCAATTCTTTGATTTGAATTTAAACGAGCGTCGGGTTTTGCATTCGCTATCATCCCCGAAAAAAATCCAAAACTACTTGGACAGGTTGCCGATTAATTTTGAGCTGGATGGCGACACTTGCTATTCGCCGCGCGAAGTCATTAAGCGACAAACCGCTCATTGCATGGAGGGTGCGCTGCTTGCGGCTGCCGCGTTGTGGTATCACGGTCACCCACCGCTACTTCTTGATTTAGTGACAACTAAAAATGATGACGATCATGTCGTTGCGTTATTTAAAGTGCGCGGCAAGTGGGGAGCACTGAGTAAAACTAACCATGGCGTGCTTCGTTACCGCGATCCGATTTATAACTCGGTCCGGGAATTGGTCATGAGTTATTTTCATGAATACTTTTTGGACTCAGGTAAAAAAACTTTGCGCTCCTACTCGGCACCTTTTGACCTACGAAGGATTAAGGATCGTGCTTGGTTAACTAGTCCGGAGCCGCTATGGCACATCAATAATGCGCTAGCGGACTCTCGGCATTTTAAGGTTTTGACGGACAGTCAGATAAAAAATTTGCGCAAAGCCAGCCCTATAGAAATAGAAGCGGGCAAGCTGGTGGAATGGCAGAGGGTAAAATAAGCAGACTTTCCAGCTGTTCATATCGGTTGTAGATGTACAGTAATTTTTTGACCAACCTGAATTTGTTCGGCTTTGCGTACTGGTGCTTTTAAAGGCAACAAGTAAACTCCGGATTTATCAGGAAACACTGAGGTATCCCAGCTGCTATTTCCTACAGTCACCCTTACTTTGATTGAACCAAATCCGCGGCCTCTGCCAAACATGGCCTTAAGTTGTTTACTTACGGCTCTGCTGACACTTACAAAATGCCAGGCTGCCGGCCCGTCGTATAACCAGACTTCGCTTTTAAAAAGAAATTTTGGATACATAAAAAGGCCGCATAAGCGGCCAAATTTTACGTTAGTAATTTTTTTAGTCCTGGATATTTATTCCAGAAACCTAAGCCTGACCACCAATTGCCCAGGCCATAGTATTGGCCAGCCTGCAAAGCAGCAAGCAGTAAAAAGCCGATAGCGTAAACTATATGTTCATCCACAATTAGGGAGTGTTCACCGACAAAAGGAAAATTTAAACCAGGCAAGTAATACAACGCCATCATTAGCGCTGCCAAGATAGAGCTTAGGGTCATCATTATTCCCAGAATGATGGCTATACCCAGCAGCACCTGACCCCATTCATTCAAAAAGTTAGTGATCGGTAGCATCGCCGGGCTGCCAAACCATTCATAGAGTCCTGGGAAAGTCTCGGCTCCTTTGAGGAACCCTGCCGCGCTCCACTCTGGATTGGTAACTTTGCTGTAACCAGCGTAGAGTAAAATCCACCCGAGGGAGACGCGCAGTAAGAAAATCAAAACACTTTTGTACTTACTCATATATTTGAGAAGTTAATGATACTTTAATTTTAATACTACCGGCTCAATCTGAAAAGTGGATTATTGTTTAGCGCAGGTTTTACATAAGCCAAAGAACTCCAAGGCGTGTTGGTTGATTTCGGCAAAGCCGCTGATTTTTTTGACCTGCTTATCCCAGCCAGTTAAATCGCAGCTAGAGATATCCGACACTTTGCCGCAGCCTTCGCAGATGGCGTGGTGATGATGATTGCTGGCTAATTCATAATGGTTGTGGTCGTGCCTAAAATTTACCGGCCTAAGAATCTTCAGCGAGGTTAAGGTCTCTAGATTCCGATACACCGTTGCTTGGTCAATTTTTGCAGATACAAGTTTTTGGTGGATTTCCTGAGCTGTTAATGGCGCCGCTGCCTTAATGAGGGTATTGAGGATGGCCACGCGGGGGGCAGTGACCTTTAAGCCGGCCTTTGTTAGGAGGTTATGTGAGTTTTGGACTGTTTCATTAGGCTTCATAAGATTAGAATAGCAAACAAATTAGTTATTGCAAGCTACTTGCATTAAATAACAGGATGTGTATTTATCTATTTGCGAATAATTCGCAAATTTGAAAGAAATAACGGAGGTTCAATGAACAATTCAAAGCCCATCATACGCAATCCCAACTGCCCTTACAGTTGCTTCGACTGCGCCTGGGACAAAGAAGGTGTGGAAGTTGATAAGACGGCGAATGCTGTTCCGGTCACGGGTTACGAAAGTGTCTGTGGCTCAAAACAGGTCGTCAAAATCGACGGAAACTTCCACTTGGAACGAAACGGCAGGTATTTACCAATCCTGTCAAACACCCCGGACGGTATGCGCGTTGCTGCCATCTTGGAAAAGAACTAACATTAACTCTCGGTACTGCTGTTGCGGTACCGAGACATTATATTTATGACTATTACTTTTGCTATTATCCTAATTTTTGCAATTTCTGGAATCAGTGTTTTATGGAGAAAGCTTTTAATTGATTTTCCTCGACTCGATTATTTTCTTGAACATAAGCTTAGTTTACTAGGACATGCTTTGCGTTGCGGTTTCTGCTATACATACTGGCTTAGCTTGTTTGCAGTGTTATATTTCCAACCCCTTGAATTTGTAACCAAATTTTTGGACGAAATGACAAACTTGGATTACATTTTGTCTTATGTTTTGAGTTGGATGGCAATCGCTTTTCTTACCCAAAGCTTAAGATTCGTGTTTATAATTCTTCAGCAACTATTGGTTTATTTTTTACATGTTTTAAACGTTAATCTTGAACATAAACACTAACAGCTCAAGTGGCTGTTTTTTGTTATAATAAGCAGGTGAAAAACTATTTCTCTATAACAAACATTTTATTTGGTTTCCTTGTCTTGTCATTTTTGGCAGGTATTTTAGTATGGGTGAAACCCTCAGCTTCAGAACTAGCTTCCGATAAAGGTCAGTTTGACACTCAGAGTTTTTCATCGTTTGAAAAAGGAGAAATAATCTCTATTGAAGAAGAACGCGTTGATGAAGAGCTTCAGGCTATCACGTTATATCAACGGTTGTCAGTTCGGATTACCACTGGTGAAAAGTCAGGTCAGATTTTTGAAACAGATTTTTCTAAAATCCTAGATTCTAAAAACGCTAACCAGTTTCGCGTTGGCGATAAAGTGGTTTTAGGTTATCTTCCGCCGTCCGAAAGCGATCAATTATTATTTGGTGATGTTGCTGAAGGTGAGTATGTGGTCTTAGATAGATTACGAACTTCGGGGTTGTTAATTGTGGCCGGAATTTTTGTTCTTCTAGCCGTGTTAATTGGTCGACGTCAGGGAGCACTCTCTTTAATTGGATTACTTGTGGCTGGTGGAATATTGATTTTTTTCACTGCTCCTCAGTTGTTGGCAGGAAAAAATGCGTTAGCTGTGTCGTTGGTATCCGCAGGGTTGATTGCAATCCTAACCATGTTCATCTCTCACGGGTTCAACAAAAGAACCAAGCTCTCAGTGATGAGCACAGTGCTCGCGTTGGCTTCTGCGATTGGACTTTCATATTTATTTATTTTACTTGCTCAGTTATTTGGACTTGGGCAGAGTGATGCCTTTGTTTTGCAGGCTGGTTTTCTTGGAAACATAGACTTGCGCGGACTATTGTTAGGCGGGTTGATTATTTCATTGCTGGGAATTCTTGATGATGTGACTACAACTCAGACAGCAGCAATTGAAGAACTGTCGAAAGCAAATCCAAACTTAACTAAGACAGAGTTGTTTTGGGCAGGGATGTCGGTAGGTAGGGAGCATATCGCATCGTTAATCAACACGCTGATTTTGGTTTACGTTGGAGCGAGCTTACCATTATTTTTATTAATCGTGTCGGCCACAGATCAACCGCTTTGGGTTCTACTAAATAGCGAATATATGGCCGAAGAAATCGTTCGGGCATTGTCCGGAAGCACTGCGTTAATTCTGGCAGTACCAATCGCTACGGCCTTGGCAGCGAGTGTCTATCAAAAGCAAAACAGCACCTCAGAGTAAGGCGTTGTTTTTTATAGCGAATGTTTAGAAAGCTACAGGGATTTCAACTGAATCATCATGTTCTGGTAATCCTGAAGCATTGGCTTTGCGAAGGATTAACTTTCCTGTATTGGTTTGAGGGGTAGAGAAAGTTATCATGGCTGAAAATGGGACGAAGTCCTCAGTCATCCAATCACCTTCAGCCATCACTGGGAGTTCTGCGAGAAGATTGCCGTTTGCGTCAACTAGCTCAGCTGAGAAAGTTGCTTCGAAGTACCATTGGCCACGAGCCTGTCCTGTAATAGTGAGTGGAGAACTAATGAGTTGGTTCTGAGTCGGGGAGGTTACTGAAATTAATGGGTGGCCTAGAGTGTCTTTGGGCTGTTCCGGATTTGGCATCTGTTCGTTAGGCGCTGTTGGGCTTGGACCGACAGCTTGCTGTGCACTCCAGAGGTATAGTCCTGCACCTGCAATCACCACAAGACTGGCGATAGCCAAAAATAGTGGTTTGTTCATGGTGTTGAATTAACTAATTATGAGATTAGCTAACGAGACTAGCCAGGTGATCGCCAATGTAGTATGGCCAAACAATCAGGGCTAGTACGCCTTTCCAGAATGTTAACTGGAGATAGCCAATGGTAAATAACCAGCCGGCAATCCACAACGCTCCAAGTGAGCTATGTTGTTCGATTTTAATTTTTTCCATATTTTTATTTTAACAAAAAATCGCTCGGCGTGTTAGTCCTGCCGATTTATTTAGACTCCCGACGTAGCAGGATTTACTGACGGCTCAGAGTATTTTTGAAATAGTAACTTGTATGACTTAGATTTCATAGCAAACAGGGTCACAATCAGTCCGATAATCCCAGCCGTAGTGAAGACTAAAGCAATGCCTCGGGCATGGCCAGTGCCAAACCAACTGCCGATTAGTTCAGCTCCAGCACCATTTGTCATAAATGGAATAAAGAAGAATTGAGCAATCGGTCCGATCAAAAAAGCAGTAATAGGGGAGGCAGCCTGTTCGATGCTCTGAGCAAAACCAAACACTCGACCTTGGCGCTCATACGGGACAACTTTTTGGATAATGGTTTGCTCTGTGGCTTCAATAAATGGTGACAAGGTCATCCATAGCAGCATACCCCCTGCCAGCAAAAGAATAGATGGTTGGATGGTAAAGAAGATACAGGAAACCCACATAATAATGCTTGCCCTAAACAAGGTTTTAAGGGGATTTGTGCCTAGGCCGCGTTTGGCTACAATTAACCCGCCAAGAATAAAGCCGGAGCTAAGTACAGCAAACATGGTTCCCCAAGTTTGTACAGACACCAGAGACAATCCGTAAGCGTCCATTAGGGCCATAAATACTCCGCCTAAAAAGTTATTAAACGTAGTAAAGAAAATTAAGGCGAATAGGCCTGGAATGGCGCCTACAATTTTGACGGTACCCCGAATGTCTAACTTTTTTGGCTGTTCCTCTGAGTGGACAATGTTTTGTTCCGGAACTTTGATAAATGCTAAGTGTAGGATAGCGATTAGCGTCAATGTCACTGCTAAACCCAGCACCCAGATCATGCCACCATAAGCCAAAATAAATCCGCTGGCCACAGAAGTAATCGCGAAAGTTATTCCCATCATTGTGCCTATCAGGCCGTTGGCGCGGTCACGCTTGTCAGCAGGGACGAGCAAGGTTACAACCGTAGGCAGGGCAATATTGCGGATGTTACCGGCAGCGACGCCAAGCATGAGCACTACGACTAAGGGCCAAAGCCAGATACTGCTGATAGTTTGAAAAGCTCCTTCTGGCGCGAACAAATAAATTCCTAATGCAATTGAAAATAAAAATAGAGTTGCCAGACTGGAAAACATCATGGCGTGCTTCTTTTTATGGTGATCTACTATCGAACCCAACCAGAAGCTAGAGAAAGCCATGTTAACTAAAAAAATTCCACCTATCACCGAGGTGGCAATAACTGAATTTGTTTCCAGATAGGCCCAGAATACCAGAGCAAACCAAACGTACATATTAGTCACTCCGGCAAGAAGCGTGTTAGCTAAAAGTTGGTAAAAGGCTTGCATCAGTTGAGTTTATCAAAAAGCCGTTATTCTGAAAAGCCATGACTATGCCTACCTGTCTTGGTGGCTTTTTGAATTTGGTATTTTTTTAATGATTTTTCTGTGCGTAAAATATTTCAGATCGTTCATGGGGCACGCTCGCTGCGGTTTCATCTTGGATGACTTTGGCGGTAAAACCAGCTTGTTCTAATAAGTTGTGCCAGGTTTGGCGGGGAAAGACACCACAGTGCTGCCTGTCGACAATGGTTTCTAATTTTTCTCCGTCTCGCAAAGCAATAATGAAATCATAGTTAAATTGATTATCAGTTGGGTCAGGATCCGTGACCCACTGGATATAGCGCACAGCTTTTTGGCTCGGTGCGGCTGCATCATGACCTTCGTATTGAGTGCCAGTGCGAAAGTTTTCCAAAGTACAATCAGGCGCAACAACCAATAGTCCACCTGGCTTCAGATGTTCATAAGCAGTTTGGAAAGCTTGTAGTAAGTCAGCTTCAGTTAGCATATACATTATGGCGTCGTGGATAAATACGCCGTCAAACTTCTGGTTGAGTCGTAATGTCCGCATATCGCCGGCAATGTGTTCGCAGTCCGGATTTTGCTTTTTGCTAATCTTCAGCATTTCCGGCGAGAGGTCGGTAATAGTAACCTGGAAATGTTTTTTAAAGTACCAAGCAATGTTACCACCACCAGCTCCAAGCTCGAGGATTGATTTTGCTCCAGCTTCTTGAAATAGTTTTGCAAAAAAATTGGCCTCTTCTTCGTAATCGGACGTTGGGGAGAATAACGGCCACCAAGGTGCCAGTTCCTCATAAAGTTTGTTCATAAAATAAGCCTACTTTCTTTGTTTGGTTAAGATTGCCCGTATCGATGGGCTAATTGTTTTATCTTTTCTGTGAATGCAGCCAATCCAGCAGCATGGCCGGCGCTTGCCTTGCTTCAGTTCGCTTATGGTTCGTTTAATATGATTTGCCCTGGTCTTTTCCTGCTTAACAAAAGTTACCCAGCAAATCCATTCGTTGCGAGCCAAAGGAGTGAGGCCGTTCCAAACTGCTAGTGCTGATTTATTCGCGGCGAGCGCTATTTTAAGATCGTTAGTGGGTTTATGAGCAGTGCCACCTAAAATTAGTTGTTTCATATCGATGTTAAGTATATATACCCATGACTTTAGTTTAGGAGCTTAGTAGAATATATTGCAACTACTCCTAGACAAAATGGGTAGAGTATGAATAGCCAGAATAGATTTAATAATCCTGGATATCTCGGTTGTTTTAAAAATTCATACCATGAAGTTAAGCTTAGAATGATTGCTATATAATTTAACAGGATGGCGCCAAAGAGGATTAAAAGTCCAATGGCAAAAACAGAAAAAATATTCATACATATATTATAGGTGAACTCTTAGGAATTTAAAATTAGCAATCATCAGTTTCCTGATGAGTTTTTTGGAGTTGAGTAATGAGAAAGTGGTCTAACCTTTTATTAACGTTCGAATCCCATCTCAAGAAATAATAAAAATCCCATCTTATGATGAGATTTTTATTATGGCTCGGGAGCTGGGATTTGTCGCCTCGGCTGTCTGCTGACAGCCTCGTTGCCCGGGGTTGCACAGAACTGCCCCCGGCAGTTCTGTGATCGTTCGGCTTCGTATTTTTCTGCAGAAAAATACTTGCCTCACTTCAACCCGTTCGAATCCCATCTATAAGAAATAATAAAAGTTCCATCAGAAGATGAAACTTTTATTATGGCTCGGGAGCTGGGATTTGTCGCCTCGGCTGCCTGCTGGCAGCCTCGTTGCCCGGGGTTGCGAGAAACTGCTCCCAGCAGTTTCTCGATCGCTCGGTTTCTATTTTCTCTGCAGAGAAAACTTCACCTCGCTTCAACCCGTTCGAATCCCATCTTGAACTATAGAAAAAACCAGAACAGAAGTTCTGATTTTTTCTATGGCTCAACGCGGTAGCGGACGTTAGAACTTATTTTATTTCCCAGACTGCTCTTTAACTTGCTTTATGGCATTCAATATTGATTCAGCGGTGGACTCAGCAGTGTTTTCAAAGCGCTCGTGGTTACGAATTAGAATATGAGCTTTAGGATATTCACTGATTGCCCGGTCACCTAGTCGCATAGCTACTTCTTCAGGCTTTTGATTTACTAAGTCAGGGGAGCGTTCGTGTAGTCGTTCGCTTCGTGTATCGTCGTCGGCATAAACTAGTATTATCAAAGAATTATCTAGAAAATGTTCATTAGTAGATTCTAAATTCGCATATTCCCGTAAGATTGCATTATTAGCAGAATACACTGGAATTGAATTAGGCTTAGCTGGTTTGAACCCATATTGTTCAGTTCTGTTTCCTTCCAGGTCCATTTTCCTTTGCCAGCGGATACCACCTGAAGTTCTTTCTTGAAAATCCGACTCGTCTGTAGCAAATTCATTTTCTAATGTGTTGTCGTTTTCTCTTTGTGGACGAGTAACAACGCGTTTAGGATAATCAAATAATTCTAAACCTTCTTCTCTAGAGAATTCTCTCATATGGTCTACAATTGTAGATTTCCCTGCTCCAGAAGAACCAACTATTATAATAGAATCAATTTCTTCCAGATTATCTAGATTGTCTTTCCGAATTCTAATGTCTAGATTAGACGCTAGGTTCTCCAATTGCTGTGCAAGCAAGGCACCTTCTCGTTTTGGTTGAGTTAGTTCAGTTTCGATATGAGAGTTGTTATATTCTGCTGGCATATTATCGGGTGTGAAGGGCTTTTAAAATTTGTTTGCGAAGCATAATCGTAGACGTCGTGCCTATGTTATCAGTAAAGGTAATACCAAAGACTTCGTTTAGTATGCTTTGTAATTTTTCGTTCTCACAGTAAATATAGTTGTGATTCTCACTAATACTAGGAATTGTTATAAGCCAATTAGGATTATCGAATTCTTCCATTGTTGAACGAAGCGCAGTTTTGTGTTGTTCCAGAAATTTACTTCCGTCCCATAATTCAAGCTGGCCAATTATTAAAGGTTTGTCTAAACCGGGAATTTGTTCGGTTTTAGTATCATTCTGCAATACCTCTTTCGGGTTGCTAAATGTTTCTACGGATTGTTCTGTGAAATATTGTGCAATCCAATCTTCTGGTAAGTTTGTATATTTGCTTAAATCTTCTAAAGCGTTTTTATCTCTTTGGTCTGTAATATCAATTGTAAAATTCAGCGTGTTAGATACTATAGCAAAACTTAGCAGGTTAGCGCTTTCCTTGCTAATTTTAGAGAGTAATCCGCTGTTTTTGAATTCTTCAAATATTAAAGTTGCGGCCGCTCCTATCATTTCAATCTTTGAGTTGGCTCCGATTTTCTCTTTCCAAAATTCTTCGTGGCCATAATGGTGGTCGAATACACCCACCACTTTGTCGACATTAACAAAGTTGCTTACGAATTCAGGGTTCGATATGTCTACTAATACAAATGTATCGTCTAGGTTGGGTGAATACTCGGCAGTAAAATTAAGTTTATCCTGTCTAGCTAGAGCGGTTACAGAATTGTTTAATGGACCCGATAACACAGCCTGTGCGGGTGTTCCTTGCAATGCCAGCAGTTCCTGATAAGCAATGGCGCAGGCTAGAGCGTCTATGTCGTTATATTTTTGTCCAGCTGTAATTATTATCATAGTTTCAGTTTATCACTGTCAGGTTCGAACGTCTACAAATGGGTAAACAAAAACTACTTATACTTATGAGTGATTTTTGTTTGCATTAATCTCCCGCTACTTTCATAATATGTCTCCTAAGTTCGCCCAGAGATTGTTTAATTTGAGTAATTCTTATTAACTCTAGTGTCAATTGAAATTCTACCCGTAGGTTTGATTTGTCTTTTGATTCTTTGAACTTTACTAGTTCTATATTTCCACTGTTTTCTATTTCCATAGTGATACCGTGAGCCATTGCGTCTCTTAATTGAATTAGCTCCGGTGGGATAGCTAGGTTGGGGAAGCGCTTATTAAATTTTGCTACTACTATTTCAAAACTATAATGAGAGAAAGAATTGGGGTAGTGGTTATAAACTCTCCCTTTTGTATAAGGAGGTAGCGGGAACTTATCTATATCACCGTTTGTCTTCGCAATAGCACAACGCATTAAAAATTCAATGGCTGTTATGTCGCGCCAAATTTCTCCTAAGCATTCAAAAAAAAATTTAGTTTCTTCGGTGGTTTCCATTCTATTATACTTTCCAGAACCACCGGTATAGATTACCCTTATTAAATCCATAGTCGGCATATTCTTTTTGTCGGGACAAATCTTCTTCGGGTGCAATAATGTCTATGCGTTTATACCCTTTGACCCGAAAGAATTCTTCACCTTTTGCGAGTAAAAGTTTTTTCACTTCTTCATTAGGGGCAATAAGGCGGAAAAATAAAGCCAAACACCCGGTTGCTAAAAGACTCACAGAGCCTATAATTTCGTTGTTATTTGTAGCTACTAGAATTGAGTCTGGGTCTTTGCTAGTTTGTTCGTTCAATTTATTTTCGGAATCCACTAATTCGTCGAACCAGCCACTTTCTTCGTAGAGCTTGCGAATGTATATGTAATCTAATGAGGTGTAAGGTCTGATTGTCATAGCATTAAATTAGTTTATTCCATTCCTTTATTTTTCGACACACTTCAATCATTCGTTCATTTAAATCTAGTTGTCCTTGCAAAGCCTCCATTGTTAACAAAGGGGTAATTCTCCCTGCGAACAATACTTTATTATCATTAAATTTTTCTCCTTCTTTTCCTCCAATATTATCGCTTAGAAAATCAGGAAATTTTGCAAATTGCTCGAGCTTAGGTAAAGTAGGTTTTTCAAAAAACTGTCTAAGAGACTCTGACGGTAAATAATTTTCAATTTCTCTTCCTTCAGTAACCCAAGTCACGCCTTGAATAGCGTCAATTTCTGCTTTGATTCTGGTTTTGGTAGCATTGATTTTGCTTTGAGGAGATTTCTTGTCACTATCCATAATTAAAATACAGTTACGATTTATTTTAAGAATGGATATTGCTTCTTCTACTTCGTCTGGGGAAGCAGTTAAATGTTTCAAGAGTTTCCCGCCGTATAATAAACACTGGTAATGAACTCCTTCTTTTAATGCACCGTCAGACCATAATTCAACCCATTTGTTAAAATACGTCCTGTCTGAAGGACCTTCTACCCAAACGACACCGTTGGATTGGAGTAAGTCGCTAGCTCTAAAATCTAAATCGTCTAAAATACCATTGCTCTCTAAATAAGTTTCAACCTTTTTGGCAGTGGCTGTAGTTCCATTATTTTTTATATGAATTATCTGTGCTTCCTCGTCTTTGCTGAATAAGTCGATTATTACATTAGAATGGGTTGTTAAAAATATCTGGCAATTCTCTTCAAGAGCAACTTTCCGAATGTAAAGAAGCAGTTTCCTTTGTAGTGAAGGGTGCAAATTATTTTCAAGTTCTTCGAACGCAATAATATAATTACTTAAACTATTTCCATTGAGTTTAGGAATTAAAAGTAAGTTAATCAAAACCAGGATAATAGTCTTTAGCCCACTGCCTGAGTTGGATAATGATATTATTCCCTTGTTTTGTTCCTCCAGGTAAATTTCCCACCGGGAATCGTCTAATTTTTGAGGAAGGATTCTATCAAATTTGGCTTCTGGTGCAAAAATTGAGTTAAGTGCACTAAGTAATTCGACTTCAACTAAAGACCTTCTACCTAAGCTTGCTGTATTTACAAAATGCTGAATAATATTTGACGCACCTTCTCCGTCAGGTAAAAGCTCTGCTTCTCTTTCAGATTCCGGGACAATATTCCTTTCGGCGGATAGCTTCCGAAATTGTTTACCAAACAAAGGATTTTGGAAATGTCTCTCTAAACTATTACGAAACCCACGTTGCTCAATTACGCTTTCGGGTAAATCAAACGGTGGCTCTACACCAATGAATTTTGTTTCTTTATGGTCTAATCTAACTGTAATGGGTTTATCAATCCACTTTGAACCATATTGATAATGATTTCCCGGAACTCCACCACCGGAGGTGGAGCTGTCAAAAGAAGAAGCAATCTCATTTTTTGATAACGGTTTCGTTAGAAATAATTCTGGTGCATTACCTTTATGGCCGACTAAGCTACTCTTGTTAGGTGCAGTTACATATTGAATCAAGTCTAATAATGCTGATTTACCAGAATTATTTTTACCTATAATTAAATTAATAGGGTAGATAGCCTCAAACCCTTGAGGTTCTTCACCAAAACATTTACAGTTTTTTGCTTTGATTTTGAGTTCAATTACTCCCATAAAAGGCTTTATTTGTTAAAACTAGCTTAATTATAACAGTTTATAAGTGCTCCCAAAAGGTTACGTATAAGTGATTGCGGAAGGGGTGGGCATAAAATATAATGTGTGTATGGGAGCAAAAAAGCCACAACCTAAAACGACACCTAAGGTCATTTACCAACTTAACTCAAATTTACAGAGGGAGTTGTTTGTTCAAATTTATTCGGATACTACACCAGAGCAACTTTCAACTAAGACTGCCGTGGGTAGAAGTGTTTGGAGTCAAATAGCTAGAAAACAAAAAGGTCTTCCAGGTGTAAAATTGTCGAAGCGAGAAATGCACGAGAAACTCTACACCCTTCACTATCAGCATAAGTGGTCATATAAAAAATGTAGAGAATTAGCTAAGCAAGAATGGGGTTGGAATATTAAATCCTTAGAAGACGTAGGTCAAATTATTTATCGAGTAGCCAAAAAAATAAATCCAGAATTGTATATCGACAAAAAGAAGAAAAAGAACTGATTCTGTCGATTCTGCGAATTAGACAATCGAACTAGTATTTAGATACTAGTTTTTTGTTATGGGAGATTTTGACCTGCTGGTTTTCTCCCATAAACCAGTGGGTTTAAATTTATGCAAATTACCGAAAAAGAATTAAACGAATTAGAAAAAATCTGGTTAATTGACCACCCCGGACAAAAGATTACTCGGGAAGAATTAATAGTGCTAGCAGAGCGGATAATTAACATAACTCGTTTGGTCTATCGACCAATACCGGAATGACCTTAGAAGCGTGTAGCGTTAACGCTATGAGCTTGTGGGGTTATCCCATAGTCGTAAAGGGGCGCACCTGTAGCGCTGTCTAGGACGACAAAAATAAAACCTAGAAGAGATTACAGGCGACCGACTGACGTGACCGATATACGGTTCCTACATTAGAAACTCAATGGAAACCTCAAGCGCACGCTTAGGAATACATTAGAAAGGGAAACCGGTAGAGGGAGCAGAAGGAAGGGAAGGTATTAGATTATTAACCGGCGTAGCCACTATGTCGACAAGTCAACAATATGGAAACAAAACAAATTAGGGTATACCCCAGACAATGGAAAGAATTAAGAAATATGTCAGTAAAAGAAGGTATTTCTATTGCTGAAGTATTAGCTAATCTATGGCACCGTATGGTCGACAAAGATACAGCATTTTCCGAAATATTCACAAGTAGGCGTCCTCCTGAAAACCTTTAAATTAAAAGGGATATCTCCTAAAATGCGATTTTTGTAAACGGAAATGGTGTGAACTTTCGAAAATATATGAACATAAGATTTAGTGATATAATAATTCTACAAAGAAATAAAGGCCTGGACAGCCATAGAGAACCCTCATTGGGCGAGTTTTTGGCTGTCCAGGCCTGCTATCGCAAGATAGCAACCTCGTTTCAATGGGGGCTTTGTGTTTAATAAGTAATCTAAAAAAATGGACAACCAAACACCTTACATAAAACGTTTCTATAAAGACTGGAAATTCTGGGCAGTGTTCTTCGGTTTAGGATTGGTAATGACAATAATTGACCCGCCCTCTTCTCAGGTTAGCGATACTGCTACTCAACCACAGTCAGTAGTCGAGCAAAAGGCAGAGCCTAAAAAAGAAGAGCCGAAGCAAGAAGAAAAGAAAGATTTTAATCAGTTGGCCAAGGAGCGATTCGCGGAAATATTAAAAGCGTCACCTGAACTAGAAAGTATTCAGTGTGAAAAAGATAATTGCAATCTGTCGACTGTCTATTTCGATTACAAGCAGTTACCGGAAGACTTAGAATCAGCTATACGAAGTAATACGGCGACGTATTCAGTATTCAAAGGTAATAACGGAAGCTTCGCTACAGGTGTAATAATATTTGCGCGTTATCAGGGTAAGGAAATAATGTATTGCACCGCTCGCAAGGGTGTGGTCGAGGAGTGTAGTAGATAATGGAAAGGAAAGCTGAAAAAATTAAATATCTTTTATACGCGCGTAAGTCGAGCGAAGAAAATGACCGCCAAATTGCCTCCATTGATTCTCAGATAGACGAATTAACGAGCCTAGCAAAGCAACAAGGCTTATTTATTCTAGATACTATAGTCGAAGCACAATCTGCTAAACAACCCGGACGGCCTCAGTTTAATGAAATGTTGCGACGGATTAGAGAAGGCGAAGCTAATGGGATTTTGTGTTGGAAAGTTGACCGGCTTTCTAGAAATCCGATAGACACAGGGCAGGTGCAATGGTTACTACAACGAGGAGTTATTCAACATATTTTAACTTACACGAATAATTATTATCCAACTGATAACGTTATTGTTATGGGTGTTGAGTTAGGCCAGGCTAACCAGTTGGTATTAGATTTATCAGTTAATGTTAAGCGAGGTCAACGTAAAAGAGTTGGAGACGGATTTACAACAGGAGTTGCTCCTAGTGGATATTTAAATGCCGTTGATATTGAAAAAGGTGCGCGGATTGTTATTAAAGACCCTGACCGTTTCGATTTAGTTCGCAAAATGTGGGAGTTGAAACTAACCGGACATTATTCCGTAAAGCAGATACTAAAAATTTCTGCAGAAGATTGGGGCTATAGAACTATTAAACGAAGGAACACAGGAGGTAAGCCCTTGTCTTATAGTGGTCTATATCAAATCTTTAGGAACCCGTTTTATTACGGAGAATTTGAATACCATAAAGGAAGCGGTGATTGGAAAAAAGGTTCGTATGAACCAATGGTTACTAAAGAAGAATTTGATAGGGTGCAATTTTTGTTATCAGGTAAAGTAAAGCCAAGACCTAAAAATCGAGAGTTTGCTTTCACAGGTTTAATTAGTTGTGGCGAATGTAAAGCGCAAGTAACTGCAGAAGTTAAGAATCAGATTATTTGCACATTATGCAAACACAAGTTTGGTTACGAAAATAAAGCTGAATGTCCAAAATGCGAAATGAGCATTAAGGATATGGAAAATCCAGTAGTCTTAAATTACGTATATTATCACTGCACTAAACAAAAGAAAGGTGTTAAGTGTTCCCAGAAAACCATTAGGCTCGAAGCTTTAGAACAATCCATAAAAGATTTCTTGAGTCGAGTTCAGATTAAGCAAGAATATCTGGATTGGGCTTTAGAATATTTAAAGAAGAATAATAAAAAAGACGCAGAGGAATCACAGCTTATAACTCTAACTCAGCAGGAAGCATTAAAGCAGTCCACGGCTAAGCTTGAGCGCCTGTTAGAAATGCGATTGAACAATGAAATTGATAAAGAGCAGTTCTTGGTTAAGAAGGAACAGTTGATACACGAAAAAGAAAAGTATATTAGATATATAAAGAATGCTGATTCTGGTCAGAATGCGCGTGTAGAGAAAGCTGAGAAGTTCTTTGAATTCTGCCATTACGCGCTGTATTGGTTCGAGGACGCAAAGAAAAATAACGACTTAAGGAAGCAGAAGGAGATATTGGCATATCTCGGTTCGAACCTAACACTAAGCGATAGAAAACTCCATATAACACCGCTCGAGCCGTTCACTATTTTAGAAAATGCGTTTAAGTCGGTTCCTCAAGCTAGTGCCACATTAGAACCTAAAGAAATTGTCGTAGACAAAAGAAAAAGCACGTCTACTGAAGACGCGCGTTTTCTTTGGCTCGGGAGCTGGGATTCGAACCCAGGACCGATCGGTTAACAGCCGATAGCT
>CAZQZS010000007.1:0-28541 GCA_964597895.1 uncultured Candidatus Saccharibacteria bacterium
GTAGGCCTCTCAAAAGACTTCGTAGTCGGTTGCATTTCAGTCACTATACAGTTGTGAAGCTAATCACACCCGAAAGGGTGTTTTTTTGTTCAGAAATTACCTATAAATAGTCCTATTGACAAAAAATACTTTTTATGCTATAATATAACCAGTAAATCAAAAACTCAATTTAAAGGAGAATAAACGCATGGAAATCAGGAAAAGCAAAGTCTCTTTAGGTGAATGGCTCACTGTGTTGAGAGACAATAAAGGCATCGATGGGAAAGGTGTAGTTGTTAAAGTCGTTAAGGCCGGCGAGGTTGTAGATGTGCATGTGTCCGGTTCCCAAATTTGGGGATCCGGCGGGTACAGTGCTTACTCGGAGTTCGCAGGCGAGGCCCCAGAATTTGTAGAAGGAACTGGGGAATACAAATCCACACAGTTCACGGAAGACAAATTTGGGAAGTTCGTAATGCAGCCAAACTCAGTTATTTATATGACGAGTGGCGACTCCATCGGACGAAATGGCCGTAACTTTGGCCGCATAGCTTACGTAAGTAAGTAAAAATTTACAGGTTGATGGTTATCCTAAGTGTTCACACTTTAAAACCATCTCTGTCTACTGGTGTAACCAGTACTGATGAGTTCAAAAGAACGAAACAGATTTAGTTGGTATAGGTAAGACACCCGAAAGGGTGTTTTTTGTTTGCTTTTATAATTATGGCTAAATAGTGATATAATTTAGGTAATTAATAATCTCATCATGTTTTGTAAACAATGTGGCAGTCAACTTGATGCCAGTGTTAAGTTTTGTGACAAGTGTGGTACGGCAGTTGAAGGTTCCAACGAGGCTGTGTCGGTGACATCTGGGACGCAATCCGCTGTCACACCTACAGCTACAGCCCCAACCGGGACCACAGCCGCAGCTACCGTGGCGAAGCTTCCTGGTTTTGCCTCAATCTTTAAGATGGCTTGGAAAAATTTTGTTTCTAAGTTCTGGCGATTGATTGGTATGCAGATTTTAATGATCTTACCATTCATAGTACTAGTTTTGATCGGAATTGGGATCGCAACTGCTCTTGGCGAAAACTTTAATAACATAATTATCATCATCACCCTATTCGCAGCTGTTTTCGTTGCTGGAATCGCGGCTATTTACTGGGCTATTTGGATGCAAGCCGCTATCATTCAAACTTTGCTGGATGAAGCAATGCAACCTATCAAGCAAACTTTAACCACGGTTCGTCCGAAGTTGCTTAACTTCTTTGTTGCAGGATTACTTTCTGGTGGGATTATTATCCTAGGTATGCTGGCTTTGGTTATTCCTGGTCTAATTTTAGGTGTGATATTCGTCTTCTCTACGTACATTGCCATAGCCGAAAATAAATCCGGAGTAGAATCATTTAAACAAAGTCGCCAATACGTGAAAGGTCGATTTTGGGCAGTTGCTGGTCGCTTTATTTTATTTGGGTTGATTTATTTTGGATTCTTTTGGATAATCGCCATTATAGATTTAACCATCAGTTCGATGTTGGACCTAGGTGATGTCCAGATTTTAAGCAATCTCGTTAGCTTCTTTGTTTCGGCTTTGACCAGTGCCTTCGTTGCGGCAATGTATGTTCATTTGAGACAGTTGAGTGGTAGTGATGCCAAAGTTGCCCAGCCTGGACTTAACGTTATGCCAGCTGGAGTTGTCGCACCTGCATCAGCTGTTGCACCAGTTGAATCTAAAGGTCATCGTTGGTATATCGTTTTAGCTGTCATCGGTGGGTTGATGATTCCGTTGATGCTTCTTGCTAGTGTGGTGTTGTTAGCACTCAATAGTGCGCGTGTGAAATCTCGTGACGCCAAGCGTGTGGCAGATGTTCGCCAGATTGCAGTAGCGTTGGATTTATACTATAATGAGAACCGTTCGTTTCCAGTAAACTTGTCCGCTTTGGCATCTGGCAATGATCGGGTATTTGATCAGGTACCTGTTGCACCAGAACCGGCTGATGGAGACTGTACACCTGAGAGTAATAAGTATATGTACTCATATGTTTCGACACAAGAATTCGCTTTGACTTTTTGTCTTGGTCAGGAAACTCAAGGATTCAAGGCAGGTAAAAATGTCTTAACTCAACAAGGAATGAATCCTTCGGCTAATTCTCCCTCAATACGTTAGAAAATTATTACGAAATTAATGCTCGGTTCGCCGAGCATTTTTTTTTTGCTTATTTACGGGTCTTAATTGAAATTTGAGAAATTATTAATCACGATTTAGACCTACTTCGTTAAGGTGAGCTTAGCTTCGGCTATCAAATTTTAGGAGGTTAAGTATGCAGACTCTATTTGGAGTAGTATTAGTGATGGTTGGGTGCGTAGTTTTAGTCACAGCGCAGAGTTATGTAAAGCCGGTGGCTGCAATGCCGGATTACAACGGAACCTACCAAGGCAGTCCGTCAACGGGAAGTGCGCGGTACACTACTTTGTATCGTGACAATCAAGATGACGGTTACCGCAGCGGCTGTCGCGGAGAAGGGTGCGGCCGACACCCGGGCGTGGATATAGCAGTAAGCTCCGGCACGAGTGTACGGACCCCATTATCAGGGACCGTATTGATTAGTCGGTGCAGTGATGGTTGGGGCGGGTTGCTGGTCATTCGCAGTCAGCATCCAGATAAGCCATGGTTAACTATTAGGCAAGTGTTCGCTCACTTACGGACTCGTGCATATAGTAGCGGTGTCGCGGTTTCGGTTGGCGATTATGTTACTGCGGGAACAGAAATCGGTAAAAGCGGCGGCAATCCAGACAGCGATAAATGTGCTGGTTATTCAACCGGTTCGCATTTGCATTATCAGATAGATAAAGATGATGCTAATGAAGAACCTTATTACCCTTCACCCGGTATCCTGAATTATCGTGACGATAATTTTGTAGTCACAGCGCAAACTTACAATCCGATTGTTCTGCTGCAAGGTGGGTACAAGTGGAGCTTTAACCGGCGAAATAATCGCGAACTTTGGGATTTGCATAACTGGGAGTCGTGGGGAGTTTCGGATGGAGCCATGTGGATGGATAATAGCAACGATCCATATGTCCGTAGGGGTGGCAGTACTAATTGTGGCTTGTCGCGTCCCTGCAGTAGCTCAATAGCTGCCGAAGCTGAGTTTTACGATTCAGTGTATCTGGATTTGTATAATGCTTGTCCGAGTAGTGGTGGGAAAATATATTTTATCACTAGCTTGGAACCAAACTGGAGTGAGAGCAAAACCATTGGTTATTACCCAAGGAGTACTGGCGCTTACCGCGGGAAGATTTATGCAGGATGGCACAGCAAGTGGCGCGGCTTGATTACTGGTCTGAGAATTGATCCGGCTGAGAGCTGTTTGCCTAGGGTGTTTGATCCAACTTACTATGGAGAAATCCGTATTGAAGACTAGGGAATTCTACGCAAGCGCAAATGGTTATTTTCAAGGTGCACACACTGCACCTTGATTTATTGTATTCAGGATATAATGCGAATTATTTGCATTTTATTTTTAAACTCGCTATAATATAGAAAATTAAATTGTTATCAATGTCTGAAATTTATTTATATACCTTTGGGTCTGTATTGGTGGTTAGCGCAGCTTCACTGGTAGGTGTGGCTTTGCTCGGTTTTCATCAAAACTTTCTCAACCGGATTCTTCAATTCTTAATTGCATTTTCTGCCGGTGCTCTCCTGGGTGATGTGTTCATTCACATTATTCCAGAAATGGCTGAGGCAGAATTCTCTACCCTTACAGGACTGTATTTCTTGATGGGAATCATTGGCTTCTTTTTATTAGAGAAGTATATTCATTGGCACCATGGCTATGGAGAACATGATGAAAAAGCTCATTCCGCCACCTATTTAACAATTGTAGGTGACGCCCTCCATAATTTCATTGATGGTATTATTATTGCTGTGAGTTTTTTGATTAGCATTCCTCTTGGCATCGCTACCACTGTGGCAGTATTGTTCCACGAGATACCTCAGGAATTAGGTCAGTTTGGGATTTTGGTCCATGGAGGTTGGAGTCGAGCTAAAGCATTGCTATACAATTTCCTTTCAGCTTTAACAGCTTTACTTGGTGCAGCGGTAGTAATATTTTTTGTACCAAATTTGGAAGAAGCCCCTACAGCCTTATTAGCTATAGCAGGCGCAAGCTTCATTTATATTGCCATGAGTGATATTATCCCTGAATTACAGAAAGAAAAGCGGCTCCCACAGTCTGTTGGGCAGGTTGCGGCGTTCTTAATTGGTGTGGCAGTTATGGCTGCGCTGCTGCTATTGGAATAATCTTCTTGCAGTCGTGATATAATAAAACAAATAATAAAATACCATGACCAAGAAAACCGCTTCACCAACTTATGACCACCGCTGGTTTATATGGACAATAGTTTTTTTGATAGTTTCTGGCGTATCTTTAACCAGTTATATCATGATTACCGAGATAGAGCAGGAGACAATGTTGTACGAATCGATTTGGGTGACGTCTGATAAATAAATCAATCCTAAGGGGTTGATTTTTTTTGCGATTTATGATAAAATGATTATAGAAAGTTACAAAACCTAAGCCAAAATCTGCTTAGGACTTTGAAACCAAAACAAAAATACAAATGAATAACTTCTCAAACTTTGTGCCGGTAGCAGGGAGTATTATTCCTCTCGAGTTTCCGACCTTCTATAAGTGGGCGCTGTCTTTGCACGACCACTTTATCCCTCATGAACGCAATAACTATCATCCGCATGTGTTAAGCCATCGGATGCTGGCTTTATTATCAATATTGGTTGTAACAGTGAAGATTGTGGGAGTGTCTTTGGTTGCATTTACACCTGCTACACCAAGCTATGCTGCGCCAATCACCCTGGAAAATGTGATAAATTTGGCAAATCAGGCCCGCGTTGAGCATAATCTGGCAGAACTCAAGACTAGCAGCTTGCTTTCACGTGCCGCTCAGAACAAAGCCAATGATATGCTGGCTCGCCAGTACTTTGCACACAATACTCCGGACGGCCAAACTCCTTGGACCTTCATTAAGGCGGTTGGTTACAGCTACACAACAGCCGGAGAAAACTTGGCCATTGATTTTACTCAAGCTGAAAATATTCAATCAGCTTGGATGAACAGTCCGGGCCACCGTGCCAATATTCTTAACAACAACTTCACCGAAATTGGTATTGGCATTGCTAGTGGCATGTTCGAAGGTCATGAAACCACTATCGTGGTTCAGATGTTTGGTAATCCGCTTACTGCGCCGGTAACTTTACAAGAAACTCCAACCGAAGTTTCTGCTCCAGCTCCAGCTCCGGCCCCAGCACCTACGCCTAACCCAGCTCAATCAACACCAGTTACTGTCCCAGCCGACATCACTACTAATGAATTGCAAAACCAAGCCGTGAACCAGCCTGTAACAACAGCGCCTCAGGGAGAGACTTTGGAAATTATTGATACTAAAACTTCTTTGCAAGGCAACCAACTCTACTTAGAAGTCACCGCTTCGCATAATGCTGTAAAACTTTTGGCATTTTGGGGAGCACGCAGTTTGATTCTTGATCCGATTACTGATGGGCTTTGGAAAGGCAGTATCCCGCTTGCTGAAGTTAGCCCTCAAGACAGCTTAATGATCCAAGCTCAAGACTTAAACGGTACCATGCATCAACAACCAGTCGCACAATTTAGTAACCAGCTGGCTAGTCTAAACGCCGGCGAAGTGGAAGGAGCACAAGTCACATTGTTCGGCACAAGTTTCAATGTAAACATTTGGGAGGAAAAAATCTTCTTGGTCATTTTGGCTGGGTTGATTGCAGCGATGATTTTAGCCATTGCCATTAAGCGTCATGTGCAACACGTTAGTTTGGTTGCCAACACTTCTTTTGCAGCAATGCTGGTGGCCATGCTCCTGATCCTTTAGGATCCTTAACGTACTACTTAATGCCTGTCAGGCAATAAGGGGGTGATCCTCAGTCTATAAAAACAACTCTACTGATAGAGTTGTTTTTATTCCTAATACCATCATAAAAATCCGGACGAGCCGGATTCTTATGATGGTGGGCGTGCCAGGAATCGGTCACCTCCCGCTACTCTCCTCACCACATTCGCTTTGCTCATGGTGTTTCGTCGAGTAACGCTGCGGCGACCCCCGCCGCTACTTGATGCTCCAAAAAGTCGCATCAAGTTTTGCCTTCGGCGAACCGCTCTTTTTCGATTCCAATAACTATACCATCATAAAAATCCGGACGAGCCGGATTCTTATGATGGTGGGCGTGCCAGGAATCGAACCTGGGACCTCGTCATTATCAGTGACGCGCTCTAACCATCTGAGCTACACGCCCTCGTCGTACTTATCTCCGAGCTTTCGGTACGGGCTCAAGCCCGTCCCTAACGCTCTCCGTTAAGTACTCCTCTCACATTTTCGCTTAACCTCTCAACGACGTTCGGCCAAAGCAAAAATTTGTAAAAAGCATTAAATACTTGAGTAGTCTATCAAAAACTACGGTAGAAATCAATGGCTGATTACTCGGGTACAACCAGGCCAGTTGAGCCGAAGTCCAGATAGCCGAACATCCATAACATTGCCAAAACTATTAATGCCAAGCCCACCAACCTCCACCATGAATAAGTTCCGGCCATTGGGTAAGGCAGATACTGGGCAAAATCCACTTTGCCTACCTGTTCGGTAATCCAGACAGTATACTTCATCATCAGGACACCTACCACAATCATGAACGGACCAATAATAAATCTCATAGTCTATATTATATCACCAGGCTAAAGAAAAAACGCCAAGTTTCGGTGTTTTTTTATGGCGACCTCTACCCTCGCTAACCGCTCAGCATGAGGTGTACAACTAAGTAATAAAAGAGCCGTCGGTAGTGACTCTTTTATTATAGTGGACCTCAGCGGACTCGTCGGGCCAATCACTTCTCCAGCTTTCGCATCCACACTTGCGCGTGTTTGTTTCAGTTTCCGGAGATGTTGTCCCTCCCCCCAAACTGCTTAACCTTCACTTCGGCAAGCACAGTGTCGGCCCAAGCAGTTTGGGGCCCCCATGGTTCTCGTCCTCTATAAATTAACCACAAAAAAAGCACCAACAAGTGGTGCTCTTTTTGTGGTGGACCTCAGCGGACTCGAACCGCTCACCTCCTCGGTGCAAACGAGGCGCTCTACCAGATGAGCTAGAGGCCCTCGTCATACTTGCCTACGACCTCTCGCAGCCCAGCCTTGCTGTGCCGCTAGCGGTCTCCGCCAAGTACTCCTCTCAAATTTTCGCTTAACCTTCGGGTTCGCTACGGCACTCCTCGCTACACTCGTCGTGCCTGCTCACCCTTGGCCCAAGCAAAAATTTGGTAGGGCTTCAATCTAACCTACGCATTGTAGCAGAATCCATTTATTTTGACAATAACCAGCTAAATATAGTATTGTTAATTCAACAGCTAAAGTTTTTTGGAAACAAAATTACTACAAAAATTATCTCAATATATATAGAGCCTTATGTGGTTTGGTAAAGAAAAGTCAATTCTCGGTGTAGATATCGGCACGCAGGCCATGAAGATGGTTCAGCTCAAGTCAGAAGGCCTAACTTTGGAAACCTATGGCATCGTTGATCTGATTGAACCGATTACTAATCAGACAAAGCCCGAAGTGGTTAATGCCACAATTGATTTGCTGCGCAACTTGTGCGATAAGGCTCGGGTGACGACAAAGCGCTGTGCATTAAGTTTGCCTAATTCGGCGGTGTTTACGTCTGTGATTGATATGCCAAAGATGTCCGACGCGGAGCTGGAGAACTCAATGAAGTTTGAGGCCAAGAAGTATGTACCTTTGCCGTTTGATGAGGTTTCATTATCGTGGAGCTTGATTTCGGAAGACATGGCTAACAATACCATGAAGGTTTTACTAATCGCCGTACCCAAGCAGATTCGCGATACTTATATCCATATTTTTCAGCAAGCAGGTTTAGACTTGGAGATTATTGAAATTGAAGCACTTGCGCTGATTCGTGCACTTGTGGAAGATAAATCAAAAAATGATGTTATAATAGATATAGGGGCAAAAGTTACCGGGATTAACTTTATTAAAGAAGGTTTGCTTCAGTTGACTCGGAATTTGAATATCGGCGGAGATAGTATTACTGAGCGGATTGCCCAAACTCTTAATTTACAGCCAGCTCGCGCGGAGCAATTTAAGAGGGACTTTGGTCTAAATTCCACCGACTTTCTACCAGAAGCAGTGAAGCCAGTTTTGAACAATATAGCAACCGAAGTTAAACAAGTCATGGATTTATACAAAAGCCATCAGGTTGGTGTGGATCGAGTGGTGTTGGTCGGCGGCGGTTGTCAAATGCCTGGCTTAAAGGAATTTTTTGCCAATCTTGCCCCAGCCGTAGTGTATGGAAATCCCTTATCTCGCCTGAGCTACCCGGCAGAAGTGGAAAGTGTCTTGAAACGTTATTCTATGCAGTTACCAGTAGCAGTGGGGTTAGCGATGAGACAGTCTGATTAAATTTCTACAAGATATCAAAAATCAAAAGTAATGTCAGAAATAAATTTATTACAAACCCATTCCACCTTTGATCGGGTTAAGGAAAAGAGCAAGCGTTGGCTTTTACGCGTAGCCACTTTGGCATTGCTTTTGACTTTCGGCCTTTATGGTTACCTCTACTACCGAGATTGGAGTAGTCAAAAACAAATCGCTGAGCATCAGCAGGTCATCGCCGAAACACAATCAAGTTTGGAAAATAATCAGCAGCGTGCTGAGTTGATTACTAGGCAAGGTCAGCTCAAGAGCGCCAATGAATTGATTCAGGCTCACTTATTTTGGTCTGGGTTATTACCAGAATTGGCACGGGTAACATTGGCCTCAGCCGAGTATTCTACCGTAGAAACTACTGATGAAGGGGATTTGAATTTGACGGTTACCGTCCCAACATATGCAGATGCTGAAAAGTACTTGCAAGTTTTTGATCTACCAGAATATAACCGCTATTTTTCTAATGTGAGATTATTATCTTTGAGTCGCAGCCAAAAAGACAATCTCTTGCAAACAGTCATGCGTTTGCAATTAACCATGGATGAGAGCTTGTTAAAGCCTACCAACTAGCCATATGAATTCACCAAATTTTTCTACATTACCAGCGCGGCAACAGATTCAAAACCCATTACTGCAGACGGTGATGATCATTATTGTGATCGTGTTGTTTGGCTGGTTTGTGCTTGGACCCAAGTATACTAAAACACAACAGACGTCTGAGCAGCTAGAAGTCTTAGCTGCACAGCGCGCCAGCTTGGAGTCTGATCAGATAGAATTGAATAAGCTTATTAGCCAACTAGAGAATTCCGAAGAAGAGATAAAACTTTTGGATGAAGCTGTGCCCCTGACAGCGCGTCATACTCGGATTGCTATGCTACTGGAATCGTATGCTCAGAACACTGGGATTGTATTATCGCAATTAAGCGTTGGTCAGCCGGAAAAGTTCATTGCGAGCGGTAATAAAGATGAATTGGCTAAGCCATTCCAGTCACCGAGGCAGTTGGCCGTGATTGAAATATCAGCTTCGGTCAAGGGGAGTATTGATCAGTTTAAAAATTTCCTCACTTTACTAGAGCAGTCCGGTCGAATTATTGATGTGAGCTCGCTGACTGTGACCAGCACCGAAGAAGGACCGAATTACAACATTCGTCTAAAGACTTATGCGTATGAATTGGCTCAAGTAACTACCCCGCAGTTAGGAGAAGCAGAATAATATGAAAAAAAGCATTTACATTGGAGTTATTGTAATCGCCTTGGGAGGAGCGGTGTTGATGGGTTACATGGCTTTCTCAGGTGGCGGTTCGCAAGGTACTGAAGGTATACAGATTGAGAGTTCGGCTCAGGTATATAATATTTTGCCCCAAGGCAAAGATTTGGATTTTGGCCCAGTGGTAGAGTACAACGAACGTAGTTTCTTTTTTCCATATCCACAGGTTTCACCTGCGGAGGTGGGTCAAGTTTTGGGAAACATAATAGAATAAGCTAATGGCAAAAGCTAATGCGCCGCAGGCTGCCCTCGGCACGTTTGAACAATTCTTAGTGGACCATGGCTTTTTGGCAAAATCACAGCAAGACAAGCTTCAAAACGTCAAATCTGGCAAGTACGGCAAAGGCGATGCCAGTTTGGATGTCAATGAACTAGCACAGCTCTTGGTTTCCGAAAAACTCATGGATGATGAAGATGTCGCTAAAGCCAGAGCGGCTTTTTTAAACTTGCCTTACGTGGATTTGACTAATGTTATTGCTCCAGATGATGTCGTGGATATTATTCCCTTGGAGTCGCGCCAATTTTATAAAATGATCCCTTATGAACTCAAGGGCAAGGAGCTTAAGGTGGCGATTATTGATCCAAGCAATATCCAAGCTTTGGAAGCCTTAGAATTTTTGGGGCAAAAGAATAATTATCAAGTTAGGGTATTTGTTGCTTCACCGAGCGGACTGGAAGCATTCCTGACGGGGAATAAGCAAAATATCAAAAGCGTGGTTGGTCAGGCCTTGGAAGACTTGGCCGAGAAAGAGCATGAAGAAAGAGCCCGCAAGACTTCCCAGATGCAGCTTACCGAAAAGCAGTCTGTTACCCCGATTGAGGATGCACCAATCATCAAGATTGTAGATGTAATCCTGTCTAACGCCATTGAAAGCAAGGCTTCCGACATTCATATTGAACCTTCCGAAAATGACGTGCGTGTACGTTACCGCATTGATGGCATTCTTCACACCAGTCTGCGCTTGCCTAAGAACGTACTTTCGGCCATTGTTTCCCGCGTAAAAATTCTTTCAACTTTAAAGATTGATGAAACCCGCTTGCCGCAAGACGGACGTTTTCATGTTGATCTTGGCAAGAAGTCGGTTGACCTCCGCGTGTCTACATTACCGCTCATGTTTGGTGAAAAGATTGTAATGCGTATTTTGGACAAGACCACCAAGGTGCCAACCTTAGAAGAGCTGGGTTTGCGTGGCACTGGCCTGAAGTGGGTGATAGAGAATATCAAGAAGACCCACGGCGTGTTTTTAATCACCGGCCCAACCGGTAGTGGTAAGTCTACAACTTTGTACTCTATTTTAACCATCCGGAATACCACCGAAGTAAACATAGTGACCTTGGAAGATCCGGTTGAATACTTTATAGAGGGCGTTAACCAAAGCCAAATTAAGCCGGAGATTGGCTTGACTTTTGCTTCCGGTTTGCGCAGTATATTGCGTCAGGATCCCAATATAGTGATGGTGGGAGAAATTCGTGACGAGGAAACTGCCGAATTGGCTGTTCATGCGGCATTAACGGGTCACTTAGTTTTTTCCACTTTGCACACTAACAATGCCGTTGGTGCCATTCCGCGTTTGATGAATATGGGTATTGAGCAATTTCTACTATCGGCTTCAATTAATTTGATCATGGCTCAGCGCTTAATCAGAAAACTTTGTAACGATTGCAAGCGTGAAGGGAAAATCAATCCTGTCGTCAAGAAAGAATTAGATGCGGTAATGCAAACTGCCCCAAAAGAGTATTTGGATGGCTTAGACCCTAATAAGCTGAAAGTTTATGAAGCGGTTGGCTGCGACAAGTGCGGCCATATTGGCTACAAAGGCCGTATGGGTATCTTTGAAGTACTGCCGATGTTTGATGAATTACAAGAACTCCTGTTCGGCAAGACCCCGGCCTTTAAAATTTATGAAGCTGCCGGCAAGCTGGGCATGATCACTATGAAGCAGGATGGCTTAATTAAAGTACTTCGCGGCGAAACTACTATTGAAGAGATTGGCCGCGTAACTACGGACGACTAATGGAACCATTGATTGCAAAAAGATATTCATTGCGGCAACATCCGTATTATAAATTGCTTGGTCAAGCCATTGGCTTGGTTGACTCTGATGCACAGACCCGGAGTTTCTACCAGCAGAAATTGGAACAGGCCAGCATACTAGTCACAGCCGCAAACGATTTAGTGCAATTAGCTGAAAGTGCTGGAGTGAATGAGCTTCGTGCCGTGGTCTATAGTCCTAATATTGACCAGCTTGACCGAGAGATGTTGATTTTAGGCCAATTTATCAGTGAAAATCCACATTTGCCAGTAGTGACTATCTCTAGAACCATGCAGGAAATGCAATTAGATGCTATTATGAAGTTAGGAACTAGGCTGCATATCAATCGAGATTTATCGCACCCGCGTGATTTACTCATCGCATTAGAGCAAATTCTATAAATTTAGAAATCACAAACAAAAAATTATGTATAAGGCCAGTGAATTAGAACTTAATAAGCTCCTTGCAGTAACTTTGGAGCGTAATGCCTCCGACCTTCACTTACAAGTCGGAGAACCGCCAATTTTGCGTATTGATAGCGCATTATATCGGTTAGAAGACTACCAAATTCTTAGCGCTGATGCCGTAGCCGACTTAGCCAAGGTCATGTTGAATGATGTGCAGATGGAGCATCTTAAGGACCAGATGCATTTGGACATGTCTTACGCCTACAAAGACAATGCCCGGTTTCGCGTCAATATTTATAAAGCGCAAGGAGTCTGGAACATCGCGTTTCGGTTGATCCCCACTCATATTAAAACTCTGGAAGAGTTGAATTTACCGCCAATGCTAAAGAAATTCACCCAGAATAAGCAGGGCTTGGTATTGGTTGTGGGGCCGACCGGTCATGGTAAGTCAACGGCTTTGGCATCCATGATTAATGAAATCAATAAAACCCGCGCTGAGCACATCTTGACCATTGAAGACCCGGTTGAATTCTTATTCACTCACGAGCAGTCATTTATTTCCCAACGCGAAGTAGGTTTGGATACGCCGTCTTTTGCCCACGCCTTAAAAGCCGCTCTGCGCGAAGACATCAATGTCGTATTGGTGGGTGAAATGCGAGATCTGGAATCAATCTCAGCAACTTTAACTTTGGCTGAAACTGGCCATTTGATATTTGCAACCATGCACACCAATGATGCAGCCCAGAGCGTGGATCGTATCGTTGACGTATTCCCAGGTGATCAGCAAGGCCAGATTCGTGCTCAGTTGGCAAACACTTTGCTCGGCGTGGCTTCACTTCGCTTACTCCCAAAAGTTGGCGGTGGGCGGGTTCCTGCAACAGAAATAATGGTAGTTAATCACGCAGTCCGCAATGTGATCCGCGATAATAAGATTTATGAAATTTCTAACATTATTCACACTAGTATGGAAGAAGGTATGGTGCCGCTAGACAAAGTTTTGGCTCAGCTGGTACAGCAGGGCTTGGTGGAGAGAGCGGTGGCGGAGAATTATGTGTTGGATAACGATTACTTTATCTCTTTATTAGGTTAATTTTATAAACTGTAAACAGTAATGGGTTAAAAGTAATTAAATTTTGTACTAAACCATTGCTACCTATTTCTTATTTCTTACGTATTGCTCAATGAAATTTACTTACTCTGCAAAAGATCAAAAAGGAGAGCTTAAAAAGGGTTTTGTCATTGCCGCAAACAGCGCCAAAGCCGAACAGCTTTTGGCAAACAACGGACTGATCATTATCAGCTTAGATGTTCAAAAAGAGAATATCCTTACCAAGTTTGAAGGATTTTTTAACCGAATTAGTCATAAAGATTTAGTAGTGTTTTCGCGCCAGCTGTCTACCTTAGTGGGTGCCAGAGTGCCGATATTGCAGTCTTTGCGCATTTTGGAGAGCCAGGTGGATAGCAAGGGTTTGGTTTTAGTGATCCGAGAGTTGATTGCTGGAGTAGAAAGTGGCCAAAGTTTATCCTTGGCCATGTCCCGTCACCCCGACATATTTGGTAATGTTTATGTGAGTTTGGTACGCAGCGGGGAGGCTGCTGGTACAGTAGCAGAAAGTCTATCGTATCTAGCTGATCAGCTAGAAAAAGATTATGAGCTGCGCTCAAAAGTAAAGTCTGCGGTGACTTATCCTGGATTTGTCCTATCAGCTTTAGTAGTGGTTGGGATCTTGATGTTTAAGTTTGTGCTGCCAAAGTTGGTAGAGGTGCTAAAGGAGCAAGAAGCAGAACTACCTATTATCTCGAAAATCTTAATTTCATTTACTGATTGGTTCCAAGTTTTTTGGTGGGTCGTTATTTTGGCTCTAGTAGGTATGATTATGCTTTTGCGCTGGTATATTTACACTAATTCTGGGCGCTACATGTGGGATCAGGCCAAAATTCATTTACCCATTGTCGGGCCTTTGCTGCAAAAAATTTATATGGCTCGTTTTGCTCGTAATTTGGCTACTTTAGTGTCTGGAGGAATCCCTATCATTCAGGCTTTAAAAATTATCGGTGATGTCATTAATAATTCAATCTACCGCGACATTATGCTGATTACTGCAGAGCAGGTTACTAATGGTAAGTCTATCGGCGAGTCACTGGCTAAGTTTGAGGAGTTTCCGCCTTTGGTGACTCAGATGGTTCGTGTTGGTGAGCAGACTGCCCAGCTAGATTCTATTCTACTCAAATTGGCAAGTTTTTATGAAAAAGAAGTCGATACTCAAATCAGCACCTTATCTAGTCTGTTAGAGCCTGTGATTATGGTCGTGATTGGCGCTGCTGTGGGATTATTGGTAGCTGGGGTTTTGCTGCCGATATATAACTTAGCCAGCAGTGTTAGTTAAGCAATATGGGATCAACCAAGAAACAAAGAAATTTGAATATATATTCATCAGAGCATGGCTTTAATCTGATTGAATTACTAGTTGTGATTTCGGTAATTGCACTGATTGCTTCTGCTGCTTTGTTATTAATCAATAGTAGTCGGACCAAGTCACGGGATGCTCGCCGTGTTTCTGATGTGAAACAGCTGAGTTCGGCCTTAGATTTATACTATTCTAATTGTAATTCGTACCCTATAGAAACTGATGCCCCGCTAGGTACGGCCGGGCAATATACTACTTTATACACTGGGACGGGTTCTGTGCTGGGGCCGTGTGGCGCTCATAACGGCAGTTCAACCCAAAATGGCGGGTTTGGAACTAACACTACTGGTACAGTTTTGATTCGTACAATTAATCCTCCGCCTAGTCCAGGGGATGGTAGCTGCACCGGAACTAACGATAATACTTACTTATACAACTCCTCTGGTTCGTCTTACACTCTGCGATTTTGTTTAGGCAATGCTACTTCTGGTTACCCGGCGGGTCTAAATACCATTACTAGGTAGGTAGTTTCTGAGGGTGTTGATAATTGTCCTTGCACTCATCTGAACTGTGGTATAATTAAATTAGTCAACTAATCCAATAGATGATCGGCAGGAGGGGCTGTGAATTCTTATGTTAAGGAGAACGGGGGTGAATAAATTGAAACAAAACCAAAAAGGTTTTACTTTGATCGAACTTTTGGTGGTTATTGCCATCATTGGTTTGCTGGCTTCTGTGGTGCTTTTGGCGTTAGGATCCGCCCGTCAAAAGTCTCGTGATGCAAAGCGTTTGGGCGATGTGCGCCAAATTGCAAGCGCAATGGAATTGTACTTTAATGATAACAATTCTTACCCAACAACTTACGCATCATTGTCGCCAAGTTATATTGGTCAAATGCCAACCTTCCCAACTCCGAATGATAGCTGTAATACCACTTCTTATGTTTACACTCGTGGTACAGGTGGCGCGACTTATACTTTGCGTTTCTGTATTTCTCAGGACACCGGTGGTTACACTTCCGGAACCCGCACTTTGAGCGAAACTGGTATACAATAATCGCTACAGTCAAACCGCCCGAAAGGGCGGTTTTTGTTTTGACCAGTTTGGTCGCATCGCATAGAATAACATTATGACTTTATTAAAACATTCCCTAAGCAATCTGGTGGCACAATTGCCTCGCTTGCCGCACAGGCATGATACCGTTTTTAGTTTGATATTCTTCTTGTATCTGTTTTTGCCACTTGTATTTATTACTGTGATTGATGAAGGTTTTGAAACCCCAAAAATGGCCTTCTTTTTAATTGTCTTGGGTAGTCTACTAGTGGTTATGGGTCATCAGATGGTCAGGTTTTTTCGTTTACCAAAATATTTTAACCTACTGTTTGGTTTGTTTGCTCTGACCATAATCCTCTCCACTTTATTTTCTTTGGATTTGCGCAATAGCCTGTTCGGGTTAATGGGGCGACCATCAAACTCTGCAATTTTTTTGATCTCATGGGTCATTTTGATTTACGTTTTGTATAGCACGTTGAATCGGGATAAGCTGCTTAGTATCTTAAGGGTGATTGTCTTCGGGGGATTTTTAGTCTCTATTTATAGCTTGCTACAACAGGAGGGTATTGGTTATTACGAGGGTGTGAATGCAGGTATTCGCGCCTGGGCACCTAGTTTCTTAGGAAACCCAAATTTTAATTCCATGTATTTGGCCATGGTTGTACCTATTGCCATTTATTTTCTGTCCAACACGAAACGGTTACCATGGCGCTTCTATTTTGCCACCTCCACATTTTTAATGCTCTGGGTAATAGCTCAATCGGCTAGTCGCGCCGCTATCTTGGCCGTGGCTGTCGCTTTATTCTCTGGAGGATTGATGTTGTTGTTCCGAAAGAAATTCGGAGTACATTTGATTGCTGTAGGCACTGGCTTAATTCTATTTTGCCTCATGGCCTATCTGGCACTCAATGTTTATCGCCCGGACAGCATTAGTCAGTCATTGCAATTTCAAGAGACTAATCAGCAATCTCGTTTGGTGGTCTGGGACATGAGCGCCGATATGATTCTAAATCGACCGTGGACCGGCACAGGATTGTCAAATTACTTTATTGGGTTTAATCAATATGGTTGGTCTCCTGTCAGTTTTGGTGAGAGGTTTGATGATCCGCATAATGTATTTCTTTTATTAGGGGTTAGTGGCGGTTTCCCTATGCTAATAGTCTTTACGGTAATGTTGGGTAGTATTTTATTGTTAGCCTGGAAAGGCAGCCGAGCAGATTCTTTGCATATTGCTTTGATCGGTGCCGTGATAGCTTGGATAGTTGCAGGTTCTTTTGGTCCAGTGGTGGTAGCGTGCTGGACCTTGCTTGGCTTGGTCATCGTGGGGGTATTATTGAGTTATCGCAGTCAGTCTTCACAGCTCAGCCCTGTGCCACGCTATGTTACCCAGGCAGTTGGATCAGTGCTGATTATTTTGGGTGTGGTGCTAATTTCAACTTATATTTTTTTGCACTTTGCTAAAGAGAATTATGAACATGGTAACTATCCTCAAGCCTTGAAGATGGCCAACTTGGGTTTTCTATGGGATGCAGCAAATTCTCGCGTCGGTTATTACCAGCTTCGCAGTATGCTAAAGCTCAACTATCCTGCCGAACAGATTGAGGATGAACTATTGGCCAGTATCAACCGCAAACCTAATGCAGCCGCGAGCTATGTTTCTGCTGCCACGATTTATTGGCACTTATGGGCTAGAACTGGAGAGGCAAAGTACTTGCAAAGTATGGATATCATGGTCAGTGAAGCGTTGTTGCGTGAGCCAAACTATGCCAACAGTCATACTAAATTTGCTTATTTGTATTTTAAGGCAGGCAAGCTTGAGCAGGCTTTACATCATCAGAGATTGAGTATTACGTACCATAATAATCAGTTTTACGGCTGGGTGCTATTGTCTAAATTGTATTATGATTTAAATCAGCGGGATCAGTTTTTGTATGCTTACGCAAAAGCGTCTGCGATGAACGAGGAAAGCTTTTTGATTAAGGGAACCCTGCGAGCTTATAGAGAAATAGAGGATATTAGCTCTATGCCTTTTCCAGTTATTTTTCCAGACCCAGAGTAGGCACTAGATATGAAACTTTCTGTGATTATTGTTAGCTGGAATACTTGCGAGCTCCTGCAGAGGTGCTTGAGCCAGCTTCAGGCTGAACTGTTGCATTTACCTATATCGTCCGAAGTTATTTTGGTGGACAATAATTCACATGATGGCTCGGTAGCAATGGTTAGAAGGTGTTTTCCTAATGTGAATTTGGTGGTCAACCAAGACAATCGTGGTTTTGGTAGTGCTAATAACCAAGCCTTTACTATCGCCAGAGGAGAGATGGTATTACTGTTAAACCCTGATACCGAAGTTTTGCCTGGTTCCCTGCGCAAGTTGATTGATTTTATGGACGCACAGCCGAAGGCTGGCATTGTCGCGCCACAGCTAATTAATTCCGACGGCAGTGTACAACGCTCCTGTCGCGAATTTCCAACTGTGACTAACATGTTTTATGAGCTGAGCGGCTTTAGCAGATTGTTTCCGAGAGTGGCATTGTTCCGCCGCTACAAAATGTTGGACTTTGATCACCAAAGTACTCGCCAGGTAGATCAACCGGAAGGCGCCTGCTTACTGATTAGGAAACAGGTTCTGGATGAGGTAGGCTGGTTTGATGAATCGTTCTTTATGCTGTTTGAGGAGGTGGATCTCTGTTATCGTACTAAGCAAGCCGGTTGGCAAATTTGGTTTTACTCGGGTGCACAAATTATTCATCACTACGGTCAGTCCATAAAACAGGTTAAGGCTAAAATGATTCTGCATTCTCACAAAGGTATGTACCGTTATTGGACTAAACATAATAGAGGGGTAGTAGGGTATATTGCCAGACCATTTTTGGCGGCAGGCCTATTTTTTCTGGCTCTTGTCCGAATCATGACTCATTGGCTAAAATCAAACTATGTTAAGAATACTTGAGTTGGGTTGCGGCAAGGGACGCCATGCCGACTACTTGCGCAAAAAATACCATGCTGAGGTCTATGGAGTGGACGTGACAGAGTCATCTATCGAACTAGCTCGAGCACAGTACCCACAAGTCAAATTTTATACCATGCCGGCTGAAAAGCTGGAGTTTGAGGGCAATTTTTTTGATGCCATTTATGCTTATGATGTTCTGGAACACGTCGATGATTTGGAAAAAGCTATAAGCGAGATTGCTCGAACGATTAAGAGTGGCGGCAAGCTGATCGTAAATTTGCCTCACCCAAAGTCCGAAGCCTGGCTTGGGAAAATCAGACCAACCTATGCCGCAGAAATGCACCATGTCAGAATTATGCAGGACGGTGAATTAGAGAAAGTGTTATTACCCTTAGGTTTTGAGCTGGTCAAAAAGCGAGCCGAAGGCTTCTCCGACCATGTCATACTTTACTATCTCCTTTCCCAAAAGGATGTTGTGGCTGATCACCAATTAGGTATTGGTAATTGGCGCGATACTTGGTTGGGCCGAATCATTTTCTCTCTACATGCTTTTTCTAAACCAAATTTAGTTTTTGAAAGTTGGTTGAAGTATGTCCCTATTTGGCTAATATTGATTCCTGTCGGCTTCCTCATCAACAGCTTGGGTAACAGGTATATGCCCAAATCTTGGTATTATGAATTTAGAAAATATTAATCATGTCAATTGGTCACACTACAAGATTTTGGCTGCTCATTTTCCCAGTCATAGCATGGTGCTACATCGGGCTATTTTTAACCATGCAGCTGTGGTATTCGGACCAGCTGCAGGCACAAGTCTGGCAACAGCATTTAGTACATTTTTCTATTGTTTATATGCTTTGGCTGCCTGTTTTTTTTGCTTATACTTTGTTTGACCTTACAACTTTCCGCTCCCGCCCCGTGATTTTTTCACGGCTCTTAGTAGCAATGGTTACCTGCGGCGTGATTGCTACAGCTTATTTTTATTTCCAACCAGAATTAATTCTCACTCCGCGTCGGTTTTTGCTGGCGCACTTGGGAATTACAGCTTTTGGGTTAGCACTCTGGTATGGATTTGTACAGTATCTTTTGCCACGGATTTGGCAGCGGCAACTATTTCTACACCCAATGCTCTATCAGGGCAATTTTGATGCTGAGCTGCAGGAGTATTTGGCCTACAACAACACTTTGGGTTGGCAATTTTCTGGCCAGTTCAACCCCGATTATATTACAGTTTACGAAAAAACTACTGTAGTCATTCCTAGCGCAATGGATCCGAATAATACCCAGCTCGCCGAACTGTTTGCTTACAAGCGCCGCGGGGTTGAAGTTATTGATCACCACCGTTTTTATGAATTAACCCAGCGCACGGTCCCGCTATGGGGTCTTAATGAGCTGTGGTTTTTACAATCAGTAAACTATACTAGCTTTCAAATGTTTGACGCGTTCAAGCGGCTGTTTGACATTGTTGTGGGGATTCTAGGTAGCCTGGTTGCTCTTTTAGTATTTGTTCCTATCGGTGCGCTTATTAAGTTGGATTCTAATGGCCCAGTACTCTTCACCCAAAAACGGGTTGGACAGAACGGCCATGTGTTCACTCTTTATAAATTTCGTTCTATGTCTGGAGGGGACAATAATACTTGGACGCAAGTTGGGGATAGCCGCATTACTCCAGTAGGCTTCTGGTTGCGGCGTTTGCGATTAGATGAGTTACCACAGTTTTTTAACATTTTGGTGGGCAACATGAGCTTAGTCGGCCCTCGGCCGGAGCAGGTCCATTTTGTTGAACAGCTTAAAAATCAAATTCCTTTTTATGATGAACGTCATATTGTTAAACCTGGACTGACAGGCTGGAGTCAGCTGCACGTATACGCCAACGATCTGACTAGTTCAAAGCAGAAACTGCAGTATGACTTGTATTACATTAAGCACCGCGGCATCATGCTGGATTTGGAAATTTTGCTACGGACAGTTTTTCATATGCTGCGCCTGCAGGGTCAATAACGACCAATAATGCTATAATTTAAATAAGATGTTTTGGAAGATTCTAAAAATTTCTGGGATCATTCTTTTTGCTTTAAGTACCATAGGCGCTGTGTGGTTGGCTATTTCTAATGGCCAAAAAAGTGCTCAATCCCGCCAGATAATCAAAGATGCGACTGCTTTAACAGCAGCCTTAGAATATTTCTACGAGGACCAAAATCGTTATCCATCCAGAGATGAATTTTCGGACCAGAACGTTATGAGGCAATATGCCGACAATTTTCCACCGCAACAGTTCTTGTCTGTCAATTGCGCAACCAATTATGAGTATATCAATACTTTCCGCAGTGATTACGAACTGCGCTTCTGTTTACCCAAAGGGGTGGCAGGATATCAGGCTGGATGGAACAGCATTAAAGCTTCAAAAAAATAATGCCTAACCCAGATTTTTGGACTGCCTTAGTGGTATTTTGCTTAGGCGCTACCATCGGCAGTTTTTTAAATGTTGTCATTTGGCGACTGCCACGCGGTGAACAAATTGCTAGTGGACGTTCTCATTGCCCGAGTTGCAGTAAAGACCTTGCACCTGTAGATCTAATCCCCTTTATTAGCTTCATCGTTTCTAAAGGTTGTTGCCGATATTGCAAAACGCGGATCAGTCGCAGATACCCAATTATTGAACTAGCCACAGCCTGGTTGTTTTTAATTGCTTATTACTTGTTTGTTCCCGCTAATGCCTTGGGTTGGTTTGATTTGGCTATGATGATGTTTGTCATGGCGGTGCTCGTGGTGATCTTTGTGATTGACTTTGAGCATTACTTGATATTGGACAAAGTGGTTTGGCCAGCCACTGCAATCATACTTGCAGCCAACTTTGGAAGGGATATTTATATTGGCAACGCCATCCTCCAAGGCTTGCTCTTGGAGAGTTTGGTTGGCGCAGTTGCAGGCTATGTGCCGTTTTACTTGATATGGAAAATCTCTCAAGGCAAATGGATCGGATTGGGTGATGCCAAGCTTGGCCTGTTTTTGGGGGCCGTGTTAGGATTCCCTGCAGTTTGGTTTGGTTTTTTGCTTGCTTTTTTTATCGGCACAGTCGTGGCCGTTCCGCTGTTATTGTTGGGTAAGAAATCTATGGGCAGTAAATTACCTTTAGGAACTTTTTTGGCCGTCTCTGGTGTACTTAATTTATGGTTTGGAGAAGCCATTGGGAACTGGTATTTAGGGCTGATCGGCTTTGGGCTCTAGCGTGGTATAATAAAACAAAGGCAAAAATGACCAGAAACCAAAATCAATTTCAGCAAGGATTCACCGTAACTGAGTTATTGGTAGTATTTTTGATTATGGTCTTGATGGCAGGCTTAGGAGTGATCAGCTGGAGCCAGCAAACCCCACGCCGCAATTTAACATTGGCTCAAAATGAGTTAATTACTAATATTCGCAAGGTGCAAGGTTATGCTATTTCATCTCGCAACATTGAAGGTCATGGCTCTGCTAATTTTTATGTCATGGGATTTGAGTCAAACTCTAACGTATATAGCGTGTCAGCCATAGATGCCGACGGGAATCTAGTGAAATCCATAGAAAATGGTCGCCTACCACAATCCATCACGATGTCGGAATTAAATTTGGTGGATAGGTCAGATAGTAGTACAACGAATCCTGATTGTATCTATGTAATTTTTAGCGTGATTTACGGTAAGGTTTACATAGGCGGAGATTCGGAATGTACCGACGGATATTTGACTAGCCTTGTGGCTGACCCTCCCGCGCTAGCTCGGCAAGCTGGATATAATTTAGGCATAGTGTTTGAGCATGATCAGACTGCCCAGCAAAAGGCTGTGTTTTTGGACAGCCAGACAGGGCGAGTTGAGCCCTATATCCCGCCATCATCTAAACAGTGAATCGTGATTTTATGAAAGACTTGCTTGTACATCATTCGCATCGCCAACCTCAGGCCGGACAGACTTTAGTAGAAACTTTGGTGGCTTCGCTGGTATTGTCTATCGGCATCGGCGCAGCAATTAGCTTGGCCGTTTATGGGTTGAGTGCTACCTCAGGAGTATCTAAGCAGATTATTGCGGTTGGTTTGGCTCGCGAAGGGTTGGAGGCCGTGCGCAATATGCGCGATACTAATTGGCTACGTGGAACCCTGGTAGATACTTGTTACAATCATTATACTGGCGGCAGTGACGCCTTTTGCTATTCTGATTGGTTGAGTGGAGGGACTTATAATCTGTATCCACCTCTTGGCAATGCCACATATTTTTTAAGCTTTGACGCCAGTGATCCGGATGAGTATGAGTATTGGCGATTAGTACCTACTAGCTCTTTGTATGGTTTAAATTATACCCCAGGGAATATTGCCGGCGGGTTGTATTCTACTGATGGTTTGGCAGGGGTACCGGTTTCCACCGCCACCTCTGGGTTCGCTAGGAGGGTGAGTTTAAGCTTAGAAGACAGCACTCCACCCTTTGACCAGAGTACTGGTCCTAGGCTCAAGGTTTCCGTGGATGTGTGGTGGAATGACCGTCGCTGCCCTGCAATGACCACTGACCCAGCTGATAGCGGCAGCTGTCGTTTGACTTTAGAAACCTATCTCACTAACTGGAAGGATTATTAATTATGGCCAAGATTCAGAGATTTTCTCTATCCAGACAGCAAGGCTTTACGTTAATGGAAATCATCGTGGCTACAGCAATTTTTGTCACCGTAGTCACGGCAGTGTTGGCGTTGTTTGATTATGTCCTGCAGGTAAATCGTCGTGTTCAGGCTGTTCGTCAGGTCGCACAGGGCACACGAGCGTTTACTGAAACTTTGTCCAGAGAGATTAGAAACGGCCGTATTGATTACACTCAGGCGACTGGTAATTGTGCTGCCAGTAATTACACACAGGCCAGCAATCAAAGTTTGGCCATGAGTACCGCCGATGGTACGCAGGTTTGTATTTATTTAGTAGATGGTTCATCAGAAGGAGCTGAAGGTTCTGGCCAGCTTTATATTGAGCGGCGGAATCAAGGTGGTACAGTGGCCGAAGAGTTGGTGAATCCTCCTAATTTCAACATCAATCCCGACACTTTTCGGTTTATTGTTCGTCCTTCCCTAAATCCATTTGGCGGGTCTAGCCAAGGTATTCAGCCCATGGTTACTATTCTTGCAGAATTTATGGTTTACCCCGGTCAGCGCGATGAGCAGATCATCCCTTATCAGACGACGATTTCTAGTGATGTCCATAATATCCCCCCACTATAAAATGAAGTACCAACCAAATAAACAATCTGGTGTAGCGTTAATGATGTCTGTGTTGATTCTGGCGGCAGTAACAGCCATAGCTTTTAGTTTGTCGACAATAGTTTTTATTGAATTGCGTGCTTCTCGCGATGTGGTTCGCAGTGAGCCAGCTTTGTACGCGACATTGGGTGTTACGGAACTAGCCTTATTTCAGTATAAGCGCTTTGTTGATGAGGATATCTTTGACGTGACGAAATGCTTTCCTTCAGCGTTAGAAGTATGTCAACTGAACGGAGTTTCATTGGACAATCCAGATCCAGAGTTGCTTAATGAGGCCGATGTGCCCAGGGTAGAAACAATTTATGCGGGCGAGACCAGAGAGCTTCCGCTATTTACGCTGACCTGTCCGCCAGAAAATCCTGACTGCTCATGGGATACTGCGATCGGTTCAGTCAGTTTTGAATTAGTGCCCATCGGGAATGTAGGTGTAAATTTGGACATTTCTGCCGATTGGATAGACATTAATGGTTCACAAGGTACCGATTCCATTGCACTTTTGAATGAAAGCAGTGATCGTTATGATTGGCCTGTACCGATTCTTACCAATCGACAGTACATCTTAAAGATTCAGAACACTCATCCTAGTCAAAATGCACAAATCAGTATTTGGAGTTATGACAGTTCTAATCCTACTCTTACCAAGGGACTGCCCTATGTGGCTTCAAAAGTCTTGAAAATAGTGGCTGACTATGCCGGTTTGACTAGAACTTACCGAGTTGATATTCCACTCGGAAACATTGGCTTTGATTAGATGCTGATTTACAGCAGGGCTTAGCCTAAGGTACAGCAGGAAACAAAAAACCGCTTCAGTTTGTATGGGCGGTTGTTTTGTTAATTACTACTGTTTGGGGATTATAAGATTTTGATTGACTTGCAGTGTGAAAGGGGCTTTTAAGTTATTGATGGTTGCTAAAATTGTCCATTCTACTTGATGGTCTTTGGCTATGCTAAATAAAGTCTCGCCTGATTTGACTTGGTATTCAATAAAGAGCTGTTCCTCTGAAACTTTGTCTGCCTGACCGAGAACCTGCCCGCCGTTAGTCGGGCTTTGGTTAGTGTCTGCAAATAGCAACCAGCCGGCGCGGATGATCAACGCGGCACTGAGAACCAAAAATATCCCGCCGCCGAGTTTAAAGAAATTAATTTTGTTGGTGTCGCGGCCAACTCCCCAGCGAAGCCTAGGCGCGAGCTTGATTTTATTTTTGCTGGACAACATAAGTGATGTAATTATTTTACAGAAGATTGAAGTTGTTGACCACCCACTTATCCCCATAGTTTGTGTTTTTTAGCTACACCTAGCATAACTACACTCCCCACGAGCCCCAGAACTCGGTATAATGTTGATATGACCAAGACAGAGGCTAAAAAGCGAATATTACAGCTCCGCGAGCAGATTGATGAGATGCGCCATCGTTATCATGTGCTGGATGACCCTGGGGTTAGTGATGATATCTACGATTCGCTGACTCGAGAGTTGCGTCGGCTAGAAGAGCAGTTTCCAGAATTTGATGACCCTTCTTCACCTACCCACCGCGTGGGCGGTAAACCTTTAGATAAGTTTGTCAAAGCTGCGCATGCGGTGCCTATGCTGTCGCTTAATGACGCGTTCGGTTTTGAAGAGCTGTCAGCTTGGCAGCAGCGTATTTCCAGATTGCTGTCCCCAAACACTAGGTTTAGTTATTTTGCCGAACTTAAGCTTGATGGTTTGGCGATTTCATTAATTTATGAAAATGGCGTCTTAGTGAGAGCAGCAACCCGCGGTGACGGCAAAATCGGTGAAGACGTTACGCAGAATGCCAAGACGATTAAAATGATACCACTGCGTTTGCGCGGCGAAAAAATTCCGCGATTATTGGAGGTTCGCGGCGAAGTCGTGATGAGCAAGGCTCAGCTTGATAAGCTGAACAAGGCGTACGAAGTAGCTGGTAAGCCTTTGCTCGCCAACACGCGTAACAGTGCCGCCGGTTCAATGCGCCAACTTGATCCCAGCTTAACCGCCAGCCGTGGCTTGGATTTTTTTGCCTATGATATTGCTCGCTTAGATGAATCATGGCCAGAGCCGAAATTCCATCATCAAGAACATGAGCTGCTGCGCCAGTTTGGCTTTAAGGTGGATAATCATGAACTGGTTGCAAAAACTTTGCCTGAAGTGCAGGAGTTCATTAAAGATATAGAGCAAAAAAGGCCTAAGTTTAAGTATGGCACTGATGGAGTTGTGGTTTCTGTTGACCAATTGTCCTTGCACGAGCTTTTGGGTGTGGTTGGCAAAGCCCCCCGATATATGGTTGCTTACAAATATCCGGCCGAAAAAGCCACTACCCGTGTTTTGGACATTCGTGTAAATGTTGGCCGTACTGGCGTCTTAACTCCGTTTGCGGTGTTTGAACCAACTTTAGTTGCTGGCTCCACGATTAGTAAGGCTACACTACACAACATGGATCAGATAAATCGGTTAGGGATTAAGATTGGAGATACTGTAGTGATTCAAAAAGCTGGTGATGTTATTCCAGAAGTGGTTGAAGTCCTGCCAAAACTCCGGACAGGGACAGAAAAAGCTTTTGTCATGCCTCGGCGTTGTCCGGTTTGTGATGGTAAGGTTGAACGCCGTGATGTTGGAGGTAAAGAATCAGCTGCCTATTATTGCACCAATTCAGATTGTCCAGCTCAGAATCAACGCGCCATAGAGCACTTTGTGAATGCGTTTGAAATTTACACGGTTGGTCCAAAAATTATCACTCGTTTCAAAGATGAGGGTTTGATTTCTGATGCCGCAGATTTATTTACTCTCGAGCCAGGTGATATTAATACTTTAGAACGTTTTGGAGAGAAGAGTGCAGAAAATATCATTGCTTCGATTCAACAGCACAAGAAAATTTCTTTAGCACGATTTATTTATGCGTTGGGAATAACTAACGTTGGAGAGCAAACCAGTGAAGATTTAGCAGAGCACTTTGGGAATTTCAAAAGATTGCAGGCGGCTTCAGCAGATGAGATTAACTCTATAGAAAATATTGGCCCGATTGTAAGCCAAAGCGTGTTTGAGTGGTTTAATCATAAAGAGAACCATCGTTTTATTGAGAAGCTTATCAGCAATGGGGTAGAAATTATTAATCCTGCTAAACGTGTTATTGGTCAATTAACCGGAAAGACATTTGTTGTGACTGGGACTTTAGAGTCCCTGTCTCGGGATGAAGCGAAGAAACGGATTAAAGCCGCAGGTGGTAAAATAACAGAGAGTGTGTCAAAGAAAACTGATTATGTCGTAGTTGGTGAAAATCCAGGATCCAAATTTAATAAGGCCAAATCTTTACAGATAACCATTCTGAACGAAAAGCAATTACTTAATTTGATCGCAAGCTAGGAATATGACATTTAGATTAACCCATACACAAAAAGGTTTTACTTTGGTTGAACTCCTAATCGTTATAGGTATTATGGGTTTATTGGCTGCAGTAATTTTTGTAGCCGTTGGTAGGGCTCGAGCTTCGGCACGGATTGCTAAGGCTCAAGCAGACTTGGCACAGTTCAGAACCGGAATTGAATTAATGGCATCGGATACTGGTAAATGGCCGAATGGTTGTCCGATCGAATCTTCGGCAAATCCTGAGGTGGAATTAAATCAGCCGGCAGCTGGCTTAGCTAGTGCACCACCGGTCGGTGTTGTGGAATTGCCATGCGAGTGGACCGCAACCGAGGTGACTTATTGGAATGGGCCCTATGCTGGCACTGCCAGTACTCTGGATCCCTGGGGGACGTCTTATTGGTTTGACGCGGATTATGTCCCACTGGGCTCTGAGGTCGTAGTTTTGCTATCCTACGGCCCAGATAAGACTAATTACACGCCAGACGATATTATATTGGTTATGCGGCAGGAATAGGCAGTGATTTGGCCAAAATTTCCAGGGAAAAACCCTTGACAAGGCCGCCTCTATATATTAGTATTGCTATAAGAATTGCAACTTGAGAAATTTACCAGAAATATATGATAAATTCTTCATTAATCCTTAACTCTCCGCGGTTTATGTAAGCCGGTCTTTTAACGCCGATTACAAACCGCATTTGCGGTTTTTTTGTCGCCAAAATTCTTCGTTCTTTTTACTAATAATTTCCAACTAGATATTTACTGCTCTCAGGTATGATGCCATTCCATCTATACTTAGGGAACCAGGCCTGTCGTTACCGGATTTAAGAGCAGTAGCTATCTGGCTGGAAAAGTTTCAGACAATAGAGCAAATCTTCAATGTGAAAATTGATGCTCCAAGTTGTCAGGCTAAGACCTCGGTCAAAGTTGAAACTCAGTCACGTACTTTGAAAACTAAATAGTGGTATTTTGTTCCGGACTCAACCACCGGGACAAATATTGTAAGTAAACCCGAACACCAAATTTTTGGTGTACGGGTAAATCATTTCGTAAAATTTATTTTACGAGAGTGTTAATTATATAGAGTTACGAATTGATGTAACTCGAACCAATTATCAAACATTGTATCCAATCTGCTTCGTTAATATTATTAGCGGAGGAGTAATCGCAATTTGCATCACGTAAGTGGTGATCACAAATTGTTTGTCAAAATCTTTGTGTAATCTTTTAGATTAAAACAGAGAAGGGTATACGGTGGATGCCTTGGTACTATGA
>CAZQZS010000008.1:0-3139 GCA_964597895.1 uncultured Candidatus Saccharibacteria bacterium
CCGCCACTACTTAGTTAAAAATTGTGCACACTCTTAGAATAAAAAGAAATGTCAAAAGCTCCACTATTTGTCTTTGAATGGGAAGCGCCAGAATTCCGGCACTACCCTAAAAACCCAGCCTGGTACATAACCATGTTCTTGGTGATAGGACTTTTGGTCGCTTATCAAATTATTTTGCGCGACTGGTTTGGAGCTGCATGTTTGATTATTCTAGCCGTGCTAATTTATTTCTTTTCTCGCCAGACGCCCAATCATGTCACCATGCAGATTAGCGACCGCGGCATTCACATTAACGGTGATTTAATCCCTTACAGCAGAATCAGGCAGTTCTGGATTGTTGATGATCATGAGCACAAAATTTTAAACCTAGAAACCACTGCATATTTAAACCACTTGCTCTCCATTGAGCTAGAAGACCAGGATGCAGACGAAATTCGCGATTTCTTGATAGATATTCTGCCTGAGCACGAAAAACCAGAACCAACGGCTGCCCAAAAAATCGCTCACAGAGTCCGGTTTTAACTAGCGCGATTGCGCTCTCGTAGCTCAGTGGATTAGAGCGTTCCCCTCCGGAGGGAAAGGTCGCAGGTTCGATCCCTGCCGGGAGCACCACTGCTATGCTTACCCTCAACACCAAAATTGAACGATTGACTAGTGTCGGGCCAAGCCTAAAAAAGACCCTAAACAAGTTGGGGATTTTTTATTTGGAAGATTTATTTTTTCACTTCCCTTTTCGATACATTGATTTCAACAAAAAGATCGCCATTGGCGAAGCCCGGCCCGAGCAATTGGTCACCTTGCGAGGACAGCTAAGCAATATCAATAGCAGAAAGTCTTTCCGCAGCCGGCTGAGTTTCACCGAAGCCACACTTTCGGACAACACTGGCCAAATTAAGCTGATTTGGTTTAACCAGCCTTATTTGGTCAAGCAGCTTTCCGAAGGACAACATATTATTGTTGCAGGTAAAGTAGAGCTATATAAAACTAACCAATTAACCAATCCATATTTTGAACTGATTGATTCTGAGGCTAACGAAGAATCAGGGAAAATAATTCCTATCTACCATCTAACCGCTGGGATTACCAATCTGCGGTTACTAAAATTAGTGAAGCTAGCTTACGAAGCTGTCAGCCCGAAATTTACTGACTACCTCTCTCCTGCCTTGATCAACAAGCACAGATTACCAGCCCTAACTGAAGCTGTGCATCAGCTACACTTTCCAAAGTCTAGTCAGCAAATTGAGCGAGCGCGGCTAAGGGTGGCAGTAGATGACGTGCTTCCACAGCAGTTAGCTGCTCAAATCAAACAGCAAGCCTTGGCCAATAGCCAAGCACCAAACATTGCCACTGATATTGAATTTATAAAACACTTAGTGAGCGAATTACCTTGGTCACTAACTAATTCACAAAAACGAGCGACTTGGGATATTTTGCAGGATTTAGCATCTGGCAAACCAATGAATCGCCTCTTGGAAGGCGATGTTGGTAGCGGGAAAACCGTGGTAGCTATGATTGCCGCGGCCATGACAAACCAAGCCGGATTCCAAACTTTGATTTTAGCGCCGACCGAAATTTTAGCTAAACAGCATTACGAAACTTTCCAAAAACTTCTACCACAATACACGGACCAAATTGGCTTACTGACCAGCGGGATTGTTTTATCTGGAAAACAATCAGTATCTAAAACTGACTGGTGGAAAGATGCAGAATCAGAAAAGCTTGGCATTATGATTGGTACGCACGCAATTTTAAAACAAGATTTGCCTCTTCCAAAATTAGGCTTAATAATTATTGATGAACAGCACCGGTTTGGGGTTGGCCAACGGGCCTTTTTAGGCAAACAGCACCAAGGAGAAACCATACCTCACCTACTATCCATGTCTGCTACGCCAATTCCACGAACTTTAGCATTGTCGTTCTTTGGAGGTTTGCAAATCTCTCAGTTACAAACTTTGCCAACCGGCAGACAGAAAATTACGACTAAACTGCTTAATGAATCAGGAAGAACTGAGGCTTACAAAAAAATTGCGGCAGAAATCTCCATAGGCAGACAAGCATTTATAATCACACCAAAAGTGGAAGAAAGCGAATCTGCTATTAAATCCGTTAAAACTGAATTTGAAAGGCTTCAAAAACTCTTCCCGCAATTCAAGCTAGGACTCGTTTATGGAGGCCTTAAATCTACTGCCAAAGAATTAGTTATGAACCAATTTGCTAAAGGAGAGCTAGATATCCTAGTAGCTACCACAGTAATAGAAATTGGCATTGATGTTCCCAACGCAACGGTTATCTTGATTGAGGGTGCGGAAAATTTTGGGCTAGCGCAATTGCATCAAGTGCGCGGCCGAGTCGGTCGTGGCCAGCACCCTAGTTTTTGCTATCTGTTTACTACAGATGACCAACATTTAGATAACGACCGCCTCAAAATTTTTGAAACAATCACTGATGGATTTATTTTGGCAGAGCATGATTTAGCTCAGCGAGGATTTGGAGATTTATTTGGCCAAGAGCAATCTGGCTTTAATTTCCGGTACCCAAAGTTCATCACCACTGAAGCGCTTAAATTAAGCAAAGAGATATCGGAGCGGGTGTTAACCTTACCAGATGACAATAATTATAAACAGGGGTTACTTAAACTGGCTCAGCCTTACCTAGAACAGGTGCACTTGGAGTGATTATTGACTTAGTCAAATCAAAGGTGTAATATCAATAAGTATTACTTTTGGGTAATACGTCTTACACAATACATATGAGGAGGATACTAGAATGACATCAACAGCAGTAGCTACGAGAACAAGGCCTGAGCCTACTTACCAATTCGTAGCAAAGCACAGTCGAGGCGATATCATGATTGAGCACACCATCGTCAGTCCTGATGGCCAACCCACCACCCAAACAGTACTGGTCATCCATGCCGGTACCAGACCTGGAGTATGGCTTAACGGCAAAGAACTTCGGCGAAAAACTACGGTGTACGGATGCCATAGCGAACCTCGGCTACAGCCGAAGTATGATGTGAGATCAACCGGCTATCATTCAGCTAAGTGCTGAACAGATGTTTTTGCCCCCACTAAATGTGGGGGGTTTTTATTTTAGTTCTAAATCTCTGATTGATTTTAATTTTAGAGGCGGAGAGAAA